>CAYTJQ010000026.1:0-14188 GCA_964438205.1 uncultured Alteromonadaceae bacterium
AGCGTCTCTTTCAGCTGCAGGGCGAAATCCTCGCTCACCGCCTGCTGCGTTTCGACACGGTTCAGGCGGGCGCCGATATCCGCGCGCTTGCCGAGGATGACTTCCAGGCCCTGGTCCAGGTTGCGCAGGCCGCTGTTCAGCGCGTTGTTGACCGCCGCACCGCCCGCGGGGGTGTCCTCGGCGCCGCTGAGGGCATCGGCAATCCCCGACAGGGTGCTGAACAGGTCCTGGCGGCGCGCGGTGCCGATGCTGAAACTGTCGCCGTCCGCCGGCGCGCCCTCGACGGTGACGCTGGCGCCGTTGAAGGTGATGGGCTCGCCGGCCGTGTAGCCGCCGCTAGCCACCACCGCGGCGCTGCCGTCGGTGACCTCGTAGGTTACCGGGTCCTGCGGCGTCGGCTGGCTGAAAGTGATCGTGTAGTCGTCCGCGACGTAGCTGCCGGTCGCCGCCGTGACCTGCACCACCCCGGTGCCGCTGTTGCCGGGGTCCGCGGCGATGGCGAAGCGGCCGTTGCCCACCGGCACGTCGATGAAGATGCCCGAGCCCGGCTCGCGCACCGCCACCTGTGCGTCCGCGCCCACCTGCAGGAAGCGCTGGCCCTCGTCGCCCCGGTAGACCACCTGCCCGCCGCTCTGCTCGAAGGGTCGGCTGCGGCTCTGGAAGCCGGCGAAAATGTACTCGTCGTTGGCGTCGCGGGTGTTGGCGAGATCAACGAGCTCCTGCAGCCGCTGCTCCACCTCCACGGCGATGGCCCGACGGGCCCCGGCATCCTGGGTGGCGTTGTTGGCCTGCACCACCAGCTCGCGGACCCGCTGCAGCACGTTGCCCACGTCCGCCAGCGTGGTCTCGGCGAGGGCCAGCTGGGTCTCGGCGAGCGAGCCGTTGCGCTGGAACTGGTCGACGCGCTCGAGGTCCTCGGAGATATCCAGGATCTGCACCGCCGCGATCGGGTCGTCGGCCGGCGACGACACCCGCTTGCCGCTGGCGATCTGCTGCTGGGTCTGGTTCAGCTCGAACTGGCGGTCGAGGATGGCGTTGACGCCCTGCTGGAAGATCTGGACGGTGGACAGGCGCATGCTCCCTCCCGTTAACGCCGCGTGGCGGCGAGCAGGGTCTGGAAGACCTCGTCGGCCACCGCGATCACCTGGGCCGCCGCCTGGTAGGCCTGCTGGTAGCGCAGCAGGTTGGCGGCCTCTTCGTCGAGGTTGACGCCCTGGGCGCTGTCGCGGGCATCGATGGCCTGCTGCAGCAGCGCGCTTTCCGTATCCGCCGCGGTCGTCGCCTGGCGGGTCTGCACCGCCACGCCGGCCACCAGCGAGGCGTAGGCGTCCTGGTAGCTGGCCTGGCCGCCGTTCAGCACCGGCGCGGCCTGCAGGGCGCCGAGGGCGAGCGCATTGCGGTTGTCCCCCACCCCGTCGACGTTGTTCTCGATCGTGAGAGTATCCCCAGCCACCGGCTGGCCGCCGAGGGTGAAGGTCGCGCCGGCGAGCGTGACCTCGATACCACCGGCATCGCTAGCCGGGTCGAAGGCGATCGGCCCGCCGGGCACCCCGGCAACGTCATAGCCCGGCACCCCGGCGCCGAGCGCATCGGGGTTGAAGGTGAGGGTCACCGGGGTCGCCAGGGGCAGGCCGGAAGGGTCCTCCACGGCGAGGCCGGTGAGCGTGCCGCTGCCCGCATTGCCCGGCGAGGCAGCGGAGCGCAGGGGGCCGGCGGCGGCGATCGCCGCGGCATCGGGCACCACGACCTCGAACAGGTTGGCGCCCTGGGCCACCGGGTCGATGAGGAACGCGTCGCCCGCGGCCGGCGTGCCGCTGATAGTCGCGGTGAAGCCGTCCACGGAGAACGCCGGGCCGGCGCCGGTCTGGGCGCTGCCGGTGGCCTCGTTGCGCAGCGTCCACAGCGCGCCGTCGAAGCTCAGCCGGTAGCTGTCGCCGGTGAGCGCCGCCGGGTCGTCGATGGCCGCGGTCACGGCCGCCGTACCGGTATTGGCGTTGGAGTCGACCACCGTCGGTGCCAGGGGCCGGAAGAAATCACCGCCGAGCTGGCCGTTGAGATCCAGGCCGTTGCGGTGCTGGGCGTTGAAGGTGCTGGCAACCCCGGTGGCCAGCAGGCCGAGCTCGTTGCGGGTACCGTCGAGGACCCGGCTGCGGAAGTCCAGCGCCGCCCCGAGCTGGCCACCGCTCAGGAAGCGGCCGATGTCGCCCTGGGTGGGCAGGCCGGCGATGCCGACATTGGTGCGCGTGGGGTCGAAGGCATCGGTGAAGGTCGCCAGCGCCTCCGCGTTGAAGCCGACCACCAGCGCCTGGCCGTTGCCGACCAGCACGTTGATGGCGCCGTCGTCCTGGGTGACGGTGGTCACCCCGATCTGCTCGGCGAGCTGGTTGATGGCGCGATCCCGCGCATCCAGCAGATCGTTCGGCGGCTGCCCCCCGGCCTGGGCCGTGGCCCGCACCACCTGCTGGTTCAGGTCGGCAATACTCTGCGCCAGGGCATTGATGTCGCGGACCGCGTTCTCGATGCGGACATTGACCTCGGCCCCGAGTTCGCGGAAGCGCGTGTCGAGATACTGGAAGCGATCGGCCAGGCCCTGGGCCTCGCCCAGCAACACCTGGCGCTCCGGCAGCGAGGACGGGTTGTTGGCCACGTCCTGGATCGACGAGAAGAAGCTGTCGAGGGCCGGCGCCAGGCCCACCGCCGGGTCGGCGAGAATGCCGTCCATGCGCGAGGCGAGGTCGCGGAACAGCTCCACCCCGGTGCTCGATGAGGTCCGCGAGCGCACGTCGTCGGCAAGGAACTGGTCGAAGCTCCGCGTGATGGTGTTGATGGTGACGCCGCTGCCGAGGAAGCCAGCCCCGGTGCGCTCCGGCGGCAGCGTGGCGAACTCCACCCGCTGGCGGCTGTAGCCCTCGGTGTTGACGTTGGCGATGTTCTGCCCGGTCGTGCTGATTGCACGCTGAAGGGACAGGAGCGCCGACGTACCGATGTTCAGTGTATCTGCCACGATGCCCTAGCGCTCCGCGGCCGCGCCGCCGTTACCTTGCGATTCATCCCCCCCTAGCGACTCCGGCGAGGAAAGCTTTAGCCCGTCGTGCAGCAGCCGGTCGAGCATGGGCGCGCCGTCCGCCCCGGCCGCTTCCAGCTGCCGGACGATGACCTCGGCGAGGCCGATCCCGCCGGAGCGGGCCAGGTCGGCGGCGAGCTGGCGGTCCGCCATCTCGCGGAAGCTGCGCAGCGCGTCGCTCTGGAACAGGTCGCCCTCGATGGTGGCGTCGCGCATGGCCTCGAGCGCCTGCTGCAGGAACAGGGCCTCGAACTCCGCGGCGACCGTGCGCAGCTCGCCCCCGGCATCGCGGCCCGCCGCGTGGCGCAGCTCGGCCAGGCCCGCGAAATCGTTGTAGAGCGCCGCCGTTTCCATGCTAGATAACGACCAGCTGGGCGCGCAGGGCGCCCGCCTGCTGCAAGGCCTCGAGGATGGCGATGAGGTCGCCCGGGGCGGCGCCCACCCGGTTCACGGCGGTCACCAGCTCCTGCAGCGTGACGCCCGGCTGCAGCAGGAACATGCGGGCGTCCTCCTCTTCGATGCTCACCTCGGAATCCGGCGTGACCGCCGTGTCGCCGCGGCGCGAGAAGGCCCCGGGCTGGCTCACGTTGATGCTCTCCGAGACGGTGACCGTGAGGTTGCCGTGGGCCACCGCCGCGGTCTCGACCCGGACCTCGCTGCCGATGACGATCGTGCCGCTGCGCGAGTTCACCACCACCCGGGCCGGCGACGAGGCCGGATCCACCTCGAGGTTCTCGATCACCGAGAGGAAGGCGACCTTGTCCTCCGGCGCGGCCGGGGCGCGGACCTCGATGGATACCGCATCGACCGCGCGGGCCGTCCCCTGGCCGATGCGGCCGTTGATCGCCGCGGCCAGGCGCTGCGCCGTGGTGAAATCCGGGGCGTTGAGGTTCATGACCAGGGCCGGGGCGCTGCCAAAGGGGCTGGCGACGGTGCGCTCGACCGTCGCGCCGTTGGGGATGCGCCCGGCGGCCTGCGTGTTGACGGTGACGCTGGAACCGTCGGCGCCCTGCGCACCGAAGCCGCTGACGATCAGGGAACCCTGGGCGAGCGCGTAGGTCTCCCCGTTGGCGGCCTTGAGCGGGGTCATGAGGAGCGAGCCGCCGCGCAGGCTCTTGGCGTTGCCGATCGACGATACGGTGATGTCGATAGTCTGCCCCGGCTTGGCGAAGGCGGGCAGCTCCGCCGTGACCATGACCGCCGCGATGTTGGTGAGCTGCGGGTTGACGCCCTCGGGCACGTTGACCCCGAGCTGCGCGAGCATGCTCTTCAGGCTCTGCACCGTGAACGGCGCCTGGATCACCTGGTCGCCGGTGCCGTCGAGGCCGACCACGAGGCCGTAGCCCACCAGCTGGTTCGTGCGCACGCCCGCGATCGAGGCGATATCCTTGATGCGCGCGGCCTGCGCCGGCACGGCGAGGACCGGCACCAGCAGGCTCAGCGCCAGCAGGAAGAGCAGGGGGTTGGCAAGGCGGCGCATGGTGGGACTCCGGGGCATCAGAACGGCATCAGGGGGCTCATGAAGAAGCGCGTGAGCCAGCCGGGCGTATTGGTCTCGTTGGCCACCCCGCTGCCGCTGTAGGAGATCCGCGCGTTCGCCACGCGGGTCGACGGGATCGTATTCGTCGGGCTCAGGTCCTGGGGCCGGATGATGCCGCGCAGGCGGATGTACTCGTCGCCCTGGTTGATGCGGATCCACTTCTCGCCCTGGACGATGAGATTGCCGTTGGGCAGCACCTCGGAGACCTGCACCGCGATGGAGCCCTGCAGGCTGTTGCTCTGGCTGCTCTCGGCCTCCCCCGCGAAGTTGCTCTCGCTCTCCGCCGAGACGCTGAGGTCATATTCGCCGCCACGCAGCGAGGCCGGTTTGCCGAAGACCGTCGGATTGCCGATATCGATGCCGCTGGCCCGGTCCAGCGCGGTATCCGCGCTCTTGCTCGCGTCGGTGGACTCCACCAGCACGATGCTGACGATGTCGCCCACCTGCCCCGCGCGGACATCGGCAAAGAGCGACAGGTAGCGGCCCTGGGTATACAGGCCGCCGTTGTTCTGGGGCTGGGGCAGCTGCGAGTAGTCGATCGGCTCGACGGGGCCGTAGAGGGGGTGGCTGTCCTCGGGGATACCGGCGCAGCCGGCGAGGGCGAAGAGCAGGCAGGCAGCAGCGGCGCGGTTCACGGTCTCAGTCGCCGTCACGGTCAGGGTCACGGTCACAGGTTCTGGGACACGAACTGGAGCATCTGGTCGGCGGTCGAGATGGCCTTCGAGTTCATCTCGTAGGCGCGCTGCGTCTCGATCATGCTGACCAGTTCCTCGACCACGTTGACGTTCGAGCTCTCGACGTAGCCCTGCACCAGGGTGCCGAGGCCATTGATGCCCGGATTGCCGGGCTGCGGCGGGCCGCTCGCCCCGGAGGCGACGAACAGGTTCTCGCCGCGCGCCTCCAGCCCCGCCGGGTTGATGAAGTCCGTGAGCTGGATGTTGCCCACCTGGCTGACCTGGGCGACACCCGGCAGGCTGGCGGAGACCGTGCCGTCGCGGGCGATGCTGACCGAGAGCGCGTTCTGCGGGATGCTGATCGGCGGCTGCAGCTGGTAGCCCTCGGAGGTGACCATGACGCCCTGGTCGTTGATCTGGAAGGAACCGTCCCGGGTGAAGGCCTGGGAACCGTCGGGCAGCAGGATCTCGAAGAAGCCGCGCCCCTGCACCGCGATATCGAGGGAGTTCTCCGTACGGGTCAGGTTGCCCTGGGTGAACAGCTTCTCCGTGGCCACCACGCGCACCCCGGTGCCCAGCTGCAACCCGGAGGGCAGCAGGGTCGTCTGCGACGACTGGGCGCCGACCTGGCGCACGTTCTGGTAGAGCAGGTCCTCGAAGATGGCCCGGCTGCGCTTGAAGCCGGTGGTACCGACGTTGGCCAGGTTGTTGGCGATCGTGGCCATACGCGTCTGCTGCGCGTCGAGGCCGGTCTTGGAGATCCACAGGGACTGGTTCACGGTTCGGGCTCCTTGTTTACGCCTGCTCGTACGCCTGCTGATACGCCTGCGTGCAGGCCTACTGCAGGCTCATGAGCTCGGCCGACGAGCTGTCGAGCTCCTGGCCGATCTTCATCATGCGCACGTGCGTTTCATACTCGCGGGCCAGCTCGATCATTTTCACCATGGCGGACACGCTGTTCACGTTGCTGCCCTCCAGCGCCCCCGGGGTGAGGCGCACCGCCGCATCGGCCACGGACTCGACGCCCGGGCCGAGGCGCATGAGGCCCTCGGGGCCCTTTTCCAGGGAGGCCGGCGGCGGATTGACCAGCTTGATCCGGTCGATCGCGACCTGGTTGTCCGGGCGCCCGCCGATCGGCACGATGGACAGGGTGCCGTCCGTGCCGATGGTCAGGGTGCTGAACGGCGGCAGTGCGATCGGTCCGTCGTTGCCGAACACCTGCTGACCGGCGCCGTTGGTCAGCAGGCCGAAGGGGTCCACCCGCAGGTCACCGCGCCGCGTCAGGCCCTCGGTCCCGTCCGGGCCGCGCACGGCCATCCAGCCGTCGCCGACGATGGCCACGTCCAGGTCCCGGCCCGTGGTCTGCATGGGCCCGGCGGAGAAATCCACGCCCTGGTCGCGCAGCGCGCCGAAGACCCGCGTTTCCTCGCCGGCGCCGACGAGGTAGCGGCTCTCGGCCTGCACGAGGTCGGCCTTGAAGCCCGGCGTGGCCACGTTGGCCAGGTTATGGCTGTTGACCGCCTGCGCGAGGACGGTCTCGCGTGCCCCGGAAGCTGCCGTGTAGATGAAATGGTCCATGGCGACTGGCTAGTCCCGTCAGCGGAGGTTGATCACGGTCTGGGTGATTGCATCCTCGGACTGGATCACCTGCGCGTTCGCCTGGAAGTTGCGCTGGGCGACGATGAGCTCCACGAGCTGCGCGGTGATCTCGACGTTCGACTCCTCGAGGGCGGCCGACTGGACCACCCCCAGGCCGGAGGTGCCGGGCTCGCTGACGTTGGCCGGGCCGGAGGCGAAGGTCTCCACCCAGTTGGTGTCACCGATCGGCTGCAGGCCGTTCTGGTTGTTGAAGTTGGCCAGCGCGATCTGGCCGAGGGCCCGGGACTCACCGTTGGTGTAGCGGGCGAAGGCCACCCCCGACTCGTCGATCTCCAGGCCCCGCAGCTGGCCCGCGCCGAAGCCATCCTGGGCCACGCTGCTCACCGCGAACGGCGTGCCGAACTGGGTCGTGTCGGACAGGTTGACCACGAGATCCTGGGCGGCCGCACCGGTGGGGGCACCGGCCTCGTTGAGCGGCGTCCAGCCGGTGATGTTCACCTCGACGGGCAGCGAGGCCGGGTCGAACTGGCCATTGGACTGGAAGGTCAGCGTGTCCGGCCCGGAGGTCGTCACCCCGTCGATGAGCGAGTGGACCTCCCACTCGTTCGCCGCCCCCGTCTTCACGAAGTAGAGGCTGAGCACGTGCGGATTGCCCAGCCCGTCGTAGATGGTCGTGGAGGTGGTGGCGTTGTAGGACGAGGGGTCCGGGGCCGTCGGGGGCGAGGCGAAGGCATCGAAGGGACCGCCGAAGGGTACCGTCGGCTGGATCTCCCGGGAATCGAGGTTCGAGGTGAGATCGACCAGCCCCGTCGGGTTCGGGTCGATCAGGGAGGTATCGATCTGGATGTCCCCGATCTGCCCGGAGATATCGCCCGCCGGCGTGACCTGGAAGCCCTGCAGCCGGGCACCCTGGTTGCTGATGATGAAGCCCTCCCGGTCCACCTGGAAGGCACCGGCCCGCGTGTACTCGAGGGCCCCCTGGTTGCTGAGCTGGAAGAAGCCGCCGCCGTTGATGGCCAGGTCCAGCGAGTTGTTGGTAAAGCTGACGTTGCCCTGCCCGAACTCCTGGGTCACCCCCACCAGGCTGACGCCCTTGCCGATGGCGTTGCTGCCGGCGCCGAGCAGGCTCGTCGCATAGACGTCGGCAAACTCCGCGCGGGAACTCTTGAAGCCCACGGTGGACGCGTTGGCGATGTTGTTACTGATCACGTTCAGGTCGGCGGTTGCCGCGTTGATCCCCGAAATTGCCGTGTCGAATGCCATGTTCCTGCTCCTGACGATCGCTAGCCAGCAAGGCGCCGGGCGCCCCGCTGGTCGGTGTTGCTAGAGAAAACTCACTACCTGGTCGATGGCGATATCCCGGCCGTCGGCAAGACCAAGGGTGACGCCACCGCTGCCGCTGTCGAGGGCGACCGAGGTCACCTGCTGGTGTGCATTCACCGCCATCGTGACCGGCTCGCCATTGCGCACGGCCTCGGCGGAAATCCGGTAGGCACCGGCCGGCAGCTGCTCACCGCCGGCATCGACACCGTTCCAGCTGACCGGCAGCTTGCCCTCGGTGACCGGCAGGTCTGCGCTGTAGACCAGCCGGCCACTCGTATCCTGGATGAAGAGCCGCGCGGCCGTCACGCCGGAGGGCACCTCGACGGTCGCCCCCAGGGACAACTGCTCCGGGTCCGCTGCACCGGCGCCGCCGGGTGCCAGCAGCGCGACATTGCCCTCCGTCGCCACGCGGCGCCCGACGAGGTTCGCCGCCTCGAGGGCGCGGGAGGCCGTCAGGCTGCTGGACAGGCCGGAAAAGCTGTCCTGCAGGTCCTGGATGCCCGATACCGTGCCAAACTGGGCCAGCTGCCCCATGAACTGCATGTTGTCCATGGGCTTGGTCGGGTCCTGGTTTTCCAGCTGCGCAACCATGAGCGCCAGGAAGTCCTCCGACCCCATCTGCTCCACGGTGCGCGGGCCCCGGTCGCTCGAGCTGTCGCGAACGGGGAAGAGTTCACTCAGGCTGTTGACGTTATCCATGGCTCTCGTCCTGTCGCTCTCATCGTGTTCAGCGGCCCAGCGTCAGCGTGCGCAGCATCAGCTGCTTGGCCGTGTTCATGGCCTGGACGCTGTTCTGGTAGGCACGCGACGCGGCGATCATGTTCGCCATCTCGTCGACGGCATCGATCTGCGGCCGGTAGATATACCCCTCGGCATCTGCCAGCGGGTGGCCCGGGTCGTACTCCTGCCGCGGCGGCAGCGCCGACTCGACGACCCCCCGGACGCGGACCCCGGCACTGGCGCCGCGCTCACCCGCGGCATCCCGGTAGACGGTCTCGAAGACCGGCAGGCGGGCCCGGTAGGCATCGCGCTCCGAGCCGGCGACGCTGTTGGCATTGGCGAGGTTGCTGGCGATGGTATTCAGGCGCAGCCCCTGGGCTTCGAGGCTGCTGCCCGAGACCGCCATGATGTTGAAGAGGCTCATCGCTGGCCACCGCGGAGCGTGTTGATCGCCGACTTGATGCGCCCGTCGAGGAGCGTGAGGCTGGCCTGGTAGCGCACCGCGTTATCCATGAAGGCCGCCTGCTCGCGCTGCGTCTCCACCGTGTTGCCGTCCATGGACGGCTGCGACGGTAGGCGGAAACGCACATCCGCCGCCGGGTCGCCGTTGGCCGCCAGGCCGGCCGCGGCCAGGTGCCGCGCGTGGGTCCGCCGCAGTTCGCCGGGACCCGGCGCTCCCCCGGCGACGGAAGCCATGGCCCGCCGGAAATCGATGTCCCGAGCCTTATAACCGGGCGTGTCGGCGTTGGCCAGGTTCCCTGCGATCAGTTCGAGGCGCTGGGCGCGCAGCTGCAGCGCCTGTGGCGACACGCCCATGACCCGGTCTGCAAATGCCATCGATCCTCTCCCGTGACTGCTTCGCTGACTGTTGCCGATTTATTATCAATTTGTGTGCCAGTTTATTTTTATCCTATTTATCAGAAGGTTAGAAGTACACGAGGGCGCGGGAACGGGGGCAGCGGGCGGCGGAGCGGCAAGCTTTGCCGCCCGCCTTGCCGCCCGGTCGCTGGCACGGATGCTGCAGCGCACGTGGCCATGAGGATCCTGGCGATAAAAGTGACGTTTTTTTGGCGCTGCCCGGCGCTTTTTGCTGCGCTGGCGGCGGCTGCGCTGGCGGTGCTGCCGCGTACCGCAGTCGCAGAGCCGGTGCAGTCGCTGCAGGCGATTGCGGATGCCGCCTCCCGGGCGGCGGCCGCGCGGGCCACGCAGGCCGGCTTTGCCGACCTGCAGGTCACGGTGCAGCCCCTGGACCAGCGGCTGCGCCTGCCCACCTGCGCAGCGCCGCTGGCAACGGCAGTCACCGGGAACAGTCCGCGCCTCGGCGCCATGAGCGTGAAGGTCCGCTGCGCCGAACCCTCGCCCTGGTCGCTGTACGTACAGGCGACGGTCCTGGCCACCCTGGAGGTGCCGGTACTGGTCCGGTCCGTCGGCCGCGGCGAGCGCATCGTCCGCTCCGACCTGGAGCTTGTGAAGCGGGAGATCGGGACCCGCCCCGGCACGCTCATTCTCGACCCGGCCCGGATCGTGGGGCTGGAGGCGCGCCGCGACCTGCCGGCGGGATCGACCCTGCAGCAGGGGCTGCTGGCAGCGCCCCTGCTGGTCGAGCGCGGCCAGACCGTCACCCTGGTGGCGGGTAGCGCCGGGCTGGAGGTGAGGATGCAGGGCCGGGCGCTGGACAGCGGTGCCGCCGGTGACCGCCTGCGCGTGACCAACCTGAGCTCGGGACGGGCCGTGGAAGGCGTGGTCGCCGCGGATGGCACGGTGCGCATCCCGTGAGCGGGCCGGTGAGCTATGCTAAACTTTTTTCCGCTTCGGTCGCTAAGCCCGGAGTAAGCCGCAGAACGGGGCGCCAGGCGCACCCATCGGGAGATTCATGGATCCCATCGACAACAACGTGAACGTCCGGCCGGGGCGCTCGGAAGCCGAGGGAACGCGTCCCGCAAGCCGGCCGGAGCGCGCGGGCGCCGGGGCTGCCGGCGCCGGGGCAACCGCTGCCCGGGGGGACCAGGTATCGCTGACCCGCAGCGCCGAGGAACTGCTGGCCCTGGAAACACGGCTGCAGGAACTGCCCGGCATCGATGAAGCCCGTGTCGCCGAGCTGCGCAATGCCGTGCGCGAGGGCAGCTATCGCATCGACCCGCTCGCTATCGCCGACAAGCTCCTGCGCGCCGAGCAGGAGCGATCCTGACGTTCGTGGCGCAGCCACCGGAGACGCCCGCCCTTCTCACTGCGCTCGAAGACGAAGTCGCGTCGCTGCAGGCGCTCGAGTCCGCCCTCCTTGCCGAGCGGGACGCCCTCACCGGGCGCGACCCCGCCGCCATCGAAGCCGCCGTTGCCGACAAGGCGGCCCGGCTCGAACAGCACTCCCGCCTGCAGGCGGAGCGTGTGGCCCGCTGCGGCGGCCGTCCGCTCGGCGAGATCATCGAGGCCCTGGCCGACACGACCGCCGCCGCGGCCCTTCGCGACCGGCTGCTGGCGCAGGGCGAGCGCTGCGAGACGATCAACCGGGACAACGGCCAGCTCATCCGGCGGCAGCAGGACCGCGCCGAGCGCGCGCTGGGCATCCTGCGGGCGACGGATTCGGGGCTGCGGCTCTACGCCGGCGACGGCAGCACGGAGCGATCGGGCGACCGGCAGAGCCTCGGCAAGGCGTGACGGATCCTTGACACCTTGCCGCCTTGCCGGCGGATTTCATGACCCGGCGGCGCAAGATACGCCAAAAGCACCGATCAGTGGTCTAAATTCGTCAAAAATCCATTAAATTAAACTGGCACGCAGCTTGCTAAACAGTCTCGGGAACTTTTTGCCGAGGCATGACCGTGGACACTGTAATCCCGCTGATCCGGCACCGGGCCCCGACCCGGACAGCCGTCAGCCCAGCGAACACCGACAGGGCCGAACTTGCGGAGCGCCTCCTCGCGCTCCACGAGCGCCTGCTCGGCTGTGACAACGACGACCTGCTGCTGCAGCGCTTCCTGTCCTGGGCCGAGGGGGCCGAGCTCGCCCAGGGCCTGGGCCTCCACCTGGACAGCGAGAGTAGCGAGCGCCAGTTGGGGCAGAGCCACCCGTACCGCTGCACCTACCGGCTGCAGCTGGACGGGGAGTACCTCGGCGAGATCACCCTCATGCGCCGCGCCCAGTACGAGGAGGCGCACCTCGTCGCCATCGAGCGCGGCCTCGGCGCCCTCGCCAAGGGCCTGCGCCTCGCCCGCGAGCGGCAGCGCCTCGAGGATCTCGCCACCCGCGATGCCCTGACCCGCCTGCTCAACCGCAATGCCCTCGACGAGGGCCTCGCGACCGAGTTCGCCCGCGCCCGGCGCGTCGGGGCACCGCTCTCGCTGCTGCTGCTCGACGTGGATGACTTCAAGGCTCTGAACGACCGCCATGGTCATCTCGCCGGCGATCGCGCGCTGCGCGGCATCGGCGAGATACTGCTCGCCAGTACCCGCGACACCGATCTCGTCTTCCGCCACGGCGGCGACGAGTTCGCGGTGCTCATGCCCGGGACGAACGAGGACATCGCCGCTGACGTCGCCTGCCGAATCCGCGAGAACCTCTCGCGGGGGCTGCTGCAGCCGGCTGATGTCGAGGGCAAGAAGGACCTCGCCCTGCCCCGGGTCAGCATCGGGGTCGCGGCACACCAGCCCGGCGAATCACCCATGGCGTTGCTGGAGCGGGCCGACCAGGCGCTCTATCGCGCCAAGGCGGTCCGCGGCCGGGTGGCGGAGCAGGCGCCGTGAGCCGACGGCGGCAGAGCCAGGCAGACCAGGTTGAAGCCGGCGCCGGCCAGCCCGCACCCAGGAACCTCTGGCTGCGGCGGGACCTGCTGGAGAAGATGGAGAAGGTGACGGTACCGGCAAACACAACCCGCCCGGGGTCGCCGACGAGGGCGCCTGCGGCGCCGGAGGATGTCCCGCGACGGCGCGCCGGACTCGGTCGGGCCTGGCAGTAGTCGGGCCTGGCAGTAAAAGGCGCTTTGCTCGAACCCGGGGTGGGTGAGCACGACCGCGGGGGCACCAGAACGGCCCCGGGGCGCCAATCTGCCGCTGCGGCGCCTGCGTAGCCTCCCCATACCCCCACACGCACCGCGAGCTCCCTGATGCGCCGCCTCTACTGGTTCCAGAACGACCTGCGCCTCGCCGACAACCCGGGCCTGGCGGCCCAGGCCGAGGGCGAGCAGCTGCTGCTTCTCTACCTGTGGCCGCGGCAGCGTCCCTGGTGCCACCAGAACGAGCCCGGACCGCAGCGGGAGCGGTTCCTCGTGGAAAGCGTCCGCGCCCTGCGCGAGGCCCTCGCAGCGCTAGGCCAGGATCTCCTGGTGCTGCAGGGTTCAGCGGAGCTCGTCATCCCGCAGCTGGTCGAGCAGCTGCGCATCGACCGCGTGGCGACGGCGCGCACCCCCGGGGCCTACGAGGAGGCCTCCCTGGCGCGGCTGCAGCGCACGCTCGCCGTGCCCGTGGACGTTCACCAGGGCGACACGCTCTTTGCCGAGGCGGATCTGCCCTTTCCGCTGACCGGGCTGCCGGCGCAATTCACTCCCTTCCGGCGCGCAGTGGAGGAAAAGGCCATCCCGCTGCCGCCGCTCCCAGCGCCGACGGTGCTGCCGCCTCCGCCGGCCGTGCCCTTCGACACGACGCCACTGCCGTCTGCCCGGCCGCCGGCGGCGCTGCCGCTGCGCGGGGGCCGCAGCGAGGGCGAGCGCCGCCTGGCCCGCTTCGTCAGCCCCGAGGGCGGCCTCTACCGCTACAAGGAGACCCGCGACGGCCTCGATCCCCTCGACGGCTCGTCGACGCTGTCGCCGTGGCTGGCCACCGGGTGCCTGTCACCGCGGGAGGTGGCCGCGGCCATCGCCGACTGCGAGGCGGCCCACGGCAGCAACGAATCCAGCTACTGGCTCTACTTCGAGCTGCTCTGGCGCGAGTTCTATCACTGGCGGGCGCTCGCCGACAGCCGCAGCCTGTTCCGCCTGCACGGCGGCAACCGCAGGCGGCGGCTGCACAACTGCACCTTCGAGCCGCGCAACTTCGCCCGCTGGTGCCAGGGCGACACCAATTTCCCGCTGGTCAACGCCTGCATGCACCAGCTGGTGGAAACGGGCTGGATGAGCAACCGCGGCCGCCAGCTCGCCGCCAGCTGCCTCGTGCACGAGTACGGTATCGACTGGCGCTTCGGGGCGGCCTTCTTCGAGAAGCACCTGATCGACTTCGATGTCGCCAGCAACTACGGCAACTGGCAGTACATCGCCGGGGTCGGCGCCGATCCGCGCGG
>CAYTJQ010000026.1:14288-17120 GCA_964438205.1 uncultured Alteromonadaceae bacterium
TCTGCCCGGTGTGTGAGCGCTCCTTTACCTGGCGCGCCCGCTGGAAGCGGAACTGGGACGAGGTAGTGTACTGTTCCCGGCGCTGTTCGAGCCAGCGCTGGAAGCGGCGGGACCGCCAGCCGGGCTAGTTGCCTTCAGGGGCGAGGCGCTCGAGCTCGCCGTCGGCCCAGGCGACGATGGCCCTGCGCTCGGCGGCCTTGCGCTTCTGCCAACTGCCCACCATGAGCCCCATGCGGGCGTTTTTCTTCAGGTAGTCGGCGTGCCGGTCGATGAAGCGCCAGTAGAGGGCGTTGTAGGGGCAGGCACCCTCCCCCGTGGTTTTGCGCACATCGTAGCGGCAGCTCGCGCAGTGGTTTCCCTGGCGCCGGATGTACTTGCCGGAGGCCGCGTAGGGCTTGCTCGCCATGATGCCGCCGTCCCCGTAGAGCGCCATGCCCAGGGTGTTCGGCAGCTCGACCCACTCGAAGGCATCCACGTAGACCGCGAGGTACCAGTCGCAGACCGCCCGCACGTCCAGCCCGGCGAGCAGGGCGAAATTGCCGATGACCATCAGGCGCTGGATGTGGTGCGCATAGCCCAGGTCCAGCGTCTGCTTCAGCGCCTGCTGCAGGCAGCGCAGGTCCGTGTCGCCGCTCCAGAACCAGTCGGGCAGCGGGCGCGTGGCGGCGAGCGCGTTGTGCTCGCCGTAGCCGGGCATGTGCAGCCAGTAGATGCCGCGCACGTACTCGCGCCAGCCGAGGATCTGGCGGATAAAGCCCTCGGCCGCGGCCAGCGAGCAGGCGCCGTCACGCCAGCGCGCCTCCACCGCCCGGCAAAGGGCGAGCGGTTCCAGCAGGCCGATGTTCAGGTACATGGAGATGAGGCTGTGGAACAGCCAGGGCGACTCCTCGGCCAGCGCGTCCTGGTAGGTGCCGAAGCGGTCCAGCGCGTGGTCGAGGAACCACTGGAACTGCGCCTCCGCCGCCTCCGCGGTGACCGCGAGGCGGAAGGCCCCGAGGTCGCCAGGGTTGTCGGGGAAGCGCTCGGCCACCAGGGCCAGGACTCCCCGGGTCGTGGCATCCAGCGCCGCCGCCGGGCGCTCGGGCACCGCCTCGCTCGCGCGCCAGCCGCTGCGGTTATCGGCGTCGTAGTTCCACTGGCCGCCCTCGGGCTCGCCGTCCCCGTCGAGGAGCAGGCGGTAGCGGCGGCGCATCTCCCGGTAGAAATACTCCATGCGCAGCTGCTTGCGCCCCTTGGCCCAGGCCGCGAAGTCCTCGCGGGAGCAGAGGAAGCGGCTGTCGTTAAGGATGACGACGGGCACGCCCAGGCGCGCTCCCCAGCCGGCCATCGCCTCGGCGAGGCGCGCTTCGCCCGGCTCGCAGCAGCGCAGCGCCTGCGCACCCGTGGCGTCGAGCACCTGCCGGGCGGCCGCCTCGAGGCTGGCCACGCCGTCTTCGTAAGCGATGTAGTGCACCGTATACCCCTCGGCTTCGAGCGCGCCGCGAAAGTGGCGCATGGCCGAGAAGATCAGCGCGATCTTGTGCCGGTTGTGGGCGACGTAGGCGGCCTCCTCGGCCACCTCGGCCAGGAGCACGACGTCGCGCTCGCGGTCCGTGGCCGCGAGGGCGGGGTTGGCGAGGGATAGCTGGTCGCCGAGGACCAGCGTCAGGGTGCGCTCACTCATCCAGGAAGCTTACGCCCACCGGCGGCGGTGGGCGCGCGTCGTCGAGCTTCAGTCGAACTTTTCCAGGATCAGCGTGTCGCCCAGCTGGTTGGCGGCGATGTCGTCCTCGCAGAATGGGAAGCGCACCCAGCGCTTGTCGGCGTAGAGCTTCGTCTGGTCCGCGAAATGCGGCGAGGCCGGATCCGTGGACTGCGAGGGCACCAGGATGACATCGGCGATGGGGCACTCGCTTTCGTCCCAGGTCACCGCCTGGATGTAGGAGTTGCCCGATGACGGGTTGGCATAGCCGCCCTCGGAAAGGCCCGCGCTGATCGCGCCGTAGACACCCATGGTGCCGGCACCGCCGTGGATCGGCACCCGCTCGTTGCCGCGTTCGAGGAACTGCACCTCGCCCCAGGGCGCATCGAGGGCTACCCCGGCATCGGCCAGGCGCTTGCTGGCCGCAGCGAGGGCCTCGATGACGCGGGTCTCGTTCGCCGGCAGGTCGACGGCGATGCCGCGCGGCGTGTTCAGCGGGTCCGCCGGATCGAAGTCGACCGCCCAGAACTCATCGCTGTCGACCACGTTCTGGAAGTCGTTGCCGAGTTCGCCGCGGATCTCCCGCCAGAATTCGTTGAACACCTGGGCGCCGCGGCTGTCCGTGTCGACACGCCGGTCCCAGGCGGCGAGCGCGGCGCAGGCCTCGCTCACCCCCGCGGCGGCCTCGCGCTCGCAGACCGCGAGCACGTCATCGAGGGTCACCTCGGCGCCGTAGACGCGGTTCGCGTACATCAGGCCCTCGAGCGTCTCGAGGGTGAACAGCGGCGTTTCCGACAGACCGTCCGTCGCCGCCTTGCGCTCGGCGACCATGAGGTGGCCGATGCGCGTGCGCAGGAACTGCTGCAGCCCCTCGTAGCCCAGCGGACCCATGACCGTGGGGAAGCCCTCCAGCGGGTTGTCGGCGTCGCTCAGCCAGTAGCTGTTGTTGCTGTTGCCCACGTAGTCCCGGGTGCGCAGCTGCGGCAGCAGGCGGCTCGGGTAGAGGCCGCTGCCCGCGGGGGCATCCGGGTCCTCACCCCAGGCGCAACCGGGGTCGGCGCCGTCGAGAGCGAGAATCACGTTGCTGGTGGCATCGGCCAGCAGCGGCCCGACGACGCCGTCGATGCAGCTGTCGAGCTGCGCCTGGGTCA
>CAYTJQ010000026.1:17220-41801 GCA_964438205.1 uncultured Alteromonadaceae bacterium
ACGCTGGCCAGGTTCACCACCGGGCCGTAGCGGGTCTCGTAGAAGGTGAAGCTGCGCGTCTCCAGGGTGCCGTCGGCGAGCCGGACCTCGATCTCCACGGGCACCGGCACGATGTCTTCCCAGCTGCCGTCATAGTCATACTGCAGCGGATCGTCCGGGTTCAGGGTGAGTTCGTAGAGCGTGAAGCGGTTGGCGTAGGACACGGTATGGGTCCAGGCCACGTCCTTGTTGAAGCCGATGCCAATGAAGGGGAAACCGTGCAGCGCGGCGCCGGCCACGTCGTATTCGCCGGGCAGAGTCAGGTGGGCCTGGTACCAGGCGCCGGCGCCGAACCAGGGCTGGTGCGGGTTGCCGAGGAGCATGCCGCTGCCGTCGACGGTGGCCTCGCTGCCGAGGGCAAGGCCGTTGCTGCCGCGATCGACATCGCGCAGTTCGGCCGCCGCGGCGCCGATGGCCTCGCGGGCGCCCTCGAGGTCTTCCGGGCTGACATCCGGCGCCACGGCGTCGGGGCCGGTCACCGAGAGCAGCGCGCTGCGGAAGAGGCCCTGGTCCGAGCTGCCGCGCAGGGCCTCCCGGCGCAGGTAGTAGAAATAGTCGACCACGTCGAAGGCGTAGACCCAGTCGGCACCGCGACAGCCGAGGTCGCCTTCCGGGAGGTTGTCGACGCCGGTCTCGTCGAGGTAGCGGTTCATACCCGCGGTAAAGCCGCCCGCGAGGTCCCGGGCGAACTGCGGCAGCGCGTCGATGAACTCGGCCTGGAAGGCCTCTCGGTCACCGTTCAGGTAGGTGAACAGGAAGTCGGAATCGACGCTGCCCATGTCCTCGCCCATGAGCGCCGCCGACTGGCCCGTGGCGAACACGATCTCGCGCATGGTCACGCAGAAGTTGTCCTGGGCGTAGGCGTAGCCGAAACCGTAGCCGAGGCTCTCCCAGTCATCGGCCTTGATGTGCGGGATGCCGTACTCGGTACGGCGGATCTCGGCGCTGAGCGTGGGCGCCGGTTCGGGCGCCGGGGGCTCCGGCGCGGGCGGAATAGCGGTGTTGTTGCTGTCGCTACAGGCGGCGATGGCGAGGGAAAATAGGCAGGTGATCAGCAGGTGCTTACAGCGCATCGGTTCTTCCTTGTTGTTATCTGATTCCGTTGTGAATTCTAGCGGAACACGGCGCCCGGCAGGAGACACGCCTCACGCTGACACTGACCCGTTCGGGGGTCATCAGCGGCGCAGGCGTCAAAGACGCTCGACCATCAGCGCGTTGGCGTCGACGCGGGCATCCATGCGGTTGGCGAGGAGGAACATGCCGCCGACCTTGCGGTGGAAGTAGACCACGTCCGTCGGCGGCGCGTGCCAGAAGTCCGCGTAGCCGGCGGCTTCCTGGGCGAGGGCGGCGAGGCGCGCGGGCATGTCCGAGGCGCCGAAGTCGTAGGGCCCCTCGTGGCGCAGGGGCTCGAGCACCAGCAGCAGGAGTTCCAGCAGCAGGGCCCGGTACTCGCCGTCCTCGTCGCCGACGGCGTACCCGACCTTCTCCGCCGCCTCGGCCATGGCGTCCCTGTCGCCATCGATCGCCGCACCCGCCAGTTCCCGGTAGCTGTCGACGAAGCCTTGGTCGAAGCGCCGCGTGGCACCGAAGTCCAGCAGCACGATCTCGCCGCTGGCGTAGCGGTACTGGTAGTTGGCGAAGTTCGGATCGGTCTGCACCATGTGCAGGTCGAACAGCTCGGTGACCATGAGGCCCACCAGCGCACTCATCACCCGGTCGCGCTCCTTCCGGGGTTTGCGCGCCAGGCTCTCCATGGGCCCGCCGCTCTCGTAGCTCATGGCAAGTACGTTCTCGCGGGTGAAGTCCCGGTGCAGCCGCGGCAGCACGAAGCGTTCGTCGTCGCCGAGCACCCGGTGGAAGTCCTCGAGGTATTCAGCCTCCAGCAGGTAGTCCGCCTCGTCCTTGAGCTGGCGCTTGGCGTCCTCGAGCAGCGGCCCCACGTCCACGTGCGACGGCAATACGTTCGCCACGCGCAGCACGTAGGCGATGTTGTCGATGTCGCTGTCGATGCTGTCGGCGATGCCGGGATACTGGATCTTCAGGGCCAGCTCGTCGCCCTCGTGGCTCACGGCCCGGTGCACCTGGCCGATGGACGCGGCGGCGATCGGGTTCGGGTCGAACTCGGCGAACTCGCGCCGCCACTGCTTGCCGTAGGCACTGCGCAGGGCCGCCTCGAGCTGCGCCTCGGGCATGGCCGTGGCCTCGGAGCGCAGCCGGGCGAGGATGTCCGCGAGTTCCCGGGGCAGGAACTCGCCGTTGTCCATGGACAGGATCTGCCCGAGCTTCATCGCCGCGCCGCGCATCTCCGAGAGCTGGTCCGCCACCCGCCGGGCGTTGCCGGGCGTCAGCAGCAGGTCGCGCTTGCGCGGGCGCTTGCCCGCGCGCCACTGGCGCGTGCCCTCGGCGAGCATGCTGCCGGCCACCCGCCCGGCGAGGCCGGCCACGCGCAGGGCGCGCCCGGTGCGGCCGGTGGGTACCGCGCGGCTGCGCGTCTTCTCCCGGCGGACCTCGTTGTCGCTGTCCTCGCTCACCGCGCCTCCTCGCCCCCCGCGTCCGCGTAGCCGTCGATGTAGTCGTGCACCGTGTCGTGGGCGTTGAACTGCGCGTCCAGCACGGCGATGAAGGTGAATACGCCGGTGAGCTTGCGCGCGATCATGGCGAACTCCCGCGAGGGCGTGGTGAAGTGGCGCGTCGCCGCCGAGCTGGCGGCCTGCCTGCCCACGCGCTGCATGAGCCGCGAGCGGCCCCAGCAGTACTCGCCGCGGCGGTTCAGGTGCTCCGGGGGCAGGGCCTCCGGCGGGCGCAGCGGCTCCAGGAGCTGCAGGCAGAAGTCACTGAAGGTCTGGCGGGCAAAATCGCTGGAGTCCTCGCGCAGGCAGCCGAGGCCCACCAGCGCATCGACCAGCGTCTCCCGGTCCTGGCGCTGGCCGGCGGCGATGGCGCTGCCGAAATTGGCGAGAAAGGCATCGTCGCAGTAGAGCGTCGAGCCGAAATCCAGCAGCACCAGCTCGTCGCCGGCGGCGCCGCGGCGGATGAGAAAATTGCCGAAGTTCGGGTCGGTCTGCAGGAGGCCCCAGTCGTAGAGCTCGAGAAAAAACAGCTCGAGCATGGCCCGGCCGAGGGCGTTGCGGCGCCCCAGCGAGAGCTTTGCCACCGCCGGCGACCCCACCGGGTCGCCGTCGATGTACTCGAGCGCCAGCACCGTACCGGCGCAGTAACGGGCATAGCGTAGCGGCACGTGGTAGCGGATCCCGCGCCGGGCGAAGGCGTCCCGGCTGTCGGCGACCAGCGTGGCCACCCGGTCACCGATGGCGGCCTCGCGCTCGTAGTCGATCTCGTTGTGCAGCTGCTGGCGCAGGCTGCCGAGCCAGTCGTCCAGCTCGCGGCCGGCCTTGATCCAGCGCGCGAGCAGGAGCATGCGCACCACGGCGTCGAAGTCGCTGTCGATGACGTCCGCGAGCCCGGGGTACTGCACCTTGAGGACGATGGTCTCGCCGCTGTCGCGGATGGTAGCCCGGTGCACCTGCGCGAGCGAGGCTGCGGCGATGGCCTCGGGTTCCACGTCGAGCTCGTCGAGGCGTTCACCCAGTGCCTCGCGCAGCGCCGGCTCGATCTCCGGCCAGGGCAGCGGCTCCGTGGCCGACTCCAGCTCGTGCAGCGCCTCGGTCAGGGCGGGCGGCAGGAAGTGCTCGCCGAGCAGGGCGAACATCTGGCCGATCTTCACGTAGGTGCCCTTGAGGCGTCCGAGCTCGGCGACGAAGCGCCGCGCCTCCCGCCGCAGCAGCTCCGAATCCTGGCCGTCGCCACCGCGCAGGCGGGAGAGCGCGCTGTCCAGGGCAAAGGCGCCGCCCGCGCGCAGGCCGGCCACGGACACGGCCAGGCCGCGGCCGAAGGCGCCGCGGCGCGTCAGGGAGGGTCGTTTGCTCATCGGCTACCTTCAGGCCTTTCTTCAGGGTCGTCGCGGGTCCCGGGGCGCCGGGGAGTTGCGCGCGACAGGGCTGCCGCGGGGGCCCAACGGTAGCGCTTTCAGGCGACGTCCAGCAACAACCCGGCCAGTCGCCTGCGGTGGTGCTGGGCGTCGCCGTACTGCTGCTGCACCCACTGCGCGCGGCGGATGTAGAGCTGCGCGTCGCACTCGTAGGTAAAGCCCATGCCGCCGTGGAACTGCACCGCCCGGTCGCCGGCGTGGCAGAGCGTTTCCGTCGCCTGGGCCTTGGCCATGCGGCAGGCAATCTCCGCATCCCGGTCCAGGGCGTCGTCGCCGACGACGGTCGCCCCGTGGTAGACGAAGGAGCGGGTGCTGTCCACGGCACAGAGGATATCCACGGCCGGGTGCTTCAGGGCCTGGTAGGAGCCGATGAGCCTGCCGAACTGCTTGCGGGTCTTGAGGTAGTCCACGGTGGTGTCGAGGCAGGCCGCCGCGCTGCCCGCGGCCTCGGCCGCGACATACAGGGCGCCGAGGAGCGCCAGGTCGCGCAACGCCGCGGCCACCGAGGGCCCGACGATGAGTGCCGCCGGCTCCACACCCGTGAAGTCCACCGTCGCCGCGCGCCGGGTCTGGTCGATGAGCGCGCTGTCGCGCACGCGGGTGCGATCGAAGTGGTCGCGGTGCACCAGCGCCAGGGCGGGCGCACCGTCCACGGCGAGAACGACGAGATAATGCCGGGCGACGTGGGCATCGCCCACCAGCCGCTTGGTGCCGACGAGCAGGCCGTCGTCATCGAGGTGACAGGCGGGCGCAGCGCCCCAGTCGCCGTCCTCGAGCTGCGCAACGGTGGCCACCGCCCCGGCGGCGATGTCGGCGAGCACTTCGTCGTGCATGCCGGGGGCCGCGCGCCAGAGCAGCTGGCCGGCGAGGGTCGTGCTCAGGAACGGCGTGCCCAGCATGGCCCGGCCCATGGCCTCGAGCACGGGCACCACGCTGCCCGGGCCGAGCGCGGAGCCGCCCGCGCTCTCGGGGAGGGCGATGCCGGTCCAGCCGAGTTCCACCAGGGCCTGCCAGGTATCCGGGTCGTAGCCGCGGTGGGTCTCCAGCTGCGCCCGTACCACCTCGCGCGGCGCCTTGTCGCGGCAGAACTCGCGGGCCACATCGAGGAGCATGGCCTGTTCCTCGGAGAGTACGATCTGCGTATTGCCGACCAGGGACATGGGCAACCTCCTATTTCGGCAGGCCGAGCACATGCTCGGCGATGATGTTGGCCTGCACCTGGCTGGTGCCGCCCCCGATGGTGGCGGAGAAGCTGTTCAGGTAGGCGCGCTGCCAGAAGCCGCCGGCCAGCGCTTCGTGGTCGCCGACATAGCGGGCGCCATCGGCACCCTGGGCGTTGATCGCGAACTGGCGCATGCGCCGGGTGTACTCGGTCCAGCGCAGCTTGTGCGACAGGAGCAGGGAAAACGGGTAATCCGTCGTGAGCGGCCCGATGGCGGCGCGCTTGTCGCCCAGGGCGATGGCCTTTTCCTCCATCGCCAGGCGCACGAGCTGGTCCCGCAGCAGCGGGTCCTCGAGCACCGGGGCGCCGTCGCGGCGCAGGTCCGCAAGCCCCTCGACCAGGTCATCGAGCACGATGCGCACGAAGGCCAGCCCCCCGGCGGCACCGGCCTCGGCCCCGCGCTCGTACTGCAGCGTCTTCATGGCGATCTTCCAGCCGTCGCCCTCCTCGCCCATGAGGCTGTCGGCGGGGATGCGCGCATCGGTAAAGAAGGTCTCGGTGAAACCGTACTCGCCGGTGAGCTTGCGGATCGGCCGGGCCTCCACGCCGGGGACGGTCATGGGCGCGAGGAAAAACGACAGACCGTCGTACTTGCGCTCAGCTTCGGGGTTGGTCCGCGCCAGCAGGATCATGTACTTCGCGTAGTTGCCCATGGTGGTCCAGATCTTGGTGCCGTTGACCACGTAGCTGTCGCCATCGCGCACGGCGCGGGTCTGCGCGTTGCCGAGGTCCGAACCGTGGTCCGGCTCCGAGAAACCCTGGCACCAGATGTCCTCGCCGGTGAGGATGCCCTTCAGGTACTTCGCCTTTTCAGCCTCCGTGCCGATCTCGTTGATCAGCGGGCCGGCCCAGCCGAGACCGATGACGTTGAAGCAGATCGGCACGCCGGCGCGGCGCATCTCCTGGTCGGCGACGGACTGGAAAGCCGGGTCCATGCCGCCACCGCCGTATGCCTTCGGCCAGGCGAGGCCGAGATAGCCGGCGGACCACACCCTGAACTGCCACTCGCGCAGGAAGTCGAGCTGTTCATCGCTGCCCACCTCCATGAAGGACTGGGGCAGGAGGAAGCCCGGGTCGGCGGGCCTGTTGTCCCTGAGCCAGGCGGAGACCTCGGCGCGGAAGGCGTCCAGTTCGTTCTGCGGGGCGGTCATGGTGAAACCTCCTGGTATCCGGTCGCTGGCCGCGGGCAGCGCCTAGCGGCTCTCGGGGAAGGGGTCGAAGCCCGGGGCGCGGGCATCCGCGCGCTGGAAGGCGGGGCGCTCGAGGAGCCGGTCGAGATAGGCCGCGGTCTGCGGCTTGTAGCGGTCATCGAGGCGCAGGACGCGGCCGAGGTAGAGCGCGTAGCCGACGGCGATATCGGCAATGGTGAAGCGCCCGGCGACCAGGTACTCGCGCTCCTCGAGAAACGCATCGAGGCGGCGCAGGCGGGCCAGGAACCACTTCGCATAGTCCTTGGCCACGGCGAGCTTCTCCGGCGCGGGCTCGAAGGCCGTGTAGCGCAGGTAGATGGTCTGCGGGAAGGTCAGCGTGGCATCCGCCTGGTGCAGCCAGTTGAGGTAATCGCCGTACTCCGGGTGCGCGGGCTCGAGCCCGAGGCCGTCGTTCGGGTAGCGGTCGACAAGGTACTGGCAGATCGCGACGGACTCGGTCATGGAGGTGTCGCCATCGATGAAGTACGGCACCGTGCCCAGCGCGTTCAGCTTCAGGAAGTCCTTCTCGAGCAGCCGCGGCGGGAATTGCAGCACCTCGATCTCGCAGGGCAACCCCAGCTCCTCGAGCGTCCAGAGCGGGCGCAGGGAGCGGGCGCCGCCGCAGTGCCAAAGCTTCCTGGTCACCGTCTCTGCCTCTTGATCCGTCACAGCCCGTACTGGCGCGCGGCGAGGTCGCGCATGATCTCCTCCGAGCCGCCGCCGATGGCGTTGACCCGCACCTCCCGGTAGATCCGCTCCACCCGGTTACCGCGCAGGTAGCCGATGCCGCCCAGGACCTGCATGGCTTCCCGGGCACAGAACTCCAGGGTCTCGCTGGCCTGCACCTTGAGCAGGGCGATATCGCCGGGGTTGGCCCTGCCCGCCTCGATCGCCTCGTAGCAGGCACGCAGGTAGGCCTGGGTCGCGTTCAGCTTCTGTTTCATCTGGGCGATCTTGTGGCGGATCACCTGGTGGTCGGCGAGACGCATGCCGAAGGTGCGCCGCGCCTGGGCCCACTGCACGGCCTCCTCGAGGCAGACGCGGCCGAGCGCCTCCATGGCCGCGGCCATGGCCATGCGCTCGCCGTTGAAGTTGGTCATGATCACCCGGAAACCCTGGTTTTCCTCGCCGATGAGATTGGCGACGGGCACGCGGACGTTGTCGAAGTAGAGCGTGGCCGTGTCCGAGGCCCACCAGCCCATCTTGCGATCAAGGGGGGTGCGCGAAAAGCCCTCGGCATCCGTGGGGATGAGCAGCATGGAGACACCGGCATGGCCTTCGCCGCCCGTGCGCACGGCGGTGGATACCCAGTCCGCACGCAGTCCCCCGGTGATGTAGGTCTTGGAGCCGTTGACCACGTAGTGGTCGCCATCACGCAGCGCCGTCGTCGCCAGTGCGGCGACATCGGAGCCGCCACCGGGTTCGGTGATGCCGAGGGCGATATGCTTCTCACCGGCGAGCACCGGCGGCGCCACCGCCTGCTTCATCGCCTCGCTGCCCCAGTTGAGCACCGGCGGCAGCCCGATGCCGTGGACCATAAGGCTCGCGTTCACCCCGCCCACGGCGAAGCGCGCCAGCTCCTCGGCGGTGATCCAGTGGTACCAGCTGTCGATACCCTCGCTGGTGCCGCCGTACGCCTCCGGGTAACCGAGACCCAGCAGCCCCACCGCCGCGGCCTTGGGCCAGAGTTCCGCCGGGATGCTGCCGGCCTCGTCCCAGTCGTCGGCGAAGGGCGCAATCTCTGTATCGACAAAGCGCCGCAGCTGCGTCCGCCAGGCCGCGTGAGCTTCCGTCAGGTGGGGATTGGGCAAGCGGGCGCTGTCGAAGTCCAGGGCCATGGGCACGCCTCCGCGCGTGGTCGTGTCGACATTGAGTAATGCTCGAGATATTTGAGTATAACTTTAGCCCCTTGCAAGTGAAAGGCGAGCGAAAGCCCGCCCCTTGTCAGCAGGTGAGTGTGCGCTATTCTCTTAGCTGTCGGACCTCGGATGCGTGCTGCAGTATCACTGCGCTCTGGTGATCGGCGTGAACCCCTTCCGAAGAGCCAATAAGGAACGCAGCATGGCGGGCAAGTTTGAACTCAAAAAAGGCCGTACCGGCAAATTCAGCTTCAATCTCAAGGCGGGCAACGGCCAGGTGATCTTCACCAGCCAGAGCTACGCGGACAAACGCTCGGCCAATGCCGGCATCAAGTCCGTGAAGACCAACGCGAGCAAGGCGGAGCGCTTCGAGCGCAAGAGCTCCACCAAGGGCCAGGCCTACTTCACCATGACGGCCACCAACGGCCAGGTAATCGGCAAAAGCCAGATGTACACGAGCGCCCCCGGCATGGAAAAGGGCATCCAGTCAGTCATGAAGAACGCCCCGGCCGCGGAGACCGTCGACCTGACCGCGGCCGACGCCGGTGAGGAGAAAAGCAGGAAAGGCACGTAGACCCTACAAGCAGGCCGTACAAGTAGGTCGTAAAGAGCGCTCGGCCGGGGCGCAACGCGCCCCGGCTGTCACAGAAGCTTCACCGGAGCGTCATCAGCGCGCCCCATTCGGACCGTAAGCTCCACCGATTTCTTCAACCATCGATGCGGAGCACACGATGAAACAGCGCACGTCCCTCTACCTCGCCCTCGCCACCCTCACGGCAGGCGCGCCGGGCGCCTTCGCCCAGGACGCGCGCCTTCCCGCGGCGGGTCAGATCGAGGAGGTGACTGTCTACGCCCAGCGCCGGGAGCAGAGTGTCGCCGACGTGCCCATCAGCATCACCGCCTACAGCGGCGACCTCCTCGAGCGCGCCAACATCGTCGAGCTCGACGCATTGTCGGACATCACGCCGGGGCTGGTCATCCAGGAGCAGAGCCCGAACAACCCCGGCTTCGTGATCCGCGGGATCACCTCCGACAGCGGCTCCTCCCAGGCCGCGCCGCGCGTCTCCGTCTATTACAACGGCGTCGACGTTTCCCGCTCCCGCGGTTCCTACTTCGAGCTCTTCGACATCGAGCGTATCGAGGTGGTGAAAGGGCCGCAGGCGACGCTCTTCGGCACCGCCGCCTCCGTGGGGGCCGTCAGCGTCTACACGGCCCGGCCCCAGGAGGAACTGGCCGGCTCCCTGACGCTGAACGCGGGCAACTACAACGCGCGACTCGCCCGCGGCTACGTCACCGGCGGCAGTGATCTCGTGCAGGCGCGCCTCGCCTTCCAGTACCGGGAGCGCGACGGCTTCATCGACAATATCGCCGGCAGCCCTGCCTCGCAGAATCCGGACGGCTTCCGCCAGAACGACCTGCAGGGCATCGAGCGCACGGCGCTGCGCCCGTCGCTGCGCCTGACCCCCACGGACGACCTGACCATCGACTTCGTCTACACCTGGGAAGAGAACGATGACACCGGCACGTCCTTCAAGAACGGCATCTACGCGCCCACGGGCGGGGACACCAGCCCGTTCTCCTTCGTCGAGATGGCCGGCAGCCCGGTTTCCGAGGCGGCCCTGGGCAAGGCGGACCTCGGTATCGAGCGCGAGGTGGAGGACTACAACCTGCGCATCGAATGGCAGCCGACGGAGCGGCTCACCCTGACCTCCATCTCCGCCTGGCGCGAGTTCGAATCCCTGGAGGTCTTCGACGCCGACGGCACCCAGGCCTGGTTCCTCGAGTTCGGCGAGGACGCCGAAGGCGAGCAGTTCAACCAGGAGCTGCGCGCCGTCTACAGCGGCGACCGTTTCACCACGATTGTCGGCGCAAACTACTTCGAGGAGGAGGGCAGTCAGCGGGTTCCCTTCAGCTCCGAGGAGTCCATCTTCCTCAACTGTCTCGGCGCGCTCCCCGTGGACGCGGCCTGCATCGAGCCGGACGGCCGCGTGAACCTGCTCACGCCCGTGCTTTCCGGCGGGCTGGTGGACGTGCTGCCCTACGAAGCGGAGTTCACCAACTACGGCGAGAACGAGATTCTCTCGGCCTTCGCCGACGTGACCTGGGCGGTGAACGACGACCTCGAACTCACCGCGGGCCTGCGCTACGTCGACGAGACCCGGGAGAGCGGCTTCAGCGCCATCGCCCCGAACTCGACGATCCTGGGCTTCCTCGGCCTCAACCAGCCGCTGCTGCCGGTGGTGAACACGGACGGCGTTATCGTCGGCGCCGACGGCAGCTTCGACGACTGGCTCCCGCGCTTCAATGCCCTCTGGCGCGTGACCGACGACACGAACCTGTATGCCACGGTCTCCAAGGGGCGCCGCTCGGATGTCATCGACGTGGTCGCCACCACGGACGGCGCCGGCAACCCGGTCGCGGATGTCACGGAGGTTCCGGCGGAAATCGTCTGGAATTATGAGCTCGGCGCCAAGGGCTCCAGCGACGACCGCCGCCTGTCCTGGAACGTCTCGCTGTTCTACCAGGACTACTCGGATTTCCAGGTTAACCTGCAGGACGACGCCGGCAACTTCTTCACTGCCAACGCGGGCTCGGCCACGAACCTCGGCGTGGAGGCGGACGTCCGCGCCCTCCTCGGCGCCAGCGTCGAGCTGTTCGCGAACATGGCCTGGATCGACGCGGAGATCGACGACGACGCCAGCAATGGCACGCTCGCCGGCAACCGCTTCCGCCTGCAGCCGGAGTGGACGGCCAGCACGGGCCTGTTCCTCGACCACCCGCTCGTCGGCGACCTGAAGCTCACGGGCTCGCTGGTCTACAGCTGGCGGTCGGAGGTTTTCTTCGAGCCGGAGAACGCCCCGATCGCCGGCCTGCCCATCGAGGAGGACGCCTACGGCCTGCTCAACGCCCGCCTCGGCATCGCCAACGCGGGCCAGGGCTGGGAGCTCAGTGTCTTCGCCAGCAATCTCCTCGACGAGGAGTACCTGGTCGACGCCGGCAACACCGGCGGCTCCTTCGGCAACCCCACCTTCGTCGCCGGCCCACCCCTTTTCTGGGGCGTCCAGCTGGATTACGACTTCGGGGCTTACTGACGCTGTTCACCGGGATTCGTTTCTGGCCCCGGTATTGCTTCACTGCTGGTGCCTGCAGTCCGGGCAGGCTCGGGGTGCTAATAGGTCGGCCCGGGGGTGGCGGCTTACCCCCCGGGAACCGCAAAAGCGCCATCCATGGCAGCTCGACGGGGGCCCTCCATGGCCCCCGACGTTCCCGGGGGGTAAGCCGCCACCCCCGGGCCTAGCGCCCATGTGGCGTCTAGCTCCGTCAATTCAGCAGACCCTCGCTTCGAGCAGGGTCCCATCGGATATTGCATACCCATATCCCCAGTGGGCACCGCTGGCGCTAATTCGCTGGCAGCACCGTCAGGCGCTGGCGCTCCAAAAACCCTCACGGGGCGTCAGCGGGCATGGATGCCCGCTGTCGAGCTGCCATGGATGGCGCTTTTGCGGTCCCGTGAGGGTTTTTGGAGGGGCAGCGCCGAAGCTAGAGGCACCGCTGAGCTACCCGTGTAGCAATGCCTGTGTTCCGGGAGCCAGAAATAGGGCTTTTGCGGTTCCCGATGGGTATGCCACCACGGCCGCGCCGACCTAGTGGCACCTCGGAGCCGGGAAATAGCCGCAAACCCAGCTAGCGTGGATCTCCGGATAGGAAGACGCTAAGCGCGGGAAAAGCGCTCCGTGTGCGTTGCGGCAACCGCGTACTCCGGTGTCTGCACGGAATCCACGAACGTCCAGTCGGCGCGGAGTTCGTCCGGGGTGGCGGTGACCAGGAGGTAGCCGCGCTGGTGGAGATTGCAATAGTTGAGCTCGTCGATGAGCAGGGGGAGGGCCTCGGCCATCTGCACCGCCGTGGGGGCGTCCATCTGGAAATAGGCCTCCATGCCCGGCGAGGACACGCTCGGCGTGGCGAGCTCGACGCCAACGGCCGTGCCGCTGCGGTCGCGGAGCGTCGCATACCAGGCATTGTGCGTATCGCCAGCCAAAGAGACGATGCGCTTGCCCGTGGCCCGGGCCGCGCCGTAGAGCAGCTCGCGCTCCACCGGGTAGCCGTCCCAGGCATCGAGATTGTAGGGCGTCACGGCGGCGAGGCGGGCGAGCTCGGCGTCCGAGAGCGACTGGCCGGCCTCCGCGGCGGCCTTCAGGCGGGCGAGCTCGTCGAGGATCGGCGGAATGTCGGCGTAGGAGGCCGCGCCGAGCATCTCCGCGGGCATGAGCATGCGCGCCATGAGTATCTGCTGGCCGAGGAGCTGCCAGGGCGCGCTGGACTGCGCCAGCTGGCCGGCGAGCCACTCGCGCTGGGCATCGCCGAGAAGGCGGCGGGTGGGGCTGCCGAGGTCCGCGAGGAAGCGGTCGCGGTCGAGCTGGCCGGTGCGCTCGTCGATGTAGTCCTCGTACTCGAGCTGCTCGTCGCGGCCGATCAGCCGCGTGTCGAGCATGTGCAGGGCGACCAGCCCGCCGAAATCGAAGCTGCGGTAGATGCGCAGGGAGCCCTCGCCGGCCGGCGGGCGGATGGGCATCCACTCGTAGTAGGCCTGCAGCGCGGCCATCATGCGCGGCTGCCAGTCGCCTTCGTCGGGCCCGTGGTTCTGGGCGCCCTCGCGCCAGGCGTCGTTGGCGAACTCGTGGTCGTCCCAGACACTGATGCACGGGGCGGCCGCGTGCATGGCCTGCAGGTCCGCGTCGCCGCGGTAAAGCGCAAAACGGCGACGGTAGTCGGTCAGCGTGTAGAGCTCGCCGGCGTTGTCCGCCGGCAGCGCGCGGCCCAGTTCCTCGCTGCGCTCCGTGGCGTAGCCGCCGGCGCCGTACTCGTAGAAATAGTCGCCGAGGTGCAGGAAGGCGTCGAGATCGTCCCGGCGGGCCGCCTCGCGGTAGGGATAGAAGTAGCCCGCCGGGTAGTTCGAACAGGAGAATACGGCCAGCCGCACTTCCCGGGCGCCCGCTGCAGGCAGCGTGCGCGCGCGGCCCGTGGTGCTGTCGGCACCGTCGGCGCGGAAGCGATAGTAATAGCTGTGCCCGGGGTCGAGGTCGCGCACATCGATTTTCACGGTGTAGTCCCGGGCCGGCCCCGTGTCCGCGACGCCGTCGCGCAGCACCTCGCGGAAATCCGCGTCCGACGCCAGTTCCCAGGCTACGCTCACGGGGCCCGTGCCCGCCACGGGCGTAGCACGAGTCCAGAGCATGATGCCGTCGGCGAGGGGGTCACCGCTGGCAACGCCGTGGTCAAAGCGGGCCGTCGACAGCGAGGGTTGGCGTCCACCCAGGGTACAGCCGGTAACGGCGGTGGAGAGAACGACGCCGGACGAGAGGCGCAGGAAGTGGCGACGTGACAGCATGGGCAATCTCCGCGTGGTAGCGCCGCAAGGCTAACGGGACATTGTTACCGTGCAGTGACAGCTCAGCGACGGTAGTCCAGCGGCGGCGCGCGGTCACCGAGGAGGGGCACGTACTCGAAGTCGGCACCACGGCGTTCCTCGAACTCCTCCTTTGCGGAGACCAGCACACCCGGAGAGCGGATCAGCTCGGCACCGGTGAGGGCGAGGGTCTTGGCCGCGACCAGCATGCCCTTGGTGCCGATGCTGGTACCGCCGGCGGCGATGGCCTGCCAGGAATGGGGCGCGGTGCCCGGCACCCAGGTCGCGGCGCGCATCTCCGTGGTGGGCGCCATCCAGCTCACGTCGCCCACGTCCGTGGAGCCCATGCTCTGGGTGAAGCCGAGGGGCTTGATGCGGGCCTGCTGGCCGACCACCCCGGGCTCGCGCTCGAGGGACTCGGCGAGAGTATCGGCGTAGGCCTGTTCCTCGGCGTTCCAGCTCACCCCGCCGACCCGAAGCAGGTTGCCGTGCATGATCCCGGCGAGGGTCTCGTTGGGCAGCTTGTTGTAGTTGCCGTGGATGATCTCGAAGTCGAGATCGGTGCCCGTGCCCTGCGCGGCGGCCTCGGCGGTCGCCACGACCCGGTCCCAGATCCCCGCGAGGACATCGCGCTGCGGGTGGCGGACGTAGTAGAACACCTCGGCGAAGTCCGGCACCACGTTGGGTGCGGAGCCGCCGCTGGTGATCACGTAGTGGATGCGCGTTTCCTGCGGCACGTGCTCGCGCAACAGGTTGACCATGAAGTTCATGGCCTCGACGCCGTCGAGGGCGGAACGGCCGCGCTCCGGTGCGACGGCCGCGTGGGAGGAAGTGCCGCGGAAGCGGAACTTCGCGGACTTGTTGGCCAGCGTGGTAGCGGCATCGGCCGCGTTGCGGTCCGAGGGGTGCCAGCCGAGGACGGCATCGACGTCATCGAAGAGGCCGGCGCGAACCATGTAGACCTTGCCGGAACCGCCCTCTTCCGCCGGTGTACCGTAGAGGCGGACCGTCCCCTGCTGCCCGGTTTCCTCCAGCCAGTGGCGCAGGGCCACCGCTGCAGCGGTGGAGCCGGCGCCGAAGAGGTGGTGACCGCAGGCATGGCCGGCGGCCTTCTCCGGAAGCGGATCACGCACCGGCTCGTCGGACTGGCTGATGCCCGGTAGCGCGTCGAACTCGGCGAGGAGGGCGATAACCGGCTCGCCGCTGCCGTAGCTCGCGACAAAGGCCGTCGGGATATCGGCGACGCCCTCCTCGATGCTGAAGCCCTCGTCGGCCAGCACCCGCCGCAGCAACGCGGAGCTCTCGGTCTCCTGGTAACCCACCTCGGCCTCTTCCCAGATCTGCCGGGCGAGGCTGCCGAAGCGGTCTCCCTGGCCGTCCAGGTAGCGGAGGATGCTGTCGCGGTCATCGGCGAGCGCCGGGGTGGCCAGGCCGAGACAGAAAAGGGCAATGATCGCGAGGCGTCGCATGGCGGGCTCCTGTCGAAGAACGGGCCGCTCACGATAGCACCTGCGACCGTGATTGCCACCCACCGTCCCCCGACGCGACGGGTTGGTCGCAAGCGGTGAAAAAAAAAGGGAGCGGGCAGAACCCGCTCCCCGCACGAACGGCGCCAGGGGAAACGCCGGTCGCGGTGCTGCCTACTCCGTGGCGGCAACCATCGGCTGTGGAACCTGGCGGCTGGCGGCGTTTACCGCCTGCTCGACGCACGCGCTGTTGCGCGTCGCCAGCGCCAGGCTGCCGGCCCGGCGCAGCTCCGTCGCGCCGCAGACCTCCCGGGCGGCCCGCTCGATGCGGTGCGCCAGGGTCGCCTGGCCCACGGGGCTCGTCAGGTCGAGGTCGCCGTAGGACACCGTCGTCTCCCGGGTGCCGGGTGCCGTGGTCTCGACGGTCTCGCCCTCGAAGGCCCCCGCGCCGGCGCTGAGCGACAACACGAGGATACCGATGCTCGCGCCGATGCCTGCCATCATGCTCTTCTTGCTGCTGTTCATGGTGTATCTCTCCACGTCTGCTGTCTGCCTGTGTTTCTTCCCGGCCCGGCCCTAGCGCCTGCCGACACGATCAGCCTAGGGCAGTCCGCCGGCCGTCGACAGGCGCTTTCGCCGGAGTGCGGCTTCCGCACGGCGAACTGCCGGAATCCAGCGACGAACGGTTGCCGTATCATGCTCTCGAGGGATGCAAAGCGCTGCGGCGAGCCGTTTCGCTTGGCACGACAAGCACACAAACGTATATTGGCGCGGTTATGAAATACCTCGGCTCCCCCGGCTTTGATCACGGCCAGGCTTCCCGCGTTGGTGTGTTGATCACCAACCTCGGTACGCCGGCGGCGCCGACGAAGCAGGCCCTGCGCCCGTACCTGAAGCAGTTCCTGTCGGACCCGCGGGTCGTCGAGGTGCCGCGACTGCTCTGGTGGTTCATCCTCAACGTCATCATCCTCAACGTGCGCCCGGCCCGCTCGGCGGAGGCCTATGAAACGGTGTGGACCGACGACGGGTCGCCGCTGCTGCTGCATACCCGGGACCAGGCCGAGGGCCTGCAGACCGAGCTCCGTGCGCGCTACGGCGATCGCGTCATCGTCGACTTTGCGATGCGCTACGGTGAACCCTCGGTGGACGCCAGGATCCAGGCGCTGATCGAGGCCGGCGCACGCAAACTGCTGGTCCTGCCGCTTTACCCGCAGTACAGCGGCCCCACCACCGGCTCAACCTTCGATGCGGTGGCGGCGGATTTCCGCGCCCGACGCTGGCTCCCGGACCTGCGCTTCGTCACCTGCTACCACGACCACCCGGGCTACATCGCGGCCCTCGCCGACAGCGTGCGCGCCTTCCGTGCCGAGCACGGCAGTGCGCAGAAGCTCGTGTTCTCCTACCACGGCGAACCGCTGCGCTACCTCGAGGAGGGGGATCCCTACCACTGCCAGTGTCTCAAGACGACGCGGCTGGTGGCCGAGGCCCTGGGTCTTGCGGAGAGCGAGTACCTGACGAGCTTCCAGTCCCGCTTCGGCCGGGAGGAATGGCTGCAGCCCTATACCGACGAGACCCTGAAAGAGCTGCCGGCGCAGGGCGTGAAATCCGTGCAGGTGATCTGCCCGGGCTTTTCGTCGGATTGCCTCGAGACCATCGAGGAGATCGGTGAGGAGAACCGGGAGTACTTCCTCGAGGCAGGCGGCGAGGCGTACCAGTACATTCCCTGCCTCAACGCCAGCGCGGCGCACGTGGCCTTCCTGGCCGACCTCGCGGGCGAGCAGCTCGGTGGCTGGCTCGAGGAGCGCACCGACCCGGCGGCAGCCGCCGAGCGCGCCTCGGCCCTGGGCTACTCCGGCGCCGCCTGAATCCCGCTCAGAGCCAGCGCCGCACCCGCTGGCGGTAGGCCCGGTAATCGTCCCCGAACAGCGCCTCCAGCTGCCGTTCCTCGGCGCGGATGAAGCGTCGGTCGATGATCACCAGGAAAGCGGCCGGCACCAGCAGCGCCAGCGAGGCACCCACGGTCACCGCAACGCCCAGCAGCACCAGCGCCATGGCAAGGTACATGGGGTTGCGGCTGTAGCGGTACAGCCCGTGGGTAACGAGCGCGCGGGTATCCTTGAACGGCACCATGCCCGTATCGGCCCGGGTGAACAGCCCGCCGGCCAGCACCAGCAGGGCGAGGCCCAGGATAAGCAGCGCGCTGCCGGCGAAGCGGGCCGCCGCACCGGCGAAGCGCGGGCCGGGCAGGAACTCGTCGAGGGTGAAGATCACCACGACACCGATGACCAGCCACACGGGCGGGTAGATGATGCGGCGTGCGCTCACGGGTGAGCCTCCGCCGGGGCAGCGCCGGGTGCAAGGGCGCCCAGGTGGTGGGCGCCCGCGGGCTCGAAGCCGCCGATGAGCCAGGCCAGGGCGATGCCGGCGAGGAACACCACGGTGAGCTTGAACCGGTCGTGGCTGTGGAAGTGCACCTCCGGGAGCAGATCCGAGAGGGCAATGCAGACGAAGGCGCCGGCGGCGAAAGCCAGGGCCGCGGCCAGCAGGGGTGCCGCGTCACCGCTCAGGCTGTCGAGGCCCAGGTAGAACAGGATCGCCGCCAGCGGGCAGAGCACGGCGAAGGCCAGGTTGACGCGACCCCTTGCCGCCCGGCTCCAGCCCCCCGTCTGCATGAGCGCGGTGATGGACATGGCATCGAGCGGCTTGTGCAGCAGCACCGCCAGGAAGACGCCCGCACCGAGGAAAGCACCGGCGTGCCCGCCACCGCCGACCGCCGCGCCCAGGGCAATCCCGTCGATGACCGTGTGCACGGACAGGCCGAGGGCGACACCAAGGCCGCTGAACCCATGGGCGTGTGTAGCGCCATGGTGATGGTCGTGGCTGTGTCCCTGCTGCGGTTCTTGGCCCGGTTCGGGCGCCTCGAACTCGTGCTGGTGGAAATGGAACATGCGCAGCAGCAGGAACATCGTCACCAGCCCCAGCACCACGAAGCCGCTCGCGTGGTCGATGGCGTCGGGCGCCGGGCCGAGCACGATGGCGTGGGGCAGCAGGTGGAAGAAGGCCACTCCGAGCATGAGGCCGGAAACCCCGCTCATCGCCAGCTGGGTGCGCGTGTGCGTCATGCGCACGCGGTTGGGCAGCGCGCCGCCGGCTACGGAGGCGAGGGCGATGGCGGCGCAGTAGGCCAGCAGCAGGGGCAGCGGCTCAGTCACGGGGATCCAGCAGTACCAGGTTGTCGCGGTGGATGAGCTCCTCGTCGCCACCGTACCCGAGGATCGCCTCGATGTCCCGGGAGCTTCGTCCGGCGATGCGCCGCACCTCCGCCGCATGGTAATTGACCAGGCCGCGGGCGATCTCCCGCCCGGCACCATCGATGCAGGCCACCACATCGCCGCGGCGGAAGTCGCCGCGCACCGCACGCACGCCGACCGGCAGCAGGCTGCGCCCGGCGCCGCGCAGCACCGCTACCGCGCCATCGTCCAGTTCCACCGCCCCGGCCACCTGCACCAGCCCGGCGAGCCACTGCTTGCGCGCGCGCTGCGGCTCCCGGCCGCTGCGCAGCCAGGTTCCGGCGACGCCGCCGGCAGCCACGGTGGCGATGATGCCCGCCTCATCGCCGCCGGCGATCACGGTCTCGGTGCCCGAGCGGGCGGCCAGGCGCGCGGCACGGAGCTTGGTGACCATGCCGCCGCGACCGAGGGCACCGCCCTCGCCCACCATGGCGTCCAGGGCGGCGTCGCCGACCTCGGCCTCGCCCACCTGCTTCGCGCCCGGTACGCGGCGGGGATCCGCCTCGTAGAGCCCGGACTGGTCGGTCAGCAGGAGCAGCGCGTCGGCATCGATGAGATTGCCGACGAGCGCGGCCAGGGAGTCGTTGTCGCCGAAACGGATCTCGTCCGTGGCCACGGTGTCGTTCTCGTTCACCACGGGCATGACCCCGAGGCGCAGGAGGGTGTTCAGGGTGGCGCGGGCGTTCAGGTAGCGGTCGCGGGCAACCACGTCGTCGTGGCCGAGGAGTACCTGGGCCGTGGCGATCCCGTGTCCGCCGAAGGCCTGCTCCCAGGCCTGGAGCAGGCTCGACTGCCCCACCGCCGCGGCGGCCTGCAGGTCGTGCAGGGCCACGGGCCGCGCCGGCCAGCCCAGGCGCACCACGCCGGCCGCCACGGCGCCGCTGGACACCAGCACCACCTCGCGCCCGTCAGCCCGCAGGGCCGCAAGCTGCGCCGCGAGGCCGCCGATCACGGCTGCGTCGAGGCCGCGGCCGTTCGCGGTCAGCAGCGCCGAGCCAACCTTGACGACCCAGCGCCGCGCGCTGGCCAGTTCGGCGCGGGGAGCGGTCATGGGGCGTATTCGACCTCGACCTCGTAGTCACTGTCGTCGTCGCTGTCGTCCCCCTCATCCTCCGGGGACGCCCGGCGCCGGGCGCGCAGGGCATCGATGCGCGCCCGCGCCTCCTGCTGCAGCCGGGCCTGCGCCTCGGCCTCTGCCTCGGCGAGGTCCGGGTCCGCTGCCTCGGCCTCGCGCCGCTCCTCGAGCGCAGTCATGAGGTCCTGGCAAAGCCGCTCCGTACCCGCGCCGCTCGCCGCGGCGATCCGGTACAGCGGCCCCTCCCACGCGAGCTCCTCGCGCAGCCGCGCTGCCAGTACGTCCCCGGCGTCCTCGTCGAGCAGGTCCAGCTTGTTCAGCGCCAGCCAGCGCGGCCGCGCCGCCAGGGCCGGGCTGAAGCTCTCGAGCTCCTCGACGATGGTGCGCACCGCCGCTACCGGGTCGCTGCCGTCCGGCGGCGCCGCGTCGACAAGGTGCAGGAGAATGCGCGTGCGCGTGAGGTGGCGCAGGAAGCGCACGCCGAGGCCGGCGCCCTCGGCCGCACCGGCAATGAGACCCGGGATATCCGCGACCACGAAGCTGCGCAGCGGGTCGACGCGCACCACGCCGAGGCTAGGGACCAGTGTCGTGAACGGATAATCCGCCACCCGCGGGCGCGCCGCCGAGACGGCGCGCACGAAGGTGGACTTGCCGGCATTGGGCAGACCCAACAGCCCCACGTCCGCCAGCACCTTGAGCTCGAGGCGCAGCTGCCGCTCTTCCCCGTCGCTGCCCGCACTGGTCTGCCGCGGCGCCCGGTTCACCGAGGACTTGAAACGGGTATTGCCCAGGCCGTGGAAACCGCCGCGGGCCACGAGCAGTTCCTCGCCCGGCGCCGTCAGGTCACCGAGGACCTCGTCGCTGTCCGCATCGATGACCGTGGTGCCCACCGGCACCGGCAGCACCAGGTCGTCGCCGCTCGCGCCGGTACAGTTGCGGCCGCGGCCGGGCTCGCCGTTGGCGGCGCGGAAGGCGCGCTGGTAGCGGTAATCCACCATGGTATTCAGGGCCGGGTCGGCGCGCAGGAACACGCTGCCGCCGTCGCCGCCGTCGCCCCCGTCCGGGCCGCCCCTGGCAACGTACTTCTCCCGCCGGAAGCTCAGGCAGCCGTTGCCGCCCTTGCCGGCGCTGACCCGGATGATGGCTTCGTCGACGAATTTCATGCTGTCAGTTTATCCCGGGCGCCTGCCGCGCCCACAGCCGCTCGAAACGTGTCGCGCGGACGCTAAAGGTCATCACACAATGCCAGGGGGAACGACTGGGGGTGCCCTCCAGCAGCCGTCCCGGCAAGCTTCGAAGAACCAAAAAAAAGCCCCGTCGGCTGACGAGGCTCGCGGGCGCGCTGCGCGCGACGCCTCAGGCCGAGGTGACCCGGACGTACTTGCGGCTCTTCGGCCCGCGGGTGATGAACTCGACCTTGCCGTCAGAGGTGGCAAAGAGCGTGTGATCCTTGCCGATACGCACGTTCTCGCCGGCATGGAAGCGCGTGCCGCGCTGCCGGACGAGAATGTTGCCCGCCTTCACGGCCTGGCCGCCGAAGCGCTTCACGCCGAGGCGTTTGCTCTCGGAGTCGCGACCGTTGCGGGTACTACCGCCTGCTTTCTTGTGTGCCATAGCCTGCTTCCTCCCGCGTTACGCCGTGATACCGGTGATCTTGACCTCGGTAAACCACTGGCGGTGGCCCGTTTCCTTGCGATGGTGCTTGCGCCGGTTGAACTTGACGATCCGCACCTTCTTGTGACGACCGTGGTTCACGACCTCGGCGGTTACCTTGCCGCCGTCGACCAGGGGCCGACCGATCTTCACGTCGTCACCGCCGCCGACCATGAGCACCCGATCGAACTCGATCGTGTCGCCGGTCGCGGCTTCGATTTTCTCAAGCCGGAGGGACTCGCCCTCAACTACGCGGTGCTGCTTGCCACCGCTCTCGATTACTGCGTACATGTCCGCACTCCGTTACGTTAGCCTTCCCGCTGTTTTTTCGAGAAACACCGCGCTGGCGGTGGGCAGGGCGAGGCAGAAACAGGACTCCGAGGCGCTCTGTTAGCAAGTACCGCCACGAAGGGGTCGCGATTGTACGGGTTTTGCCGGGACGGCACAAGCATGATCGGGCCGTCTCTATTGACACCCCACGGTGTCCAACCTAGCATGCGCGGGCATTTCCAGGCCCGCCATTTCTATGCACGACATCCGCGCCATCGTTGACCGCGAGTTCCGTGAGGTCAACGCCCTGATCATTGAGCAGCTCGAGTCCGATGTCGACATGGTGGAGAATATCGGCCACTACATCGTGGAGGCCGGCGGCAAGCGCCTGCGCCCGGTCCTGGCCCTGCTCACGGCCGCCGCCCTCGGGTCCTGCACCCCGCGGCACATCTGCTTCGCCGCGGTCATCGAGTTCATCCACACGGCCACACTTCTCCACGACGACGTCGTCGACCTGTCGGAGCTGCGCCGGGGCCGGCCCACCGCCAACGCTGCCTTCGGCAACGCCTCCAGCGTGCTCGTGGGCGACTTCCTCTACACGCGTGCTTTCCAGCTCATGGTGAGCCTCGACGACATGCCCCTGCTGGCGCAGATGGCCGACACCACCAACGCCATCGCCGCCGGCGAGGTGCTGCAGCTGGCCCGCGCCGGGGACCCGGAGACGACGGAAGCGCAGTACATGGACGTCATCACCCGCAAGACGGCCGTGCTTTTTGCCGCCGCCTGCCGTGGCGCCGCCCAGCTGCACGGCTGCGACGCGGCCCTGCAGCAGCGCCTGTACGACTTCGGCCTGAACCTCGGTATTGCCTTCCAGATGGTCGACGATCTGCTCGACTACGAGGGGGACACCGCCACCATGGGCAAGAACGTGGGCGACGACCTCAATGAAGGCAAGCCGACGCTGCCGCTGATCCATGTCCTCCGCACCGGCAGCGACGCCCAGCGCAGGGTCGTTCATGATGCCATCGCCGGCCGCGACGCCAGCGCCCTCGCCGCCGTGGTCGCCGCCGTGGACGACTGCGGCAGCCTGGCCTACACCCGGGCGCAGGCGGAACTGCACCGGGACCGCGCCCTCGTGGCGCTCGACGGCCTCGAGGACGGCGACGCCCTGGCGGCGCTGGTCACCCTTGCCCACCGCTCGGTCGACCGCAACGCCTGAGTCCGGGGCCCCGGCCCGTCCCGGGACAGACGCGTCCTGACCCGGCAGTGACCCCCGGGGTGGCCCCGGGGGCGCCGGCCTCCCTATACTGCGGAGACACCCTCCGGAGCCAGACACCGTGTCGCAAGTCAGCCTGTCCCCGGGTGACGGGGCGACCCGCGCCCTCATCGCCCACGCCGACCGCCTGCGCGATGCCGCGCTGGCACCCCTCGCCGCCGAGCCCTCCCGTGCCGCCCGGCTGGTTCGCGAGGGCGCGGGGCTGCGGCTCGATGCCGGCCGACAGCTTCTCGACGGCGACGCCCTCGACGCGCTCCTCGCGCTCGCTACCGCGACGGACCTGCCCGGCGCGGCGCGCGCCCTCCTGGCCGGTGCCGAAGTCAACAACACGGAACGGCGCCCGGCCCTGCACAGCCTGCTGCGGGCCACTCAAAGCGACGACAACCGCTTTGCGGCGGTCGCGGAGACCCGCGGGCGCATGCGCGACCTCGCCGAGTCCATCCGCGCCGGCGCCCACACCGGCCACACCGGCCGCGCCATCACGGACGTGGTCAACATCGGCATCGGCGGCTCGGACCTGGGTCCCCGCCTGGTCAGCGAGGCCCTCGCCACCCCGGACACGGCACCGCGCGCCCACTATGCCGCCAACGTGGACCCGGACGACCTCGCCGCCACCCTCGCCGCCCTCGACCCGGCCACCACCCTGTTCGTCATCTGCTCCAAGTCCTTCCGCACGGAAGAGACCCTCGCCAATGCCCTCGCCGCCCGCCGCTGGCTCCGCGAGGGCGGCGTCGCCGACAGCGCCCTCGCCCGGCACTGCCTGGCGGTCACCACCAATCTCGAGGCCGCCGCCGACTTCGGCATCCCCGAGAACCAGTGCCTGCCGATCTGGGACTGGGTCGGCGGCCGCTACTCGGTCTGGTCCGCGGTGGGCCTCTCCTGCGCCATCACCCTCGGCTGGGACCGCTTCGCCGCGTTCCTCGCCGGCGCCGAGGCCATGGACGTCCATTTCGCCAACGCGGCCCCGGCGGACAACCTGCCGATGCTCCTCGCCCTGCTGGAGACCTGGAACTGCCGCTTCCTCGGCGCCGGCAATCACGTGGTCCTCCCCTACAGCCACCGCCTGCGCCGGCTGCCGGATTTCCTGCAGCAGCTGACGATGGAGAGCAACGGCAAGGCGGTCACCCGCGACGGCGAGCCCCTGACCAGCGATTCCGCGCCGGTGCTCTGGGGTAGCGCGGGCACGATCGGCCAGCACTCCTTCCACCAGCTCCTGCACCAGGGCACCCGCCGCTGCCCGGCGGATGTACTCCTGCCCCTGGCCCCCGAGGACCCCGCCGACCGCGAGAACCACGCCCGCCTGGTCGCCAACGGCCTGGCCCAGAGCCGCGCCCTGGTCATCGGCCGCAGCGAGGCCGAGGCCAGAAATGCCCTCCTCGCCCGCGGCGAGGACCCGGCGGAGGCGGACCGCCTCGCCCCCCACCTGGCCATGCCGGGCAGCCGCCCGCACAATCTCATTACGTTCCCCCGCCTCACCCCCGAGGCCCTCGGCGCCCTCCTCGCCCTCTACGAGCACCGCACCTACTGCAGCGCCGTCCTCTGGAACATCAACGCCTTCGACCAGTGGGGCGTCGAGCTCGGCAAGGAGATCGGCAAGCAGGTGTTCGCTGTGATGCAGGGCGACGATGAGGGTGCGGCGCTGGATGCGGGGACGCTGTCGCTTGTAGCGCTCTGGAAGTCTGCCAATGGGTAGTTGCGGCGCTTGGGTGCTTCGTAATCGGCGCCTAGGCGCTTCGTGCTTGTCGCCGGGGGCGCTTTGTAGCCCGGCGCCGGGGCTTGCAGCACCCTGTCCCGGGACCGCAAAAGCGCCATCCATGGCAGCTCGACGGAGGCCATCCATGGCCTC
>CAYTJQ010000027.1:0-38444 GCA_964438205.1 uncultured Alteromonadaceae bacterium
CGGAGAGCAGTATCCCGCCCTCGCCCCGGAAATCCATGATCATCCAAAAAAAAGGCCCGCACGCGCGGGCCTCTGACGAAGGGCAGAGCCCTCACATGTGCTCAATGAGCGCGTCGCCAAAGCCGGAGCAGCTGACCAGCGTGGCACCTTCCATGAGGCGCTCGAAGTCGTAGGTCACCGTGCCGGCCTGGATGGCGCCGTTCATGCCGTCGATGACGAGGTCCGCCGCCTCGTTCCAGCCGAGGTGGCGCAGCATCATCTCCGCGGACAGGATCAGGGAGCCCGGGTTGACCTTGTCCTGGCCCGCGTATTTTGGCGCAGTGCCGTGGGTCGCCTCGAACAGGGCGACCGTGTCGGACAGGTTGGCGCCCGGAGCGATGCCGATACCGCCGACCTGGGCCGCCAGCGCGTCGGAGAGGTAGTCGCCGTTGAGGTTCAGGGTGGCGACGACGCTGTACTCCTTCGGCCGGGTCAGGACCTGCTGCAGCATGGCGTCGGCGATCACGTCCTTGATGATGATCTGCTTGCCGTTGTTCGGGTTCTTGATCTCGACCCAGGGGCCGCCGTCGAGGAGCTCGCCGCCGAACTCTTCCTGGGCCAGCTGGTAGCCCCAGTCGCGGAAGGCGCCCTCGGTGAACTTCATGATGTTGCCCTTGTGCACCAGGGTCACGGAGGGCAGGTCCTGGTCGATGGCGTAATGGATGGCCTTGCGCACCAGGCGCTGGGTGCCTTCCTTGGACACGGGCTTGATGCCGATGCCGCAGTTTTCGGGGAAGCGGATCTTGGTGGCGCCCATCTCGTTGATGATGAAGTCGATGACCTTTTTCGCCTCGTCCGTGTCCGCCTGATACTCGATGCCGGCGTAGATGTCCTCGGAATTCTCGCGGAAGATGACCATGTTGCAGTCGCCGGGGTTCTTCACCGGTGAAGGCACGCCCTCGAACCAGCGCACCGGGCGCAGGCAGGTGTACAGGTCGAGTTCCTGGCGCAGAGCCACGTTCAGGGAGCGGAAACCGCCGCCCACCGGGGTGGTCAGCGGGCCCTTGATCGCGACGGAGTAGGTCTTGATGGCCTCCAGGGTCTCGCCGGGGAACCAGTCACCCTCGTAGAGCTCCGCGGCCTTTTCCCCCGTGTAGATCTCCATCCAGGAGATTTTCTTCTTGCCGCCGTAGGCCTTCTCAACGGCAGCGTCGACCACCTTGATCATGACCGGGCTGATATCCACGCCGATGCCGTCACCCTCGATGTAGGGGATGATCGGGTTGTCCGGGACGTTGAGGCTGTGGTCGTCGTTGACCGTGATGCGTTCACCCGTCTCGGGCACCTGGATGTGCTGATAGCCCATTGAATCTCTCCAATACTGTGTGGTTGGATGGTGAGCGAGATGGCGCCCGGGTGGGGCCCCGCTCAAGCGGCAAACAGTGTACCAGCTTTGCCCCTGCAGCTCCCCCTCGCGGGAGCATCGAGGCCGCCTCCGCGGCCCTAGCCGGGAGAGCCCGTGGCCGAGCTTATCCTGTTCAACAAGCCCTTCCGGGTGCTCAGCCAGTTCAGCGACGGCGAGGGCCGACGCACGCTGGCGGACTTCCTCGACGCTCCCGGCTTCCGCCCCGCCGGCCGCCTCGACTACGACTCCGAGGGTCTCCTCCTGCTCACCGATGACGGCGCGCTGCAGCAGCGCATCGCCAACCCCCGCCACCGGCACTGGAAAACCTACCTCGCGCAGGTCGAGGGTGACGCCACGGAAGCGCAGCTCGCCGCGCTGCGCGCCGGGCCCCGGCTCAAGGACGGCCCCACCCTGCCCGCGAAGGCGCGGCGTATTCCCCCGCCCTCGCTCTGGCCGCGCCTGCCACCGGTGCGCGAACGGCAAACGGTGCCGGACTGCTGGCTGGAGCTCTCGCTGCGCGAGGGCCGCAACCGGCAGCTGCGGCGCATGACGGCCGCGGTCGGCCTGCCTACGCTGCGCCTGGTGCGCGTCGCCGTCGCTGCCTGGTCCCTCGGCGACCTCGCCCCCGGCGAGTGGCGGCGGGCCCGGGTACACCTGCCGGCGGCCCCGGCCGGGGAGCGCCGGTGAGCCGCTGGGCGCCGCGGGCCACGGTGGCCACGGTGGTCTTCGATGGCAGCCGCTACCTGCTGGTGGAGGAGCGGGACAAGGCCAGCGGCAAGCGGGTCTTCAACCAGCCGGCGGGGCACCTGGAACGAGGCGAGGGGCTGGCCGAAGCCGCCCTGCGGGAAGTGCTCGAGGAGACTGCCTGGCAGGTCCAGCTCACCGGCGTCATCGGCGTCTCGCTCTACACCCCGCCGGCAGGCAGCCCCGCTTTCCTGCGCACGACCTTCCTGGCCCGGCCGCTGGCGCAGCTGGCCGGCGCCACGATCGACGACGACATCGACGCGGTGCACTGGTTCAGCTACGAGGAAATCCTGGCGCATTCTGCTAGAATGCGCAGCCCGCTGGTGCTGGCTGCCGTAGAGCGGCACCGTGCCGGCGCCATCCACCCCCTGGACCTGCTTTTCGACCCCTGAACGGCCTGCTATCGCCCTGTGACCGCCAACGCTTCCAAGACCGTCATCGTCGGCATGTCCGGCGGCGTCGACTCGTCGGTCAGTGCCCTCCTCCTGCTCGAGGCCGGCTACCGGGTCGAGGGCCTGTTCATGAAAAACTGGGACGAGGACGACGGCACGGAGTACTGCACGGCGAAGGCGGATTACGCCGATGCGCAGGCGGTGGCCGATCGCCTCGGCATCACCCTGCACGGCGCCAACTTCGCGGCCGAGTACTGGGACAACGTCTTCGAGCACTTCCTCGCCGAGTACCGCGCCGGGCGCACACCGAACCCGGACATCCTCTGCAACCGCGAGATAAAGTTCCGCGCCTTTCTCGACTACGCGCTGCACCTCGGTGCCGACTGCATCGCCACGGGCCACTATGCCCGCCGCGGCAGCGACGAAGCCGGCCGCGCCACGCTGCTGAAGGGCCTCGACGGCAACAAGGACCAGAGCTACTTCCTCCACGCCGTCGGCCACGAGGAACTCGCCCGCACCCTTTTCCCCCTCGGCGACCTGCGCAAGCCGCAGGTCCGGGAGCTCGCAGCCGGCGCGGGCTTCGTGACTCACGACAAGAAGGATTCCACGGGCATCTGCTTCATCGGCGAGCGCCGCTTCAGCGACTTCCTGCGGCAGTACCTGCCCGCGCAGCCAGGCGCCATTGTCGGCCTGGATGGCGAGCACCTCGGCCGCCACCAGGGGCTGATGTATCACACCATCGGCCAGCGCCAGGGCCTCGGCATCGGCGGCCTTGCCGGGCGCGGCGAGGCGCCCTGGTATGTGGTCGGCAAGGATCTCGAGGCCAACGAGCTCCTGGTCGCCCAGGGTAACGACCACCCGGCGCTCTTCAAGGAGACGCTGTGGACCAGCCCGCCGACCTGGGTCAGCGGCGAGACCCCGGCGCTACCCCTGCGCTGCGCCGCCAAGATCCGCTACCGCCAGGCCGACCAGGACTGCACGGTCCATGCGCACGGTGGCGGCCTGCTCGTGGTCTTCGACGCGCCCCAGCGCGCGGTAACCCCCGGCCAGTCCGCGGTGTTCTACCGGGGCGACCGCTGCCTGGGCGGCGCCATCATCGAGCGCGCGGCCTGAGTCCCGTGGCCGCGCCGCTGAAAGAGCAGGCCATCGCCCTGGCCGGTGTCGCCCAGGCGGCGCGACTGGTGGACCAGGTCGCCCGCACGGGCAGCTACCCGGACCGGTTCCTCGCCGCCTCCGTACACAGCCTGTTCCAGTTCGACCCCGCGGATACCGCGGCGGTCTACGACGGCCTGCCCGGGGTCAAGCTCGGCCTCGACACCCTGGCGGCGATCCTCGCCAACCGCCAGGCCCCGGAGCACCGGGAGGTGGTGCGCTATCTGTTTGCCCTGCTCTACCTCGAGCGTCGCTTCGCCGCGGACCCGGAGCGCATGGCAGTCGTCCGCTCCCGCCTCGAGCACGCGAGCTTCAAGGCGGCGCATTTCAGCAGCCACGTCGGCCCGGTCTGTCACAGCCTGGCGGGTATCTACCAGGACACGCTGAGCACCTTGCGCTTCCGCATCAAGGTCACGGGCAGTGCCCAGCACCTGCAGGATCCGCGCATGGCGGACACCGTGCGGGCACTCCTCCTCGCCGGGGTGCGCTCCGCCCATCTCTGGCGCCAGCTCGGCGGCCGCCGCTGGCGGCTGGTCTTCGAGCGCCGCCGGCTCCTCGCGACCTGCCAGGCGCTGTCCCGGGACCTTGGGGTGGTGTAACATCCCGGCTTTTTCCGGGGAGGCACCCATGGAGCTCTCGGCCCTGACCGCGGTCTCGCCCATCGATGGTCGCTACGGCGACAAGACCCGCGCCCTCCGCGACATCTTCAGCGAGTACGGTCTGATCAGGCGCCGCGTCCTGGTCGAGGTGCGCTGGCTGCAGCAGCTTGCCGGCCACCCGCGCATTGCCGAGGTGCCCGCCCTGTCCGACCGCGCGACCGCCCGGCTGGAGCAGTTGCTCGCGAACTTCGGCCCCGAGGCCGCGGCCCGCGTCAAGGCAATCGAGGCGACGACCAACCACGACGTCAAGGCCGTCGAGTACTACCTCAAGGAGCAGCTCGCCGATTGCGCAGAACTCGCCGCGGTCAGCGAGTTCGTGCACTTCGCCTGCACCTCCGAGGACATCAACAACCTCTGCCACGCGCTCATGCTGCGCGATGGCGTCGAGGGCGTGCTGCGCCCCGCGCTGGCGCGGATCGAGGCGCAGCTCGCTGCCTTCGCCGGCGAGCATGCGGAGCTGCCCATGCTCTCGCGCACCCACGGCCAGACCGCGAGCCCGACCACCGTCGGCAAGGAATTCGCCAACATCGTCGCCCGCCTGCGCCGGCAGCTTGCGGCCCTGGACCGCTGCGAGTACCTCGGCAAGATCAACGGCGCCGTCGGCAACTACAACGCGCACCTCGCCGCCTACCCGGACGTCGACTGGCCCGCGAATGCCCGCCGCTTCGTCGAGTCCCTGGGGCTCGGCTTCAATCCGTACACCACGCAGATCGAGCCCCACGACTACATGGCCGAGCTGTTCGATACGCTGGGCCGCATCAACACGATCCTCGTCGATTTCAGCCGCGACGTCTGGGGTTACATCTCCCTCGGCTACTTCCGCCAGCGCACGGTGGCCGGCGAGGTGGGTTCTTCCACCATGCCGCACAAGGTGAATCCCATCGACTTCGAGAATGCCGAGGGCAACCTGGGCCTGGCCAACGCACTGTTCAGCCACCTGGGCAGCAAGCTGCCGGTGAGCCGCTGGCAGCGCGACCTCACCGATTCCACGGTGCTGCGCAACATGGGCGTGGCCGCCGGCTACAGCCTGATCGCCTACGCGAGCCTCGAGAAGGGTCTCGGCAAGCTGCAGGTGGACGAGGCGCGGCTCGCCGCGGACCTCGACGGCGCCTGGGAAGTGCTGGCAGAGGCGGTGCAGACGGTGATGCGCCGCCACGGCATAGAGCAGCCCTATGAAAAGCTCAAGGACCTCACCCGCGGGCAGGCAATCACTGCCGAACGCCTCGCCGCTTTCATCGACGGCCTCGACCTGCCGGCAGCGGCCCGCGCCGAGCTCCGCGCGCTGACGCCCGGGAGCTATACGGGCAACGCGGCCTACCAGGCCCGCGCCCTGGACTGACGCCGTGGCCGTCGAGCCGCTTGCCATCGACTGGGACGCCTTCCTCGCCAGCGACTGGCAGCAGCGGCCGCGGCTCTTCCGCGGTGCCCTCCCCGGCTTCGCGCCCCCCCTTGACGGCGACGACCTCGCCGGCCTGGCCATGGAGCCGGAGGCCGAGGCGCGCATCGTCGAGCACCGCCCCGACGGCTGGCTGCAGGCCGACGGGCCCTTCGCTCCCGAGGACTACGACCGCGACCACCCCTGGACCCTCCTGGTGCAGGGTGTCGACCGCTGGGCGCCGGCGGTGGGCGACCTGCTCGGCGCCCTCGCCCCGATTCCCCGCTGGCGCATCGAGGACGTGATGGTGTCCTGGGCGGCCGACGGTGGCAGCGTTGGCCCGCACTACGACAACTACGACGTGTTCCTGCTCCAGGGCAGCGGCCGGCGGCGCTGGCGCATCGGCGACTACTGCGAGCAGGGCTGCGAGCTCCTGCCTCATCCATCGCTGCGCCTCCTGGCCGCTTTCGAGGCGCGCGAGGAATACCTGCTCGAGTGCGGCGACATCCTTTACCTGCCGCCGCGGATCGCTCACTGGGGTATCGCCGAGGGTCCGTGTACCACCTACTCCCTCGGCCTGCGCGCCCCGCGCCTGAACGACTTGGTATCGCGCTGGGCGGACCGGCTCCTCGAGTCCCTCGACGGCGAACTGTTCTACCAGGACCGGCACCTCGAGCCGGCCCGCCGCGCCGGGGAGATCCGCGCGCGCGATCTCGAACGTGCCCGCCTGCAGCTGCAGGCCGCGCTCGACCAGCTCGAGGACAACGACTGGTTCGGCGAGCTGGTGACGGACAATCCGCACGCGGACCCGCCCGATGCCGGGGAGATCGACGCAGCCCGGACCCGCCTGGGGGCGGCGGGCGCGGCTGCCTGTGCACGCCCCGGCGCGCGCATCGCCTGGCAGGCCGACGGCGACGGGCTGCTCGTGTTCACCAACGGCGCGCGCCTTCGCGTCGCGGGCAGTCTGCGCGACAGCGTGGTACAACTGGCCGCGGGTGAGCCGCTCGCCGGTGCGGCGCTGGCGGCGCTGCGCGGAAGCACCGACGGCGAGCGCCTGCTCGCGCACTGCCTGGACTGGGGGGCCATCGATGTCTACTGAACCGACGCTGTCCCGGGCACGCTGGGCGCAGGACGAGGCGACGCTGAAGGAGCTGCGGGAAACGGTATTCGTGCGCGAGCAGCAGGTCCCGCCGGAGATCGAGTGGGACGGCCGGGACCGGGACGCCGTGCACGTCATCGCCCGCCAGGGCGAGCAGGCGATCGCCTGCGGGCGGCTCCTCGCCGACGGCAAGATCGGGCGCATGGCCGTGCTTCCGGCCTGGCGCGGCCGCGGCGTGGGGGCGGCGGTTCTCGCCGCCCTGGTCGACGAGGCACGGCAGCGGGGTCTGCGCCGCGTCTACCTGCACGCGCAGGCTCACGCCGAGGGGTTCTACGCCGGCCAGGGCTTCGTCGTCGAGGGCGATCGTTTCGAGGAGGCCGCTATCCCCCACGTGGCCATGGCACGGGACATCGACTTCCTCGACTGCCGTGTGCCGGTGGCGCCGGTCTACCAGCCGGAACCCTTCGCCACCCTGTTCCTGTCGCTGGCGCGCAGCGCCCGGCGCCAGCTGGCGGTACTGAGCCCGTCCCTGGACCCCTCCCTGTTCGAGCCGCCCGGCGTGACCGAGGCACTCACCGCGCTCTGCCGCCGGGCCCGCGAGGCGGAGGTGCGCATCCTCATCACCGACGGGCGCGCCCTGACCGCCCGCGGCAGCGGTCTCCTCACCCTGGCCCGGCGCCTGCCGAGCAAGCTGGCGCTGCGCGAGCTGCCGGAGCACCCGCAATGGCCGGGAGACAGCTGCGTGATCCGCGACCGGGACGGCCTCCTCGCCCTGCCCGCCGATCCGCTGAGCGGCGGCAGCTATCACCCGGACGACCGGCCGCGGGTGGCCCAGGAACTGGATCGCTTCGATACGCTGTGGCGCCAGGGACAGGAGACGGCGGAGCTGCGCGCCCTGCACCTCTGATGCCAGGCTCGCGCGGGCCCCGCCGGACTGCGTGCCGGGGCTAGACGAGATCGACGATCTGCCGGGCGGCGTTGTAGGGCGTGGTGCGCTGCGCCTCGACGTCCGCTTCAAGGCGCGGCAGCAGGTCCTTGAGTTCCGGCTGCCCCTGCAGCCGGGCGAGAAGCATCTCGCGCACCAGCTGGTGCATCCAGTCACGGTACTGGCGCGCGCGGCGCGCGTCGAAGGCACCGAGCTTCCTCGCCTCCAGGTAGTAGTCGACCACCATGCCCCAGACCGCATCGATCTGCAGCCGCTTTAGCGCCGAGCAGGTCATCACCCGCGGTGTCCAGAAACTCGTGTGGCGCAGGAGTCCCATGGCGCTGAGGTAGTGCTGCCGGGACTGGCGCGCGAGCTCTTCACTGGCGCCGTCGGCCTTGTTGATGACCAGGGCGTCGGCGAGCTCCAGGATGCCCTTCTTGATCCCCTGCAGCTCGTCGCCGCCGCCGGGAAGCATGAGTACCATGAAGAAGTCGACCATGGCCGCCACCTGGTACTCGGACTGGCCGACACCCACGGTCTCCACCAGGATCACGTCGTAGCCGGCGGCCTCGCAGAGGAGCATGGTCTCGCGGGTCTTCTGGGCAACGCCGCCGAGCGTGCCCTCGGAGGGCGACGGGCGGATGAAGGCCTCGTCCCGGCGGGACAGTTCCTCCATGCGCGTCTTGTCGCCGAGGATCGAGCCCCCGCCCAGCGGTGAACTCGGGTCCACGGCGAGGACGGCGACGCGCTTGCCCTGTTCGATGAGGTGCAGGCCGAAGGCCTCGATGAAGGTCGACTTGCCGACCCCCGGGACCCCGGTGATGCCCACGCGGACGCTGTTTCCCGTCGCCGGCAGCACGGCCTCGAGCAGCGCCTGGGCCGCGTCCCGGTGCGCCGGCAGCCGGCTTTCCACCAGGGTGATGGCCTTGGCAAGCGCGCGGCGGTCGCCACGCTTCAGCGCATCGACGTCAACGGCCGCCATTCAGTCGCCGACGGCCTCGTTGATCGCCGTAAGGACTTCCCGGGCCGCGTTCGGGATGGGCGTGCCGGGGCCGAAGATGCACTTGACGCCGGCCGCGCGCAGCATGTCGTAGTCACCGCGTGGAATCACGCCGCCGGCGATGACCACGATGTCCCCCGCACCCTGCTTGCGCAGTTCCTCGACGAGGGCGGGCACCAGGGTCTTGTGGCCGGCGGCCAGGGACGACGCGCCGACGACGTGCACGTCGTTCTCGATGGCCTGGCGGGCGACTTCGTCCGGGGTCGAGAACATGGGCGAGAGGTCGATGTCGAAGCCGACGTCGGCGAAGGCGGTGGCTACCACCTTGGCTCCGCGGTCGTGACCGTCCTGGCCCATCTTGCAGACGAGCATGCGCGGGCGACGACCGTGGCGCTCCACGAAGGCCTCGATGTCGCCGGCGATGGCCTGCCAGTCGCCGTCTTCCTTGAAGGCCGAGCCGTAGACCCCGGACACCGTCTGCGCATGGGCGTTGAAGCGGCCGAACTCGCGCTCGAGGGCGAAGGAAATCTCGCCTACGGTAGCCCGCCGCCGGGTGGCTTCGATGGCCAGCTCCAGGAGGTTGCCCTCACCGGACACGGCCGCCTGGTAGAGCTGCTCCAGGATGTCCTCGACGGCCGCCTCGTCGCGCTCGCCACGGATCTTCTCCAGCCGGGCCAACTGCGCCTTGCGCACCGCCTCGGTCTCGATCTCCAGCACCTCGACCGCGTCGTCGTGGCCGGAGCGGTACTTGTTGACGCCGACGATAACGTCGTCGCCGCGATCGATCCGCGCCTGCTTGCGCGCGGCCGCCTCCTCGATGCGCAGCTTGGGCATGCCACTCTCGATGGCCTTGGCCATGCCGCCGGCCTCCTCCACTTCCTCGATGAGCGCCCAGGCCCGGTCAGCCATGTCCTGGGTGAGCTTCTCCATGAAGTAGCTGCCGCCCCAGGGATCGACGACGTTGGTGATGTGGGTTTCTTCCTGGATGATCAGCTGGGTGTTGCGAGCGATGCGCGCGGCAAACTCCGAGGGCAGCGCAATGGCTTCGTCCAGGGCGTTCGTGTGCAGCGACTGGGTGCCGCCGAACACCGCGGCCAGGGCCTCGATGGTGGTGCGCACCACGTTGTTGTAGGGGTCCTGCTCCGTCAGCGACCAGCCGCTGGTCTGGCTGTGGGTGCGCAGCATGGAGCTCTTCGGGTTCCCGGGGTCGAACTCGGACACGATCCGCGCCCAGAGCAGCCGCGCCGCGCGCAGCTTGGCGATCTCCAGGTAGAAGTTCATGCCGATGCCCCAGAAGAAGGACAGTCGCGGCGCGAATTCGTCGATGTTGAGGCCGGCCGCCAGCGCCGTGCGGATGTACTCCTTGCCGTCGGCCAGCGTGTAGGCGAGCTCGAGGGCCGCGTCCGCCCCGGCCTCCTGGATGTGATAGCCGGAGATCGAGATCGTGTTGAAGCGCGGCATGTGCCGCGAGCAGAAGGCGATGATGTCGCCGATGATCTTCATGCTCGGCGCCGGCGGATAGATGTAGGTGTTGCGGACCATGAACTCCTTGAGGATGTCGTTCTGGATGGTCCCTGCCAGCTGCTCCTGGGCGACGCCCTGCTCCTCCGCGGCGACGATGTAGCCCGCGAGCACCGGCAGCACGGCGCCGTTCATGGTCATGGAGACCGACACCTGGTCCAGCGGGATACCGTCGAAGAGAATCTTCATGTCCTCGACGGAATCCACCGCGACGCCGGCCTTGCCGACATCGCCGGTGACCCGTGGATGGTCCGAGTCGTAGCCGCGGTGCGTGGCGAGATCGAAGGCGACGGAGATGCCCTGGCCGCCGCCCTCGAGTGCCTTGCGATAGAAGGCGTTGGATTCCTCTGCGGTGCTGAACCCCGCGTACTGGCGGATAGTCCAGGGGCGCCCCGCGTACATGGTGGCCTGCGGGCCGCGCAGGTACGGTGACAGGCCCGGCATGGTGTCGGTGTAGTCGAGCCCCTCGAGATCGGCCGCCGTGTACAGGGGTTTGACGTCGATGCCCTCGGGCGTGTGCCAGGTGAGCTCCGATGGATCCCTGCCCTTCATCTGCTTCGTCGCCAGCTCGCGCCAGGCCTCCGCTGTCGCCTGCTCGCGGTCGTAGATCTTCTTGCTCATGTCAGTGACCCTCGTCGCCCGGCTGGTTCAGCTCGATGAGGACACCGTCGCAGCTCTTGGGATGGATAAAGATGGTGAGGCAGCCGTGCGCCCCCGGGGCGGGTTCATCGGCGAGGAACTGGTAGCCCTTCTCGCGCAGGCGGGCGACATCGGCATGGATGTCGTCCGTTCGGAAGCAGAGGTGGTGAATGCCACCGCCGCGCTTCTCCAGGTACTTCGCGATCGGGCCCTCACCGCGCAATGGGTGTACGAGCTCGATGCTGGTCTCGGGCAGCGGGAAGAAGGCGGTGGCGGTTTTCGCCGCCTCCACGTCCTCGGTGCCCTCGAAGGGCAGGCCGAAGTCCTCCATGAAGCGCTTGATGGCGGCTTCCAGGTCCGGCACGGCGATGGCGATGTGGTCCAGGGCGGTGATCATGGCGTCTCCTCAGACAAGCTGGGCCAGGAATTCGTCGGTGGCGGCACGCCGGCGGGCGGCGACCTCCTCCGGGGACTCGATGACGATCCTCTCGTCGGGCGTGATCTTGTACAGCGGCTGCCCCTTGCTGATGATCACGCCGTCATCCTCCACCAGCACCTCGTCCACGGTCCCCGCGAAGGGTGCGTAGACCTTGTTGAACATCTTCATCACTTCGATGATGTAGAGCGGATCACCGGCATCGAAGTGATCGCCGGCGCGGACATAGGGCTCGTGCGCCGGGGTTTCGCGGCTGTAGAACATGCCGCCGCTCTCGGCGAGGATCTCGTTTGCCTTGGCCCGCGGCGGCGGCACCAGCACCTTGGCCATGGCCGCCTGGTGATCCGCATCGAGGAGCCGCTCGGGAATGTCGATGCTGAGGTCGGCGTTCACCGAAAGATCGAAGAAACCGGCGTGCTCTGCGAGGCTCGGCAGCACCGCGAGCAGCTCCATGCCGACCTGGAAGCCGCGGTGCGCAGCGCGCGCGGCGGCCCACTGGGTTTCCGTGACACCCTCCGGTGCAGGTTCATCCTCGAGCCGCGACCGCAGCGCCAGCCAGTCCTCCTCGCCGGTCACCGCGTGCAGTTCCCGGTAGAACGCGAGCCCCGCCTGCAGGATCTCGTGATCGTGTTCCCAGATCACCGAGGCGGCCGGCGCGTCGGGATCGAAGTCCATGTCGAGGTAGTGGTAAGTCTCATCGAGGAGCACGAGCGGGTTGCCGTTCCAGCTGATTTGACCATCGAGCACCGTGTAGCTGTCGCGGTGAACGCTGAGCCAGCCCGCGAGCATGTGCGGCTGTGCGAGCAGCAGCTCCAGCGGCCGCAGCAGGAGGGTCTGCTTGCGATCGAGGGCCGCGCCCAGCGCTTTCCCCGCGTCCCCGTCGTGCGCCGCCAGCAGGTGCCGGCGCAGGCCGTCCCAGGCATGGTGCAGGTCGATATCATTGGCCCGGGCCTTCAGTTCCCCGACCGCCGTGAGATACGGCACGATGAAGCGCGTGGTCGGCCGCGCGTTGATGTTGTTGCCGATGAACCAGTTGACCAGGCCGTAGTGGAACTCGAGGTTCGTGGCCAGGTCCTTGCCGCGCATCTGTGCCTGGCGGATGGTCTCGGCCATGCGCTGGTAGGTCTCCAGGCGCGACTCGCCGACCGTGAGCAGGAGCGCGATGTTCGAGTCGTAGGCACCGGCCAGCGTGTACTTCATGAAGCTGTCGGTGTCCGGGTTGTGCAGGCTGATGCCCTGGTCGTCCCGGATCTCGCCTTCGATGGCGTCGGACCAGTATTCGATGATACCGCCGGCGGCGGGCTTGAGCGCCTGGTTGGTGGCGTTGAGGCGCGCTTCGACACTGTCGTTGTGACGCACTTCGCGGGTCGGCTCGGGCAGCGCCGGGCCGTGCGCCGCCAGCAGCACCATCGCCTCGACCAGGGACTCGACGACGAAGGAGTCGGCCGCATCGTCCGGGTTGGTAAAGCGCAGCGCGTAGCAGAGCTCCGTCACCCGGTGCTCCACCTGGATGCGCGTGTTCATTTCCATGAAGAAGTGCTTGTCACGGTCGACGATGCACTCGAAGGTGGAGACGGAGTCGAGGCCGACGGCCCTGCCGAAACGCGCGGCTTCGTCTTCCATTTCCTCGAGGGTCCTGATCTCCTGCTTGAGGATCCGTGCTTCCTCGGCATTGCCCTCGGCCTCGGCGCTGGCCAGCGCGGTGCGCAGGCTCTCGTCAGTCACGGAGACCTCGAGCAGCTTCTGCTCGTGCATCTGCAGCGAGCAGTCCCGGCCGCCCAGGGTGATGCACCAGTCGCCGTTGCCGAGCACCTGGATCTCCTGGTGCCGGGTGGTCTCGATGTTGAGCTCGACGAGGATGTTCTTGTTGTCGCCCACCCCCGTCGTCTTCACCTCGTTGAGGATCTCGCGGGCCAGCTCCGGCGTTCGCGCGGCGTCGCCGATGCCGAGGATCCGCTGCCCCTTGCCGCCGCCGCCACTGATCGCCTTCAGGCGCACGCGGTTCTGCGGGTAGTCGGTGGCCATCCCCTCGACCACTTCCGTCAACGTCTCGCAGAGCTCGTCGACCGTGTACAGGTCGACACCCTTGTCGTAGGAGGCCGCGAGCACGCGGTCCGCCAGGTCTTCGAGCGCCAGGTTCTCATCGCCGAACAACGCCTTGTCGATCGCGAGGCCCTCCTGCTCGGCCAGCGCTTTCAGGGCCGCGGCGTCCGGGTGTTTCTTCAACAGGGTGAGCGCGGTGGCATTGTCGACGCCCGGGGTGACGGAGACGCCGGCCTTGAGCGCCGTGCGCTTGGCCTCGTCCTTGAGGCCCGCGTTGTGCACGGTTCGCGAGCAGGGGCCGATGAAGTTGAGCCCGGCCGCCTCCATGGCCGACACCATGGCCTCATCCTCGGCCATGAAACCGTAGCCGGCAAAGATCGCGTTGTAGCCGTTGTCGTGGGCGATATTGATGATCTGGCGAATACGCTGGCCCCGCTCTTCCTTGTTGGCGCCGGTGTAGTCGGGCACGCGATGGATGCGGTCCGGGTCCGTCATGGCGCGCAGCTCCGGCGCGAGGGCGTTCTGGTAAGTGATCGAGTCCTTTTCCGAGAGCAGGATGCCAAAATGGGTGATACCCATTTCCCGGAACACGTCCATGGCTTCCTTGCGGATGGGGCCGCGGCAGATGATCAACGGCGCGATGTGCGTGCAGTCGAACTGGCGCACCCAGGGAGAACGGTGACGGCCGAGGCGACGGTCGGCGTGGATCAGCGGGTTGTGCAGGTAATGTTCGTTGGACACGGGATTTCCTTATCGTTGCGGGCGCCGGATCAGTGGAATTCGCGCTGCACGGAGTCAAGCGGCGCGGGCGTGTAGTGGCGGAGACAGAAGTCCATGTGTTCCGCCAGCACCTGGCGCAGATCCGAGGGCATGACGATCTGCGAAATGGAGCCGAGGCTCAGCGCTTCGTTCGGGTTCATCAGCTCGCGCTCGTAGCGCTTCGCGAGCGCCGCCTCCTCGGCCTTCGCCCAGGCGTCGACGAGGCTCCGGGCCGCGTCTTCCGCCTCGGCCGGGGTGAGACCGGCCGCTTCCTGCGCGCGCTTTTCCGCGGCCAGACGCCCCGGGAAAGCGCCGCGGATCTTGCGCAGCTCTTCCTTGTAGACGTATTCGACGCCCGCCGGCCCCATGACGGCTACGCGTGTGGTCGGCAGCGCGACCACGAAATCGGCACCCGTCGGGTAGTTGTTGTAGGACGCATAGGCGCCGCCGAAGGCGTTGCGCACGAGTACGAGGAAGCGGGGTGTGCGCAAGTCGACAATGGCGTCGAGCATGGCGCGCCCGGCCTGCACGATGCCGCGACTCTCCTGTTCCTTGCCCGGGAGGAAGCCGGTGGTGTCCTCGAGGAAAATGATGGGAATGTTGTAGAGGTTGCAGAAACGGATAAAGCGCGCGTTCTTGTAGGCCGCGTCGATGTCGATCTGACCGGAGGCCACCGCGGAGTTGTTGGCGACGAAGCCGATAACATTGCCGCCCATGCGGCCCAGGGCCGTGATCGTGTTGCGGGCGCGTTCCTCCTGCAGCTCGAGGAAATCACCGTGATCGCAGAGCTGCTGGATGAGTACGCTGATGTCGATCGGCGTGTTGAAACCCGTCGAGGAATTGAAGGCCTTCTTGAGCAGGATGTCGATGTCCCAGGTCTTGCGGCTCACGGGGTCCGAGGACGGCTGGTGGGGGGCGAGCTCGCTGTTGCAACCCGGCAGGTACTTGAGCAGTTCGCGCACCTTGCGCAGGGCAGCCACCTCGTCGGGTACCACGAAGTCGGTCACACCGCTCTGGCTGTGCACGCCGGGCCCGCCGAGCTCGTCCGGGGTCACGTCCTCGCCGAGCACGGACTTCACGACGCCCGGCCCGGTCAGGCCGAAGAAGGTATCGTTGGGCTGGATGAGGAAACTGCCCTGCCGCGGCAGGTAGGAGCCGCCGCCGGCGTTGAAGCCGAACATGCACATGATGCTCGGCACCACGCCGCTGATCTTGCGCAGGGCGGTGAACGCATCGGCGTAGCCGTCGAGGCCGCCGACGCCTGCCGGGATGTAGGCGCCGGCGGAGTCGTTGAGACCGACGAGGGGAATGCGGCGCTTGGCGGCCAGCTCGAACAGGCGGGCGAGCTTCTTGCCGTTGGTGGCGTCCATGGAGCCGGCGCGGACGGTGAAGTCGTGGCCGTAGATGGCGACGTCACGGCCACCGACGCGGACCAGGGCCGTCACCAGGGAGGCGCCGTCCAGGTTCGGCCCCCAGTTCTGGTATAACACCGTCGGCGCGTCGTCGGCGAGGAACTTGATCCGCTCCCACACCGTCATCCGTTTCTTCAGGTGCTGGCGCTGCACGTTGCGCACGCCGGCCGCCTCGTAGGGCCGGGCCTGCAGCGCGGCCCCGGCGCGCAGCGCGTCCTCGTAGGGCCCGGGCTCCGAGGCGATCTGCCCCGGCACCTCGAAGGTCCGTTCCACCGTCGGCGCGAACGGGTTGTCGAGGCTGGCGTAGGGCGTCTGCTTGTCTTGACTCATGGCGTGGTCCACCGTGGCTGCGGGGTTATTGTCGCTGGCAGGCGCCCGCGGGGTGCGCCGCGCTGCCAGGAGGCACGCAGCACGGCACGGGGACACCCGGATTTCGGGGCAAAGACGATAGCCCCCGGTGGCCGTTAAGTCAATGGAAAACAAGAGCTTATGAAGAAAACCAGAGTTCCGGTCCAGCCCTTGGGTCAATCCCGGCCATGCTGACGGTGAGTACATCTCGTGGAACCGTTGAGACGGTTCCCTACCGGGAAGACCCGCTCGCGCACTACCGTCGCCTCGCCGACCTCCCGCACCCGGTACTGCTCGACAGCGGAGGCGATTACGGCCTGGACCTCGTCGCCGCCGCGCCGCTCGCCGACCGGAGCCTGCACCTGCCCGCAGCGCCCGATGCCGGGGCCGTCGCCGGATTTTTCTCCGCCCTGGAAGCCCTTCACGCCGAGCGGCCACCGGTGGACGACGCGCGCGCCGGCCTGCCCTTTGCCGGCGGCCTCGTCGGCGTCGTCGGCTACGATGCCGCCCTCCCCCTGCACGGGCTCGCCGGCCGCGCCGGCCCGACGGGCCCGCCGTCCGCTCTCGTCCATGACTACCCCTGGGCCGTCCTGCAGGATCGCGCGCGCCGGGAAGCGTGGCTGGTGGCGCGGCCGGGCCTGCCTCCGCCGCTGCGCCGGGACCTGCGGTTGCGGCTGCAGGCGCGGGGCGTCGAGCCGGCGGCCACCTTCCGCCTCGAACGCCCGTTCACGCCGAACCGGGACGCGGCCGGCTACCGCGAGGCCTTCGAGCGGGTCCAGGCGTGGATCCGGGCCGGGGACTGCTACCAGGCGAACCTCGCGCTGCGCTTCACGGCACCCTTTCGCGGTGACCCGCTGGATGCCTATGCCATGCTGCGGGCCGGGGGCAGCGCGCCCCTCGGTGCCTACCTGCCGCTGGGCGACGGCCGCGCCCTGCTCTCCCGCTCCCCGGAGCGCTTCCTCGCGGTAAACGGCGGCATCGTCACCACAGAGCCGATCAAGGGGACGCGCCCCCGGGCTGCGGACGCCGCCGCCGACCGCGCCATCGCCGAGGAACTCGCGGCGTCGACGAAGGACCGGGCGGAGAATCTCATGATCGTCGACCTGCTGCGCAACGACCTGGGGCGTAACTGTCGCCCCGGCAGCATCCAGGTGGAGGAACTCTTTGCCCTGCGCAGTTTCCCGGCGGTACACCACCTGGTGAGCACCGTGCGCGGCGAGCTGGCGCCGGGGCGCAGCCCGGTGGCCCTGCTTCGCGACAGCCTGCCGGGCGGTTCCATCACCGGCGCGCCGAAGCGCCGCGCCATGGAGATCATCCACAGCCTCGAGCCCGCGCCCCGGCAGGCCTACTGCGGCACCGTTTTCTACCTCGACGATGCGGCGCGCATGGACAGCAACATCCTCATCCGCAGTCTGTTGGCAGAGGACGGGGAGCTGCACTGCTGGGGCGGCGGCGGCGTGGTGGCCGACTCGGCCTGCGATGCGGAACACCGGGAGATCTTCGACAAGGTGGGCGGCTACCTGCGCACCCTGGAGTCGACGCTGCCTCAGTAAGTGGGCAGGTCCACGTGATCGAAGAGTGCTTCGACCTCGCCACGGCTTCGAGCGGCGAAGGCTTCCTGCACCAGTTCCCGGGTGAGGTGCGGGGCGAAGTCCTCGATGAAGTCGTACATGTAGCCCCGCAGGAAGGTGCCCTTGCGGCAGGCGATACGGGTGACGCTGGGCGCGAACAGGTGGCCGGCGTCGAGGGCGACGAGATCGCGGTCATTGTTCGGGTCGTGGGCCATGCTGGCGATGATGCCGATGCCGAGCCCCAGGCGCACGTAGGTCTTGATCACGTCCGCATCGGCGGCGGTGAACACGACCCGCGGTGTGAGCCCGGCAGCGGAGAACGCCTCGTCGAGGCGTGAACGGCCGGTAAAACCGAAGACGTAGGTCACCAGCGGGTGCGCGGCCACATCGGCAAGCGTCAGTTCGCCGCCCTGGGCGAGCGGGTGGTCCCGGGGGACGATCACGCTGCGGTTCCAGCGGTAGCACGGCAGCATGACCAGGTCGCCGAAGAGCTCCATCGCCTCGGTGGCGATGGCGAAATCCACCGTGCCGTCGGAAGCGAGTTCGGCGATCTGCATGGGCGTGCCCTGGTGCATGTGCAGGGAAACCTCGGGGTAGCGCTCGATAAAGCCGCGGATCACGGGCGGCAGCACGTAGCGGGCCTGCGTGTGCGTGGTGGCAATGGACAGCGCGCCCTTTTTCTCGTCGCAGAACTCCTGCGCGACCTGCTTGATGCTCTCGACCTTGCGCAGGATCTCGCCGGCGGTCTCGAGGATCACTTCACCCGCCGGCGTGACGTGCGTCAGGTGCTTGCCGCTGCGCGCAAAGATCTCCACCCCGAGTTCGTCCTCGAGGAGACGGATCTGCTTGCTGATGCCCGGCTGGGAGGTGAAGAGGCTCTGCGCTGTCGCGGAAACGTTGAGATCGTGGTGGGCGACCTCCCAGATGTAGCGCAGCTGCTGCAGTTTCACGCGATGCTCCCCCTGTGCCTCGTCAGGCGCGGCCCAGCGCCCTCGGGAAGGGCGGCTTTATGAAGAATAGCCATCAAAGCTGCAGTATTCCAGTGCCAGCCGTAATAAGGACTCAGCGCGGATCGTTGGCGACGCCGTGGGGCACGTGGCCCGTGGCCACGTGGGAGCCGGCAGAGCGGCAGTAGGTCTCCTGGTCGTCGAAGAACACGTCGGCCTGGTAGGCGCGAAGGAAATCCGCCTTGTCCAGGCCGCCCAGGAAGATCGACTCGTCGATGCGGATGTTCCAGGCCCTGAGCGTGTGGATCACGCGCTCGTGCGCCGGTGCGGAGCGTGCCGTAACTAGCGCCGTGCGGATCGGCGCCTCCGCCGGGGGAAAGGCCTGCTGCAGCTCGTGCAGCGCCGCGAGGAAGGGCTTGAAGGGACCGCCCTCGAGGGGCTTGCGCGCCGATGCCCGCTCACTGGCGGTGAAGGCCTCCAGCCCCTCCAGCTTGAACACGCGCTCGGCCTCGTCGGAGAAGATCACCGCGTCGCCATCGAAGGCAAAGCGGAGCTGGTCGTCGGCGCCCCCCGCCCCGTTCGTTGAGACCAGCGTGGCTGCGGCGACGCCGCACTCCAGGGCGTTGCGCACGTCCTCCGGCTCCGTGGACAGGAACAGGTGACAGCCGAAGGCATTGACGTAACGCCAGGGGCTCGCGCCCCCGCAGAAGGCCGCGCGGCTGATGGCAAGGTCGTAGTGCTGGATGGAATTGAAGACCCGCAGACCGGTGTCGGCACTGTTGCGGGACAGCAGGACCACCTCGACCCGGGCATCACCCTCGAGGCGCTGGTTGATGCGCAGCAGCTTTTCCACCAGGGGGAAGGCCTCGCCGGGGGCCAGGGGCTCCTCCTCGCGGGCGACCTGGTATTCGGAGTAGGCGGCCAGGCCCTGCTCCTCGAAGACCCGGTGGCTCTCTCCCAGGTCGAAGAGCGCCCGGGAGGAGATGGCGATAACCAGCTTGTTGTCGAGGGTGACGGGCATGGCGCAAGCATAGCGCGTGCCCGCAGCCCCGGGGAAGCGCCCCCACCGCCGCAGCGGCCCGGCTGCATCAGCCCGCGCGCAGCAGGCCCCGCTCCTCCAGGTCCAGCAGCAGCAACTGCTGGAGGATGAACTCCCGGCTCGTCTCCGGGTGGTCGAGGTGGATGCGCTCGAGGTAGTGCTTCGCCTCCTCATGCTGCGGGTGGTGCAGGAGCGCACGCACCGTGCGCGCCAGGAAATGCGCCGGCTCCTCGCTGAGGGCCTTGATGCGGCGCAGGCTGGCTGCGAGCGTGAGCTCCTCGTCGGTCATTTCCGTGCCGAAGGGGTAGTCCGGCAGCAGGCCGCCCTGACAGTAACCGGCGAGCGCCTGCTGCAGGCGCCCCGGCAGGTTGTGGCGCTGTTCCGCCGGCACGCGATAGTCCTGCGGCAGCTTGCCGGCGGCCCTGGCCGCCTGCGCCAGTTCGTCCTGGAATCGGCTGTCGGCGACGGCGATGAGGCGCCGGATCACCTCCGCATCCTCCTGGCCGCGCAGGTCCGCTACGCCGTACTCCGTCACGATGATGTCGCGCAGGTGCCGGGGAATGGTCGTGTGGCCGTAGTGCGGGACGATGTTCGAGGAGAGCCCCTTGCCGCTGCCCCGGGTCGCCCGGATACAGAGGATGGAGCGCGCGCCGGGCAGGTCGTGGGCCATGGCCACGAAGTTGTACTGCCCCCCGACCCCGCTGATCACGGTGCCGTCCTCGAGGGCATCGGAGGTGACCGCGCCGCTCAGGCTCACCATCATCCCGGTGTTGATGAAACGGGCCTCCCGGCGCTGGGCGCAGTATAGCGGGTAGTCCTGCAGCAGCTGGTTCGTGCGCAGCACGCTGGTCATGCAGATCGTATCCCGCGCCTCGTCGTCCAGGTTGCAAAGTGTTGCATAGAAGTCCCGGGGGCCCAGGAAGAAACCGCCGTGGATCACGCGCCCGTGCCGCAGCCGCGCGCCGCCGACCGCGGCCAGGAGACGCTCGCGCGTGGCGCCGTCGTCGAGATCGTTGGCGAATTCTTCCCCTTGAAGGGTAAGGGCTCCCCCGGCCAGCCCGAGCCCTTCCGGCAGCAGCCCCCAGTACCGGCCCCCGGCGAGCGACTCCGCATCGAGGGTCCTCGGCAGGAGACCGTGCTGCCGCGCATAGCGGAAGAGCTGTTCGTCGACCGTATCGGTGATTGCCCCGTCGTTCAGGCCCCGCTGCAGCACCAGGTTGTCGTAGACGCGGCGCTTGACGATGCCCGCTTCCATCAGCTGCAGCATGCCGTTCACGAACATCTCCGTGGACACGTACAACCCCTGTTCAAAGCGTCCTCCGGCGGCGCTGCCGCCGAGGGCGCGGAGCAGCGCGCGGTAATCGGCGGTGCGCCGGTGCCGGAGCAGGAGTGCGTGGGCCAGCGCGTCACCGAGGGCGCCGATGCCGATCTGCAGCGTACCGCCGTCGACCACCAGGCTGCTGGCGTGCAGCGCGGTGGCATAGTCGGCCAGCGGGATCGCCGGGTTGGGCACCGCGAAGAGGCGCCGGTCGAGCGCCGGGTTTTCCAGCACCAGGTCGAAGGTTTCCGGGGGTACCTCGGCGTCGTTGGTCATGAACGGGAGGTCCGGGTGGACCTGGGCGATGCTCAGGAAGCTCCCGGGCCGCTCCCGGCGCAGGCAGTCAAGCAGGTCCAGCGCCGTGTCCGGGTTGCAGGACAGGCTGAGGCGGCGACCGCCACCGGAACCGCGGGAAGCGACCAGTTGCACCAGGACGTTGACCCCGGCGGCACAGAGATCGCGGGCAATGTGCGTGTAGTTGCTCGAGATGTAGTGCTGCTGTGCGCTGGCCAGCCCCTTCATGGAACCGGCCTTGAAGTAGAGCTCGCTGACCGTGATGTTGTCCGGCAGCCCGCCGGCACGCAGCGCCTCGAGGTAGGCCAGCCCCTCGTAGTCGCCGAAGAGACGCTCGATGATCGGCCCGGCGAGTTCCTTCTCCACCGGGTCCTTGGGCACCGGGACTTCCAGCGACAACGCCGTGTAGATGTGCAAGCGCAGGCTGCGGTCGGCTTCGGCGCGGCGGTAGAAGGCATTGAGCAGCTGCACGGGCTTGCCGAGGCCCAGCGGCGCGCCGAGCCGGATGTCCTTGCCCACGGCCGCGATCGCGGCGTCCACGCAGGCGTCGAGGGAGGTCTGCAGCTCGGTCATGGCGGTTCTCCGCTGTTCTTATCCGTCGCAAAGATTGCACAGGAGCTGACCGGCGGCGTTGCGCGAGATCAACGCCGGTGACGATCGCGCTCAGCGCGCCCCGGCGAAATACTCGCGGGAGATACGGAAGACCAGCGGCCCGAGGAGCAGGAGCGCGATGAGGTTGGGGATGGCCATGAAGGCATTCAGCGTATCGGCGAGGAGCCAGATGAGGTCGAGCTGAACCAACGTGCCGACCGGCAGGGCCAGCACCCAGAGCAGGCGAAAGGGCAGGATCCCGCGGGTACCGACGAGAAATACCACGCAGCGCTCGCCGTAGAACGACCAGCCGATGGTGGTGGTGAAGCCGAAGAGGCAAAGACCCAGGGTGACAATGATCTCGCCGCCGGGGAAGGCGCCGCCGAAGGCCAGGGAGGTCAGGCTCGCGCCGCTGACCCCCGTGGGCAGCACGTCCATGATCACGATCACCAGGCCGGTCATGGTGCAGACCACGAGCGTGTCGATGAAGGTGCCGAGCATGGCGATCATGCCCTGCTCCACCGGCGAATCGGTGCGCGCCGCGGCGTGCGCGATCGGCGCGCTGCCGAGGCCGGCCTCGTTCGAGAAGATGCCCCGGGCCACGCCGAAGCGCAGCGCCGCCCAGACCGTCGCACCGGCAAAACCGCCGGTAGCCGCCGAGCCCGTGAAGGCCGAGCGCACGATCTCCGCGACGGCGCCGGGCACTGCGTCGATGTGCAACAGGATGACCAGCAGGCTCATGAGCAGGTAGCTCGACGCCATGAGCGGCACCAGGTAGCTCGCCACCTGGGCGATGCGCTGGATGCCCCCGAGCACCACGGCGCCCACCAGGACCATGAGCACGATACCCGTGAACAGCGGCGGTACCGCGTAGCTGTCGCTGAGGACCTGGGCGATGGAATTGGACTGCACCGTGTTGGCGATGCCGAAGCCGGCCAGGCTGCCGAAGATGGCGAAGGCGTAGGCGAGGAAATGCCAGCGGCGGCCGAGGCCGTTGCGGATATAGTACATGGGCCCGCCGCTGTAGTTGCCGTCCGCATCCTGTTCGCGGAAACGCACGGCGCATACCGCCTCGGCGTACTTCGTGGCCATGCCGAAGAGCGCCGTGAGCCACATCCAGAACAGCGCCCCCGGCCCGCCGAGGGCAAGGGCCGTGGCCACGCCGGCGATGTTGCCGGTACCGATGGTCGCCGACAGGGAGGTCATGAGCGCGCTGAAGGGCGAGATGTCGCCCTCGCCGCTGCCCGTGCGGCCGCGCAGCAGCAGGCTGATGGCCCGAGGCAGGCGGCGCAGGGTGGCAAAGCGCAGGCCGAGGGACAGGAAAACGCCCGTGCCGAGCAGCAGCACGAGCATGACCGGCCCCCAGGCCCAGCCATTGACGGTGACGATCAGGTCGCGCACGGCGGGCTCACGTCGTTTTCAGCCGGGAGGGGCCTGTCAGTCTCCGATGGCTTTCAGCGTGCCTTTCGGCAGCTTTGCATGCACGTGAATGCGCTGGAACTTGAGCGACGTGTTGTCACCCACGTTGAGCACCATGTAGTTGTCATCGAGGGCCGTGATGCGGCCGAGGATGCCGGCGCTGGTGACCACCTCGTCGCCCTTGGCCAGGCTCCCCACCAGGTCCTGGTGCTCTTTCTGGCGCTTGCGCTGCGGCCGGATGGCGATGAAGTAGAAGATGGCGAACAGGCCGACGAGGAAGACGATCTGGAACAGGCCGCCGCCGGGCGGCGGCTCGGCGCCCTGGGCGTGGGCGGCTGCGATGAACGGGATCATGACGGTCCTTCTTGCACTGGAAAAGGGGTGGATTGCAGACGCGGCAATGTAACGGGTTTGCGCGCCCCGGGCAAACGCCCCGGGACGGTTCGCCGGCTAGGCGGCGAGCTCCAGGTCGAAGACCATGGTCTGCGGGGCATGGTCCGAAAAGCGCTCGGCCTTGTAGATCGACGCCGCGCTGACCCGGTCCGCAAGGCCCGGTGTGATCACCTGGTAGTCCAGGCGCCAGCCCACGTTCTTCGCCCAGGCCTGGCCGCGGTTCGACCACCAGGTGTACTGGTCCGGCCCCGGCTCGACCAGGCGGAAACTGTCCAGGTAGCCGAGCTCCGTGTAGACGCGGTCCAGCCACGCCCGCTCTTCCGGCAGGAAGCCCGAGTTCTTCTGGTTGGCCTTCCAGTTGCGCAGGTCGATTTCCCGGTGACAGATATTCCAGTCGGCGCAGATGACGAACTCCCGGCGCTTCCGGCGCAGGCTGCGCAGATGCTCGAAGAAGCGGTCCATGAAGGCGTATTTCTTCTCCAGGGCCGCCTCACTGCTCGACCCCGAGGGCAGGTAGAGGGACACCACGGACAGGCCGTCGTAGTCGGCCTGCAGGTAACGGCCCTCGTCATCCGCCGGGTCCCAGCCCAGCCGGTCGATCACCTTGCGCGGCCGGACCCGCGAGTAGAGCGCGGTACCGCTGTAGCCCTTGCGCTGTGCGTCGTTGTAGTAGCAGTGGTAGCCCGCCGGGTAGAACGGGCTTTCATCCAGCTGGTGCTCCTGCGCCTTGGTCTCCTGGACGCAGACGATGTCCGGCTGCTCCCGCTCCAGCCACTCGAAGAAGCCCTTGCGGGCGGCTGCCCGGATGCCATTCGCGTTCAGGGTGACAATGGAGAGCATCGCGCACTACAGCCCGAGCTCGTCGATGAGGGCCAGCACGTCGTCGTGGTGGGTCTTGGTCTTGACCTTGTCCATGACATGCTTGAGCCGGCCGTCCTTGCCGATGATGAAGGTGGTGCGCAGGATGCCCATGAACTCCCGGCCCATGAACTTCTTCAGACCCCAGGCGCCGTATTTCTCGGCGACGGCATGGTCCTCGTCGGACAGCAGGGCGAAGTTCAGCTGCTCCTTGTCGATGAACTTGCCAAGGCGCGCCACCGGATCCGGGCTCACGCCGAGCACGACCGTATCCTTCTTCGCCAGCGCCTTGCTGCTGTCGCGCAGGCCGCAGGCCTGCACCGTGCAGCCGGGCGTCATGGCCTTGGGGTAGAAGTAGAGAACCACGTTCCTGTCGTCGCGGAACTGCTTCAGGCTGACCTTGTTGCCGTCCTGGTCGGGCAGCGTGAAAGCCGGGGCCATATTGCCGATCTTTGGAAATGCCATGACGGACTCCTCGTTGGTTGACGGTCGTTTCTCTCCGGTGCCGGGGCTTACCCGCCGGCGTCGCGGCGGCGGTAGATGGTTTCCACGGCCAGGGGATAGCCCCGGCCCGCGTCGCGGTCCGCGAAGAAGGCGCGCAGGGCCCGGTAGATGCTCGGAAACGCGAGCTCGTCCCAGGGCACCTCGTCGCGGTGGAACAGGCGCGTGTCCGTGCTCTCCGGGCCCGCCGCGTGGCTGCCGTCCACCAGCGAACAGCGGTAGAACAGGTAGACCTGGTTGATGTAGGGCACGTCGTAGACACGGTAGAGCGCGAGGTCCCGGACCTGCGCCCGGGCTTCCTCCCAGGTCTCCCGGGCAGCGCCTTCTTCGGTCGTTTCACCGTTCTCCATGAAACCCGCCGGCAGCGTCCAGTAGTCCCGGCGCGGCTCGATGGCGCGGCGGCAGAGCAGCACCTGCTCGCCCCAGGTCGGCAGGCAGCCGACGATGAGCCGGGGGTTGATGTAGTGGATGGTCTCGCAGGCGGTGCAGACGAAACGCTCCCGGTCGTCCCCCGGTGGAATGCGGTAGGCGACGGCTGCGCCGCAGTCGCTGCAGAACTTCATGGGCTCAGGAGACCACGAGCGCGCGGTAGCCGCCGCGGTAGAAGACCAGGGGGTCACGCGTAATATCCGCGGCGAAGCGGGTAACGCGACCGACGATGATCGTGTGATCGCCGCCCTCGTGGGTGGCGGCGAGCTCGCACTCGAAGTGGGCGAGGGCCCCGCTGATGACCGGGGCGCCATTCTCGCCAGCCGTGAAGTGCGTGGGTTCCAGCAGGTGAGCTCCGGGCTGTGCGTAGCGCACCGAGAGCGCCTCCTGCTCGGCCGCGAGCACGTTGATCGCGTAGTGCTGCGGTGTCGCAAAAACGTCGAAGACCTCCGAGTTGTTCTGCAGGCTCCACAGGACCAGGGGGGGATCCAGGGAAACGGAGGAAAAGGAATTGACCGTTAGCGCCTGCGGCTGCCGGTCCCCATCGAGGGCGGTCACCAGGCAGACCCCTGTCGTGAAATTGCCCAGGGTGTTGCGCAGCGCCCGAGGATCCAGTGCCATACTACCCTTCCGTGCTTGTGGTGGTCGTTTCCGCCGCGCTCTGCCAACGCGCCGCGCGATCGAGGTCACCGCTCCGCGCTTCCACCCAGTGCGCTTCGCCCCCCCAGTGCTCCTTCTTCCAGAAGGTGGCGCGGGTCTTCAGGTAATCCATGGTGAATTCGCAGGCGGCAAAGGCATCGCCCCGATGGGCGGCGGCCGCGCCGACCCAGACGATTCTAGCACCCGGGGCCAGGCCGCCAATGCGATGGACAACGCCGAGCGCGAGCAGTGACCAGCGCGCCGCGGCCTCGTCGAGAATCGCCTCGATAGCGCGCTCCGTCATGCCCGGGTAGTGCTCGAGGGTGAGCCCGGTGAAGGCACGGTCGCCCGGCGGACGGCGCACGAGGCCGGTGAACGTGGCCACCGCGCCCGCCGCGTCGTCGGCCCCCTCCCCGGCCAGGAGCGCCGTCTGCAGCGCCACCGGATCGAAATCGGCCTGCTGTACGCGGCAGAAGCGTTGCATGCGGTCAGCCGCCGGTGACCGGCGGGAAAAAGGCGACCTCGTCGCCGGGGGCGAGCGCGCTGTTGCCGTGCACGACCTGCTGGTTGACGGCGCAGATGAGATTCGGCTGCGCAAGCACCTCGCGAAACGCGTCGCCGCGCGCCGCGAGCGCTGCGCGCAGGGCCTCGAGGTCCGCCGGCAGTGTCTCGCGCTCGAAGTCACACTCCGCCGTGCCGAGGCGTTCTCGCACGCTGGCAAAGAAGCGTACCTTCATGCCGGCGCCCCGCCGCGCGTGTAAGCGCCGGAGCGGCCGCCGCGCTTGGCCAGGACCCGGGTCGCGGCAATGGTCATGTCCCGGTCCACCGCCTTGAGCATGTCGTAGACCGTAAGCGCCGCGACCGACGCGGCCGTCAGCGCTTCCATCTCGACGCCGGTGCGCCCCGCCACCGAGCAGTGGGCGACAATGTGCACGCCGGGCAGCTCGTCGCAGGCCGTGAGCTCGATATCGATGCGGTCCAGGGGCAGCGGATGGCACAGGGGAATGAGCTCCGCGGTGCGCTTGGCCGCCTGGATCCCGGCAATGCGTGCCACCGCGAAGACATCGCCCTTGGCGGCATTGCCGGTGCGCAGGAGTTCCAGCGTTGCCGGGGCCATGATCACCTCGCTGGCCGCGGACGCCTCCCGGCGGGTGACGGGCTTGTCGCCCACATCCACCATGTGGGCCTCGCCGTTCTTGTCCAGGTGTGTCAGTTCCGCCATTTCCCCTGCCTTGCGCGCACTGGCCGGGCAGTCTAGCCAAAGGGCGTTCCCGAAGCCAGAAATACCAATGGCGCGGCGGCTGTGGCACAGTCTGCGCCACCTTGCTCCAGCGGTGCCGCCGTGACGACCGAGAACCACAACGTTCGCGATGACAGCTTCAGCCCCGGTTACAGGCGCTTCGTGCTGGTGATGCTGACCGTCGTCTACGCCTTCAACTTCATCGACCGGCAGATCCTGGTAATCCTGCAGGAACCGATCAAGGCCGACATGGGCCTCTCGGATGCACAGCTGGGCCTGCTCTCGGGCTTCACCTTCGCGGTCATCTATGTCACCGCCGGTATCCCCATTGCCTACCTCGCGGACCGCGGCAACCGCCGCAACATCGTGGCGACGGCGCTCACGGTCTGGAGCGCCATGACCGCCCTCTCCGGCCTCGTGCAGAGCTACGGCCAACTGCTGCTGGCGCGGGTCGGGGTCGGCCTCGGCGAAGCCGGTGGCAGCCCGCCCGCGCACTCCATGATCAGCGACTACTATCCGCCGGAGCACCGGGGCACGGCGCTTTCTTTCTACTCCTCCGGCATCTACGTGGGGATTCTCCTCGGCTATGCTTTCGGCGGCGTCCTCGCCGACAGCTTCGGCTGGCGCGCGGCATTTATGGTGGTCGGGGTCCCGGGAATCCTCTTCGCCGCGGTCCTCGCGTTGACCGTGAAGGAGCCGCCCCGTGGACGCTGGGATGCCGCCGGCAGCAACGACCACCGTCCCGGCATCGCAGAAACGCTGCGCCTGCTGCGGGCGAGGCGCTCCTTCTGGTACGTGGCCCTGGGTTGCGCGCTCACCTCCTACGTGGCCTATGGCAACGGCAACTTCCTGCCCTCGCTGCTGATCCGCAACCACGGCATGAGCGTGGGGGACGTCGGCCTTGTGCTGTCCGTAGTGGCGGGCCTGTCGGGAGCGATCGGTACCTTCCTGGGCGGCTACCTCGGCGACCGGCTCGCTGTGGGCGATCGCCGCTGGTACGTCTGGGTACCGATCCTCGGTGGCGTGCTGGCGTTCTTCCCCTACTTTTACGTGGTCCTCGGCGACAACACCACGGCGGTGCTGTCGGTCCTGGCCGTGGTCTCGGTGGTGAACTCTTTGTACCTCGGGCCGAGCATCGCCATCTCGCACGCACTCGTCCCGCCGCGCATGCGCGCGCTCACCTCCGCGGTGCTGTTCTTTGTCCTGAACATGATCGGCCTCGGCCTCGGCCCCTTCCTCACCGGTCTCGTCAGCGACCTGCTGGCCCCCGTCGCCGGCGACCAGAACCTGCGCTGGGCCATGGTCATCACGGCCTGCGTGGGCCTCCTGGCCATCGCCAGTTTCTTCCTCGCCGCGCGCAACCTGCCCGCGGATCTCGCCCGGGCCGGCAGCCCCGGCCGCGGCAGCGACGGAGGACTCTGTTAAGCTGGTCCCATGTTCACCCTTCCGGCGGTTACGCACACGGCCCGGGGCGACTGGCGCCGCGTCGGCTTCGAGATCGAGTTCACCGGCCTTTCGCTTGCGCGCACGGTCGAGGTCGTGGCCGCTGCGATCGGCGGCGAGCGGCGGGAGCAGGACGCGGCCCACTGCATCCTCGCGGTCCCGGACGCCGGCGACTTCGCGATCGAGATCGACTGGACCTTTCTCAAGCGCCAGGCCGCCGAGCGGGACGGCGGCAGCGGCGAGGGCTGGGTCGAGCTCCTGAGCCTTGCCGCGGAGCGCATCGTGCCGCTGGAAGTCGTCGGCCCGCCGCTGCCCCTCGACCGGCTCGAGGCGCTGCTCGACCCGTTGGTGGCGGCCCTGCGGGAGGCGGGCGCCGCCGGTACCCGCGACACGGTCATCGCCGCCTACGGCGTGCATATCAACACGGAGGCGCCCGATCTCGAGGCGGCCACCCTGTGGCGCTACCTCGCCAGCTTCGCCCTGCTGCAGTGGTGGCTGGTGGACGCGCACGCGGTAGACCTCGCCCGGCGCGTGAGTCCCTACGTGGATCTCTACCCCGAGGCGTACACCCGCGAACTGTGCGAAAAGGGTCCGCCGGAAAGCAGCGCTGCGCTACTTTCGGCCTACCTCGCGCACAACCCCACGCGCAACCGGGCGCTGGATATGCTGCCCCTGTTCAGCGAGTTGGATGCGGACACGGTGCAGGCGACCGTCGAGGACGACCGGGTCAAGGCGAGGCCAGCCTTTCACTACCGTCTGCCCAACTGTCTCATCGACGACCCGGGCTGGTCCCTGGACAAAGCCTGGGAGGGCTGGCGCGTCGTCGACGACCTGGCGCAGCGCCCCGAGGAACTCGAGGCCCTCGCCGCGGCGTTCCTGGAGCGCTCGCGCCCGCTCCTCGGCGTCGACCGGGCCGCCTGGTGCACGGATCTCGATCCATGGCTGCGCGACCGCGGATTGGTGTGACCGGCACCGCGCGGCGCTTCGCGCCCGCCTGGTGGTGCACGCGGCTGGCGCTGGCCCTCTGCGGCGCCCGCGCGGCCCGCATCAGCCTGCGCCACGAGCAGACCCTCGACGCGATCGACGGGCTGGTGATCGGCGGCGGTAACGACATCGCGCCGGAACACTACGGCGGTGTGCTCGAGGGGCCCGTGCGCACGGATACCGCCCGCGACGCCCTGGAGATCCGCTGGGTGCACGGAGCGCTGGACCGGGGGCTACCGCTCCTGGGAATCTGCCGGGGCGCCCAGCTCATCAACGTCGTCCTCGGCGGCAACCTGCACGCGGATATCCGTCCCCTTCGCCGGCGCACGCGCAACCGGCCGGGCCTCCTGCCCACCAAGCGTGTCGACCTGGTCGGGGCGTCGCAGCTGGCCGCGGTGACCCGGCGTGAGCGGCTGCGGGTGAACAGCCTGCACCACCAGGCCATCGACCGGCCCGGTGAGGGCCTGGTCATCACCGGCCGGGACCTCGACGGGCTGGTGCAGGGCGTCGAGCACCGCGCGCAGCCGGTCCTCGGCGTCCAGTGGCATCCCGAGTACCTGCTCTACCTGCCCGCCCAGCTCGCCCTGTTCCGCTGGCTGGCGCGCACTGCGCGGCGCCGTGACTGAACTCGCGGTCCTCTTCGCCAGCGCGTTTCTCGCCGCGACGTTCCTGCCCTTCTACTCCGAGGTGGTCTTCCTCGCCCTCCTCGCCGACGGCGGCGACCCGGCCGCACTGGTGGTCGTCGCCACCGTCGGCAACACCCTTGGCGGACTGGTGAACTGGATCCTGGGCCGCGCCCTGCTGGCCTTCCGCGACCGGCGCTGGTGGCCCGTCAGCGACCGGCAGCTCAGCCGGGCAACGGCCTGGTTCGGCCGCTATGGCTACTGGAGCCTGCTCTTTGCCTGGCTGCCCCTCGGCGGCGACGCGCTGCCCCTGGTCGCCGGCACGCTGCGCGCACCGCTGTGGAAGGTCGCGCCGCTACTGGCCATCGGCAAGGGGCTTCGCTACGCCGCGCTCGCCGTTCTCGCCAGTCCCCCCTTTACCGCCTGAACCGTCGCCTGCACGGCAAGGGGAGGCAGCGATTTGCCAGCGCCGGCAAAGCTGGCTAGCGTAAGGCTTCACCCCTGCCTGGAGCGCCGCGATGCGCCGACCTGCCCTTTTCCGCCCGGACCTCTCACCGGCTCGCGCCCGCGCTGTTTCCTGCGCGCTGCTCTGCGCCGTCTTTTCCACCGCGACCATCGCTGCAGCGGCCGCCCTGGACCCGGCCAGTGCCGGTTTTTCGCCCGAGCGCCTCGCCCGCATCGACGGGCACATGGCGGCCGCCGTGGAAAAGGGAATCATGGTCGGCGGCGAGGGGCTGATCGCCCGGGACGGAGAGATCGTGTACCACGCGACCTGGGGTGACCGGGACCGGGAGGCGGCGCTGCCCGCCACGCCGGACACGCTCTACCGCATCTATTCCATGACCAAGCCCATCACCACCGTGGCCGTCCTCATGCTCTACGAGGAGGGGCGTTTTCTCCTCGGTGACCCGGTGGCCAAGTACCTGCCGGAGCTCTCGGACCTCACGGTCGCCGAGAGCCTAGACCCCAACGCCCCGCTCACCAGCCGCCCGGCGGCGCGACAGCCGACGATCCGCGACCTCCTGCGCCACAGCGCCGGTTTCAGCTACGGCCTTTTCGGCGATACCAGCGTGGACCGCGCCTACCGCGACGCCGGGCTGTTCCAGCAGGACGAACTCACCGCGTTCACAACGGCCCTCGGCCGCCTGCCCCTGCAATACGACCCCGGCACCCGCTGGCACTACAGCGTGGCCGTAGACGTGCAGGGGCGCCTGGTCGAGGCGATCAGCGGCATGACGCTGGGCGACTTCCTGCGCGAACGCATCTTTGAACCGCTCGGCATGCACGATACCCACTTCGTGGTGCCCGGGAACAAGCGCGAGCGCCTCGCCCAGCTCTATTCGCCGAAAGGTACGACCATGGCCTGGGATGCGCCCTGGCAGTTCAACGACGAGCAGGCGCTGGAGGTCGCGGACCCGGAACTCACCCGCGGCTACCTGGAAGGAAACCTGTTCGAGAGCGGCGGCGGTGGCCTGGTCAGCACCGCGCGGGACTACCTGCGCTTCGCGCAGCTGCTGGCCGGCGACGGTGCGGTGGACGGCGTACGCCTGCTGGCACCGCTCACCGTCCGCCACCTGCGCCGCAACCATGTTGCGGGGCTCGCCACGGACAACCTCTACGCCATCGACGGTTTCGGCCTCGGCGTCGGGGTAAGCCTGGACCCCGGCGTGACCGGCGAACTCGGCGCTGACGGCAGCTACGGCTGGGGCGGTGCCGCGGGAACGCTCTTCTGGGTTGACCCGGTAGACGCTGTCGTCGGGATCTTCATGACCCAGAGCGTGCCCCACCAGACCACGCTGGCGGACAGCTTCCGGGTGCTCACCTACCAGGCGCTGCTGGAGACGCGACGCGGCCGCGTCGGGGATGCCTGCGCCGCCTTCTGAGGCGGCGCAGGGCGAGGCTTCGCCTCAGGCCGTTTCGCTGAGGAAGCCGAGCAACTCCTCGAGATAGCGCTCACGCTCTTCGATGAAGGGCGCGTGGCCGCACTCGGGGAACTCCACAGCCCTTGCGTGGCTGTTGTTCTCCGCGACCCAGCGGCAGATCGGCGGCGCCACGAAGCCGTCCTGTCCCCCGACGTAGCTGAGGATCGGGACGGCCAGTCCCGCGAGCAGTTCCCGCTGGTCCAGCGGGCCGAGTTCGGCCAGGGTCGCGATGGCCCGCGGTGACGCCTCGGTAAACACACGCCACATCCAGTGTTCCAGCGCCTCGCCCACGGGCTTGGCGCAGACGGCCTGCGAGAGCGCGTGGAGGAAGGTGATGCGATCCTCGCTGAGGCCCTGCACCGTGGCCGCCATGTCCTCCGGCGCGCCGCCCAGGGCGAGGTCCGGCTTCTGCACGTAGATCGGCGAGGCAGCGCAGGTCAGCACCAGGCCTTCGCAGCGTTCACCCAGCCGGCCCGCCGCTGCAACAGCGACGGCACCGCCGAGGGACCAGCCGTTCAGTACTACCCGCTCGAGTCCGAGCTGCTCGACCAGGGCCACGACGTCACCGGCGATGGCCTCGATGCCCATGTCGGCGAAGTCCTTGTCGGAACCGCCGCAGCCGCGGTGATCCATGAGCACCACCCGGAAACCCCTGTCGAGCAGCGCGAGCAGTACAGCGTCCCAGACGCGCAGGCTCATGCCCCAGCCGTGCAGCAGCAGCACGGTGCGCTCACCGCTGCCGTGATCCTCGAAGTAAACATTGCCGTCGTCGCGTTGCAGGTATGCCATGGGCGTCAGACTCCTGATCTCAAGATGGTCATGATGTGCTTCTCGTAATCGGCGAAAAGCCTGTCGATGTCGAGGGACTCTGCATCCACCAGCCACTGGTAGATGGTCCCGAACATGAAAGCGCAGTAGCGCACCGCGAACTGCTCGGCGTCGATGGTCGGGGAGATGTCCCCGTCGGCGATGCCGGCCTCGATCCATTCGCGCGCGTCCTTGCGGTAGATCGCGTGGTGGTCGGCCAGCGTGCCGCGAATATCAGATTCGTGGCCGAGGGACTCGTACCACAGCAGGTACATGGCGCGGAGGTAGCTGGGCTCGCTGCGGAAGAAATCCCGCTGCGCGTGAATACCTGCGCGGATGGCCTCGATACCGCGCTTGCCCTGCAGGCGCTCGCCAAGGTGTTCCTTCCAGCGCTTGTCGAAGCGCACGAACAGCTCGCGCAGCAGGCCGTCCTTCGAGCCGAACCGGTAGCTTGCAAGACCCCGGCTGTAGCCGGCGCGCTCACCGATCTCCTTCAGCGTCATCTTGCGGGTGCCGAACTCGTTGATGAGCTCGATGGCCGCCTCGAACATGCGCCGGTCGGACAGGGCCGTCCGCTCGGCCTGGGTCAGCGGCCCTTCCTCGGCCCGGGATGACTGTGGCTGTGGCATCGGTGCCTCTCCTCGTCAGGCTGCGGCGTCAGGAGACGCGCAGGATCTCGAACTCACCGGCGTCGCGGCGTTCCCGCAGCCGCTTCTTGTCGATCTTGCCCACGCTGGTTTTCTCGATGGCGTCGACGAAGACCCAGCGCTCCGGAATCCAGAAACGGGCGACGCGTTCGCGCAGGAAGCCGCGGAGTTCCTCTGCCTCGAGGCCTTCGCGGGCACTGGCGACGATGGCCAGCGGCCGCTCCTGCCAGCGCTCATCGGGAACGGCGATGACCGCGGCCTCGGTCACGTCCGGGTGCGCCGCCAGGGCGTTCTCCAGGTCGACGGACGAGATCCATTCGCCGCCGGACTTTATCACGTCCTTCGTACGGTCGGTGAGTTGGACGAAGTGCTTGCCGTCGATGTGCCCGACATCGCCGGTACGCAGCCAGCCGTCCTCGGTAAAGCTGTCGGCCGCATCGATCCCGTGGTAGGCGCCGGTCACCCAGGGGCCGCGCAGCTGCAGCTCGCCGACCGTTTCGCCGTCGCAGGGCACCGCCTCGCCGTTGTCGTCCACGGCGCGCACCTCGATTCCGGGAACCGGGCGGCCGCTCTTGGCGCGCCAGCGCGACTCGGGCACCCCACCGAGGTCCCGGGGCGGGTGTGACAGCACGCACATGGGACTGGTCTCGGTCATGCCCCAGCCCTGCAGCAGCGGCACGCCCCAGCGCTCGCGCACCGCCTCGATCATGGCCGGCGGCACCGCGGAACCACCGGAAACCAGCAGGCGGAAGCAGCGCATGTCGAGCTCTTCCTCCGGTACGCGGAGCAGGTCACCGAGCACCGTGGGCACCATGGCGCTGAAGGTCGGCCGCTCGCTGCCGATCAGGCGGACCAGCTTGTCCGGTTGCACATGGGGGCCCGGCATGAGCAGGTCACTGCCGGAGAACCAGCCGCTGTAGGGCATGCCCCAGGAGTTGGCGTGAAACATGGGCGGCAGCAGCAGGAGCCGGTCGGCCTCGCAGATGCCGAAGGTATCGGTCGCCCGGGAGGCGAGCGCATGCAGGTAGGTGGTCTTGTGGCTGTAGACAACGCCCTTCGGATTGCCGGTGGTGCCGCTCGTGTAGCAGACGGCCGCGGCCGCGTTTTCGTCCAGCGTCGGCCAGGGATAGTCGTCGGCCTGCTGGCTGACGGCTGCGCGGTAGTCGTGGCTGTGAATGGCGCCGGTGCCGGGTTCGCCGGAGTCACCGACGATGAGCAGGTGCTGCACGCTTTCGAGGAGCGGCAGCGCCGGCGCCAGCACCTCGAGCAGCTGCGCATCGACGATCAGCACCCGGTCCTCGGCGTGATTGATCACGTAGGCAATCTGCTCCGTGGACAGACGGACGTTGATCGTGTGCATGATCGCACCCATGGCCGGGATCGCCAGGTAGGCCTCCTGGTGCTCGCGGTTGTTCCAGCTGAAGGTGCCGACCCGGTCACCCGGGCGGACGCCCAGGTCCCGCAGCAGGTTGGCGAGGCGCACCGCGTTGGCCGCGACGTCGCCATAGCGCGTGTTCGTGACCCGCTCGCCGTCGAAGTCGGCTACCACGCTGTCGGGGAACACCGTCGCGCCATGACGCAGGATCATCTGTACCGTCATGGGCAGGTGCATCATGGTGGCGGGCATGGGCGCGTAATCGGCCATTTACCAGTCTCCTTTTGCGGCGGCGGCCTCGGCCAGGAGCGCGGGGACGTCCCGCTCGATGCCCCGGGCATAGGCGGTGTCGACCTTGCCCCGGCGGTACAGGACGTAGGCGCCCTCGACGATGGCGGCGAGGCGCCAGAAGGCGAAACACAGGTAGTAATCGAGGCGGTCCAGGGCGATGCCGGTCTGCCGGGACCAGCGCTCGGCAAGCTCGCGGCGGCTGTGAACCCCGGGGCGCCGGCTCACCTGCTGGATCTGCGGGAAACCGGGCGGGTCCGCCCGCCGCTGATCGCCCCAGAACATGAGCAACAGCGCCAGGTCCGACAGTGGGTCGCCGATCGTCGCCAGCTCCCAGTCGATGATCGCCGCAAGCCCGGGCCGGTCCGGCAGCGACAGGGTGTTGTCGAGATGATAGTCACCGTGGGTCAGCGCCCCCGGGTGGTCGGCGGGCTTCTCGGCGAGGAGCCAGTCCGCGAGCGCCTCGAGCTCGGGCAGCTCCCTTACCTGGTCGCTGCGACGCACCTCGCGCCAGCGCGTGACCTGGCGCTCGAGGAACCCCTCGGGGCGACCGAAGCCGTCGAGGCCCAGCGACGCCCAGGGCAGGTTGTGCACGAGGGCGAGCTCGTCTACCAGGTCCTCGCCCAGGCGGTTCACCGTTTCGACGGTGTCGGGATAGGCCGCCGGGAGTGTGTCCGTGATCGACACGCCATCGACGTGACGCACGACCAGGAACGGTCGGCCGAGAACGGCCGGGTCCTCGCACCAGGCGACGAAACCCGGCACCCGGGCGCGGCCGGAAAGCGCGCGCAGTACCCTCCCCTCGCGCTCGATACCGCGGTGCGCCTTCGCCGACACCGCGTTCTCCGGGGGCGTGCGCAGCACCAGCGCGCCATCGTCGCTGGCCAGACGCAGGGTCACGTTGGCGTTGCCACCGCCCAGCGCACCCGTGACACGGGCGCCGGTGACGCCGGCTTCCGACGCCAGCCAGTCGCGCACCGCCCCTTCCTGCTCGGGGCTCATTGCCCCGGGACTCCGAAACTCGACAGCAGGCCGCCGTCGACCGGCACAAAGGCGCCGGTCATGTAGTCGCTGGAACCGACCCAGTGGATGACACGGCCGATATCAGCCGCCTCCCCGTAGCGGCGCAGGGGGATAGTCTGGCGCATCGCTTCGAGCGCCTTCGGCGAGACGCCGCCGGTCATTTCGGTGAGGACGAGCCCGGGGATCACGAGGTTCACCCGGATCCCGCGAGGCGCCAGCTCAATGGCCAGCGCCCGCGTGAGCCCGGCCAGCCCCGCCTTGGACGCGGCATAGGCGGCGTCGCCGGGAAAGCCCCGGAAGCCGACGACGGCCCCGACATTGACGATCGCCCCGCCTTCGGCAAGGTGCGGCTCGACGGCACGGATGGCATTCAGCGCGCCGGTGAGATTGACATCCAGCACCGCCTGCCAGTCCTCGGGCTTGAGGCGGCCGATGCGGCCGCCGCGGTGCAGGCCGGCGTTGTTGACCAGGACGTCGATGCGGCCCCATTCCTCCAGCACGCGCGCGGCGACCGCCTCGAGTTCCCCGGGACGGGAAACGTCAGCCCGGCAGGCGATACAATCGGCGCCGCGCCCGGCGGCGAGTTCCTCCAGCCCGTCGCCGCGGGCGACGAGGGCGACGCGGCCGCCCTGCTCGAGGATACGGTCGGCGGCAGCCAGCCCGATCCCTCGGGAGGCGCCGGTTACAATCCAGGTAGTCGGGTCTTTGTCCATGGCATCCTGCGCTGGGTGGTTATTAGTATTTGCTTGTTTGCGACTAGCAAGTTTAAACTTGCGGCTTATCAAGTCAAGGCGCACCCCCGCAATAGCCTCGCGATTGCAAGAAGCCCCGCAAGGCGCGCCGTGACCGACGCAAGAAGCCAGAAAATAAACGGGAGGCCGCGTGAGCTGGAGTTTTGAGACTGACCCCGAGTTTCAGCAGAAGCTGGACTGGATTGACACCTTCACCCGGGAGGAAATCGAGCCCCTGGACCTCGTCTTCCGCGGGCCCGGTGACCCCTGGGACCCGAACTCCCCCGCCGCGCGGGCGATGGCCCCGCTCAAGGCGATCGTGAAGAAGGAGAAGCTGTGGGCCTGTCACCTCGGCCCGGAGCTGGGCGGCGAAGGCTACGGCCAGGTGAAGCTCGGCCTCATGAACGAGATCCTCGGCCGCAGCCGCTTCGGGCCGAGCGTCTTCGGCTGCCAGGCACCGGACTCGGGTAATGCCGAGATCCTCGCCCACTTCGGCACGCCGGCGCAGAAAGAAAAGTTCCTGCAGCCGCTGCTCGACGGCCGGATCGCCTCCTGCTACTCGATGACCGAACCGCATGCCGGGGCCGATCCGGCCGAGTTCACCTGCACCGCCCACCGCGACGGTGACGAATGGGTGATCAACGGCGAGAAGTGGTTCGCCTCCCACGCCCGCTTCTCCGAGTTCCTGCTGGTGATGGTCGTGACCAACAGCGACGTGCCGATCCACAAGGGCGCGTCCATGCTGCTCGTGGAAAAAGACACGCCCGGCATGGAGATCCTGCGCAATGCTGCCGTGGGTCCCTACGTCGAGCAGGGCGATGGCGTCCACGGCTATATCCGTTTCACCAACTGCCGGGTACCGGCGGAAAACCTCCTCGGCGAGGAAGGCGGGGGGTTCCTCGTCGCCCAGACCCGCCTCGGCGGTGGCCGGGTCCACCACGCCATGCGCAGCGTCGGGGTCCTCAAGAAGGCCATGGACATGATGTGCGAGCGCGCGAAGAGCCGGCGCACCAAGGGCGAGCTCCTGGCCGACAAGCAGATGACCCAGGAGAAGATCGCCGACACCTACACGCAGATACTCCAGTACCGGCTGCACGTGCTGTACACCGCATGGCTGATCGACAAGTACAAGGAGTACAACCGGGAGGTGCGCAAGGAAATCGCGGCGATCAAGGCGGCCACACCGAAGGTCCTGCAGGAGGTCGTGTACCGGGTCATGCACCTGCACGGCAGCTGGGGCATGTCCGACGAGACGCCGCTGATGACCATGTGGGCGAACATCCCAGAGCTGGGCGTCGTGGACGGGCCGTCGGAGGTTCACAAGATCACCGTGGCCCGCACTGTCCTGCGCGACTACGAGGCCGCACCCGGCCTGTTCCCCACATACCACACGCCGACGTTGCGTGAAGCGGCCATGAAGAAGTACGGCCACTTCCTCGAGGACTAGGCCCGGGCCGCTGGCGCCGGCACAGCC
>CAYTJQ010000027.1:38544-41580 GCA_964438205.1 uncultured Alteromonadaceae bacterium
CCGAGGCAGGGAGCGACGACTGGCCACTGCAGGCGGTCGTCAACGCGACCGGGCCGGCGATTCCGCTCTGCCCCCTCGTCGATGTCTCCCCGGATGAGTTCCGCAGGATCATGGAGACCGATGTCTTCGGCGCCTTCCACCTGCTCACCGCGTCAATCCGCCACCTCCCGGCCGGCGGCGCCCTGGTACAGCTGTTGACCACCGCGGTGCTCCGTACCCTCGAGAACGACGGCATGTCGGGTATCCCCAAGACCGCGATTGCCGCCATCGTGCGCCAGCTGGCGCGGGAAATCGGCGCCGAAGGCAAGCGCATCAATGCCGTCGCCCCGGGCGTCATCGATGTGGGTATCGTGCACTCGTCTTTCGCCGCCGACGAGACGGCCCAGGGCGTGATCCGCCTGTGCCTCGACCGCACGCCGACCCCGCGCCTCGGCCAGCCCGACGAGGTGGCAGCGACCGTCGCTTTCCTGCTGAGCCCCGCCGCCGGCTACATCAATGGACAGATCATCGGCGTCGATGGCGGCTACAGCGCTTGACGCCCGCAAACGCCAGAGGACATGACGCCATGCCGAGAGCCCTCCCCCGTGCACTGCTGACCACGCTCCTTCTTGCCGCGGCCGCCGGCGCCGATGACACCGCGCCGACTCCTGCCGAGCTGGCCAGCCGGGGCGAGGCGGTCTACCTGCGCCACTGCTCCAACTGCCACGGCATGTCGCTGCGCGGCTCGCCCCACGGCAACGCGCTCCTCGGGCCGGTGTTTCTCGACAAGTGGGGCGAGGCCTCCCCCGTCGACCTGCTCCGCTACACGGCAGCCAACATGCCTCCCGGCGGCACATCGGTGCTGCGCAACCAGGAACTCGCGGCGGCCGTGGCCTTCGTGCTCGAGCGCAACCGCGAAGCCGCACCGGGCGGGCTGCCCCTGCTCGATCTCGCCGGCCTTGCGCCGGCCGGTGAAGGGGATACGGACGCTGCAGGGGACGAGGGCTGGTTCAACTTCACCGAGGCCGGCACCATCGACCAGGCCGCGCGCAGCCGCGGCGGTTTCCGCGGGCGCGGCCTCGACCGTTTCTCGCCGGTTACCGAGGCGATGCTGGACAACCCGCCCCCCGGCGACTGGCTGAGCTGGCGCCGGACCCGGGACGGGCAGGGCCACAGCCCCCTGGCACAGATCAACCGGGATAACGTCGGCGAACTCAAGCTCGCCTGGGTGCTGGCAATGCGCGACGGAAGTAACCAGGTCACACCCCTGGCCCATGACGGCATCCTCTACGTCACCCATCCCGGCAATATCGTCCAGGCCGTGGACGGCGCCAACGGCGAGGTGCTGTGGGAGTACGCCTACGCTTTCCCGCCCGAGGCCAAGACCCTCGGCGGTCCCGTGCGCAATATCGCCCTCTACGAGGACAAGCTGTTCCTCAGCACCTACGACGCGGCCATCGTCGCCATCGACGCGCGCACGGGCGAGCAGCTCTGGCGCACGCCGAAAGCGGACTACCGGGAAGCCTACACGCACACGGCCGGCCCCATCGTCGGCGGCGGCGTGGTGCTGTCGGGCATCAACGGCTGCGAACTGTACACGAAGGCCGGCTGCTTCATCACCGGCCACGACCCGGACACCGGCGAGGAGCTCTGGCGCACCTCGACGATCGCGCTGCCGGGCACACCCGAGGGCGAGACCTGGGGCGGCCAGCCGCAGGCGCTGCGCGCCGGGGGCGACGCCTGGATCGCCGGCTCCTACGACGCCGAACTGGACCTGTTCTTCATCGGCACCTCCCAGGCCAAGCCCTGGGTCGCGGCGAGCCGCGGCATGAGCGCCCGGGATCGAGCCCTGTACACCAACAGCACCCTGGCCCTGGACCCGCAGACCGGCGAGATCGCCTGGTATTTCCAGCATATTCCCGGCGAGACCATCGACATGGAGGTCGGCTTCGAACGGGTGCTCGTGGACATCGACGGCAGGGCCGTGCTGCTCACCGTCGGCAAGGACGGTCTCCTGTGGAAGCTGGACCGCGAGACCGGGGCGTTCATCGCCGTCAAGGAAACGCTGCCGCAAAATATCTTTGCCGACATCGACCGGGAGACCGGCCGCGTCCGCTATCGTGACGACATCCTCGAAGCCAGGATCGGCGACGCGATCCAGGCCTGCCCGGGCATCTACGGCGGCCACAACTGGCAGGCTTCCGCCTACAGCCCCGACACAGGCAGCCTCGTGGTTCCCCTCCACCAGCTCTGCTCCGACATGATCGGCCGCGAGGTGCCGCTGGAGGAAGGCGGTGGCGGTTACGGCGGCGATTCACGCACCTATGAGATGCCCGGCGCCGGCGGCCAGCTCGGCAAGCTTGCCGCTTACGACGTGCGCACGCTGGAAGAGCGCTGGTCCCATGAACAGCGGGCACTTTTCCTGACCGGCGCTCTCAGTACCGGCGGTGGCCTCGTCTTCATCGGCGATCTCGATCGCTATTTCAAGGCCTTCGATGTGAACTCCGGCGAGGTGCTCTGGCAGACGCGCCTCGGCGCCCCGCTCCACGGCTACCCGATCACCTACACCGCCGGCGGCAAGCAGTACCTCGCCGTACCCACCGGCATCGGCGTCTTCCGCGCGCTCACCGCAGTCCTGTCCCCGGAAATCTATCAGCCGACCAACGGCCAGGCGCTGTACGTGTTCGAACTCCCGGGCCCTGGCCTGTCCAGGGCTGTTGTAACATCGCGCCGTTGAGTGCATCCATGGGGTAGTGTCGCCGTTATTCCGGGAGCCCTCCGCATGCACCAGAGACTGATCGTCCCAGCCCTTGCCCTGCTCCTCGCAGTGACAGTCGCAGGCCCTGCCCGGGGACAGACGTTGAACGGCTTCGACCTCAGCGACAGCCTGATTCCCCCGGGGGCCATCGAATCCGGCGGACCGCCCCGCGATGGGATTCCCGCGATCGACAGGCCCCGCTTTCTTCCCGCAGCAGAGGCCACCTTCCTGGATGCGGAGGATCGTGTCCTGGGCGTCAACGTCATGGACCAGGCGAAAGCCTACCCCATCGAAATCCT
>CAYTJQ010000028.1:0-41049 GCA_964438205.1 uncultured Alteromonadaceae bacterium
GAGGGCAAGCTGCAGACCCGCAAGTGGCAGGCCCAGGACGGCTCCGACCGCTACACCACCGAGGTGATCGCCAACGAGATGCAGATGCTCGACAGCCGCGGCGGTGACCAGGGCGGACAGCAGCAGAGCGGCGGCGGCCAGGGGGCGCCGCAGGATCAGCCGGCCCCGCAGGGCGGCGGCGCCTTCGACGACATGGACGACGATATACCGTTCTGAAAGATATACCCCGGACCGAGCAGGCGGGGCCGAGCCCCGCCACGGCCACCAACACCAGGAGGACGCAGCGTGAGCCTTTGCCTCACCTCTGACGAACTGTGGGAGCTCACCGGCTACCAGCTCCCCGCCAGGCAGCGGGGATGGCTGGAGCGGCACGGGTGGCACTACGCCGAGGACCGGACGGGGCGGCCCAAGGTCAGCCGCGCCTATGCCGAGCAGATGCTGTCAGGCGGAGCCGGGGCCCCTTCCCGCCCCGAACCGGATTTCTCCAAGCTGAAGAAAGCCGGCTAACATGGAGGGCATGGGCCGGCCACGCAAAAGCGACACGGGTTTACCCCGCCGCATGCACTGGAAGAACGGGGCCTACCGCTACCTGACCTCTGGCCGGGGCGGTCAGGGCCGCCGGTGGATCCGGCTGGGAACAACCTGGGACGAGGCCCTGGCCGAGTATGCCCGGCTGGAGGCCGAGGCATCCGGCGCCACGCCGACAACGGTGAGCGGGATCATCGCCCACTACCGGGCCGACGTCCTCCCGACGCTCGGCAAGGAGACACAGCGCGGTTACCGTGGCCGCCTCAACAACCTGGAGGCCGTATTCGGCCACGTCGGCATCGAGGACGTGGAGCCCCACCACGTCGCCCGCTACCTCGACGAGCATCCCCACAAGACCGCCGCGAACCGGGACAAGGCCGTTCTCTCTGCGGTCTACAGCTACGCCCTGCGCCGGGGCCTGGCTACCCGCAACCCCTGCCGCGAGATCCGCCGGCACACCGAGCGCCGCCGGGAGCGGTACGTGACCGACGAGGAGTTCCTGGCCGTGCGCGCCCTCGCCCCCGAGGTGCTGGCCGTCGCCATGGATCTCGCCTACCTCACCGCCCGCCGGCAGGGCGAATTGCTGGCCCTGCGCTGGAGCAGCGTGACCGACGAGGGGGTACAGGTGCAGACAAGCAAGGGCGGCCGGCCGGTGATCATCGAGCGAAGCCCGGCCCTGGATGCCGTGCTGGACCGGGCCCGGGCGCTGCCCGCCAACCAGGTATCCAGCGTATACGTGATCTGCACCCAGCGCGGCGAACCCTACACCGCCAACGGATTGCGCAGCGCCTGGGTGCGAGCCCGGGACAAGGCCTTGAAGCAGGAGCTCATACGGGAGGCGTACACCTTCCACGACATCCGGGCCAAGGCGCTGACCGACTACAACGAGCGCGGGGAAGATGCCCAGGCGCTGGCCGGCCACCGAAGCAGGTCCACCACCGAGGTCTACCTGCGGTCGAAGAAGCTGCAGAAGGTCCAGCCGCTGACCAGCCCGGGGGCAGCCGGGAAGGGGGAATAGCTGTATACAACCCGGATCGTGTGCCGCGCCATGCGGCGGTTTCCGGGCAGGTCTTGATCGGGGGTTTGTATACAGCGCGGGGCGGTTTTTACGAGGAAGGACAGGCGTTTACTTGGATACTGGCGATCTTCCTGTTAATCACCTTGTCGCTGGTTCGAGTCCGGCCCGGGGAGCCAAACAAGACAGGGAGTTAGGAGCATCGCCCTTGCTCTCTGTATACAATTCTGGAGGGGCTTGTATACAACTACCCGCCCCTCCGGGCCTTCCTGGCCCACCTCCACGCCCCCTTTCCGGCTACCTTCCGTCTCTCCCTCTCGACCGCCTGCGGTGGTACGGTGCGCCTGCACCGACACGCAAGGAGAGCACCATGCTACGAGCAGTAATCGCCATCATCGCCCTGCTCCCGGCCGCCGCCCTGGCGGATGGGTACTTCGGTGCCCAGTACGGCCGCGGGTCCTACACCGAGGACGGGATCGATGCCACGGCCAATCCCGGGGTCGGGGTGCTTCGTGGAGGCGGGTTCATCAACGAGAACCTGTCGGTGGAGGGGCGCGTGGGGTTCGGGGTTGCCGACTCCACGGTGGCCGTCGGGACCGTCGATGCCACGGTCAGCGTGGACCGCACGATCTCCGGCTTCATCCGTGGGCATGCCCCGCTCGGGGATGACGGCAGCCTCTACGGTGCCATCGGGTACACCGACGGGAAGATGGAGGTGAGCGCGCCCGGGTACTACGCCAGCGAGAGCGATTCCGGGATGTCCTACGGGGTCGGCATCGAGACCGACTTCGGTGGCGGGGGCGGGATTGGCCTGGAGTGGATGTCCTACCTGGACGGGACGAAGAACGGGATCGGGTACGAATACTCGGCCCTCTCCCTGGGGTTCTACTCCACCTTCTAAACGGGCCCCATTCCGGCTTTTGCGGCCCCTCCCCGGGGCTGCTACTCTCCGACCATGCCTCGAATGAATGCCCAAGCCATCATCGGCCTCGCCGTCTTCGTCGGGATCCCGGTCTACGCCATCGCCAGCTCTATCGACTACGACCGGTACTTCGCTCCTGAGCGGTACTGGCAGGAGCAGGTTGCGGGGGCGCGGCGGGCGGTTGAGTGGTCCGCCAGCCATGTCCAGGCTCGGCAAACCGAGCTGGAGCGGATGAAGGCCACGCATGACTCCCGGCTCCGGGAGGAGAGCGCCGACATGGCGGCCATCCTGCCCGCCGACGAGGCAAAGCCGGCTGCCCGGGAGAACGTCCGCCTCCGCACGGAAGTGGTGCGCGATCTGCTGGCCGACAACCGGGCAGCCCTGCACGAGGACTGCCAGGAGTTCCGCGAAGCGGTGGCCGGCCTCCTCGAGGCTACTGGCTCCGCTCCCGGGAGCGGTCCACCGCTCCCATCGTCCTGCGAGTGATCCGGTTCATCGCCCGGTAGATCCGGTCGATCTTCTCCCGCTTCTCCTCCGGCGACATATCGCTGCGGTAGACCCGGTCCATCTGGTTGCGCAGATCGGACATGCGCTGGGCGCTGCTGTTCGCCAGGTCACGCAGCCGCAGCTCGTCCCGGTGCCGGTCCACAACCTCCCGCGCCGCCTCCGGATCCTGGTTCTCCATGTGCGACTGCATGGTCCGATAGGCCTTGTTCGCCTTCTCCCGCAGGTCGTAGAGCTCGTCGGCGTAGCGGGTGGAGCGGGCCGGCTGGGATCGGTAGAAGGTGCCGATGACCGGGGCGTCGTCCCAGCGCCAGGACGGCTTGGTGGGGGCGCCCTCCGCCTCCCGCGTGAGCATGTCGGCCATGCTGAGGGCGTACATGCCCATGGTGCCCAGGTGGCCCTGCCACAGGTGCTCCATCTCCTTCGGCGAGAGGCCGGTGGCGTCCGAGAAGTTGGTATCGCCGAGGGAGGCGTTGCCGAGCACGCGCATGGTGTCGCTGGTACTGGCGTTGTACCGAGCGGAGTCGAGCTTGCCCTGGTCGGCCATGCCCTCGATGGGCGCGTCCCGGAAGGTGTCCCGGTTGGCCCAGACCTCGATCCCGGGCATGAAGGCCGCCGGCATGTCCATCCCGAACGCCTGGGCGAAGTTCCAGCCCAGCCGCTCCATGGAGTCGTCGTTCTCGTCCAGGCCCTGGTAGTTGCGGGCGATCCGCTCCGGCACGGTGCCGAACAGCACGCCGATCTCGAAGGGCTTGGGGATCCGGAAGTGCTCGCCGCCGGCGAAGATGTGCCAGTACATATCCTTGTCCCAGTCCGGCAGCTCCTCGTATTCCTCGTTGCCCATGTTCATCGCCAGCAGGCCGAGGGAGAAGCCGACCAGGGTGGAACCGCGGGCCAGCACGCGGCCGGGGTGGCTGGCGCCGGCCCGGGCGATCTTGTAGTGGCCCTGGATCCGGGCGTTGAGGAACGGGATCACGTCGGTGGCCGCCTGGATGGCGGTGAAGTCCCCGCGCATGGAGTAGTCCATGAGATCCTTGGCCTCGAACACGGCCTGGGCCTCGCTCTTGCCGGCCTGCTTGGAGGCCTCGTAGACCGCCTCCCGGGACGAGTTCTCCACGGCGTCGGCGATCTTGGTGTAGGCCTCCCAGACCTTCATGGGGTCGTCGATGATGGAGGCGATGTGCTCGTTCTGGGCGGCGGTGCTGTACCCCTTCTCGCGCATGGCCCGCCGGATGGAGCGGGTCACGTCGCCCGGGTCGCTGGCGTTGACGTACCCGCCCTGGAAGGAGGCGCCGGCGAACAGCATGCTCTGGAACGACTCGTCCTCGAAGACCGACCGCTTCGCGCCCCGGAGGGAGTCGCCGAACATCTGGAAGTGGTCCTCGTTGATGGTCCAGGCGTTCATCATGTCCCGGATCCAGTTCCGGGCGATGAAGTCCGGCGAGGAGGTGATCCCGCGGGTGAGCACGCGCTTGAAGCCGCGCATGACCCGCATGGCGACGTTGTTCAGGCTCTCCTCGCGGATGGCCGTCATGGAGCGCAGGAGCAGCGGGTCATTGACCTTGAAGTACCGGGCCTTGCCGTTGTCCATGACCCGGATGACGTCCGGGTCCGCCGGCGGCTTGATGGCCCACAGGTCGCGCACGCCCTCCAGCGCCTCCCGGGGTAGCAGGTTGGGATCCACGCCCTGCTCCTGGAGGTGCTTGCGGACCTGCTGCATGGGGATCCGGGCCCGTTCGGAGTCCATGCCCACCTCTTCCAGGATCCCGTTGCCCTCGGCGTTGATGGGCTCGGCGAAGTCCCGGCCGACGCTGCGGCCCTCGGTATCCATGTCGCCCTGGCCGTTGAAGTTGATCGCCACCTGGCGGGCGGCGTGGTTCTTCATGGAGGCGTCCATGAGGTGGGTGAAGTTCATCACCAGGTTCTCGAGGGGGTCGTTCAGCCGCTCCTCGCCGCCCTTGAGCACTCGGATCCGGGAACTCTGGCCGGCCAGCTTCTGCGCGGCCCCACCCGGTCCGGTGGTGCCGCCGTCATCGGTGACGCGATAGAAGGGGATGTAGTCGGCGTGATCCCAGGCCGCCCGGCTGTTCGGGTCGATGAGGCCGGCCTGCTCGGCCACGTCGAGGACGGACTTCTTGAAGGCGTCGAGCTCGGCGGCCACCTGCTCGAACTGGTCGAAGGTGGGCGCCTTCTCGGCGTCTTCCATGAGCTCCCGCACGTCGACCTCGGTCAGGTTGTTCTCCCGGCCCTCCTGCTGCAGGCGGCGGGCGCGGCGGGCGACCATCCAGCCCATGAAGCGGTCCAGGTCGCCCTTCACCGGGTCGAGGATGGGGAGAAGGCCCTTGCTGCCCTCCTGCTTCTGGATGATCCCGCTGTCCCACTTCGGCGCCCCGTGGTGGAGGATGGCCTGCATGGTGCTGGAGGTGCCGGTGGAGAGCCGGGCGGCCACGTAGGCGGATTGCTCGTGGGGGATGTTCCCCAGGATCCGCTCCTCGGCCCGCTTGATGCCGTGGAACTTGTCCAGGGTGCCCTGGATGAGGTGGTCGCGGTCGAACTCGCTGGCCCACTCCTGCATGACCTCGGACTTCTCCTCGAAGAGGGTCTTGCGGCCACCCAGGCCGGCCTTCTCCCGGGCGCGGGAGAGGCCGTCATCCTCGCCCCGGCTCATGCGCGGCTCCAGTTCGGCATCCAGGGCCGTCTCCACCCCGCCCCGCTCCACCACGCGGTGGGCCTTGCGGATGAGGGCGGCCAGGTCGGACTCGTTGAAGTCGAGGTTGAAGCCGAGCTTGCGCAGGGCGTCACGGATGGCGGCCACGGCCTGCTGGACGAGTTTCGGCTTCTGGCCGGTCTCGGCCAGGTGGGCCAGCTTCTCCTCGGCCACGATCTGGCGGTGGTCGACGTTGTTCACGTCGAAGTCGCCGTCGGGGAAGTAGCGGTCGATGATTTCCTGGTGGCCGCTCTTGCCGAAGGAGGTCCAGACCTTGTTGAGCGCCTGCTTGATGGCGGCCTCGTCGCCCAGGGCGCGGCGCAGGCCGTAGTGGCCCACGGCTTCGTGGAGCAGGATGCGCTCGGCCGTCTCCACGTCGGGAATGTTCTCGCCGATGAGGTGGATCTGGCCGCGGTGGTAGACGCCGCGCACCTCGCCCAGGGCGCCGTTGTGGTAGATGTCCAGCAGCAGCTCGCCGGGCAGCTGGAACTCGTTGTCCACGGCCTTGATGGGCGGGGCACCCTTCCAGTTGGCGGTGACCCGGTCGATCATCTCGGTGAGCTCGCCCCGGGAGACGCTGGGGTGGAAGTTGTCCGGGATGGGGGCGTTCTCCATCACCTCGCCGCCCCACTGGACAATCACGTCCTCCGCGGAACGGTCGGCGGTCTGCTCCGGCGCGGTGGCCTGGCGCTCGGCCTCGGTCAGGCCCATGCGGGTCTGGGTGTTGCGGGCTTCTACCTCGCCGGCCTGGCGCGTGTACCGCTCAAAGGCCTGGCCGTCACTCGGGCGGCTCAGGTGGGCATCCATCATGCGTTGGCTGGCATCGATGAGGCGGCGCACAGCGGGTGCGTCAAACCCGCCGGCATCTTCCACGGCCTGGTTGTAGGCGCTGTTCAGCCGGCGCATCTCCCGGAGATCATCCTCGGTTCTGATCCCGCGTAGATCCTGCGGCGATTCGACGCCGTAGCGGTCCATGAGGGTAAGCGTATGGGCGTTCTGGGCCCGCAGGCGCTCGGCCACCTCGGGGGCGCCCTCCGCGGCCTCCCTGAAGTCGTCCTCGGCCCTGGTGAAGTCTTGCGAACGCTCCTGCTCCAGGGTCCTTTTCTCGGCGCTCTTGTTGCTGCCGCGAGCGAACCCCTCAATGCTCTGGATGCCGTGCTGGATCTCGTGGAGCAGAGTGCCGAGCTGGTCCAGCGCAGGGCGATCCGCGTTGATCCAGATCTCCCGCTCGTTCGGCTTGTATGTTCCGTTCTCCTTCATGCCACGGGCGGACACCACCGAAAGGCCCCGCAGGCGCGGGTAGGCGGCGAACAGTCGCGGGTGATCGATGACCCGCTCCAGCTCCTCGGTCCACAGCTTCCCGGCCGTGCCGTTCTTGACCGGGAGGTAGCGCACGCCCTCGTCGCTGATCTCGAACCGCCACTTGTCGTCCGGGCCCTGGAACCACCCGGTACGCTGGCGCACCGTCTCCGGGTCCACGCCCTCGCCAAGCAGGCGGCGGGCATGGGCCAGGTTGTTCGGGTCCGAGGTCTTGGCGCGCTGGCCGGCGAAAGAAAAGGCGGGGCCCTCCAGTCCTTCAGGTTCGTCGCCATTATACTCGCGAGACTCACCGCTCTGGTCCACGCCCAGATCGGCGCCGGTGATCTTCTCGGCCTGGGTGATGGCGCGGTTGTTGAGGGTGGCCTGCCAGGCGTTGTTGGCGCGGGACCAGCGGAAGCCGGCGGCCTTGAGGGCGTCCCGGGTTTCCTGGCCGGGCTTCTGGTCGTGCTCCACGCGCAGGCGGCGGCCGGCGAAGTCGGCGGTCACCTGGCCGCCGTCGAACTCCGCCGTCACCTCGCCGCCGGTCGACTCGGCGACCTGCTCCTGTTGGCGGATCCCATCCAGCCGGGACCGAAGATCCTTGATGCGGGCGTTGTTGTTGCTGAGGGTGTGCTGGGAGAAGCCGACCCGGCCGGCGAAGTCCTTGGTCATGGCGTCGGCGGCCTGCTTGTCGGTGAAGCCGAGTTCATCCACCAGGGCCTGGCGCTTCTCGTCGTCGGTGCGCTTCTTGGATCGGATGATCTTGTTGGCCTGCTTCATCCGCTCCTGGGTCTGCTCGCGCTCGGCGATCTTCGCCTCCAGCCGCTCGGCGGCGTCGGCGTCGGTGGCGCGCACCGGTGCCTTCTCCGGCTGGAGCTTGCGGCGGATCGCGCCCCGCGCTTTCTTCTGCCAGTCCTCGAAGTCGCTGGCCTTCTTCTCGTAGGCGCTGCTCTTCTTGCGCTGGCTGCGCTCAGGGAACTTGGCCGGGCCGGCCACCATGGGGCTCATCATGCCGGCGCGGGCGTTGAGCATGGCCCGGTAGCGGGATAGGTACTCCTTCTTGTACCGGTTCAGCTCCTCCACCAGGTCGGCCCGCTTCTGGTCGGTGTCCGCCAGTGGCGCCATCTGGTCGTAGAGGCCGGCCATGTGGCGCAGGTAGCCGGTCTGTTCCTGCATGGCGCGCACCTCGGGCGTCTGCGAGGTGCCGGAGTGGGCCTGCTCGGCCAGGTCGAACGGCAGGTCCTCGGCCGCGATGCTGGCATCATCGGGCATGCGCTCGGCCTCCTGGCGGGCCTTGTCCAGCGCGTCCCGTGCCTCGGCCATGGCGCCACGCGGGGCGGTCTGCTCGGCCCGCTCGGGCGCTTCCTGCTCGGCCAGCCACTGGATCTCCGAGTCCGGGATTTCGCCCTCATCCAGAGTTTCGACCGCCTCGCCGCTCTCCCCAGCCTCTTCCCGAAGACGTCGACTCCACGACGGGGTGATTCCTTTGCGAACATCCTCAAGATCGCCTGAGCGGGCGATCTCAATCAGCGACGTGTTCTCTTCCGCGAGTCGCCGGGTTGCTCGACGCGCCAGGGTCTCCGCCTGCTCGCCCGTTTCTTCATCGGCTCTTGATTCGGTGCGCTCGCCGAGCGGCCGGATCGCTTCCCGGGGCACCTCGGGCTGCTGGCCGAACAGGTACTCGTGCATGGCATCGCGGGAGGCCGGCGGGATGTCGCCCTGCTTCCTGGACGGCTGCTCGCCGCGGAACTGCAGGGCGTTGAAATCATCGCCGCGGGATTCGGCCTCGGCCACGGCATTGTCGATCAGCCACTGCGTGCTCTTGCGCAGGCCCTTGCCGTCGGCGTAGGGCGTCGTCTCGCGCCCGGAGCTGGTGCGGAAGATGTCGCCTTCCTTGATGGGACCGCCATCATCCGGCCGGCCTTCCGCGTCCATGCCGCGCACAGGCTTCTCGCGCAGACCCCATCCACCGTCGACCTCCACCGGCTCCATGCGATCCTTTCGCCCCTCGAACCGGTCTCCATTCCGTGCGGCCATGGCGGCCCGGCGGGACTGGTAGGGCTGGCCGTTGGGGCGGAGGTAGGGGGTGGCCGCGGCGTCTTCGTTGGTCGCCTGCTCCACGGTCTCCGCCTCGGGCGCGTCCTGCTGCTGGGCCTCCTGCTGGAGCGGCACGGCGCCGGCGTCTTCGATCTCGACGCCGTCGGCGTCCATCCAGACGCCGGGCTCGTCGGTGGCGGCAACCTGGGTGCCGTCGGGGAGTTCGTGGGTGGGGGTGAAGTCGGCGGGGTTCGGGTCTACTTCTGCGGCGGCGTCTTCTCCGGGCTGCGCGGCGGCAGGCCCAGCCGCTTCCTCAGTTCGGGGTCCACCGGGGGCTTCTCCCCCGTCTTCTTGCGCTCCCGGATCTCGTCCAGGATCTGCTGCGCGTTCGGCATTGGCCTCTCCTCGGATGATGGTCAGGAGGTCCTGGGTGACCTCGGATTCGGTGCGCCCCTGGCGGGCGGCGTCTTCCAGGATGCTCTCGACCCGGCCGGGATCCGCCGATTCCGCCTCACGGGCCAAGGATAGCAGGGCCTCGCTGTAGGGATCAGGTTCGCCGGTGGTGTCCACCGCCGGCGCCTCCGCCTCCATCTCGTCGGCGTACCGCTGGTAGGCGGTCATGATCTCGTCGGACTCGTCGGGGGCGAGCTCGGCCTGATCCTCGGCGCGCTGGCGCTCGGCCTCTTCCATGTCCTGGGCCATGCGGTCTTCCTCGACCGCCAGGGAATACTCCTTGGCCCCGCGCTCGACGCTGGACAGGCGCTCTTCAAGTTCCCGGGGATCCCGGTTGCGCAGGTAGCCCATCTCCTGCAGCGGCTCGGCGAGGTCGTCCAGGGAGCGGGCGCCGGGCTTGCCGGGGCGCTCCAGGTTGCGCTGGCCGGGGACGGGGGCGCGCTGCTGGTCTACGTGGCTGAGGCGGTCGCGCCAGTCCGATTCCAGCTCGGTGTCCAGGCCGCCCAGCTTGCGGATGGCGGTGACCAGGTCGTCCTGCTCCGGGCGCACGGTGTTGTTGTCGCGCTGGCGCTGCCGGCGGCGCTGCTCGGGGGTGAGCTTCTGCGTCTCGCCCCGGGCGCGGGCCTCCTCGGCCTCGGCGTCCTGCTCCAGAGCGCGGCGCACGTCGGGGCGCTCGGCCTGCTCGGCCATGGAGCGGAGTTCGCGGGCGCGGCGGCGGCCGGCCTCTTCCGGCGTCTCGGCCTGGCGCTGCGGCTCGGCCTCCGGGGTATCGGCGGGGCGCAGGGCCCACTGGCCGTCCTCAAGCTGCACCGGTTCCAGCCGGTCCTTGGCGGCGGCCAGATCGTCGCGGTTGCGGGCGCCCCGGGCCGCAGCGGCACCGGGGAAGGGGCGGCCGTCCTTGCGGTAGATCAGGCCGTCCTCGGCCACCGGCAGGATCTCGGTGGCGTCGCCCAGATACTCCGCCTGGTACTCCTCGCCGGTGTCGTCGCTCTCGCGCTGCTCACGGGCGCGCTGGGCGCGCTGGACGTCGGGCGTCAGGCCCACCTCGGCGCGCTCCTGCTCCCGCGCCTCCACGTCGGCCCGGGTGCCCACTTCGCCGTCGGGGGTTCCGACGAGTTCCGGCGCCTCCAGCAGGGGCGTGGTCAGCACCTCGGCGGCCTGCTCCGGCTCCATCTGGCTGACGGCGTCGGCCGCCTCCTGGATCTCTTCGTCGGTGGCCGTGCGGTTGCCGGCCTCGTCGAGCGCCCCGGCGCCCCGGGCGGCCAGGGCGCGGCCACCCTGGATCAGCCCGGCCGACCCTGCACCCAGGGCGGCCCGCTCCAGCACGTCCTCGGTCAGGCCCTGGTCCTCGTTGTAGCTGCGCTCGCCGATGTTCTGGCCCGCCGCGCCCGCGCCCTCGACCACGCCCTCGGAGATCATGTCACCCAGGATCCGCCCCCGGGTGCCGGCCATGAGCTTCTGCCGGGCGGCCTTGGGCATGGCGCGCAGGAGGCGGGTCACGTTCGCCACCTGGACCACGCCGGACGGCACGCCGTAGAGGCGGGCGACCTTCTGGGCGCTCTCTTCGTCCTGCCCGGCCTCCCGGGCGCGGGTGTAGGCCTCCTCGGACCCGGACCCGCCGGCGAGGGTGCCGGCGGCGCCCAGCTGGCCGGCCTTCTGCGCCGCCGTCAGCCCCCGGCCGGTGGCCCCGGCCGCCCCGGCCAGGCCCCGGGCCGCCATGCCGCCGGCGCCGCCGGTGGGCAGGTAGGCCAGCATGGAGCCGCCACCCTCGGCGAGCTTCACGGGCACGGAGTCGCGGTAGGCGGGGTCGAGCGGGAAGTTCTCGCGGGACCAGTCCTCGATGGCCTGGCCGGCCTCGCGGGTGATGCTCTCGTCGCCCTCGGGATCACCGGTGAGGCGCGAGAAGCCCTTGAGGCCGGACGAGACGGCCCCGGCGGCGCCCCGGGGCACGGCCTTGACCGATTCCTCGGCCGTGCCGGTCCAGGTCTGCTCGCCCTCGGGGCCCTCCCAGAGCGGGACCGGATCCAGCGGCTCCTGGCCGGCTAGGCGCAGGATGGGGTTGGCGACGAAGCGGTTGGTGAGGTTGGCCGCGGTGGGGACGGTGTTCACGGCCGCCGTCCCGATGGTATCCGCCGCCTGCTCGATGATGCCGGGGTCTTCCCCCTCGCCACCACCGAACACGGGGTCCTTCAGGCCGCCATCGGCCTCACCCTGCCCCCCTTCGGTCTGCTCGGGGTCGTCGCCAAAGACGGGATCCTTCATCGGGCCTCCGGGAACTGCTTGCGGACGCGGCGCCGGATGGCTTCATCCGACGCATCGGGGTTCTGCTGGCGCAGGACCTGGGCGTAGGCGTTGGGGTCGCGGCGGGCGCGCTCGACGAGATCGGGGCTGATCTCCTGCTGGCGGCCGCCGCCCTGCCGGGTCGCCTTCTCGGGGCGCCGCTGTTCGGCGCCGGGGCGGGCCTGCCCTTCCTGCTCGCTGCCGGCGATGCCCTGGAGGAGGTCGGTGTAGCCCAGGCTCTCCGCGATGCTGGCAAGGCCGCCGGCCTGGCTACCGACTCGCCGCCGGATGAAATCCGCGGCTCCACCCGATGCCTCGGCCTCCGGGATGCCGCCGCCCTGGCCCTGCTCGGGGGGTTCCTGCTGACCGCCCCCGCCTCGGGACTGCTGACCGCCATCGCGGGGCGGCCCGCCCCCGCTCCGCAGATCCAGTCCGTTCGACTGCACCCGCCCGATCCACTCGTTGTAGGTGGGGGCCTCGGCGCGACGGCGCACGGCCTCATCCACCATCTGCTCGTACTGCTGCTTCTCCTGGCCGCTCGCCATCATGGCCTGGGTGCGGAGGTTCTGGAGCTCGGATTCGGAGGGGATGTCGAACTCGGTGCGGTAGTGGTTTCGCAGGTCGGAGTCGGAGAAGGTCTTGGCCGTCTCGCCCTGGTCGGTGAGGACCGGGATCCGCCAGTCCCCATCCTCGGTGGCCGCGCCGGTCCCGGGCATGCCGCCCACGTCCTTCGTCTCGCCGGTGGCGGGGTTGTAGAGGGTGCCGTCGTTGAGCTTGTCCCACTCGGACGCCGGGCCCACCTCGCCTCCGCGGCGCACGATCTGCTCCTCCAGGGCGGCCTGGAGCTGTTCGCGGATCTGCGGGTTGTCCTTGGTGGCGTCGAGCATCCGGCGGTGGCCGATGATCCGCTTGCCCAGGGTGTCCACGTCCACCGGCAGGGCCTCGTTGTCCTCGGCGCTGTGCATGTGGGTCATGGGGGCGCGGTAGCTCACCTTCTCGCCGTTCTCGTCGGTGCCCTCCACCTCCAGCTCGAACATGACGCTCTTGCCGTCGGGCCCGGGCACGATGTCGGCGATCCGCTTGTCCTCCACGGTGACCTGGCGCCCGTCGTGCCAGGCCGTCTCGCCGATCCCCTTCTTGACGCGGTCCTCCAGGAGGACGTTGGCGGCGTCGGTGATCTCGGGATCGCTCATCACCTCGCGGGGGCTGCGGGCGTCCTGGCCGGACAGCACGCCATCCACCTTGCCCACAGCCGTCTCCAGCTTCTCCCGGCGGTCGGGGTCGAAGTAGTTGTCCGGGTCGGCGCCGGTGACCTCGCGGAAGGTCTCGCGGAGCTGGCCGTCCTCGCGCAGCGGCTCGAACTCGCTTGGGTCCACGTTTGCGCCGCGCTCCAGGGCGTGGAGGCCGCCACGGAGTTCGTTAGCCTCCTGCTCCTGCTCGTAGGTGTCCATCTTCTTATCGAACAGCGCCTCCTGGCGGTCGGCCTGATCGGCCTGTCGCTGCCGGCGCAACTTGCGGTCCTCCTGTTCCATCTCCATGCGGCGCTGGTTGTTGAGGTGGTCCGACATCATGCCGAAGCCCTGCATGAAGCCGGAGCTTAGGGATCCGAGCCCTTGTGCCATGGTGATCTCCTAGAACATCGAGTCGGCGAGGTAGCCGACGCCGGCGCCAACGAGGGTCCCGACACCAGGCTTAATCATGGTGCCAATGGAGGCGCCTGTACCGACGGCGCTCATGGTCTGCTGCTTGTCCTGCTGCTCGATCCGGTCGTTGGTCTGCTCGCGCTGGCGCTTGAGGTCCGATACGCGGGACAGGGACTGGATCCCCTGCTGCTTGTAGTTCTGGCCGAGGCCGATGAGTCCTGCCATGGTCGCCTCCTACTGACCCGGGTTCTTGCGCTGCTGAGCCAGCGAGCCCAGCCCGCCCACCATGGCCGCCTGGTTGCGGTCCTCGATGGCGGTGCGGCCGGTGTTCATGCCGCCGGCGGTGGCCGCTGCCTGGTCGAGGGCGTTCTGCCGGCCCAGGGACTGCTTCTGATCGCCGGTCACGGAGAGGCCGTAGCCCTCCATTCTCCGCTGCCGCTGGCCGGCCATGCTGTCGTAGGCCTGCCCCATGTCCTGGCTGACCTGCCCCCGCATGCGGCTCTCCGCCTCGGGGTCGTTGGTCATGTCCATCAGGGCGTCCTCCACCGGGCGGAATCGGCGCTTGTAGTCCTCCCACTGCTGCCGGTGGACGCGGCCGAGCTGGTCGTGGGCATCGCCGCCCTTGCCGAGGGTCATGGGGGTGCCGCTCTCGGGTGTAACGTAGCTGACGCCGCCCTGCTCGCTGGAACTGGTAGAGGGTCGTTCCGGGGTATAGCCGCCACTCATGGCCGCCTCCTACTGGTAGGTGAAGTTGAGGCCGCGGGTGTTCATGTTCCCCGTCTGGTCGGCCAGCATCTGATCCTGCTGGCCGCCGGCGGAGACGCCGCGAAGCTGGCCGCCGGCCTGGCTCTGGTAGCCGCTGGGCTGCATGGCATAGGACGTGCCCATTCCGGCCAGGTTGCCGGCGAACTGCTGGTTGGAGGCCGACTCCTGCATCGCCATCTGCGCCCGGTGCTGGGCGTCGCTAGCCGCGCCGGACGCCACCTGGCCCATGCCGGTCTGGGCCATGTCCGCCTGCCCCTGGCCCAGGTTCACGACGTTCTGCAGGCCCTGCATGTGCTGGGCGGTGGTGGCCTGGTGAGCCTCGGTGGCGCCGGCGCCCTGCACCTGCGCCTGCTGGCTATCCAGCCCGCCCATCTCCATGACGGCCGCCCCGCTGCCGGGGCCGACGCCGCGCTTCATCAGGCCGGACTCGGTCTCCTGCCGGGGATCCTCGAAGCTCATGGCCGTGGCCGCCGTGGCCTGGCCGCGAGCCTGGGTGTGGTCGCCGGCGCTGCGCTGCACCGACTCCATGTACTGATCCTCGTAGGGCCGGAGCCGGGTCTGGTAGTCGTTCCACCGCTCGACCGCGATCTCGCCCAGGGCGTTCTCCTCGGCCGTGGGCTTTACCTTGTTGTCACCGCCGCCGCCACTCATGGGGATGCCTCCATCTCGTATTCCACACGCGCCACCTTCCAGGGCGCCCCAAGGCGCCGCTCGTAACCCTTCCGGGGGGAGTTGAATGCCACCCGCGTCGCATCGGCCCGACGGGCCATGTCACGAAGCTGGGGGCCGTACTTCTCGAACATGCCGTGATGCTGGCTCCAGCCCAGCCAGATCCACAGGCTGCGCCGCCCGGTGTGCGGGCAGACATCGACGTACCAGACGATGAAGCCGTCCTCGCTGGTCCAGAGTTGGGCGGCGCCGTTGACCACGGCCGCATAGACGTCCTCGGGGCGGAAGCCTTCGCCCGACTTGCGAATGGCGCGCTCCACGCCCGGGCGCACCCAGTCCCAGCACTGGCGGATGTTGGCGGGCTCAAGCATCAGGGACTCCAACGCAAAAAGCCCCGGGCCAGGAAGGCACCGGGGCTTGGGCGGACGGGTTGCGATTCTACCGGGATTATAGGCTATTGCGGGCGGGTCGTCAGCTAGTTGGAGTCGAAGGTGACCTCTTTGACCGTGATCTTGGTGGTGTAGTCGTCGGCCCTCTCTTCCGACTCTCCACCGCCCCATAAAAAGTCCTCTCCGAACTCTGGCGTACCGCTAAAATCACTTGCCACGCCATCCCAGTACCACCTCATCCCTGCGCCGCAATAATGTAGCTGCACGGAGTCCCTGGTCGTTTCCGCGGTATTCAGCCCAACGCTTGAGATGATGTCGTTGGAGGCAACGTGAACGTACTCCTCTCTCCACACCTCCTGCCATTCCCCAAAATAATACTCATAGGCCCGGTAGGTGTACCAGTTCCACCACCCTCCCGTGTGCTTCTGGAAGGGCCTGGTGTCAATGACGAAGTAGTTATTGTACCCATCCACCGCGTCGATATTCGCTCTGAGCGCAATCGTCGGATTGCTGCCCCAGGTGAAATCTTCCAGGGGGTCGAGAACCGTTGTCTTTACAACCTTCAGGTAGTTTTTCTCGTTGGACGAAAAAACCACTCTCCCGTTGCGATCCCGGATCGCCATCCCGTACCCGGACGGCTCCCCCTCTGCCAGTCGCGACGCAATAGCAAAGTCCACTGGCGGGTTGTAGGTGCCGTCGTATTGGCCGGTTGCCTTGAAGGCGTCCTTGGCGCCCTGCAGTGGGTAGGGGCTCCACGGCATCAGGTGCATGCCATTCAGCACGCCGGCGTTACCAGAGAACCCCAGGGCGCCCATGAGGCCGTCACCATCACTGGGCGCGGCCTTCATGGCGATGATGGGAGCGTCGTTGGACGAGTAGGCGTTGGCGAACTGGATGTCCCTGGCCGTGCCGCCGAACAGCGATCCGTTCGCGATGGACTGCTCCATCAGTTTTCCCTGGATGGTCTCGGACAGAACAAGGGCCTCGAATCCGGCGTCGATGCCCTTGCTATTTGTTCGGATCCCGAAGCTCATTCGACTACTGCCACCACGATGCACTCGCCGTTATCGGCGTTGGCAAATAGATCCCGGTATTTCTGATCCATGGCATCCAGGTAAACGATCACATACCCGATGGTTTTGTATTCGCCATCATAATAATAGAAAAAGCTGCGCGAATACTTCCGGATCTCGGCAAATGGCGGCGATTCACCAATCAGCGCGGTCACAATATCAACCTCGCCGGCAGAAATATCCTGCTCGTAGGCTGGATCGATGATCGTGATCTGCTGATCTTCGTGCGTGCCGAGGACCGTCTTTTCGCCAATCGAGAGGATGGTTGAGGTCTCGGAGTTGAAGATCTCGCCGCCGTCATCGTCGTAGACGGACAGCCCCCTCATGCGTCCAGGTCCCCGAGCTGCACCCGGGTGACGCCACCCTCGCGCACCTTGATCACCCGGTCGGTGATGATGAGGCCATCGTCCGGCTCGCTGATGCTCATGGCGTCATAGGCGCCATCGCCGTCGGTATCCTGGAACTGCACGGTTCCGGCCGCGCCGGAGATCACCACCTCCCCGTTGGGGCCGACTCCGAACCGGCCATTGGCGAGCCGCAGCTGGCCGCCGTTGATCCAGCCGAGGTTGGAGGAGAAGGCGTCCAGGGTGGCGGCCGAGACCTTGTCGGCGGCCACGGATTCGATCTGCGCGCTCTTGATGGTGGCGTCGGCGATGATGGCGGTGTCGATGTAGACCTTCCCGTCCTTGATGATGAAGGGGAAGACCACGTCGCTGCCGTCGCCGTAGTCCTGATCGGGGTGTCCCACCCACAGCCGGTCGGCGTTGATGCCGAAGGTGACGCCGTCTTCCTCGGTTGCCGCAAGGCCGATCCCGCCGACGATGGGCTGGCCGTCCCGGGTGGTGCCCACCTGCATCGTCCACTGATCATCGAGGTTGTCCAGGCGCTTGTTCAGGTCATCGTAGAGCTGGGACTCGGTGATCTTACCGGTCAGCTGCTCGAGCATGTACTCGGGGTCCACGGCGGTCTTGGCGTAGGTGCCGTCGGTATCGTTCCAGGGGCCGGTGAGATCGGTGGTGGAGACGGCCCGGGCCCAGTACCAGACCTCGCGGTCATTGCCCACCAGGTCGGCGAAGATCTGGCCCCGGGCGGTGCCGACCAGTTCGGCCTGGCCCAGGTCGTTGACGTCAGCCCGCCAGATCTCGGTGTAGGCGTGGTATTCGCCGCCCACGCCCGTCCACTCCAGGATCACCTTCTGGAAGGCGCCGGTGGCGGTGAGGTTGCGAATGGGCCCGGGGCGCTGGGCCTCCGGGTTCTTCACGTCCTCGCCGGGGCGCAGCCGGCCGCCGGAGAGCATGGAGCCGATCCCGCTTTCCACCAGGTCGCGGTAGGTGACCACGCGGTCGCCGGGCTCGCCGCGCTCGCCCTTCCACATCTCGGCGATCTCTTTCAGGGCCTTCATGGTGCCCTGGCCGAAGTCGGCGGGGATGGCGGGGAAGCGGCGCTGGCTCATGTCGTGCCCCCTACGCTCTCGGCGATGGATACCACCCGCACCGTGGCGTCGCCCTCCAGCTCGAAGGCCCACCGCCGGCCGCGCTTGGCCGGCAGGCGCTGGGCATCGGGGCCGGTGATGGTCTGCTCGGCCACCTGGGCGCCGTCGGCGAACAGGCGCAGAGTCACCGGGTAGGCGTCAGCGTCCACCCGGGCGGCGGACAGGGACGGGGCGCGGGGCGCGAGGTAGTCCTTGCTGCGCCAGCGGTAGGTGCGCTCCCCGCCGCCGTGCCACTGGTACACCTCGCCGTCGATGAGCAGGAACAGATCGCCCGTCTCCGGGTCCTCCCAGCCGCTGTCGGCGTAGAAGTCCAGGAAGGTGAGGCTGCCGCCGTTGGTGGAGAGCATGAAGCCCCCGCGGCCGTTGTCGCCGTCGTAGAAGGCGACGTACCGGTCCCGCCACCGGTAGGCGTGGATGGTGGAGGGATTGAGGGTGGCCCACAGATCCTCGCCCATGACCGCGTCGCTGACCCGGCTCAGGCCGTTGCTGCCCACCGAGACCAGGGCCTCGGCGGTGGGGAACAGAGCGGTGCCGCCCATGTCCACCATGCCCCGCTTGGCGACGCAGCCGATGGGGTGCTCGATCTCCTGCATGGAGGCGGCGGACGGGTGGGCCGCCGACACCACGTAGGGGGTGGCCGTGGTCGCCACGATGAGGCCGTCCCGAGTGGCGCTGATGGCGACGACGGGGTGGTCCATGGTCAGGCGGTAGGCCACCGGCCAGGCGTGGGGGCGGTACGGCTCGGAGAAGCACACCTCCTTGCCGCGGAAGCCGGCCAGGGCCCCGTTGGGGATGGCGACCAGGCCATCCAGGTCCCCGGGCGGCGGATCCCAGCCGGTGGAGGGAAGCGGCTCCCCCATCTCCTCTGTGGCCGCGGTGTCAGTGTAGTCGCTGGTGCTGACCGGCAGCTCGGCCAGGAACAGGTATTCGGTGTCCCCGGCGGCGGTGGCGCTGCGGTAGAGGCGCACGCGGTCGATGTTGCGGTTGCCGGTGGGCGCGGCGGCGATCCCGGTGAGCTCCACGGCCTGCCCGGGCTTGGGGTGGGCGAGGTTCGACGGTGCCGCCGGCGGCCCCTCCTCGCCGTAGGCAGAGACGAAGGTGTAGGTGTAGACCCGGGTTTCTTCCAGGTCGTCCTCGTCGTCCGGCTCGCCGGTGACGGTGGCGCTGATGGCCGTGTCCGGGGCGGGGATCCCCAGGTCATACGCCACCGTGGGGTAGGTGGAGGCGGCGCCCGAGGTGGCGATCCCGGCCATGGTCATCTTGGGGGCGCCGTTGCCGGTGAAGTAGGTCCGTTCCTCAGTGTCGCCCGGGACCGGCCCCTGCACCACGTCCACGTCGGCCGCCCAGGAGAACCAGAACTGGCCGGCGAAGCGGTAGATGGACTGGACGCCGCTGACCAGCGAGGCCTCCACCGGCGACAGCTTCTCCAGCGGCTCCAGCGCCCCGCTGTTGAACCAGCAGTTGACCGCCTCCTGGCCCGTGGCGTCTTCCAGCAGGTGGGGCTCGGTGCGGTAGTCGGCGCCCCCGAACGCGGCCACGCGGATCATCGGCACCCCCGCCGGCAATCGTCGTCGAGTCGGCGTTGCTCGCAGTACCCGGACATGAGCCACGCGATGGAGGCGAGCATCGACACGTCCACGACGATCCAGCCAACGTCGGCCATATTGGTCCCGTCAGCGCCGCCGTCGGCCATGACCCAGCTCATGCGCAGCACGGCGTAGGCGACGCCCGAGAACACCGGCATCACCAGAGGGCGACGACTCCGGCAGTCCTCCAGGTGGTGGAGCTTCCAGGCCGCCATGCCCGTGATGACGAGCGCCATGACCGCCACCATGGTGGCTGCAATCTCAATGCCGTTCATCACTTCCGTCCTCCCCGGAACAGTTGGATGATCGTGGCCATGGGCGCCTCCCGGAATCGCTGCCCGATCACGAGCAACCCGGCCACCACGTCCTCCGCGACGACGGCAGCGACCCCCACCAGGGCGCCCCGGGTGCCATCGCCAATATCCCAGGAGGCCTCGGCCAGCCAGGCATTTGCCAGGCCGCCGACGAACAGGCCCACGAAGACCCCGCGGGCCAGCCCGGCCAGCGTCACCCGGTCAGCGCTCATGATCACCCGGACCCCCACCGCCAGAACGGCGAAGGCCATGGGCAGCCCCCACTCGATGGCGACCCGCTCCGCTTCGTCTCGCATGCTTGAGCTCCTTTAGGCGCTGTCGCGCCGTGCGCTGAGGCTGAACAGTCCGCGCTTCTTGAACCCGGCGAAGATCTCCCACTGACCGCCCGGGTAGAGAGTGACGGCCGGGAACAGCGGGACGCGCCACGGCGCGAAGATGGTCACCTCGGCCCGGCGAGAGGCGAGCACGTAGATGGCCCAAAGCCGGTCGCCGTAAAAGGCCCGGCCGAACCCGAGCCAGCACTTGCGCAAGTCCTCCCAGGGGTTGCGCAGGCGCCACAGCAGATACCGCGCCCACGCCGGCCGGCTCGCCCACAGGTTGCGGACGTGGTCGTTGTTGCCGATGGGCATGGGCTCCTGGTGGTTGGAGTTGAGCAGGGCAAGCAGGAGGCGCAGGAAGGCGCCCACCAGCCACGGGTAGCGCAGCGTGGCGTTGTAGAGCCGAGTGTCGAATGTCTCCCACTTCCCGGGGGCGGGATAGCGAGGGTCGACCCGCGCCCGCCCGTCGGAGTGGTACTTGTGCGGCTTGCCGTGAACGCGGCGCATCATTCCGGCCACCCGCTGCCCAGCGAGATCGTCTGCCCCGCTTCCACCGCATCAAGCAGCTGGCGCTCACGCTCGAAGCAGTCCTGCCTCCGCATTGCCAGCGCCTCGTGGACCGCTTCGAGGTCTGAAAGCCCAACGGTCAGCCAGCCATCGACGGCCTTCCACTCAGTCGAGAACGAGCCGTCACCGTTTTTCGACTCGTACTGCCGAGCCGCCTCCAACGACTCGGTGACGGATTGCCGGGAGCCGGCATCGCCGGAGAACCGGACGCCGTTGTAGGTGATGCCCTTGCACTCTTCCATCCAGCGGCGGCGGGCGATCTGGCTTCGCAGGGCGTCCTCGCCGGGGGTTCCTTCTTCGCTCATGTAGTTCGTCTCCTAGGTAACAGAAGTCAGGCAACAAAGGCCGGGCGAAAGCCGAAGGTCGTGTCCGAGTGCGAGCGCGAATGGGACAAGTACAACGCGCCGAGCCCGGCGTACGACCCGCTGCTGCGGTAGCCGCCACGGATCGGGAGGCGCTCGCCTGACGTATCGACGTAGAGCCGGCCCTGCAGGTCGATGCCTGCGTAGGTGTAGAGCAGGCGGTCGGTAAGCTCCGTGCCCGAGGTAGACGAGCTGGTCCACGGGTTTGCCGAGGACATATCGACGCCGGTATCAATCCAGTCGGCCTCCGGCACCGTCCAGTCGTTGACCTCTGCCGCGAATAGTCGCCCGTCGACCAGCTTTGCGCCGAGATTCCACTCCCAGACGTTGCCCACCAGATCCGCAATCCCCGTCGGATCGCCGGTATGCCGCCACGCCGAAGGGCCAGAGCCGGCGAGGATATTGCCGGTGCCGGACGAGTCTCCGGGCGGGTAAGTATCACCGTCCTGGCGCGTGCCGACCTCCCACGTCGCGTCGTGGGCGCGGCCATGGTCGGTATTGCCTCGCGGTTCATATCCGTTGGCTGCACACCAGAGGGCGATGGCCGCCCATTCGTGAGGGGTCCAAACATGCCACCCCGCACCCTTCGCTTCACACTGGCTCTTGGCGCTGTCGAAATCGACGTATACCTGCGGGTTTCCGTACGGTGTGGAGCAGGCATTCGAGTCGGCCTGATAGGCGCCGACGAAGATTTCCGAGCGGATGGCGCCGCTGCCGGTATCGAAGCACGTCAGGTCGCCGGTCCCCATCTCCGTGCTATACCCGAGGTCTTCGTAGCGGATGCGCGGGAAAACGTGCATCCAGTTCGGGCGGCCCGCGTCGTCGTAGAGGACGGTCATGCGGCCGCCAGTAGCGCCCTCGACGGCCTGGCGGAGGGGGTCGGTCGTCAGGATTACCGGCCCGGATCCACCGCGACGGGAAAGGGGGTCGGTCGCGCCGTTTTCCCAGTCCGCTAGGGTCCCGCCATTGGAGGCGCGCTGACCGCTACCGAGGACGGTCTGGTCTGTCGGGACGCCGTGTACGCCACCGCTCTTGTTCGCGTGGGTGTCCACGCGCCCCTGCGCCTGGGTTTGCCACTCGGCTTCCTCGTTGGCGGGAATGCCGTGGGTGTCCCCGGTCTGGCTGGCGTGCGAGGAGAGGGCACTGGAGGCTTCCTGCCGCACATTCTCCAGGGTGCCGGCGGTCGGGCGCAGCTCGATGTTCGTGCCCGCGTCGAAGGCGAGCGCCTGGTTCTCCAGGGCTCGCTCGACGGTCAGGGTGTCGCCGCTGACGTCGGTGACCTTGACCACCTCGTGGTCGTGCTCCTGGCGGCCCTCGCCGGACCAGGTGTAGCGATACAGGGTGGCGCGGAACCAATCGCCGGCACCGGGGGACGGGAAGGTATGGCCTGCCTCGACGGTGATGGTGGTGTCGGTATCGGTGATGTCGGCGGCCAGTGCGCCGGCGGCGTTGTTGGCGTAGATCTCCGCCATGTCAGAAGTCCCTCACGAGGATGTAGAACTCGTCCTGCCGGGCCCGGCCTTCCCGGGTGTAGGTGGTGATCTCCACCTTGTACTGCTCGCCGTCCTCGCCGCCGTCGATCCAGATCTTCACCCGGTCGTTGTCGTAGTCCCGGGTGGTGCTCAGGATGTCGAGGCCGGAGGGGGTTACGGTCGTCTCCGGCTCGTTGCTCTCGGAGAGGCTGTCGGTGTCCGGCAGCCAGTCGCCGTACTCGATGTCGTAGTCCAGCGACTCCGCTGGCTGCTTCTGGAACGTGCCCAGGATCATGCGCGCACCCTCATTACCCGGCGCTCACTCGGCACCTGGAGCGACCGCCGGGCGGCGGCGAGCACCATGGAGCGGTGAGCCGGGGCGTTGTTGGTCAGGTTGATGGATGGCCTCGGGGAGGCGCTGGACAGCGAGGAGGCGGACGCCTCGACATGCCGGATCCGCCACGCATAGGCGTCTGCGGTTGCCGTGATGGATCCCGTGCCCGACTGTGGCCGGATGCGATCCGGCATGGCGTCCATGCCGCCGTAGGCATTGGCCGCAAGCGGCGCGACCTCCTGCCAGAGCGACCAGGGCGCCTCGACCATCCACGACGCTGTGGTGTCGGCCGCCCCGCAGCGGATGGCATGGGCGCCCGGCTTGGCGTCGCCCTCCACGGTCCCGCTGGCGTTCTGGTAGGTGTACCGCCACCAGCTGGCCGTCATCGCCATTTCGGCGTTGACCGTTCGCACGGCGGCGCCCCGGCCCGGCGAGGGCTTGAACGAGGCATGGGCCTCGACGCTGGCCGTGCCGCGACCGCCGGCCATCCGCAGTTGCTGGGCAGTCGCCGTTGCCTCGGCCTCGACCCAGGGACCGTGCGGCCAGTAGGCCTCCTGGACGCCGTTGATCCGCGGTGCTGCCAGGGCCGTCGCTTCGGAGTCGAGGTAGACGTACCCGCCGGAGTACCGATCCCCGGAGACCGTTGCCGTGCTGGAGACGACCGGGCGGGCCTCGGTGGCACGGAGCCGAAACCCGTAGGCGGTGGCGCCGGCCTCCACCGTGGGCGTGGATTCCAGGTAGGCCGTCCGCAGTCCGTCCGCGGTGACCGTGGCCTCGACGTGCGCGTTGGCATAGAAGGCGTAGACGACCGGATTGGGGTCGATCTCCGCGACCCCGCCGGCCGCCGACGCCCCGGCCCGGATGGCGTGGGCGAATCCCTGGGCCTCGCCGACACCACCACTGGACGCCTCGACGAGGTCGTGCGGCCACGGCGGGTCAATCGCGAAGACGGCGTTTACCGTCTCCGCCACACCGGCCCGGTCGGCCACCGCCCAGGGCGACGCCGACAGGCTCCCGGAAGCCGTTGCCGCGCCCGCCCGGTCGACCCAGGCGCCCACGGCGACACTGGCTGCACACACCAGGGCCGTCGATGCCGAGACCACCCGGCGGGCTTGTTGCGGCCCCCCGTTGAGAAGGGCGCCGCCCAGCGGCATCCGGTACATGGGTTACCCCTTAGTCGAGCGTGATGACCATGGCGTTGGCGGCGAAGCTGATCACGTCGCCCACCTCCAGGGTTTTCTCCATGGTCAGGGGGGCATGAAGAAGCAGGTTCCCGCTGGTGCTGGCGTCGTAGATCCCGACGTGGGTGATGGTGATGGTGTGGGACGAGTCGGCATCACCCACGGCGTCGAAGGTGATGGCCGAGGAGTTCTTCGTCTCGTTCTTGCCGTCGGTGTTCACGCTCGGGCTGGTCCAGCTGCCGGTGGGGATCCGGGTGTACCAGTCCTCGCTGACCTCATTCTCGGTCGTGTTGTCATCGGTAGGATCGGCGGTGAACAGCGCCATGTGCAGGTTGTCCGTCGCGGGGGCGGTGAAGTCGGTCCCGCGCAGGACGGCGTTGATCAGCTGCGCCTCAAGGTAGTTGGACAGGGCGGCCATGGTGGGCTCCTCCTAGACTGTGAACGGTCGGGTCTTTACGTGGGTGAGGGCGTTGGAGTGCCCCCGCTCGGCGGCGATGCGGTGCCTCGCCACCTCCTGCTGGTACTTCTGCCGGTACAGCTGGGCCCGCTGGGGATCACTCCAGTCGCTGCGCTGCACCAGCAGCCGCGAGAGGGCGCCGTACACCAGGGCCTCCCGGGCTTCGTCGGCGATCCAGTCCGGCAGATCCGTGGACGAGGACGCCGGGAACAGGGCCAGCGACACGGCCAGCGCCTCGCCGCCCTGCTCGGGGGTCGGCGTGAGCCGCAGCACCTGACCCTGCTCCAGCCAGTAGTGCGTGGGGTGGCTGCCCGAGTGCGTCTGCCGGGACGGTTCCGGGTGAAGCTCTCGCCCGTCCGCCGTCGCCCGCAGCACGGCGGTCACCGCCGATCCCGGGGTCAGGGCCAGATAGACGTCCGACCGGCCGGCCTTGGTGGTGACCGGGGGCTGGTCGGAGCGCCAGATCTGCGTCTGCCGGCAGAAGTCCCGGGCGGCCTCCCTGATTGCCCTCTCCACTACAGGAGACGGGGCGGGAGAAACCTCCGGGGCGATCTCCGGCTCGAGGTCGAGGAAGTCCATCTACTCCCCTCCCCCGCCCACCAGGCGGGCGAACTGCTGGTAGTGGGCCGCCGCCTTGTTGGCCTGCTGCTCATCGGTCTCCGACGACAGGGCCCGGTAGACCACGTATTCGGCCAGGGCCGAGGCGTAGGCATCCGGGATGGCGATGGGGTCCGATTCGCTGGACAGGGCGGGCGGCTCTGCCGAGTAGGTGATCTCGACGTACTGCGAGCCGGACAGCGGCGGATAGAGGCGGAAGCGCCGGGGGGAGGCGCTGGGCATCCAGTGGCGGGCCTGCTTGGCCGCCCGGGCGGGCGTGGCCCACGACGGGTCGGCGGCCGACAGGGTGGCCTCGTCCACCGGCCGGATGGACTTGCCGGACTCGGTGCCATCGGTGCCCAGGTTGCGGTGGACCCCGATTACCCGCAGGGCTCCCGCCGGGGCGTCCTGGTCGACGCCCTGGCTGCACTCCATCGGCTCGGTGACCGTGTAGAGGGAGCTGTTGAGGGTGATCGCCTCCCGCTGCCCATCGGCCACGGCGACCAGGAGGTCGGCCCGCGGCCACCGGACGCCGCCCTCGTCGATGAGGGTCTGCGCCGCCCGGTCGATGATGGCCCCGGCCTGCACCGGTTACCCCCGAACGTCGAAGGCGAACCGCCGGGCGGAACGCTCGCGGTACTTGGTGCTGCCGTCCTCGTTCTGGCCGCCGGGCTCCATGTGGGTGACCACGGCGTCGTTGAGGATGTTGTAGACCGCCCGGGGCACCTCGACCTCGGTGTCCCGCTTGATCTGGTACATGGTCCCGTTGAAGCCGACCTTCACGTCGGAGGAGTCGTTGGCGTCGCTGTGGACGACGATCCGCACGCGGTCCTGGTCCTTGGCCGCCGCCTGCTTCTCGGCGTCGGACAGAGGCTGCTCGTCGGCGAGCTGCTCGTCGGCGGAGGCCTCGGTGGCGTCCTCGCCGGTGAGCATGGTGATGAGATCTTCCTTGCCGGTGCGGGCCTTCACGGTGAAGCCGTGGTCCTCGGCCCGCTGAGCCAGTTCATCCTTGGTCAGGCTCTCGAGTTCGCTGCGCTCGAACATGGGGTGTTCTCCCATAAAAAAAGGGGCGCCGAAGCGCCCCAAGAAGGGGTGGGTTAAGCGGTCAGGGACCGGTTAGAGGTCGGTGGCGCCGACCTCGAGCCGGATCATCCAGGCGTCGTTCAAGATCACCGCGGTGTGATAGGCCTTCCATCCGACGTACCCGCGCTGACCAAGCGGGTCCGCGCTGGAGGGGTTGTTGGGGTTGACCACGGAGGGGGTCACCGCGCCCTTGCCCTTGAGCGGAACAAGGCCGTAGGCGTCCTTGGCGACCACGAGGATCGGGTAGACGTCGACGTTGTCGCCACCCTCGCTGACCATCCCTTCGATGGTGGCCGAACCCTCGCCCTCCCAGGGCTGGAAGATGGTGGACGACAGGAACCGGATGTCCTCGGTCTTGCCGATCTCGGCCTCCCAGGGCGAGAGCGAGCCGTACTGCTCCACCGGCGTGAAGCCGGGCAGCTCCCGGATGTCGTTCTCCAGGTCCGGGTGGACGAACGCGATGTAGCTCTGGGCCACGTTGACCGTCTCGAACGACGGAGTGGAGCGGATCACCTTGGTGATCTTGCTCGCGTTCTGCCGCTTGAGCGCCCGAGTGGCACCGCGCAGGAGGTTCTTGCTCACCGGCGTGTTCACGTCGCCGCGGGAGGAGCCGTTGGCGTACATGACGTTGGTGCCGGCCTTGAGGGTGTTGAACCGCACGGTCTCCAGCATCTGGGCCTGCTGCTCGCCCAGAAGATCCACCGACTCGTTGAGGACGGGGTCCTCGTGGGTGTCGGCGATGACATCGCTGATCTGCACCAGGTTGCCGTACTGGGTCAGGGTCGCGGTGACGTCGGTGCTGCTGAGGGTCTGGGCCGTCGGGGTCACGCCCTCGGAGAGGGAGTTGGGGGACGGGTCCAGCGCCTCGTACCGGCGGAACTTGACCGAGTCGGTCTTGTTCTTGGGCAGCGGCTTGGCCTGGCCGAAGTTCTCGATGACCAGGTTGGGGATCCCGCGGCGCAGCATCTCCTTGGATGCGTAAGCGGCGGTACGGGGGGAAATGTCCCCGTAGGTGGTTTCAGCCATGACTGATTACCTCTTCAGATTTCGGATGTCAGAACTCTTCCCAAGCGGCGTCGAAGTCGTTGGTGGGTCTCGCTTTGGGCGGACCACTGCTGCGACTCTTCACCGCACGCGCCTTGGAGGCGCCGGCGGGCTTCTGGGCCTCGGAGGGCTCGGGCTGCTTGCTGGCCTTGTACTGGCTCAGTAGCTCGTTCACCTCCTGCGCGGATCCCTGCTCCACTACCTGTCGCGCAGCCGACGCGGCGTAGGAAGGCAGCGAGTCGAGCCATTCGCCGAACTCGGGGCTCTGGTGAATCTCGGCGGCGTCGGGGTGCTCGCTGAGAATCGCCTGCTGATGCTGCGCTGCCTGCGCCTCCTGCCGTGCCTGCTCCAGCGGGGCAATGCGCTGGTCCACGCGGCCCACCGCCTGCTCGGCGATCTCCTGGGCGCGCTTGTCGACCCACTCCGCGATCTCTTCCCCGTACTCCTCCTTGACCCGGGCGCGGAGGTCGTCGTCCTGGGAGCCGGTATCCGAATCCGGGCCGTCTCCGCCTTCGTTGCCGGTCTGCTGGGCGCCGGCGGTCCCCTGGGTGGCGGTGTCCGGCTGGGCCGGGCCGCCCTGGCCGCCCGCTTCCTGCAGGCGGCGCTTGAGCTCTTCGTTCTCTCGGTGGAGGGCGGACAGCCGCCCCTCCCACGACTTCATCTTGTTCTCGCGCTCCCGTAGCTTCTCCAGCTCTCGCTTGAGCTCTTCGGGATCCTCTTCGGTGTCGTCGCCGCCCTCTTCGCCGGCCGGCTCGTCCTCGCCTTCCGCGGCGTCTTGCTCGGGGTCTCCGCCCTCCTGTTCGCCGTCGGAGACCCGCTGGTTCTCCTCCTCGGCGGCCGGGTCGTCTTCCTGCTCGGCCTGCGTGGTCGGCTCGTCCTGTTCGGCGGCGTCCTGGGGATCTTCCTCGTCCCACGCCGTATCGAACTCGTCTCGCTCGGCAGTCATTCGTCCAGCTCCTTCAGGGCTGTTGTCAGATACTGCGCCAGGCGCTGGAGGCCGGGGACTTGCTCCGGCGCTTCGCTGACCAGGCGCTCCTTGATGCCTTCGAGCTCGGATTGCAGCCCGTCACGGACGGCGATCCGGCTCGGCTCGTGCCTCTTGAGGTAGGCGATCCAGGGGCGACAGCTCATTGGCCGACTCCTTCCGCACGGGCGGCCAGGCTCCCGCCCCAGCCCTCAGCCTCGGCGCGCTCCTGGGCGGCTTCGGCGGCGGTCTTCGCGGCCTCGGCCTGCTCGGTCATGGTTTCGGCCTGGGTGTGCGCCGTCTCGGCGGCGGTCTTCGCGGCCTCGGCCTGGGACTTCTGCGCCTCCATCTGCAGCTTCTGCTTCTCCAGCTCCACGCGCTCGCGCTCGAGTGCCAGCTTCTCCTTCTCGATCTCCAGCTGCGGATCGGGCTGCTGCTGGCGCTTCTGGCGCTCCTGGTCGTCGAGGAGGAGGTCATCGGGGAGATCGTGGGCCTCCAGCCGGCGGCGCAGGAGTTCGTCCCAGTCGACCTTGTTGGCGTCGGGCAGGCTCGTGGCCTGGGCGGCGAACTGGTCCAGCCGCTGGGCACGGATCTCCTTCTGCACCAGGGAGGCGCTTCCCCGGGCCTCGATGTCGTAGTCGCCCTTGGCGGTCTCGTCGTCGCCGTAGAGCATGTTCCAGCGGTACATGGCCTCGATGAACGGCCGCGTGATCCCGTCGTCGAACGACCGGGCGAGGTCCTTGAGCTCCACGTTAGCGGCGCCCATCAACATCGACAGGCCGGAGGCCGTGCCCTGGGCGCCGTTCTGAGTGGGCTGGCCCTCCATGTAAGACGGGACGGTGTGCTCGTGGGTCCACTGATCCGAGAGCTGGATCAGGGAGAGGTATTCGTTGATGTGGGAGCTGATGGGCAGCTCCCGGATCGCCGGGTACTGCGCCTCCTGACCCATGCCCGTGCGGTGGAACACGCGGCGCGGGTAGACGTTGGTGGCATCCTCCCCGGGCGCTAGCAGCGAGGTGTTGACCTCGAAGACCGGCCCGGAGGCAATGGCGGCGTTGTCCAGCATGGCCCGCGTCGCCGCGCAGGTCATGGCCTGGTCGTCGCGCATGAGGGACGGCACGCCCAGCCCCCACAGGCTCGTCTCGTCGGCGTCGAACAGGAAGGCGTGGTAGGGGTGCTTGCGCGGGCCCGGGGCCGGCGAGACCACGGCCTTTACCACGAACCGGCCGCCGACGATCCAGACGTTGGCCCACAGCTCCTCGACCTGGTCCTCGGCGTCGCTGTCGTACTGGACCAGATCCTCGGGGTCGACCACGCCCCAGTATTCCAGCACCTCGTACCGGCCCTGGGCGCCGGAGACGGAATCCCGCTCGCCCAGACTGCGCAGGTCCTGATCGTGCTCCTGGTCGGTGCGGTCGCCATCGGGCGCGGAGCGCACGTACTGGATGATGGCCTCGCCGTCGAAATCGTCCCGCTCGGCCAGGGCGATGAGGTCGTGCCGGGCCATCTCGTGGCGCTGGAAGACGTAGCGCACGTCCGACCAGTCCCGGGCGGCCATGTCGGGGTAGATGTCCCAGACGCTGACGCTCTCGATGTAGGGCTTGAGTTCGGTTTCGGCCTGCTGCTCCCAGCCCTGCTCGCCCGGCCGGAACCGGGTGCGTTCGCGCTCCTCGACCATCGGACCCTTGAGGATCCCGGTGCCGTAGATGCAGCCGCTGCGGATCACGTCGCCGCCGACGATCTCCGAGTAGCGGGTCTCGGCCAGCTGGTCGTCGATCTGCGTGCGCATGCGCTCGGCCCGGTCCTCGGCCATCCGGCGGCGGGCGGCGTCGATGTCGATCTCTTCGGGCTGGGGCGGCTGCTGGCCTTGGGGGTTGCCCCCCTGGGGACCGAGACCCTGGGGCTGGCCCTGTTGCATGCCCTGCCCCATCCCCTGGGGCTGGCCGCCCTGCTGTTGCAGCATCGCCTGCTGCCGGGGCATGGCCTGCTGGGCGCGAATCTTCTGCGCCTGCTCCTGCAGCGCCTGCTCGTCCTCGGGCGGCAGCACCGGCTCGGGTGTGGGGTTCAGGGTCCAGTTGCGGTCATGCGCCGGCGGGAACAGCATGTCCCGGAGCCGGGCAGCGATGGTGGTGACCTTCTTCCTCGTGGCAGGCGGGAAGACCTGGCTTCCGTTCTCCGGCATCGCCGCCTTCTGATTCGGGGTGTACTCGCTGCGGTACTGGTAGAGATCCCGGAGCCAGCGATCCTCGGTGTCCCGCCGCTGGGGCTTGGCCTCCTGCTCCCAACGGGCGTGCAGGGTGTGGCCCAGGGTCGATAGCTTGTCGGCCATCGAGCCCTGCTGGTCGCCTTCTGCCATGGATCGCTCCTAGTAGCCGGCGGAGGTCGCCGGCTTGAAACTTCGCTGTTGGGGGGCTGCGGCGGCCTGCTGGCGCACCGGCTCGGCGAACGTCAGCGCGAGGGCGTCGCCCTTGTCGGGGCTGGAGACGCCGCGCTTTGCCATGTCCTCTTTGCGCTCCAGCCACATTCGGCCGCTGGAGTCGTGGCCGTGCTGCGGGGCCACCAGGTCGGTCTGCAGGTCGTCCTCGTCGGGGATCTCGACGGACTGGCGCGTGATCCACGCCGCCATCTCGCCCCAGATCTCGCTGCGCTTGTCGCGGTAGCGGTCCTGGTCCCGGGCCCGGCCGCCGAACTGAACCTCCACGACGTTCGGGACGCCGATCTCGCGGAGGCGGTCGATGACGCCGCCGCCGTAGCCGCCGCTCCCGTCGACAAAGATCGCGTCGGGCTTGTGGGTCTGCGCCAGACGGGCGACCCAGCCGGCCACGCTCATCAGGTCGGCGTCCTGGCGGGCCACGGTCATCCAGGCATGGCGACCCTGGCGCAGGGCGATGGCGCTTCGGTCGGTTCCCTGGCGGGCCACGTCGACCCCCATCACCTTCGGGCCCTGGGAGACGGCCTTGGTCCGCCTGGCAGCGCCCACCACGTCGGGCGTGATCAGCGGGTGCGAGTGCGGGCTCTGGAACGCCTCGACCGGGGTGGCCGGGTACTCCTGCTTGAATATCCACAGCTCGCCGGCGAACTCGTCGTCGATCTTCCGCCGGCGCCAGTAGAGTTGCGCCGCGTCCAGGCCGTAGGAGTCGGCGTAGGCGGCCTCGTCCTCGTCCGGCTCCCAGCCGGGCGGCGGCTCGATGCGGTACTCCTCCTGCCAGTGCCACGGCACGAAGACCGGGCGGTAGTCCGATGTCCCGCGCTCGGCCGCCTGCCAGGTCTGATGAAACAGCTCGCCGACGCCGTTGGCCGTCGACTCCAGGATGATCTCGGTGCCCTCGGCCGCCTCCCCGGAGGGGATGGCCTGGCCGAGGCCCGCCATGTGATCGGCCTGGTTGACCCAGTGCGCGACCTCGGACCCGTGGAAATACTGGAACGTCCCCGACCGGCCGGTGGCCTTGGTGCGGGCGGTGCCCACCGCGTAGCCGCTATCCAGCCGGTCGAAGTAGAGTTCGGTGGTACTGGACCGCTTCGCTCGGGGCTTGAGGGCCGACGGGCAGTGCTCGTGATACCGCCGCGCCATCTCGAACAGGTTGCGGGTCGCCGCGTCCTCGTGGGTGAGGACGTAGACCCTTCTGCCCGCGCCGCCGGTTACGAGCCAGTAGAACCGGCCCTGGACGTAAGTGCTGAATCCCTGCTGCCGGCCCTTGAGGCCGATTGCCCGCACGAACCCGCGCTCCTCGCGCTGCTCCTCGATGGCCTGGTGGAGGTGGCGCTGGGCGCGGTTGAGCTCGAGCTGGGTGACACCCGACTTGCCCCGGATCTGCAAAGCCCGCGGCGCGTAGTACTCGAAGTCCGAACGGAACCGCCGCAGGATCTCCAGCGCCTCGTCAGCCATCGGATTCAGCGAGCCGGCGCAGTTGCGCCTCGTAGCTCTCGTCGCTCTCCTGCTCGTCCAGCCGGTACATCTGGCGCTGCAGCGGGATCAGTCGCGCCGCCGCCTGGCTCAGGTCGCGGTAGCACGACGTGCGCTTGGGGAGGTCGAGTTCGGCCATCTGCACTTCCTCAAGCAGCGCCTCGCCGAGAGCGAGCAGGCGACCCATCTGGCCGCGCTGCATCTGCTCGACTTCGGCGCCGCGCTGGGCGAACTGCTGGACAACCTCTTCCTCGTCGTAGTCCGCGTTGGAGGTGCGGACTTCCGTGCGGACTGACTCCGTGCGGACTCGCTTGGAGACCTCTCCACCAAGGTCGCGCTGCCAGCCGTTGTCCTTGGCCTTGTTGCGGATGGCCTTGTCGCTGACGCCGTACCGCCGACCAATCTCCCGCACGCTGAGCTGATTGGCGCGGTACTCCTTCTCGACCGCTTCCCAGTCAACGTCCTTGGAGGCCATGTTGGTTACCCCTCCCCCCGGAGGGCGGAGACCACCGCACCGAACAGCTCGTCCTTCCGGCGCTGCTCGAGGGGGAGCTGGTCATAGGGAGCCATGCACGGGTGCGTCTTGGCCTCGGCGTCCTTGGTGTCGCCGTAGACCCAGCCCTCGGCGGCCTTGTGCGCCATCCAGGCCTCGTGGCTTTCCCGGGGCGTCATCGGCTCATCGAGGTGGAGACGCACGCCAGCGACCGCGGAGTCCCGCTGCCAGTCCGGGGCGTCTTCCCACCGGGGCTGAGAGTCATCACCCAGGGCCAGGCAGTAGGCACGGTTCGCCTCGTGGCACACCCGGGCGATGCCATAGGCGGTCAACACGGTCTTGCTCATACGGTCACCCACGAAAAAGGGCGACCCCCGCGAGAGGGGCCGCCCTTGGATTGGTTATAACTTTGGTAGTTTGGTGGATTATGGGTTGCAGGTGGGCGGGTTGTCAATACTGGGCGCGCACGAAAAAGGCCCGACACCTTGCGAGGCCGGGCCGTGCTGGCAGGGAGAGGAGGCAAATCCACAGGGAGACCTAAGCCAGCGAGGACAGTATAACCCAGCCGATCCGGTGCGGGCACATCCTTCCTTGACTTACCCAGATTTGGGTAATACGCTTATCACCAAGCTGTACGACATCGCAGCACAACCCAAGGGAGACACACCATGACCGACGCCATCCGCAATATCACCGATAACCAGACCCGCGCCTTCGCTGAGGCCTGCTACGACAACAACACCGTCGAGGAAATGCAGGAGGTGGTGAACGACCCCGACCCTTTCGACATGGAGGCCTGGGATGTGGATGAGGCTCAGTGGAAGGAGGCGATTGCCGCTGCCCTCGCCGACCGCCAGGCCGACAGCCAGTAACCGACGCAGGGAGACCAGCCATGACCTACGCAGTAACCGAAAACCATGCCGGCGGCGACCGGAAGCGGCATCGCAGCATCGAAGTAGCCGCCCGTCGCATTGCTCGACAAAACGACGTGTACCTCGGGTACAAACTCGTCGACTATGACAGCGACGAAACCCGCGAAGCGGTCGAAGAGAGGGCGCAACAGATGATCGACGAGGACATCGGCGCCAGATAGCTAACACCGCCCCGGCCGTGCGCCGGGGCACCCATCAGGAGGGAAGCCATGACCACCATCGTAATCATGGGCGGCGGCACCAATCGGGTTCACCGCGTCGCCGCCGAAGATGCAGAAGAGCGGGCGGCGGAGTTGGCCCGGGAGGAGGCAGAAGAGTACGGCGTAGACCCCGTCTGGTGCCCGGCCGGTAGCTGGCACCACGAAGAGGGATACGGCGCACCCCTCGGCGGGTACGACGTGACCGGCGGCGACATGGACTACGGCAGCGCCGTGATCATCTTCGAGGGGGCGGAATGAACCTCGTCGACTCCGCCATCGAGGTCGTCGGCGGCAAGAAGGCCCTAGTGGATGCCGTCAACGGCGACCTCGGGACCGGCTACACGATGAACCGGCTCTGGGAGTGGCGCACCGGACAGCGCAGCATCCCCCAGCCGGTGCAGGACTGGATGCTGCGGGTGGCGGCCCCGTGGGCTATCACCCAGGAAGGCGGGGCGCCGCCCTGGGGCGACGAGCACCTGGACAACCTCGCCGCCCGCCTCTGCCCGCCGCCGCGCAGGGACTAGCCCGCCTCCACCGGCACGAACCGCTCGCACGGCCACGGCTCGGCCATCCCAACGAATACGCCCTTGTGGCTTTCCTGCCTGTTCGCCCGGTCCCACACCCACGCCTGATACCGGGCGCACTTCCGGGCATGCGGGCAGTATCGGTCGGTCCCCACGCCAATCTCGCCGGTGCAGCGGCCAACGTCATCGGGCAGCCTCATACGGCCACCGGCGCCTTGATCGAGGGGTGCGGGTCGTACCCCTCCAGGTGGATATGGGCCGGGCTGTAGTCGTCGATGTCGGCCACCGGGTCCACGCGCAGACGGGGCGGCGCCACCGGCTCCCGGGCCAACTGCTCCCGCGCCTGCTCGACGTGATTCTCGTACAGGTGGGCATCGCCGAGGGTGTGGATGAACTCGCCCGGCAGGTGGCCGGTGACCTGTGCCATAAGGTGGGTCAGCAGGGAGTAGCTTGCGATGTTGAAGGGCAAGCCCAGGAAGAGATCGCCGCTGCGCTGGTAGAGCTGGCAGTCCAGGGCCCGGGTCGGCACGCCGGCATCGTCCAGCAGCGGCCGCCCAAGCCGGTCCCATCCTTCCGGCGAGGACGTGCCGAACGATGGCGCCTCGTACCCGTGCGCCCGCCCAATCCGGGCCCTCTCCCGCTGATTGAGGGGGCGGCTATAGAACTGAAACAGCAGGTGGCAGGGCGGCAGGGCCATCTCGTCGAGCTCCGCCGGGTTCCAGGCGGTGACGATATGGCGGCGGCTGTCCGGGTCCGCCTGGAGTGATCCCACTACCTCCCGGATCTGGTCGATGGGCAGGTAGCCCTCGCCGTCCTCGTCGGCGTGCCACCGTCCGGGCCAACTCCGCCACTGCGCCCCGTAGACCGGCCCCAGATCGCCGTCCGGGTCGGCCCAATCATCCCAGATCCGCACGCCCTGCGCCTGCAGGGGCTGGATGTTCGTCTCGCCGCTGAGCATCCAGAGCAATTCGGCCACCACGCCGCGGAAGAAGACCCGCTTGGTGGTCAGCAAGGGGAACCCCTGGGCCAGATCGAACCGCATCTGGCGGCCGAACAGCGACCGCGTGCCGGTGTCGGTGCGGTCGCCCTTGGGGGTGCCCAGGGTGCGGGCCTCGTGGAGCAGTTCCAGGTACTGGCGTTCGTCTGTCACTCCTCGCCTCCCGTCTTCCGCCACCGGCACCCGTCGCACCGGGGGTCTTCGTCGCTCTGGTCGTGGCCGCACTCAATGGGCAGCCAGGACATGGTATGCCACATCATGCGGCGCGTGCCGTCCGGGCCTCGGCCGACCTGGACCAGGTGCGGGATCTCCAGCTTGCCGTCCTCCACCCGTGGGGCGTGGTCGTGGCAGGCGTACCGGCCGGGGCCATGCAGTACCGCCACGGCTACCTCCACCACCAGGGCGGCTCTGTCGGCTCAGCGTGCCACGCCACCACCGTGGTCACCGCCACGCCGCACACCACGGCAGCCCATGCCGGCGCCGGCATCTCGACCCCTAACACGCGAAGCGCGCCGGCCACGGCAAGCCCGTAGAGCAGACCGACCACGGACGCTACCAGCAGATCCCAGTAGGTCATGCGTCCTCCTCGTCGGCCAGGGCCCGGTTCATCGCCCGGGCCGCCGCCGCCTCGATCTCCTGCAGCCAGGCGCGCAGGTTCGCGTGGCGGTGCTCCCAGGTCTCGCGGTACGCCGCCCGGGAGACGCCCAGGGCATCCGCCGACGCCCGCTGGCCGCGGTACACCCGGCCGGTGCCGTTGCAGCGGTCGCAGACCCGCACAGCCTCGCCGTAGGTGTACCCGGTGCCGTGGCAGCGGGGGCAGGTGGCCGCCTCGATCTCCTCGGCGATCACGAGTTCGGCCATCCGGTCCACCAGGGACGGGTCGCGCATCGCCCACTGCTCGCGCATCGCCAGCCAGGCGACGTGCTGGCGAACGTGGCCGCGCAGGGCCTTGAGATCGGCGTCGGTCACGCTGCCCCACTTCGCCCGCATCAGCAGCTCGCCCACCGGCGAGTCGATGAACGCCAGGGCGTGGCAGACGTCGTCCACCGTGAGCCGGGACGGGGCCGTGCTGCCGCCGCCGTCGCGTGGGCCCAGGCTTCCCGTCTTTGGGCTGGTTCTGGACATCGCCTTGCGCACGTTGGTCATGCCGCGCCCTCCGCTTCGAGTGTCTGTTGCGCCCACCGGGCCAGGTGGAGCGCGTCGGCCTTGCCGTCGTCGGCCTTGGCGGCCAGGGCAACGTTGGGGTAGAGCCGGCGGGCCATGGAGAGGCTGCGCGCCTTCGTCTCCCCGGTGCCGGCGTCGAGCATCGTCTTCTGCCACTGGCTCGGCGTCACCGTGACGTAGGGAACGCCGGCCATGGACAGGATCCCCTGCCACCCACCGTAGTTCGCGCCGAACTTGAAGGTGGAGCTCACCCCCTGCTTCGGCATGGCGCCGACGCGCTCGATGCACGCCCGCTGGGGCATCCCGTACCCGCGGATCACCTGCCCCAGCAGGGCCGCCGCGGCCGGGATGTCGCCGGGGTAGCGCCAGGCGTCGGCCACGCCGCCGGCGATGACCGCCAGGCCGCCCTGGGCGCCGGGGTCGATGCCGATGACCACGCTCATAGCCACCACTCACCGCGCCAGGCCTGCCGGGCGCAGTGGTAGGCCCAGCGGGCGCAGGCGTAGGCGCCCCAGCCCAGCAGGGCCGCCATGCCCGGGTTGCCGTTGAAGAACAGCATCGCCAGCAGGACCATGTACCCGCCGGCCGCCAGGGAGGCGAAGGCGTCGATGGCGTGGATGATCTGGACGGATGGGGTGGCTCGTTGCTTATCCACGGCGGCGCTCCTCAATCTCGGCGCACTCTACGCACCGCGTCACCCCGCCCAGGGCCCGGCGGGCCTCCGGGATGGGGGCGTCGCAGTCCTCGCAGTGGGTCAGGCTTGGCGACCGCATCTTCTCCCGGATCGCCGCGATCCTCTCGTCGCGCTGGGCGTCGTACTGCTCCTGCTCTTGAGCCGCAAGGTCGCCATCATTCATGGCTCTGCTCCTTCTTCTGCCGGCGCCGCTCGGCGCTGATCGTGATCCCGTGCCGGCGCATGGTGGGCACGATGGCCCGGTGGTCCATCGCAAGCGCCTTCGCCATGCGCTCGACGCATTTCAGATTGGTGCTCGAGCCCCAGGCGCGGACGGCCATGGTCACCGCCAACTCCGCATCCTCTGGTGCTAGGAGCGACCCCCGGGGCAACTCCGCCCCTCGGCGCACCAGCCAGTTTCGCGCACCGCGGTGGAGCCGGAATACTCGCGCCCGCTTACCGGCCACCGCCCGCCACTGCCCGTCCTCGGTCTGCTCGATATGCCCCTGCATCACCGCACCTCCAGGATCCCGGCCTCGACCAGCTGCGCCCGCGTCTCCTGGGTGGCCCGGATCCACGCCTCCAGGATCTGCTCCCGGTCCAGCAGGCCCGGCCGCGCCCGGCCGTCCAGGACGTCGTGGCAGGCGGCGCAGACGAAGGCCCCGTCGATGTCGCTGCCCTTGGTGCCCATGCCGCCGTTGCTCAGCGGCGGATGGGCCAGGATCACCGTCTCCGGATCGTGGCTGCACACGCCGGGCAGGCGCAGAGCGCATTGCTGGCCCCGGGCCGCCCGGCGCACCTTGTCTGAGTGGATGGGCTTGTTCTTGGGGATCATGCGGCCTCCTCGGGCATGGATTCTTTGGTGGGCCACGGCGGACACTCAACCCCCAGCTTCTGCCCTATATGCCTACACAAAACATCATGGATGACCGTCGGCTCAACGGTCGTAATTTCGGTTGTACTATTTTTTTGTGTTAATGCCTTCTGTATGGGCCTCCATAAATGCTCTTTTGCTGCTTCTGTTGTCCACGGTATCTCTACGTCATGCTTGAGCGTAGATTTCATGTCATACCCGGAATCATTGAGAATTTGCGCTAATTGGCCCAGGAACAAATGAAGAGCTTTATTCTGAGACAGCGTTCTTTGGCTTGCTCTTCTCTTTATCTCGATTTTCAAATAATGGTGCTCTCGCCACTCCTCGTCTATGCGAGTGATAGCGGACGCTAGACTGGTAAGGCTGTTTATTACGATGGTTTCACTCATAGCTAACCCTGAAAGCGGCCCATGCGAGCATTGGTCATTGCATACTCCCCAAAGTGCATTACTGCTGCCCTATCGTATTCCAACGCAGCCTTTATAGGGCATTCAAAAACACCAAGGTTAATTCTATTCCCAGACGGCCTGATTGTTGCCCTGTATTTCCCAGACGGCAACAAGGTAACGCCTTTGTAGCCAGTTGCGTTCTCTTTCTTGGAGTTTGCCGCATTCTGCTGGGGAGTGACCCATCTGCAATTACTCGGCTCGTACCCTTTGTCTGGGTCAATTCGATCTATCTGATGCTTGTCTGTAGGGGCTGGCCCCATGTCGCGAAGGAACGAATCGAATGAATCAACCCATTCCTTTGCCATCCCTTTTCCTCGATATAGGTAATGATACTCATTGCCCTCGTTCAATACGCGCTGCTTCGCTGAATACCAAGCCCGATACGTCCTTGTTCCAACCATTCCGTGACCTTCTCGCGGAGCTTCGGAAGCTAGGCCCAAGCGATGCGCTTTTGCAATGATGGCCGATTTTGATTTCTTACCGTTTAGCCTATCCCGAACACCCTTGTATCCCTCATGCGGGTAATACTCCTTCAGGGTTTGAAGCATGTGGTCAGTCCAGGCGCTCGCCGATGCCTTTGTTATCGCCATGTCGCCTCCTTGTTCTCGCCCACCGAGTACCCGCGCTCCCGCAGCCGGCCGGCCGTGATCCCGTCGGCCGGGACCAGGGCGCCGCCGGACTCGTGGCGCTGGACGGTGAAGCGGAGCTGTTCGGAGCTCATTTCGACCCCTTCCTCTTGGGGCGATACCAGACCGCGTTTCTCATAGACCGCCGCACCATTCCCTCGGTGACACTGTCAGACCCAAGCATCGAATCGCAGTCCCACCAGTGCAGACTCTCCTGCGGGCGAACCTCAAGGCCATGCGTCAAGCTGCGGCCAAGCTGCCTGTTTGCCTGCATCCTGATCTCCATCTGATGGCGACTCAGAGCGCCATCTGGCTTTCGCTTTCCGCATACGTGATGGTCGCCGACCGACCGAAACTCCCCGCCCAGCCCGCTCTCCTCCGGGAACAGGAGCGGGTCATCATTGCGGTGGATCCAGGCCACCAGGGCCAGGGCGCCGAGGATGAGGCCCAGGAGGGCGGCGGCCACGGAGACGGCCATGCAGGTGATGGTCATGCCGACGCCCTCCCCAGCCTGTCAGCCACGCGATCCGCGACCCAGCCGCCGAAGTCGTTGCGGATCCCGGCCAGGCTCTCGCTGCCCTCCTCCACCCAGCGCGCCAGGTGCTCGGCGCCAACCTCCACCGGGAACCAGAGCGCGCCGCTGTAGCCCGTCTCCGGGTCCTTGCCGCGGCCAATGCGCAGCACCCGCCCCGGGCCCTCGCCGGCCTCGATCTCGCCGAGGCGACGGCCCAGCATCACCCGGTCGAGTGACGCCAGCCGGGCCAGCTCCGACGACGGGCGCCCGGGGTACTGCTGGACCGCCTCGGCGGCCATGTCCTGCTGGCGCTTCCGGGCACCGGTGGAGGTCATGCGGCGCTCGGCCTCATGGCTCGTAGCGGGGTCGTTCTTGCGGGTTGCAGGGGTCTGGACGTTCATGCCTCCTCCTACGCCGTCATGGCGGTGTCGGGGATCAGGGCCTCGTGGGCGAAGTTCGCCTCCACGAGGGCGCGGGCCGGCGACGGGGAGACGCTGTTCCCCACGAGCCGGACCTGGGTGGTCTTGTTGAGCCGGCGGCCGTCAGCGCCCCGGTCGATGATGTAGTCGTCGGGGAATCCCTGGGCCCGGTAGAGTTCACGGGGCTGCAGCATCCGCATCCCGATGTCGGCCAGCACATAGGTCTCGCCGTCGATGGTCACGGTGACCAGCTGCAGGCGGTCCTTGCTGGTGATGGTCGGCGCCGGGTCGTTAAGGTCCCGGCCGGTCTCGCCGCTGCCGCTGCCGTAGTACGGGGCCATGAGCGCCGCCACCAGGCCGGCATGGTTGCCGCCGGCGGTGATGGTGGGGGCCGGCGCATCCGCGGCCACGGACCGCTGATCGCTGCCCTTCTGGTTCAGGAGGTGGGCGGCGACCACGGCGTTGTGGTCCTTGGCGGTGACGGTGTGCGTCGGCTCCTCGAGTGAGGCGCCCGCCCCCTGGTAGTTGCCGCCGTAGTGCTTGGCGAGGAATCCGGCCACCAGGGAGGCGCCGTTGCCAGTGCCGGTGATGGTGGGCAGCGGGTCCTCGGTGGACCGGGTGCGCGGATCCTGGCCGTCCCGTTCGCCGTGGCGGGGGATGAAGTAGGGAGCGACGATGGCATGGCGGTTCTCCACCGTGACCGTCCTCAGCGGCTCGCCACCGGGCCAGGAGCAAGACGCGCCCGCGGACTTGTTATCGATCCCGATCAGGAACGGATCCGCCGCCTCCAGAACGAACCGCTGCACGCCGCGGGCGATCCGCCGGAGTGTGTTCTCGGCCAGCGGCTTCTTGCGCTTGAAGATCGACGGGGCCGGGATGGTCCAGTCGATGCACTCGGCGGCCGCGCGGAAGGGCTGCTTACGCCCCTTCTTCACGTCCTCGCTCTCCGGGGCCGCGTGGGTCGGCTCAGGCCAGACGATGGGCCGGCCGTCCCGGCGGGCGATCATGAACAGGCGCTTGCGGATGGTTGGGGCGCCGTAGTCGCAGGCGCGGATGGCCCGCGACTCCACGGTGTACCCAAGCCGCTCCAGCTGGCGCACGAACTCCCGGAACTGCTCCCCCTTGCGGGTGGGGTCCGGGCGGTCGTCGGGTCCGAGCGGGCCCCAATCCGCGAACTCCTCGACGTTCTCGAGCATGATGCACCGCGGCTTCACGCGCCGCGCCCA
>CAYTJQ010000029.1:0-10479 GCA_964438205.1 uncultured Alteromonadaceae bacterium
GGCCTGCGCGAGTATGTCTTTTCTTCCAACGCGGGCTGGCTGGCGAGCCATACGGATCTGTCGGTCTTCGTCGTGCGCTGAGCTGTGCGCTGAGCCCGCGCGCCCCGCTGCCGCCGGCGCCGCCGTTCAAGCCCGCCGGGCAACCCCGTGGATGGCTTCTGCCATGGGCTCGAGCAGCGGGTCGGGGAAGTCGTGTCCCATGCCCGGGAAGAGCGTCAGCGTCGCGTCCGGCAGGTGCTTTGCCGTGTCGATGCCGCACTCGGCTTTCACCAGCGGATCCGCCTCGCCGTGGATCACCAGCGATGGCGCCCGCACGGTCCCCAGCAGTTGCCGGCGCTGGGGCGCGACGATGACCGCGCCGAGCTGCCGGGTCACCCCCGCCGGATCGTAGCCGCCGCGGTAAAAAGCCCTGGCCGCCGCTGCCCGAAGCTCCTCGTCGCTCTTCGGGTAGAGCGTGCTCTGCACGGCCTTGCGAACGCGGGTGTTGCGCTCGATTACTGCTTCCGGGTCCGTCGGGTCCGCCGGCCTGCTGAGGAGGGCGCGGCGGGCGTGGGGCTCGGCCCGGGGGAGGGACGGGTGCCCGGTGGTGGACATGATCGAGGTGAGGCTCAGCGTGCGCGCCGGGTAGTGCGCCGCCACGAGCTGGGCGATCATGCCGCCCATGGAGGCGCCGACGAGATGGGCCCGCTCGATAGCCAGCGCGTCCAGCAGCGCGACGGCATCCCCGGCCATGTCCTCGAGCGTGTAGGGGACGGGCAGGCGTAGGCGCAGCAGGTGCAGGCCGGCGAGCAGGGGAATGTTCGGCGGTCGCACGCCCACCAGGTGCGTGGAGAGGCCGATATCGCGGTTGTCATAGCGGATGACGCGGTAGCCCAGCCCCGCCAGCTGCGCGCAGAAGGCGTCGGGCCAGCCCGTGAGCTGCGTGCCGAGCCCCATGATGAGGAGCAGGGGGTCGCCGGCCTCGTCGCCGAAGCTCTCGTACTCGATCTCGATCCCGTTCGCGGATGCGCGTGGCATGGTGTCTCCCCGTTTGCAGTGGGCCCAGTATAGCGGCGCGGGCGGGCCCGGGGGGCGCCTTGCGGCGCGCCCGGAAGCCGCGCAATGATGGGGCATGAGCGAGGAATCCCTGGACCAGCTGCTTGCCCGCGTGCGCGCCTGTCGCCTCTGCGAGGCATCACTGCCCTTCGGCCCGCGCCCGGTGGTGCAGGCGGGGGCCAGCGCCCGCATCCTCGTCGTCGGCCAGGCCCCCGGCCGCCGCGTCCACGCCTCGGGCCTGCCCTTCGATGACCCGAGCGGCGACCGGCTGCGGGACTGGATGGGGATCGATCGCGCCGTCTTCTACAACGAGCAACTGGTGGCGGCCGTGCCCATGGGTTTCTGCTACCCGGGCACGGGCCCGGGCGGCGACCTGCCGCCGCGTCCCGAGTGTGCCGAGGCCTGGCGGGAGGCACTGCTGACAAGGCTCACCGGGATCCGTCTCACCCTGGTCATCGGCCAGTACGCCCGTCGCTGGCACCTGCCGGCGGCGCGCGGCAATCTCACCGACACCGTGCGCGACTGGCGTCGCTTCGGCCCCGGTCTGCTGCCCCTGCCGCACCCCAGTCCGCGTAACAACCGCTGGTTGCGCCGCAATCCCTGGTTCGAGGAGGAGGTGGTGCCGGAACTGCGCCGGCGGGTCGCGGCGGCGCTGTCCGCTCGCGGCGCGCTCAGCCCGCCAGGTTGTCCAGCGGAATCGCGGTCTCGGACTTGACCTCCTCGATCACGACGTAGGTATGCGTTTGCGCCACCAGCGGGATGGCGGCGAGCTTCTCGCCGAGGAAACGCTGGTAGTGCTGCATGTCGGCGCAGCGGATCTTGATCAGGTAGTCGAAACCGCCGGCGACCATGTGGCAGGTCTCCACCTCCGGCAGGGCGCGCATCTCGCGGTTGAAGGCGCGCAGGTTCTCGGTGCTGGTGTTGGTCAGCAGTACCTGGATGAAGGCCACGGTGTTCGCGTTGAGGAGGGCCGGGTCCGCGAGCGCGACGTAACCGGTGATGAAGCCGTCCCGCTCGAGGCGGCGCACGCGCTCGAGGCAGGGCGTGGGGCTCAGGCCCACGCGGCGGGCGAGGGCGACGTTGCTCAGGCGCCCCTCGCGCTGCAGTTCGCGCAGGATGGCGCGGTCGATCCGGTCGAGGTGACGGGCTTTGCCCATGGCGGCGGCTCCCGGTGCTGCGGTCCCGATAAAATCCCATGTTAAACGCAAAGGCAGGATATTCTCCTGCTTATAACCCGAAAAAAGCGTCAAATATCGCAGTAAATGTGCAGAATGGCGGGAAGCCTACTGCACCGGACAGCCCCATGACCGATTCGCTCGACACGCTGCGCAACGCCATCCGCGCCGCGACCCATGCGCCCGAGGAAGACCTGCTCGAGGCCTTCGTCGCCGCGCCGGCGCTCGCCGGCGAACAGCGCGAGGCGGCGCGGGCAGCGGCCATCGACCTGGTGCAGCGCTGCCGCGGCCAGCGTCGCAAGGCCGGTACGCTCGATGCGTTCCTGCAGGAGTTCGGCCTGTCCAACAAGGAGGGCATCGCCCTCATGTGCCTCGCCGAGGCCCTGCTGCGGGTCCCGGACGAGGAGACGGCCGACCGGCTCATCGCCGAGAAGATCCAGTCCGGGGACTGGGGGTCGCATCGCGGTAAATCGGCCTCGCGCTTCGTCAATGCCTCCGTCTGGGGGCTCATGCTCACGGGCCGCATCGTCCGCCTCGACGAGGAGGCGGTGAGCGACACGGGTTCCTGGATGCGCCGGCTGGTGAACAACCTCGGTGAGCCGGTGGTGCGCCAGGCGGTGCTCCAGGCCATGCGCATCATGGGCGGGCAGTACGTGCTCGGCCGCACCATCAGCGAGGCGCTGCAGCGCGGCGTGACCGAGAACCGGCGCGGCACCCGCTTCTCCTTCGACATGCTCGGCGAGGGCGCGCGCACCGACGCCGATGCGCAGCGCTACTTCCGTGCCTACGCCGACGCCATCCGCACCATCAGCACCGGTTCCCGCGGGCGCCCGGTGATCGCCGCCAACGGTATCTCCGTGAAGCTCTCGGCGCTGCATCCGCGCTACGCTTTCCGCCAGGAGGCCCGGGTCGTCGAGGAGCTGCTGCCGCGGATCCGCGAGCTCTGCCTGATGGCGGCGAGCGGCGGTATCGGCCTGTCCATCGACGCGGAAGAGTGCGACCGCCTCGACCTCTCTCTCTCGCTCTTCGAGGCGCTGGCCCGGGATCCGGAACTCGCCGGCTGGGACGGGCTCGGCTTCGTGCTGCAGGGCTACCAGAAGCGCGCGCTGGCGGTGGCGGACTGGCTCGTCGCCCTAGGCCGGGAGACGGGGCACCGCCTGCCGGTGCGCCTGGTCAAGGGCGCCTACTGGGACAGCGAGATCAAGCACGCGCAGGAGCAGGGCCTGGCGGACTACCCGGTGTTCACCCGCAAGTGCCACTCGGACCTGGCCTACGAGCAGTGCGCGGCGCGGCTCCTCGATGCCCCGGAGGCGATCTATCCGCAGTTCGCCACCCACAACGCGCACACCGTGGCGGTAGTGCGCGCGCTCGCCGGCGACAAGGCCTTCGAGTTTCAGCGCCTGCACGGCATGGGCCAGCTTCTTTACGACGAGCTCCAGGACGAAGATCCGGAGCTGCCGGTGCGCGTCTATGCGCCGGTCGGTAACCACCGGGACCTGCTGCCCTACCTGGTGCGGCGGCTGCTGGAGAACGGCGCCAACAGCTCCTTCGTCAACCGCTTCCTCGATGCCCGCGTGCTGCCGGAGGAACTGCTCCGGGATCCGCTCGCCGAGGCGCAGCAGCTGCCCGGCTGGCGCCACACGCGTATTCCCGTGCCGCGCCAGCTCTACAGCAGCGAGGCGCTGCCCTGGGCCAACGCCCGCGGTATCGACCTGGCCGACCCCGGGGAACTGGCCACGCTGCAGGCCGCCATGGCCGCCGGGGTCGCGCAGCCGCATCGGTCCGCGCCCATTGTCGGTGGCCGGGAGCTGCCCGGTGCCGGCCGGCCCGTGCATAACCCGGCGGCGCCGGAGGTCCTGGTGGGCGACGTGCTGGAGGCGGATGCCGGCGCGGTGGATGCCGCCCTCGCCGCCGCCAGCGCGGCGCAACCCGGCTGGGATGCGCTCGGTGTCGGAGCCCGCGCCGCCTGCCTCGAGCGTCTCGCCGAGGCCCTCGAGGCGAACTGCGGCGAACTCATGGGCCTGGTTGCCGCCGAGGCCGGGCGCACGATCGACGACGGCCTCTCCGAGGTGCGCGAAGCCGTGGACTTCTGCCGCTACTACGCCCAGCAGGCCCGTGCCGGCTTTGCCGTCAAGCGGCTGCCGGGCCCCACCGGCGAAGTGAACGAGCTGTCTTTGCACGGCCGCGGGGTATTCGCCTGCATCAGCCCCTGGAACTTCCCGGTGGCGATTTTCACCGGGCAGGTCGTGGCGGCGCTGGTGGCCGGCAACACGGTCGTGGCCAAGCCCGCGGAGCAGACGCCGCTGGTAGCCGCGCAGGTGGTCCGCCTGGCCCACGCCGCCGGCGTGCCCGGCGAGGTGCTTAACCTCCTGCCCGGTGACGGCGCGGTGGGGGCGCAGCTCGTCGCCGATCCCCGGGTCCGCGGTGTGGCGTTCACCGGCGGCACCGACACGGCCCGGCGCATCCAGCAGAGCCTGGCCGAGCGCGACGGCCCTATCGTGCCGCTCATCGCCGAGACCGGCGGCCTCAACTGCATGCTCGTCGACGCCACGGCGCTGCCGGAGCAGGTCGTGGACGACGTGATCATCTCCGCCTTCCAGAGCGCGGGGCAGCGCTGCAGCGCGCTGCGGGTCATGTACCTGCAGGCGGACATCGCCGACAACGTGCTCGCCATGCTCGCCGGTGCCATGGCCGAGCTGCGCCTGGGCGACCCGGCGCTGTTCGCCACGGACATCGGCCCGGTGATCGACCTCGCCGCCCGGCAGAACCTGGAGCGCCACGCGGAGCGCATGGACCGTGAGGGGCGCCTGGTCGCTGCCTGTGAGCCCCCGGCTGACGGCCGGGGCGGCTATTTCTTCCCGCCGCGGGTCTACGAGATCGACCGTCTCGACCAGCTCGAGCGCGAGGTCTTCGGGCCGATCCTGCACGTGATCCGCTACCGGGTGGAAGAGCTGCCGCAGGTCTACGAGGCCATCAACGCCAGCGGCTACGGCCTCACCCTGGGCGTGCACAGCCGCATCGACGGCTTCGCGCGGGAGGTGTTCCAGGCCACGCGCGTCGGCAACACCTACATCAACCGCAACATGGTCGGCGCCATCGTCGGCGTGAACCCCTTCGGCGGCCAGGGCCTGTCGGGCACCGGCCCCAAGGCCGGCGGCCCTCACTACCTGCCGCGCTTCGCCACGGAGAAGACCCGCACCGACAACGTGGTGGCCAAGGGGGGCAACACGCAGCTGTTCAACCTCGAGGAGGAGTAACGCGGCTTTGCGATGACCGGCTCAGGCCAGGCGCTGGCGCTCCAGCCACTGCCAGCTGTCCCGGTCCACGCGCGCCTCGAGGGCCGCGTCGTCCAGGGCGAGCGGTTCGGGGTCGCCCCGCTTCTCGAGCGCCCGCCGGTGCGCGGATCCGAGGCGCTCGCCCGCGGCGACCACCTCCACGGAGGGTGCCAGCTCAAGCCAGGCGAGAAGATCTTCTATCCACCCGGGGCTGAAGAGTCCCTCGTAGGACAGGATGCCAACGCGATGGCGGCCGGCCACCGCTTCCCGGATGCAGGCGCAGGATCGGTTCCATTCGTCGATCGCCGCGCCGGCGTCGCGCGCCCGCGGCCAGTTGCCGCCGGGGACCCGGGCACGGCGCTCCCAGGAGCGGGCCACGGCGAGCGGGTCACGGTAGATGAACAGCAGGCGGGCGTCGGGGAAGCGCTGGAATAACTCCTGCCAGAAGCGGTAGAGGATCGGCTTCTTGTCGCCGACGTAGGCCAGCTCCAGGCGGCCGGCGAGCTTGTCGGCGAAATGCGCGTCCCAGTAATGCCGGCCGTCGAAGCTGTCGTAGAAGGTATCGCCGTCTTCTATCCGCGCGAAGCGCGCCGGCGACAGGTGCTCCGGACCGATGGCAAAGCCGTCGCGGGCGAGCTTCCCATAGCGCTCGATTCCGAGGAGCACCCGGCGATCGCTGCCCACGAGCTGGGCCAGCGCCGTGGTGCCGCTGCGGGCGCAGCCGCAGACGAACAGTGGTGGGGGTTCAGCGATAGGTCCTCCCGTGGTGTGCCGCCCTGGAAGCCGGGCGCTCGCCCGACCCGCGAGAGCCTACCATGTCCCGGACGCGTGCGGGCGGGGTAGCAGGCCTTCAAACACCATGGGCGATGCTGAAGCGCCCGAGCAGGGCGGCATGGTCCGAGAGGTCCCGCCAGTGCCCCTCGCCGAGGCGCTCGCAGGCGATGGGGGTGAGGCCGCGGAAGTAGATCCGGTCCACCGGGAACAGCGGCGCCCAGACCGGGAAGGTGCGGGCGTGGCGACCCTGCAGGGCAACGAACAGCTCCTCCATCTCGAGGCTGAGCTGCAGGTGACGCTCGGCGCGGCGCCGCCAGTCGTTGAAATCGCCGGCGAGGATCATCGGCTCGTCGTGGGGCACGTGGTCCTCGATGCGCTGGGCCAGCGCCTGCAGCTGTTCCTTGCGCTCCTGCTCCAGCAGGCCCAGGTGCACGCACAGCGTGTGCAGGCGGACATCCACCTGCGGCAGGTGGATCACACCGTGGAGGATGCTGCGGCTGGAGCGGGGAAAGATGGAGACGTCGATGTTCTCCCAGTCCAGGATCGGGTAGTTGCTGAGGATCGCGTTGCCGTGGTCCCCCTTGCGGTAGATGGCGTTGCGGGCGTAGGCGTAGTGGGGCCAGACCTGCTCGGCGAGGTACTCGAAGTGGGGCTGGTCCGGGTAGGAGAAGCGCCGCCGGCGCGCCTCGCTCTTCTCCGCCCGCCCGTGCACCTCCTGCAGGAAGACGATGTCCGCGCCGGTTTCCGTGATGCGCTCGCGGATGGCGTCGAGCACGAAACGGCGGTTGCCGCTGCAGTAGCCCTTGTGGATGTTGTAGGTCAGGATGTTGATCGACGTTTCCCGGGCCACGGCATCAGGCCTCTTGCCGGGCCGCGATGGCCTTGCTCGACCAGAGCACCACGTACTGCACGCCGCTGGCGATGGCCACCACGAGGACCACGGTAGTGAAGGCGACCAGGGCAGGCGCCGGCAGCCAGCCACCGACCGCGTTGCCGAGGACCGTGACCAGGAACAGTACCTGGACGGCCATGTTGGCCTTGGACAGGACCGTCGGCGAGAACTCGAGGTCCCCGATGAGCAGCCGGTAGGCCAGCGCCCCGGACACGATGACCACGTCGCGGCCGATGACTACTGCCGCAACCCAGGCCGGCATCATGCCGACGGCTGCGAGGCTGGCGAACACGGCGAAAATCAGCGTCTTGTCCGCCAGCGGATCCAGCGCGGCACCGAGGCGCGAGCGCGCATCCAGGCGCCGGGCAAGAAGGCCGTCGAGGGCGTCGGTCAGGCCGGCGATGGCCGCGATGAGCAGGGCGGTGGTGAAGTGCCCGTCGAGAATGGCGAGGGCGAGCGGCAGGGCCAGCAGGAGCCGGCTACCGGTGAGCAGGTTGGGCAGGGCATGCAGCAGGCGCATGCCGCGATTCTACCCCGTTTACGCTCCTCGTGACTTGCTCAGGCGGCGAGGGCGACCTCGACGACCTCGGCCAGCGCCGGGTCTTCCCCCAGTGCGCCGAGCTCCGCCCTTGCCCGCTCTGCCAGGGGCGCCGGCAGCTCGCAGTCCTCGCTGCGGCGCAGCAGTTCCACGCGCAGCAGCCATTCGCCCGGGTAGAGGTCCAGGCCGGCCTCGATGGCCGCGGCGGCGGCCGGGTCGACGGCGCCCGGCGGCAGTTCGTCGATCTTGCGATAGAGGTCCATCAGGGCCTCGTCCACGGCGGGCCGCTGCGTCTGCGATGCCGGCAGGGGTTTGTAGAGGCGGTAGCGGTCCCGGTCGGCGGTGCCGCCGAAGACCGAGGTGACCGCCGCCCCCACGGCGAGATCGAAGGTGCCCCAGGCCGGGTCGAAGAGCACCCGGCCGTCGAGGGCGGTCACCGTGCAGTCCTCGAAGCTGAGCAGGAGGTTGCGGTGCTCCTGGCGGACGATGCCGCGGAGCCGGCCGCTCACGGTGATGCCGGACAGGTATTCGAGCGTGACGATTTCGCCCTCGACGATGGCGTGGGCCTTGAGTTCATCCACGGTGTAGTCGGACAGGCAGCGGCTGAAGTCCTTGAGCAGGCCCACCGGCGAGCCGAAGCCGGCGGCGTGGCTGTCGGTGCCGTGGCCATAGAGTTCCCGGCCGCGGAAGGCCAGCTGCGTGGGGCCGTCGGTGCGGTAGTAGATGGCGTTGCCCACGGCGTCGGTCAGGGCCTCCACGAACTGGCCGCTCACCTGCACCCCCGAAGCCAGCTCCGCGGTGCAGACGGACTCGGCAGCGATGGCCTTGCGCAGGGACTCGGCACCGCCGCGGCGGAAGGCCATGCCCGCCGCGAACTCCTCGAGCACCTGGCTCAGGTGCCTGCAGCTGCGGGTGACGAAGAGTTGCGGCTGCTCGGCGGTGATGTCGTAGGGGTAGGCAACGGCGTCGACGGTGAGCGGCAGCTTCTTCACCTGCGCGTCGTCGAGGCAGTGCCGGCTCTCGCCGAGGGAGGAGAGAAGGCCGGCACCGAAGATGCGGTAGTCGTCGAGCTCGCCGACGAGGCCGTATTCGACGGTCCACCAGTGCAGCCGGGCGAGGAGCGCGGCCTCCGACGGCGCCACGTCCGCGGCCGCCAGCCGCTCGAGCTCCGCCGCGGCCTCGTCGATCTCGGCTGCGGTGCTGTCCGGGGATTCCTTGAGGATGGACAGGCGGCGGATGGCCTCGTAGAGGTCGAAGTCGTGCTTGGTGGAAATCGCCCGCATGCCCACCTCGCCGAAGCGCTGCAGGAACTCCGCGTAGTCCACGTCGACGATGAAGGGCGCATGGCCGGCGGACTCGTGCACGATATCCGGCGCCGGCGTGTACAGCGTGTGCTCCACGCTGCGCATGTCGAGGGCGATCACCAGCACCTTCAGCGCCTGGAACTCCATGAAGATCGCCGGCGGGATGAAGCCGTCGACGACCACGGCGCGCCAGCCGAGGCGGGCCAGGCAGGCGTTCATCTCGTCGATGGACGGAATGTGGTCAAGTGCGATGCCCGTGCGCTCGAGGCCCTCGAGGTACACCGGGTGGGCGCTGTCCGCCAGCTGCCGGGTGAGACGGCGGAGGAGAAAGCGCCAGACGGCCTGGTCCCGGGGCGTGTACTGCTGCGCGTAGTCCTGCCGCTGCACGAAGGGCTGCAGGTGCGACGGCAGGCTGGCGATGATGGCTTCCTGGCTGGTGGCTGCGTCGGTGGTCATGGGCTGCCTCTCCCGGTCCGCGGTGTATCGCCGTGCTGCCTCAGATTACTCCGCGCCGCTCCTGGTCCAGCTCGATGGACTCGAACAGCGCCTGGAAATTGCCCTCGCCGAAGCCGTCGTTACCCTTGCGCTGGATGAACTCGAAGAAGATCGGCCCGATCACGTTGGCGGAGAAGATCTGCAGCAGGAAGCCGCCGCCCTGGTCCTCGCCGCCGTCGATGAGGATGCGTCGCTCGCGCAGCGCCTCGACGTCTTCACCGTGGCCGGGCAGGCGCTCGTCGATGAGCTCGTAGTAGGTCTCCGGTGTGTCCTGCAGCGTCAGGCCGCGGGCCCGGAGCTGGTCGACGGTGCGGAAGATGTCGTCCGTGCCGAGGGCGATGTGCTGGATGCCCTCGCCGTTGTACTCGGAGAGGTACTCGGCGATCTGCGACTTGTCGTCGGAGGATTCGTTGATCGGGATGCGGATCTTGCCGCAGGGGCTGGTGAGCGCCCGGCTCTTGAGGCCCGTCTTTTTGCCCTCGATGTCGAAGAAGCGGATCTCGCGGAAGTTGAACAGCGTCTCGTAGAAGCCGGCCCACTTGTCCATGTTGCCGCGGTGCACGTTGTGGGTGAGATGGTCGATGTAGGTCAGGCCGGTGCCGCTCTGCGCCGGCGTCTCCGCCTGGGGCAGGGGCGCGAAATCGACGTCGTAGATGGTCCGGTCACCGTAGCGGTCGACGAGGTAGAGGCGGCTGCCGCCGATGCCCTCGATGGCCGGGATGTTGAGCTCCATGGGGCCGACCGGCTCATTGATGATCGTCGCCCCCAGTTCCCGTGCACGTGCCAGGGCGGCGCGCGCATCCTTGACGCGGAAAGCCATGGCGCAGGCGCAGGGGCCGTGCTCCGCGGCGAAGCGCTGGGCAAAGCTGTCCGGCTCGGCGTTGATGATGAAGTTGATGTCGCCCTGGCGGTGCAGGGTCACGTCCTTGGTCCGGTGGTGGGCGACCGCCGGGAACCCCATGCGCGCGAACAGGTCCCGCAGCAGCTCCGG
>CAYTJQ010000029.1:10579-40792 GCA_964438205.1 uncultured Alteromonadaceae bacterium
CGCGGGGCGATGGCCGCCACCAGTTCGTCGCCGGCGCGGGTCAGGGAGAGGTCGGCGGTGCGCTGGTCCTCCGCGTTGCGCCGCCGGCGAATCAGCCCGCGCGCCGCCAGGCGGCTTACGGCGCGGGAAACGCGCACCTTGTCGAGGTTGGTCCAGCCGGCCAGCTGCCGCGCCTGCCCGGCGCCGTGCTCGGCGAGTGTGGCGAGGACGCGCCACTCCGCGACCGTGAGGTCGAAGTCGCGGCTGTAGCTTTGCGCGAGCCCCCGGGATACCCGCTCGGCGAGATCGTTGAGCCGGTAGGGCAGGAACTGTCTGAGCTGCAGGGCGTGGGCCACGGCGTGTCCTCCTGCCGGCAGTATACGGAGCCGCCAGGCCGTTGCATATGCAACGATAAAAGTTGCAAATGAAACTATGTGGCCTAGACTGAACGAGGTAGATCCCGAGGCCAGGAACGAGGAGCCGCGCCATGAGCAGCCAATGGATACCGGTGCCGATCCGCGAGGGTGTGCACTCCCGCCAGGCCCATTGCGACCTGCCCGAGGGCACCTACGAGCGCGAGCTGGGCCGCGAGGGGTTCTTTGGTCCCGCGAGCCACCTGCACCACCGGCACCCGCCCACGGGCTGGGTCGACTGGGAAGGCCCGCTGCGTCCCTATGCCTTCGACCTCAACCGTCTCGATGCGGGGGCGCCATCGCCCTTCGCGGTGGCGCCGTTCCTCGGCAACGGTGACGTCAGCCTGCGCTTCTGGCGCCTCGACGCGAGCATGGATCACCTCGTGCGCAACAGCGATGGCGACGATTTGCTCTTCGTGCACCGGGGTGCCGGGGCCCTGTTCTGCGACTACGGCCACCTGCCCCTGCGCGACGGTGACTACGCGCTCATCCCCCGCGGTACGCAGTGGCGGCTCACGGTGGACAGCCCGCTGCAGCTGCTGGTGATCGAGAACCGGGACGGCGCCTACCGGCTGCCCGACCGGGGCATGGTCGGGCCGCACGCGGTCTTCGACCCGGCGGTGCTCGAGCACCCGCACATCGACGAGGCCTTCCTGGCGCAGCAGGATGAGGAGCGCTGGGTCGTGCACATCAAGCGCCACGAGCAACTGAGCCGGGTCACCTTCCCCTTCAACCCGCTCGATGCCGTCGGCTGGCACGGCACGAACACGGTCTGGCGCCTGAACTGGCGGGATATCCGCCCGCTCATGAGCCACCGCTACCACCTGCCGCCCTCGGCGCACACGACCTTCGTGGGCGGCGGCTTCGTGGTCTGTACCTTCTGCCCGCGGCCGATCGAATCGGACCCGGGCGCGCTGAAGGTGCCCTTCTACCACAACAACGACGACTACGATGAGGTCCTGTTCTACCACCGCGGCAACTTCTTTAGCCGCGACAACATCGAGGAGGGCATGGTCACCTTCCATCCCTGCGGCTTCGCCCACGGGCCGCACCCGAAGGCGCTCGCGAAGTCCCTGGCCGAGCCGGCCACGGCCACCGACGAGGTAGCGGTGATGATCGACACGCGCCGTGCGCTCACCGCCTTCGACGCGGCGCTGGCCGTGGAGAATCCCGACTACGTGCATTCCTGGCGCGGCGGCGACGCACTGCCGTCCGTCCGCCCGACCACCGGCGCCACCACCGATGATGGAGTCAGCTCATGAAACTCGCCTCCCTGAAGCACGGCCGCGACGGCCGGCTGGTCCTCGTTTCCCGGGACCTCGGCCGCTACTGCGACGCGGTCGACATCGCCCCCACGCTGCAGGCGGCCCTGGACGACTGGGCCCGCCTCGAGCCGGCGCTGGCGGACCGCGCCGCGGCGCTGGAGGCCGGGCTGGTCGCCAGCCGCGACTTCGACCCCGCGGCCTGCGACGCGCCGCTGCCGCGCGCCTACCACTGGGCCGATGGCAGTGCCTACGTGACCCACGTGGAGCTGGTGCGCAAGGCGCGGGGCGCGGAACTGCCGCAGTCTTTCTGGGAGGACCCGCTGGTCTACATGGGGGCTTCCGACGCCTTCATCGGCCCCCGCGACCCGATCCCCGTGGAAGACGAGGCCTGGGGCATCGACTTCGAGGCCGAGGTAGTGGTGGTGACCGACGACGTCCCGGCGGGCGTGACGGCAGAGCAGGCGGTGAGCCATATCAAGCTCATCGGCCTGGTCAACGACGTCTCCCTGCGCAACCTGATCCCCGGGGAACTCGCCAAGCAGTTCGGCTTTTACCAGTCCAAGCCCTGGACGAGCTTTACCCCGGTGCTGGCGACACCGGAAGAGCTGGGCAGTGCCTGGGACGGGCGCAGGCTGCACCTGCCGCTGCACGCCGTGCTCAACGGCCGGCAGGTGGGGGCGCCGAACGCCGGGGTCGACATGACCTTCGATTTCGCGACGCTGATCGCGCACTGCGCGAAGAGCCGCTCCCTGGTCGCCGGTACGGTGATCGGCTCGGGTACGGTCTCCAACGTCGGCAGCAAGGACGGTTCCTGCTGCCTGGCCGAGGTGCGCTGCCTGGAGACCATTGCCGAGGGCGAGCCGAAAACGCCGTTCATGCAGTTCGGCGACCGCATCGAGATCTTCATGCTCGACGGGGATGGCAACACGGTGTTCGGCAGCATCGACCAGCGCGTCGAGCGCTACCTGCCGCCGCGCTAGCTGCTGCCCATGAAGCTTTACGCCTATTTCCGCTCGTCCTCGTCCTACCGGCTGCGCATCGCCCTCAACCTGAAGGGCCTGGCCTACGAGACGGTGCCGGTGAATCTCGTGGCCGGGGAGCAGCGCGGTGAGGCCTATCGTGCGCTCAACCCGCAGGGCCTGGTGCCCGCGCTGGATACCGGTGATGCGCAGCTGGTGCAGTCCACGGCGATCCTCGAGTGGCTGGAGGAGCAGTACCCGGAGCCGCCGCTGTACCCCGCGGATGCGCTCGCGCGCGCCCGGGTCCGCGGTCTCTGCCAGCACATCGCCTGCGAGATCCAGCCGCTGAACAACCTCGGGGTCCTCGGCTACCTGCGCGAGACCCTGGGCCAGGATGAGATCGCGGTCAGCCGCTGGTACGCCCACTGGGTCACGCGCGGCTTTGAGAGCCTCGAGGCCGCGGCGCCCGCGGACGGGTTTATCGGCGGTGCAACGCCCGGCATGGCCGAAGCATTCCTGGTGCCACAGCTCTACAACGCCCGGCGCTTTGCGGTGGACCTGGCGCCATTCCCGCGGCTGGTGGCCATCGACGCGCGCTGCGTGGACCTCGATGCCTTTGCCCGCGCCCACCCGGACCGGCAGCCGGACGCGCCCTCGGACCAAAGCTAAGCGCGAGCCCGGGGAAGCGCGTATCGCGACCCTGGCCGCCGCGCGGTACCCTTGCCGGGAGCCCCCGATGGAGACTGCCATGGCCCCCGGTCGCGAGACCCTCGAACCCAGCTGGTTCATCGACAGCGACAGTGACGCCGTCAAGGCCTGGGCGTCGCGGGCCGTCGCCGGCACATCGCGCGACCCGGTCGCCATCGCCGAGCGCCTGTTCTATGCCGTGCGCGACGGCATCCGCTACGACCCCTACCGGGTCTCCCGCGACCCCTCGGCCTACCGCGCCAGCGCCGTGGCGGCCTGCGATGCCAACTGGTGCGTGCCGAAGTCCGTGCTCCTCGCCGCCTGCGCCCGCGCGCAGGGCATTCCGGCGCGCCTCGGCTTTGCCGACGTGCGCAATCACCTGAGCAGCGACAAGCTGAGCGAGCGTATGGGCACGGACCTGTTTGCCTGGCACGGCTACGCCGAGCTCTGGCTCGGCGAGCGCTGGGTCAAGCTGTCCACGGCCTTCAACATCGAGCTCTGTGAGCGTTTCGGTGTGCGCGCGCTGGCCTTCGACCCGGAGGCCGGCGCGCTCATGCACCCCTACGACCAGCAGGGTCGCCGGCACATGGAGTACGTGCGCGAGCGCGGCAGCTTCGACGACCTGCCGCTGGATGCTATCTTCGCCACCTTCGACGAGCTCTACCCGGCGATGGCAGCGGCGGACGCGGAGCGCGACGCCGTTTTCCAGGGCTGAGCCAGCGTCGCTCGCGGACCGGCGTTGCCGGGCGCTTCGCCGGCCTGTAGCTGCGCTGGCGGCCGGCGGCGGTATGGGGCGCAGCTGCCGCGGACTTGTATACTGCCGGGCCAGTCGCAGGGCGGGGGAACCATGGCAGGAACGGAGCGTATCGACAGCAAGCTGCCGGGGGTGGGCACCACGATCTTCAGCACCATGACCGCGCTGGCGCAGGAGTGCGGCGCCATCAACCTGTCCCAGGGCTTCCCGGACTTCGATCCGCCGGCGGCGCTGGTGGACGCCCTCGGCGAGGCGGCCCGGGCGGGTCACAACCAGTACCCGCCGCTTGCGGGGCTGCCGCGGCTGCGTGAACTCCTCGCTGATCAGCTGCAACGCTACCGCGGCGTCACGGTGGACCCGGAGCAGGAGCTCACGGTCGTGCCCGGCGCCACGGAAGGACTGTACTGCGCCATCACCGCCGTGGTGCGCCCGGGCGACGAGGTGATCGTGCTCGACCCGGTCTACGACAGCTACGAGCCCGCCGTGACCCTCGCCGGCGGTCGCACGGTGCACGTGCCGCTAACACCGGGGGACTTCGCCATCGACTGGGAGCGCGTCGCGGCGGCGATCACGCCGCGCACGCGCCTGCTGATGCTCAACACCCCGCACAACCCCTGCGGCAGCACCGTGAGCCGGGAGGACCTGGATACGCTGGCCGGACTCGCCGAGCGGCACGGTTTTCTCGTCTGCAGCGACGAGGTCTACGAGCACCTCGTCTTCGACGGGGCGGCCCACCACAGCGTGCTGCAGCATCCGGGGCTGCGCGAGCGGAGCTTCGCGCACTACTCCTTCGGCAAGACCTTCAGCGTCACCGGCTGGAAGACCGGCTACTGCGTGGCGCCGCCGGCGCTCACGGCGGAACTGCGCAAGGTGCACCAGTTCGTCGCGTTCGTCGCCGTCACGCCCGTGCAGCATGCCATCGCCGCGTTTCTCGAGGCGCACCCGGCCTACCCGGGCACGCTGGCGGCGGCCTACCAGGCGCGCCGGGACCGTTTCCTCGGCCTGCTGGCCGACTCGCGCTTTCGCTTCCGGCCCGCGGCCGGGGCCTACTTCCAGCTCCTTGACTACGGCGCGGTGAGCGACGAGCCTGACACCGTGCTCTGCGAGCGCTGGACGCGGGAGCACGGGGTGGCCTCGGTGCCCGTGTCCGTGTTCCAGCAGGCGCCGCCGGCGGGGCAGACGCTGCTGCGCTTCTGCTTCGCCAAGTCCGACGATGTGCTGGAGGAGGCTGCGAGACGACTATGCGCGATCTGACCGTCACCCTGGTGCAGTGCGAACTCGCCTGGGAGGCGCCGGCGGACAACCGGCGCCAGTTCGGCGAACTGCTCGAAACGGTTCCCGACGACAGCGACCTCATCGTCCTGCCGGAGATGTTCACCACCGGTTTTTCCATGAACGCGGTGGGCAATGCCGAGGAGCCCGGCGGTCCCACGGAGCAGTGGCTGCTCGAACTGGCGCGGCTGCGCGACTGCGCGCTCACCGGCAGCATCGCCGTGCGCGTGGGCGACGCGGTCTACAACCGCATGCTCTTCGCCACGCCGGAGGGCGTCGTCCACTACGACAAGCGCCACCTGTTCCGCATGGGCGGGGAACACAAACGCTACGCGCCGGGCGCGGAGCGGGTCATCGTCGACTGGCGCGGCTGGCGCATCAAGCTCGAGGTCTGCTACGACCTGCGCTTCCCGGTCTTCAGCCGCAACCGCGGTGATTACGACCTCCTCCTCTACGTGGCCAACTGGCCGGCGGTGCGCGCTGCCCACTGGCGCGCGCTGCTGCCGGCCCGGGCCATCGAGAACCTCGCCTGCGTGGTCGGGGTCAACCGCATCGGCAGCGACGCGAACGGCCTGGACTACGCCGGTGACAGCGTCGCCATCGATGCGCGCGGCGACTACCTGGCCGACCTGCGCGACCGCCCCGGCTGCGAGACGGTGACCTTCGAGGGCGCCGCGCTCGAGGCCTACCGGGGGCGCTTCCCCGGACACCTCGACGCCGATGAATTCACCCTGCACCTGTAAGCGGCGCGGCCCCGTGCCGCCGGCTGCGCAAACGATCACTCCATATCCGGGTAATCCTCGATGAAAGCATCCCGCGTCCTGCTCGTTCTCCTCGTCGTTGCCGTCGGCCTGTTCTTCGCCCTGGCGCCGCGCATGGCCGAGGAGCGCATGAACCGGGTTCTGCCCCACGAGCGGGCAGCGGTATCGCCCGAGGCAGCCGCCCTGCACGCGGACCTCGTCGTCGGCGACCTGCACGCCGACAGCCTGCTCTGGCGGCGGGATCTCCTGCAGCGCGCCGACCGCGGCCACGTGGACCTGCCGCGGCTGCGCGAGGGCAATGTCGCCCTCCAGGTGTTCACCGCGGTGACGAAGACGCCCGCGGGCATGAACTACGAGGAGAACGCCAGCGACGCCCGCGACAACATCACGCTCCTCGCACTGGCCCAGCGCTGGCCGTCGGCTACCTGGGACAGCCTCGCCGAGCGCGCCCTCTACCAGGCCGACAAGCTGCGCCGCTTTGCCGAGGCCGAGCCGGAGAGCCTGCTGCTCCTGCGTCACCGCGGCGATGTGCCTCGCCTGCTCGCCGCGCGCGCGGCGGGGGCGAAGACCGTGGGTGCCGTGCTCGGCATCGAGGGCGCCCACGCCCTGGACGGCGAGCTCGCCAACGTCGACCGGCTCTACGACGCGGGCTACCGCATGGTCGGCCTGCACCATTTCTTCGACAATGCCCTCGGCGGCTCGCTCCACGGCACCGGCAGCCACGGGCTCACGGACTTCGGCCGCCGGGTCGTGGAGCGGCTCGAGGAGCGGGGCATGATCATCGACCTGGCGCACTCGTCCCCGGAGAGCGTGCGCGACGTGCTCGCGCTGACGTCGCGGCCGGTGGTGGTGAGCCATACGGGCTTCCGCGGCGCCTGCGACACGCCGCGCAATATCGACGACGGCCTGATGCAGGCTATCGCCCGCCGGGGCGGGCTCATCGGCGTGGGTTACTGGGATGCGGCGGTCTGCGACGTGTCGCCGGCGGGGATCGTGGCCGCCATCCGCTACGGCATCGACCTCGTCGGCGCGGACCACGTCGCGCTGGGTTCCGACTACGACGGTGCGACCACGGTGCCCTTCGACACCGCCGAGCTCGCGGTGCTGACCGACACGATGCTGCGCGAGGGCCTGGACGAGGCCACGATCCGCAAGGTCATGGGCGGCAACCTCGCGCGTTTCCTGGCGGCGAACCTGCCGCGGGGGTCGCGCTAGGCTAGAGTCCCTGGGGATCGGCCAGGGCGCGGATGCGCGCCAGCAGCGCACTGTCGACCGCGCGCGGGCCGGGGTCCCGGCGCAGGCCGTGGCGCCGCGCGCCGGGCAGCCGCGCGCCGGGGATCGCCTCGAAGCGGCGGAAGAAGGCCTCGCTGCGCTCGCTCGCATCGGCACCGGCGAGGATCCCCGGATCGAGGGCAAGGATGAACTCGCCGCCCCGGGTCGGTCCACCGTCGGCCGAGTCCCCGGCGACCTCGTAGCTGAAGGCGTCCCCGGTCGCTGCGGCGGCAAGCAGTTCCACCAGCAGGGCGATGGCCGAGCCCTTGTGCCCGCCGAAGGGGAGCTGCGTACCGGCGAGGATGGCGGCCGGGTCCGTGGTAGGCGCGCCGTCCGCGTCCACGCCGGTGCCCTCGGGCACGGGCTGCCCGGCCTGCGCTGCGAGCTGGATTTCCCCCTGGGCCATGGCCGCCGTGGCCATGTCGGCCACCACCGGGTCGCCGCCGGGACGCGACCAGGCGAAGGCGAGGGGGTTGGTGCCGAAGAGCGCTTCGCTGCCGCCGTGGGGCGCCACCACCGCCGCGTAGTTGACGCAGGCGATGCCGGCCAGGGCATTGTCGGCGAGCGCCTCCGTCTCCGGCCAGAGGGCCGCGAAGTGGTAACAGTCGTTGATGGCCAGGGCCGCCACGCCGAGTTCCCGGGCGGCGTCGGCGAGGGCCGGCAGGCCGCGTTCGAGGGCCAGCGGCGCGAAGCCGCCGTCGCCATCCACGCGCAGGAACGCCGGGGTGACCATCGTGACGGTGGGATCCGCATCGCCGCGCACGCGGCCGTTGCGCAGGGAGGCGACGTAGCCGGGCAGTCGGAAGAGGCCGTGGGAGCTAGCGCCATCGCGCTCCGCGGCGGTGACGGTGCGCGCCACGGTGTCGGCATTGGCTGCGTCGCAACCATTGGCCGCCAGCACCGAGAAGGCAAGGTCGTGAATATCGTCCAGGGAAAGCGGGGTAGTGTCCATCAGTCAGTAGCCGGGTCCCGATCAGCGGCCCTTGAACACCGCCTTTCGCCGCTCGATGAAGGACTGCACACCCTCGGCCGCGTCCTCGCTGGCCATGACCGGTACGAGGTCGCGAAGGAACTGGGCGACGGAGCTCTCGCGGTCGTTCTCCTGGCTGAAGCGCGTGGCCCGCAGGCAGGCCTGCACCGCGAGCGGCGCGGCGTCGGCGACGCTGCGGGCGAGTGCCAGGGCCCGGTCGATCTGTGCGCCGGGCTCGGTGAGCTCCTGCACCATGCCCCAGCGCAGCGCGTCTTCCGCGCTCCAGCGGTCACCGGTGAGCAGCACGCGCTGGGCGTTGCCCCAGCCGATCTCCCGGGGCAGGCGCAGGGTCGCGCCGCCGCAGGGGTAGAGGCCCCGCTGCACCTCCAGCATCTGGAACTGGGTATCGTTGGCGGCGACACGGATCTCCGTGTTCAGCAGCGCCTCCACACCCCAGGTGAAGCAGTAGCCCTGCACGGCGATCACCACGGGCTTGCGATGCAGGTCCCCCGCGGTGCCCAGGGGGTCCACTTCGCCCTCGCGCACCGGGAAGCCCTCGCCGGAGGAGAAAACCTCGGCCCACTGGTCCAGCTCCACGCCGGCGGTAAAGTGCCTGCCTTCCGCCGAGAGTACCGCGACGCGCAGGTCCGGGTCGTGGTCCAGCCGGTAGTAGGCCTCGGCCAGCGCGTGGTACATCCCGAGGCTCAGGGCGTTGTACTTCTCCGGGCGGGTGAGGTGGATATGGAGAATGTGGCCGTCGACGCGGGTGTCTACCTGGGACATGCGGGTTTCCTTGTAGCTGTCACTGGAGTCTGGTCGCCGGCCAGGGTCGGACCGCCCTGCGCCGGGTCCGCCGTTGCCGTGCTTCGCAAGGTCCAATAGTTACCGCTCGTGCCCGGGGGTGCAACGTTGTCATCTATCGCTGTCATCCCCCCGGTGGCTATTGAACTGAGGGGTGGCGTTGGCGATCATGTCGGCCCCCCATTCGGAACCTTGCCCCAATGGCCGACGCTGCCCCGGAAAGCCCGACCCAGGCCTATGTCCTGTCCTTCCGCTGCCCGGACCGGCTGGGCGTCGTGGCCCGCTACTCCGGCCTCATGTACGAGTGTGGCGCCTACATCACCGAGGTCTCCAACTACAGCGACCCGGTCACGGAGATGTTCTTCCTGCGCTGCGTGTTCGACGACCGGGCCATGACCGTGCCCTATGCCGAGCTGGCCGGCCGCCTGGAGACGCTGGCGGCGGACATGGCCATGGACTATACGCTGCGTCCGGTAGGCGAGCGGCCGCGGGTGCTGGTGGCGGTATCGCGCTACGACCACTGCCTGAGCGCGCTGCTCACCAAGTGGCAGGCCGGTGCCCTTCCGGCGGAGATCGTCGCCGTGGTCAGCAACCACGAGGACTGCCGCCGGCTGGCCGAGTTTCACGGCCTGCCCTACCATCACCTGCCGGTCACGGCGGACAACAAGCCCGAGCAGGAGGCCGCGCTGTACGCGCTCATGGAGACGGAGCGGGTCGATCTCCTGGTCCTCGCGCGGTACATGCAGATACTTTCAGATGACCTCTGCCGCCGCGTCGAGGGCAGGGCGATCAACATCCATCATTCCTTCCTCCCGGGCTTCAAGGGCGCGCGGCCCTACCACCAGGCCTATGAGCGCGGGGTGAAGGTGATCGGCGCGACCGCCCACTATGTCACGTCGGACCTCGACGAGGGCCCGATCATCGCGCAGGAGGTGCGGCCCATCGACCACCAGGTATCGGTCCAGCAGATGGTGCACTACGGCCACGATATCGAGGCCACGGCCCTCGCGCAGGCGGTGCGGCTGCACTGCGAGCAGCGGGTCATCCTGAACGGGCAGCGCACGGTCATTCTCTGATGAAACGCTACTCGGCATTGTCATTGCTCCGCGGCGCCCTCAACGGCCACCGGGACTGGCCCGAGGCCTGGCGCAACCCGGCGCTGAAGGGCAGCTACGATGCGGTGATCGTCGGTGGCGGCGGGCATGGCCTGGCGACGGCCTACTACCTCGCGAAGCAGCACGGCATGCGCAACATCGCCGTCCTGGAGAAGGGCTGGCTCGGCGGCGGCAATACGGGGCGCAATACCGCCGTGAGCCGCTCGAACTATTTCTACCCGGAGAGCACCCGCTTTTTCGATCATTCGCTTCGCCTCTACGAGGGCCTCGGCCGCGAGCTCAACTTCAACATCATGCTCAGCCAGCAGGGCATCATCGGCCTCGCGGCCAGCCGCCACGAGCTCGAGACCTATCGCCGCTGGGTCACGGCCATGCAGCTGCAGCCGGTGGATGCCGAGCTGCTCACCCGGGACCAGGTCGCCGCGCGGGTGCCGCTGCTCAACATGAGCCGCCGGGCGCGCTACCCGGTCTACGGCGCCTTCATGCAGAAACGCGGGGCGATCTCCCGCCACGATGCCGTCGCCTGGGGCTACGCGCGGGCGGCGGACGCCCTCGGTGTCGACATCATCCAGCACTGTGAGGTCACCGCAATCGACGTCGCCGGCGGTGCCGTCTGCGGGCTCCGGACCACCCAGGGCACGGTGCGCAGCGACAAGGTCGCGCTGGCCGTGGCCGGCCACAGCTCCGTGCTGGCCGCCATGGCCGGTCTGCGCCTGCCCATCGAGAGCCAGGCGCTGCAGGCCATGGTCACCGAGCCGGTGAAGCCCTGCTTCGATCACATCGTCATTTCGCCGGCGGTGCACTGCTACCTGTCGCAGTCGGATCGCGGCGAGTTCGTCATCGGCGGCGGCACGGACCTGTATCCGTCCTACGGCCAGCGCGGGTCCCTGCGCGGTACCGAAGCGGTGCTCGGCGCCGTGGTGGAGCTGTACCCGGCCCTGTCGCGCCTGAGGCTCATGCGCCAGTGGGCGGGCATCGTGGATATCTCGCCGGATACCAGCCCCATCATCGGCAAGACCCCGGTCACGGGGCTCTACCTGAGCACCGGCTGGGGTACCGGTGGCTACAAGGCCATCCCCGCCGGGGGCGAGACCCTGGCCTGGACCATGGCCGAGAACCGGCCCCACGAGCTGATCGAGCCCTTCGGCCTCGAACGCTTCGTCAGTGGCCGGCTCATCGACGAGGGCGCCGCGTCCGGCGTCGCGCACTGACCAACGGGAGCGAAGGCAGGCTGTGAGGAACCAACCGGCATGATGCGCATCGAGTGTCCCTGCTGCGGCCTGCGCAGCGAAGACGAGTTCCGCTGCGGCGGCGAGTCCCACATCGCGCGACCGGCGGAGCCGGCGACGGTGGATGACCAGACCTGGTCCGCCTACCTGTACCTGCGGGAGAACCCGAAGGGCGTCCACTACGAGCGCTGGCACCACCGCTACGGCTGCGGCCAGTGGTTCAACGTCGCCCGGGACCTCGTCAGCCACGAGATTCTCGCCGTCTATCCCATGGGGGCCGGCAAACCGCAGTTCGACCGGGAGGGGCGCGCGTGAGGCCGACGATCCAGCGTCTCCCGCACGCCCGCGTCGACCTGTCGGCGCCGATCGAGTTCACCTTCGACGGGCGTCGCTACACGGGTTACGCCGGTGACACCCTCGCGTCCGCGCTGCTCGCCAATGGCGTGGACGTGATCGGCCGCAGCTTCAAGTTCCACCGCCCCCGGGGTGTTTTCGCCGCCGGGCCGGAGGAGACCGGCGCCTTCGTGCAGCTGGGCGAGGGCGCGCGCTCGGAGCCGAACGCCCGGGCGAGCCTGGTGCCGCTGTACCCCGGCCTGGTCGCCAGCGGTCAGAACGCCTGGCCCGATGTGCGCCGCGACCTCTGGGGTGTTCTCGATCGGTTTCGTGCCATTCTGCCGGCGGGCTTTTATTACAAGACCTTCCAGTGGCCGAGCTGGCACTTCTGGGAGCCGCTGGTCCGCCGCGCCGCGGGCCTCGGCCGGGCGCCGACGGCGCCGGACCCGCAGTGGTACGTCAAGGAGAACGCCCACGCCGAAGTCGTGGTAGTGGGTGCGGGCCGCTCGGGCCTGCGCGCGGCCCTGGAGGCCAGCGCCAGCGGCAGGGACCGCGTATGGCTCATCGACGAGCAGGCGTTTCCCGGCGGCCGCCTCCTCGCCAGCCCGGACCCGGCGGACCGGGCCTGGCTGGACGAAACCCTCGCGACCCTCACCGCCCGTGACAACGTCACCCTGCTCACGCGTACGACCGTCAACGGCTACTACGACCACAACGTGCTCGCGGCGCTGGAGCGCTGCACGGATCACCTCGGCCCCGCGGCGCCGGCGACCCGGCCCAGGCAGCGGCTGTGGCGCCTCTTTGCGGCGCGGGTGGTCCTCGCCACCGGCGCGCTGGAGCGTCCCCTCGTCTTCCCGGACAATGACCGGCCGGGCATCATGCTCGCCTCGGCCCTGTGTGAGTACGCGCTGCGCTACGGGGTGGTGCCGGGTGCCGAACTCGCCATCTACAGCAACAACGACAGCGCCTGGCGCCGCGCCCTGGCGCTCACGGCCCACGGCGTGCCGGTCGCCCATATCGTCGACGTGCGCCGCGAGGTGGACGAGGCCCTGCGCCAGGCGGCGGCCCGGGAGGGCATCGTGCAGCACCTCGGTCATGCGGTGGTCGAGACCCGGGGTTCCCCGGCCCTGAGCGGTGTTACGCTGCAGGCGCTGGCGCCCGACGGCAGTGGCCTCCTGGCGTCCTGCAAGCACTTGTCCTGCGACGTGCTGGCCCTGGCCGGTGGCTGGACCCCCACGGTGCACCTCTACTCCCAGGCCGGCGGGCGGCTGCACTGGCGCGAGGCGGACAGCTGTTTCGTGCCGGCCGGTTGCGCACAGGCCGTCACCGTCGTCGGCCGCGCGGTCGGGGACTTCGGCGAGTCGCTCAACACCGAGCCCCTCTGGGTCACCCCCGGCGTGGCGAGCAACCGCCAGTGGGTGGACTTCCAGTACGACGTGACCGCCGCCGATATCGAGCTGGCGGTGCGCGAGAACTACCGCTCCGTGGAGCATCTCAAGCGCTACACCACGGCGGGTATGTCGATCGACCAGGGCAAGACCAGCAACGTCAACGCGCTCGGGCTCCTCGCCGCGCTGTCGGGGCGGTCCGTGCCCGAAGTCGGGACGACCCGCTTCCGCCCGCCCTACCACCCGGCCACGCTCGGCGCCTTCGGGGGCCTGGAAACGGGGGCGCTGTACCAGCCCTTCCGGCGCCTGCCGGCCCACGAGTCGCACCTCGCCCTGGGCGCCGCGTTCGAGGACTACGGCGGCTGGCAGCGTCCGGCGTACTACCCCCGCCACGGCGAGCGCGAGGCGGAGGCGGTCACCCGGGAGGTGCGCGCCGTACGCGAGGCCGCGGGGCTCCTCGACTACTCGCCCCTGGGCAAGCTGGAGCTTCGCGGCCGCGATGTGCGCGGGTTCCTGAACCGCGTCTACGTGAACAACCTGCTGACCCTGCGGCCGGGCTTCGCCCGCTACGGCCTGCTGCTCAACGAGGCCGGTATCGTCATGGATGACGGCGTGATCGTCTGCCTCGCCGAGGATCACTTCCTCCTGCATACCACCTCCGGCGGAGCCGCCGCGGTGCGGGAGCACCTCGAGGAGTGGCTGCAGTGCGAGTGGCCGGACCTCGACGTCATCGTCACCGACGCCACTAACGCCTGGGCCACGGCCATGCTCAGCGGCCCCGCGGCCCGGGCCGTGCTGAATGCGGTCCCGACGGATCTCGATCTCGATCGCGAGGCGTTCCCGCACATGCAGTTCCGGGCCGGCCATTTCGCCGGCGTGCCCTGCCGGGTGCTGCGGGCCAGCTTCACCGGGGAGGTATCGTTCGAGGTCAGCGTGCCCGCCGGCTACGGGCGCGCCGCCTGGGACGCGTTGCTGGCCGCCGGACGCGACCACGGCCTGCTGCCCTTCGGCCTGGAGGCGCTCATGGTGCTGCGCACGGAGAAGGGCTACCTGCACGTGGGTACCGATACGGATGGCACCACCATGCCCCAGGACCTCGGCTGGGCGCGGGTGATCGAGCGCCAGGACACGGACTTCATCGGGCGCCGCTCCCTGGATCTCGCCGTCGGCCGGGACCCGGAGCGCCGCCAGTTTACCGGCCTGGCGCCGCTGGACCCGGCCGCCCGCCTCGTGGACGGGGCCCACGTGCTGACGCCGGATGGCAATGCCTCCGCGGGCTACGTGACCTCGGCCTGCTTCAGCCCGACCCTGGGCCGCACGGTGGCCCTCGGTCTCGTTGCCGGTGCCCGGGCGCGCCGGGGCGAGGTGGTCAAGGCCTGGTACGCCGGGGAGACCGTTCCCGTCCGCCTGGTGTCGCCGGCATGCTATGACCCGGAAGGAGCGCGCCTGCATGACTGAGCTGGCCTGGCAGGACCCCCTGCGCGGCGGCGCCGTCGCCCGCGAGGGCTTTCACCTGGCGGCGGCGGAGGACCTCGGGTTCGTTCGCCTGCAACTCGTGGCCGGTGACCGCGACGCCGTAGCCCGGGCGGAAGCGGCCCTGGGTCACGGCCTGCCGGAAACCGGCCGCGTCGACGACGGCAAGGGCTACCGGGTCGCCGCCCGGGCGCCGGGCGACTGGCTGCTCATCGCTGCGGTCGATGAAACGGTTTCCCTGCGGGAGATCCTGGGCTCAGCGCTCACAGAGTGCACTGCGGCCGTGACGGCGGCGACGGAGGGACAGCTGGTCCTGCGGCTGACGGGACCGGCGCGCGGCCGGGTCCTCGCCCGGGGAACCACCCTCGACCTCGGTCGGCTGGCGCCCGGGCAGTGTGCGGCCACCCGCTTTGCCGGCGTGCCCGTGTTCCTGGTTCCCGAGGCGGAGGCCATGCTGCTCTTCGCGGATCGTTCCCTGGCGGTCTACCTTCGCGACTGGTGCGATGCGGCGAGCGCCGACTGCTGCTAGCATACGCACCTGCTGCCCATACCCGCACACGCCTACAGGGAGTAGCCATGACCGCGGCAATCATTGACGGCAAGGCGGCCGCCGCCGCTCTTCGCGAGCAGGTCGCCACGGAAGTCGCCCGGCTGCGCGAGGCCCACGACCTCCAGCCCGGCCTCGCGGTGGTGCTGGTCGGCGAGGACCCGGCCAGCCAGGTCTACGTCCGCAACAAGGGCCGGCAGACCGTGGAAGCCGGCATGCTCAGTCATACGCACCGGCTCCCCGGGACTACGAGCGAGGCGGACCTGCTGGCACTGGTGGCGGAGCTCAACGCCGACCCCACGGTGCACGGCATCCTGGTGCAGCTGCCGCTGCCGTCGCAGATCGATGAGCAGCGCGTGATCCGCGCCATCGATCCGGCCAAGGATGTGGATGGGTTCCACCCGCTGAACACGGGCGCCCTGGCCAACGGCGATCCCGATGCGCTCGTGCCCTGCACCCCCGTCGGTTGCCTGCTCCTGCTCCGGGAGCAGTTCGACAACGACCTTTCCGGGCAGGGTGCGCTGGTCATTGGCCGCAGCAACATCGTCGGCAAGCCCATGGCGCAGCTGCTGCTGCAGGAAAGCTGCACGGTGACCATCGCCCATTCCCGCACGCGGGACCTGCCGGCGCTGTGCCGCCACGCGGACATCGTCATTGCCGCCGTGGGCCGGCCCGAGATGGTGCGCGGTGACTGGCTGAAGCCGGGCGCCGTGGTCATCGACGTCGGCATCAACCGGCTCCCCGGCGACGGGGAGAAGACCCGGCTGGTCGGTGACGTGGCCTTCGCGGAGGCGCGGGAGGTGGCGGGGGCGATCACCCCGGTGCCCGGCGGTGTCGGGCCGATGACCATCGCCTGCCTGCTGCGCAATAGCGTGGTGGCCGCCTGCCGCCAGGCCGGCGTGGCCTGCCGGCTGGTTTAGTCCCCCCGCTGCGGCGGCACTAGCCCGCAGCCTCGCCGGTGAGCGTATCGAAGAAAGCGTAGGACCCGCGCTCCCGCTTGCTGTGATACATCGCCCGGTCGGCGGCGAGCATGAGGTCCTCGAGACTGTGGCCGTCCTGTGGCCAGAGCGCCACGCCGATACTCGCCGAGATGGCGAGCTCCTTCCCCTCCCAGGAGACCGGCTCCGAGAGCCGCTCGCAGAGGCGCCGGGCCATGGCCTCGAGCTGTGCGCGGGCGGGGCTGGCGCCCAGCAGCACGACGAACTCGTCGCCGCCGGAGCGGGCGATGAGGTCCGACTCGCGCAGCTGCTGGCGCAGACGCCCGGCCACGGTTTTCAGCAGCGCGTCGCCCGCGGCGTGCCCCGAGCTGTCGTTGATGCGCTTGAAGCGGTCCAGGTCCAGGAGCATGAGCGCATGCTCGCCCGGCCGGCCGAGGATTTCCCGGGCGCCCTCCTCGAGACCGTTGCGATTGGCGACGCCGGTCAGCGCGTCAGTTGCCGCCGCTTCGGCGAGGACCCTTGAACGCAGGGTCAGTTCGAGCTTTTCGGCCTGCATGACCCGGATGCGCGCCGACAGGGCCATGGCCAGCCCCACCATTTCCGCGAGGATGCCCATCTGCAGGGCGTTGCCCAGGAGGAACGCCGAATCGCCGATGCCCCAGGAGACGATCACGGTCAGGCCGATGGTGACGAAGAGCCCACAGATGGCGAGCATGTACCACAGCGCCGGTGCGTAGCCCTCGCGCCAGCGTCGGAAGCTGACCCCGATCATCAGCAGCGAGCCGATGAGAGCAATGGTCTCCGTGCTGCGATGGGAAACGCTGGCGAAGCCCGCTGCGCCCAGCAGCGCATTGATGATGGCTGCGCCGATGGCGATCCTGAGGACCGCGTCGACCCGGGGGGACTGGCCGGGGGTGTCGAGGAAGGCGCGCGCAAAGAGGCCGCTGAAGGCGAGCCACAGCGCCGGGGCAACCTGGTAGCTGTGCTCGATGAGCCAGGGGCTCCCGGGCCACAGGTAGTGCGCCGCATGCCCGTTGAAGGTGGCCAGCGTGAGGAGGGCGAAGGCGCAGGCGAAGACGTAGTAGCCGTAGGAGCGGTCGCGAAAGACGGCGGTAAGGGCGAGGTTGTAGACCAGCAGGGTCAGCAGCACGCCGTAGCAGATGCCGTCGAAGAGCCGCTTGTGCGCGCGCTGGTGCTGGTAGTCGCGCAGGTCCCAGGCGACCGGCGTGATCGTGTGCGTGAGGTCTGCCTCCACCCGTGCGTAGGCGCGGTAGTCCCCGGGGTCGAGGTTGCCGAGGGGCATCACGGCGCGCTCGCTGCCGAGGGGCCGGGTCGTGTAGGGCGCGCGCAGGCCGCTGTGCACCGGCGTCTGCAGTGTTTCGCCGTCCGCCGTGAACGGGCCGTAGAAGTCCACGGAGCGCAGGGCGGTGGTCGGCAGCTCGAGGAGCAGGTAGCGGCCCGGTTCCGTCACCCGGAAATGCACGCGGAGCCAGAGCGGCTCGCCGCGCCCGGTGCGCAGCGTCCGCTCCGGGTAGGACCAGCTGACCGAGCCGCCGAGCACCGCGTCGAGGGGCGCATCACCGGTGACGGCGACGGCGCCCGTGAGCACCTGGCCGGAGGGCCCGGGTTCGAGGAAGACCGCCGGCCTGTTTGCAGAGGCCAGCAGCGGCAGCAGGACCAGCAGCGCGAGCAGGCCGACGCCCCGGCCCGCGTGCGCCCGGCGCGATCCCTTCACTGCACCGTGACCTCGACCGGAATCCAGCGGTTGACGATGTAGCCCAGGGTCCCGGCACCGCGCATCAGGGACAGGGCGCGGTCGAGATCCTCGAGGAGGTCGTTGTTGCCCGGCGCAACGGCCCAGGCCAGCTGTTCCTCCGTGAGCGGGCGGTACAGGCTGATCATGTCGTCGTTCTCGCTGCTGGTCGCGAGGCGCCAGCTCGTCGGCGCGTCGTGGATGTAGAGGTCGATGCGGTCCCTGCGAAGCGCGTCGAAGGCGCTGTCAGGATCCGGGAAGAAAGCGATTTCTGCGTCCGTCAGCTCGCGTTCCGCGAAGGCGGCGCCGGTCGTGCCGGGCTCCACGCCGATGCGCACCCCGGGCTGGTAGATGGCCCAGGGCTGACCGAAGCGCAGCACCTTGTCCCGGTGCAGGATCGCCATCTGGCCGACGCGTAGGTAGGGCTCGGCGAAGCGAACGATGCGGCTGCGCTCCGCGGTCACGCTGAGGCCGGACATGATCACGTCGATGTCACCGGCCAGCAGCGCCGGGATCAGCCCCTCGAAGGGCAGGGGTACCAGCGCCACCTCGCGGGAGAGGATCTCGCCCACGGCGCGGGCGTTATCCGCCTCGAGGCCGACGATACGGTCCCCGCTGCGCCAGGCGATGGGCGGATAATCCGGCGACAAGCCTACGCGCAGGGGCTCCGCGGCGAGCACGGGGCAGAGAAGGAGAAGGAGCGCGGCAAGCGCATGGCGGAGCTTCATGACGGTTCCCCGGGGGCGCGACAAGCGGACACTAGCATCCTTCCCCGGCGAGACCAATACGGCCGGCGTTCGGGCTAGGGCGGTGCCGCGACCTCGCCGGAAAGCAGCTGCTGGCGGAAGGCCTGCGCGGGAACCGGGCGGCCGAACAGGTAGCCCTGGAAGCGCTGGCAGCCGAGGAGGACGAGGAACTCGCGGATGTCCTCGCTCTCCACCCCCTCGGCCAGCACCGTGAGCTTCAGCGCCTGGGCCATGGAGAGCGTGGCGCGGACGATGCTTGCATCGCCGTGGTTGTCGATGACGCCGCGTACGAAGGACTGGTCGATCTTCAGCGAGTCCACGGCCAGGGTCTGCAGGTAGCGCAGGGACGAGTAGCCCGTGCCGAAGTCGTCGATGGCGAAGTGCAGCCCTGCCGCGTGCAGCCGCTCCATGCAGTCCCGGGTCGTGCCCAGCTCGTCGATGAACAGGCTCTCCGTCACCTCCAGCTCCAGCTGCCCGGCCGGGACCTGGTGGCGCTCGAGGGCCGCGAGGACGGCATCCGAAAAACCCATTCGCGTGAACTGCCGCGTGCTCACGTTGACGGCCATGACCAGGGCCTCGCAGCCGGGGAGTTCGCGGAAATCGGCGAGCAGGCGACAGGCCTCGTTCACCACCCAGTCGCCGAGGTTGTAGATGAGCCCCGATTCCTCGGCGACCGGGATAAACGCCGAGGGGGGAATCCACCGCCCGTCACGGTGCCAGCGCAGCAGGGCCTCGGCACCGAAAATGGCGCCGCGGGCATCGCACTGGGGCTGCAGGTAGAGCTCGAGCTCATCGCGCGCCAGTGCCTCGCGCAGCTGCTGTTCCAGCGATAGCCGCTCCTCGATGGCCTCCTGCATCTCGCGAACGAAGAAGCGCACGGCGTTGCGACCTTCATCCTTGGCCTGGTACATGGCCGTGTCCGCGTGGCGCAGCAGGTCTTCGGTGTCATCGCTGTCCGAGGGCAGCAGGCTCACGCCGATGCTGGCGCTCAGGTGGAGCTGGTTGCCCTCGATCGTGATCGGTTCCGCGATCGCGGCGCGAATCCGCTCCGCCGTGCCGTGGGTGTGCTGGATGACGTGCTCTACTGAGCCGTCGAGCTCGGTGAGCAGGACCACGAACTCGTCGCCCCCCAGCCGCGAGGCGGTGTCGGTCTCGCGCAGCGCATCGCGCAGGCGCGCGGCGACCGCCTGCAGCACCGCGTCGCCGGCGCTGTGCCCCAGGGAATCGTTGATGCGCTTGAAGTGGTCCAGGTCGAGGAACAGCAGCGCTGCCCGGTTGCCCTGGCGCAGGGCGTGGGCGCGGGCCTGCCGCAGCCGGTCGGTGAGCAGCCGGCGGTTGGGCAGGCCGGTCAGGTCGTCGTACAGCGCCTGTCGTTCGACCGTTTCCTCGGCGCGCTGGCGCAGGTGGGTCATTTCGAAGCCGCGGGTCAGCGTCTCGTGCACGCGGCGGGTGACCAGCGCCATGAAGCCCAGGTAGAGCAGGGCGATGGTCCCGAGCTGGATCGCCGGCAGGCTGCCCTCGGTGAAGAGCCGCAGGGCGAAGGGCAGGATGGAGAGCGCGAGGAAGGGGAGGCTGGCCTCGATGAAGGCGGCCAGGCTCACCACGGCGCCGGCGCACATCCCGGCGATGATGAAGGCCAGCAGCGACAGGTTGTAGCTGTTGTCCGCCGTGAACAGGAGAAAACCCGCCGCGCCCCAGGTCAGCCCGGACAGCAGTGCGCCGGCGATCGCGTGGCGGTACCAGCGCTGCTCCCGGCGGGCCGGGGGAATCGCCCTGGCGAAGCCGCGGGCTGTCCACAACCGATAGGCGGAGATGGCGAGGGTGGCTGCCAGCCAGCCGTGGAGGGCCGGCGGCGCGACGCTGTCGCGCAGCAACCACCACAGCACCAGGCTGTTGACCAGCACGGCGGCCAGGGACTGGCGCAGGAAACGGTAGTGGAGTGCCAGGCGCTCGTCGTAGACATAGGCCGCCAGGCGCGTCGCTTCGGCCCGCGGCGCGGACTCGTCGTCGGCGCGACCCGCGAGGTCAGCCCGGCTCATGGAAGCGGCCGTGGCGGCCCGCGCCGGCGGCGAAGCGGGCGGCGCCGCCGACTGCCTCGGCTGCCACCACGGGGTAGCCGCCGGCGCCTTCGCGGCTCAGTGCCTCGGCGAGGGGATGGTCCCACTGCGCGAGGGCGGAGGCGCGGTCGGCGCGCAGGCACTGTTGCGGGAACCCGGCGATTTCCGCGGCCAGGGCCTCGGCGGCAGCGAGGCTCCCGCCGTCGGCGACGACGCGGTTGGCAAGGCCCATGGCCAGCGCCTCCTCCGCAGGCACGGGACGGCCGGTGAGGATCATGTCCATGGCCCGGCCGTGGCCGACGATGCGCGGCAGGCGCACGGTGCCGCCATCGATGAGCGGGACGCCCCAGCGCCGGCAGAATACGCCAAAGACCGTCGAGGCCTCGGCGATACGAAGGTCACAGAACAGGGCGAGCTCGAGACCCCCGGCGACGGCGTAGCCGGGCACGGCGGCGATCACCGGTTTGCCGAGGGCCATGCGCGACGGACCCATCGGTCCGTCTGCGCGGCCGCTCGGCTCGACGTGGTTGCGTCGCGCCGGGTCGCCGAGGGCCTTCAGGTCGGCCCCGGCGCAGAAGTTGCCGCCCGCGCCGGTGAGCACCGCGACGTGGAGGCGGTCGTCGGCCTCGAAGTCACGGAAGGCCGCCAGCAGCGCCTCGGCGGTCGGGCGGTCGACGGCATTGCGGGCCGCCGGCCGATTGAGGGTAATGATCCGGACGGGCCCCTCGGTGCGCGTAAGCACGCACGCCCCGCCGCCCATGCCGGCTTAGCCTCCCGGCAGTGCGGGGACGCCGGCGACGGCCATGTGGCCGTAACGGGCGAAGAGGTACCAGGCTGCGGCCCCGATGAGCACGGTCGCCACGGTGGCGGGCATGCGCCCCGGTGGGTAGGTGACGCCGGCCGCGCGGTCCAGCTTGCGGGAGCGGATGTACAGCACCAGCGCCCAGACGAAGAAGGCCCCGAAGAACACCACGTCGCCGACCCGTCCGTTCGCCAGCAGGTGACCGAAGGCCCAGAACTTCACGGCCATGACCATCGGGTGGCCCAGCCGGGCCTTCAGGTGGTTGCCCGGCACGTAGGCCGCGACCAGCAGGATGAACGCGGGCAGCGTGAACAGGGACACGGCGTGGTAGAGCCCGAGGGGCGGGTTCCAGAGCATGGTCGGGTCCTGGCGCATGGCGCCGTAGCCCCAGATCGCCAGCGCGAGGCCGGCGATGGAGAGCAGGCCGTAGACCGCCTTGAAGGGCTTCTCGCCCATGGCCGCGACGCGGGCGCTGCGCCAGTCGTTGGCGTAGATGCGCAGCGAATGGGTGCCGAGGAAAAGCACCAGGCCGAGAATCATCCAGGTCATAGCAGAACTCCGAAGTAGTGGACAGGTGAGAGTGTAACGCAGCCCCCGCGGGACAGGAACGCGGCGGAATACGGAACAGGCCAATGCGCAAAAAAAAAGCGACCCTGGAACAGGTCCAGGGTCGCCAGAGGAGAGTGCCCGGGCCGCCGGGGCGGCCCGTTCGCTCAGAAGCGGTAGTTGAGGCCGACGCGCATGCTCCAGAGGGAGGCGTCGCCGATCCGCTGCTGTGCCTGGCCGTTCGCTTCCTGCTCGGCGGTAACGCCGTAGGGGAAGGCCGGCTGGTTCATCACGCCCCAGTCGTCGTTCAGCAGGTTGGTCAGGTTGTCGATGATGATGAAGGCGCTGCCGCGGTGCCCCGGCGCGAAGCCCGGGACCTCCTGCGAGATGCGCAGGTCGATCTTGCTGAAGGAGTCGCCTTCCTGGCTGTTGCGGCTGCCGCCGATCGGCAGCACGTTGCGCTCGAAGTCGAGGAACGGCTGGAAGCCGTAGGCATCAATGGTCCCCTCGGCCCCGTCCAGCGTGATGCTGTAGGGGATGCCGGAGTTGTACTGGCCGAACAGCGAGATCCGGGTCTCGTAGCCGCCGAAGAAATCGGCGGTGTAATTGAGCACCGTCGTGAAGCGGTGCTCGATCGCCCAGTTCGAGGGCGCGAGATCCTCGGCTTGCGGATCGACGAAGGCGCGGTTGATGTAGTTCGAGAACGCAATCGACGAGGTCATCGGGTTCACGTCCTCGGCTTCCGTGTAGGCGTAACCGAGACGGAGATCGAAGCCATTGTCCCAGGACTTGAAGGCGCTGAAGGCGATCGATTCGGACTCGTTGCCGTTGCTCGCGTTGGTCAGGACGAAGCCCGGTTCGCGGACGCTCTCGTAGATCGGGTAGCCCAGGTCGTTGGTGCCGACGCGCTCGAGGTCGGCCCGCTTGTAGATGGCGGTGTCCTCACCGCGGCTGATCTGCAGGTCGGCGGTGAGGGTGATATCCATCGGGGCATACCAGGTCAGGCCGGCCGTATACTTCCACTCGCTGGGGATGTCGAAGTCCGGGTCCAGGAAGTTGATCTCGAAGTTGGAGCCGTCCCCGGCAGCGACCACGTCGGCGATGTCCTGCGGCACGCCGTAGCCCGGGCCGCAGACCGGGACGCCTTCCTCACAGTTCACGTAGTTCTGGGCGAAGAGGTCCATGCCGTCGATCCGGGCCTGCACCGCCGTCGTGTTGGTGTTGCTGTAGGTGTTGGACAGCCAGACGTTCGGGTTGCCGCCGGAGAACAGGCCGATGCCGCCGCGGAAGGACAGCTCGTCGGAGAAGTCGTAGGTGGCGCCGAAGCGGGGCTGGAGGAGGTCGCGACCATCGAGGGTCTCGTTGTTGCCGAAGCCGTAGCTGGCCAGGAAGTCCTGGTTCAGGTTAGGGGCGTCATCGGTCTCGTAGTAGTCGTAGCGCAGGCCGTAGGTCACGGTCAGCTTGTCGTTCACCTGCCACTCGTCCTGCAGGTAGAAGTAGTTGATCGCGTACTCGAAGGCCTCGGCAATGTCGGCCTCGTTGTTGCTGATCGCGTTGCCGTAGTAGACGCGGTCCGCCAGGCCGGCACGGAAGTTGTCGATGCCGTCGAAGCGGATCTCCGTGTCCACGTGCTGGTAGAACAGGTTGAAGATGTCGTAGGCCTCGCGCTCGTAGCCGCCGGTGATCGTGTGCGAGCCGAGCTGGTAGCGGCCACGGGCGACGAACTGGTCGATGGTGTACTCGAGCTGGTTGGCGTGGCGGCTGTCGTCGCCACCGAGGTAGACGTCCACGTCCTCGAGTTCGACCCGGATTTCGCCGAACTCGTTGCCGGCGCGCGGGGACTGCACGAAGTCGACTTCCGTACGGGCAATACGGACCTCGGTGGAGAAATTGTCCGTCCAGTCGGAGTACAGGCTGGCGATGTAGGAATTCAGCTCGGCGCCGCGATCGTAGAAGTGGTCCGAGAACTCGAACTCGACGTTCTCGCCGTCCGATTCCGTGGCGTTGACGGAGTCGTTGTACATGTAGGTCAGGGCGAGACGCTGCCTGTCCGTGATGTACCAGTCGAGCTTGCCGATGTACTTCTCGTCCTCGAAGTCGATGGTGCCCGGCGTGCTGGTACCCGGGTCGAACTGGTAGACATCGCGGGCGATCTGCGCGATCTCGTCCAGCTCCGCCTGGGTGACGAGGACCTCGTTCACCGCGCCGCTGCCGATGGCGCCGCGGTCGTTGAAGTCGACGCCCTCGTACTTCTCGTAGGCGCCGTAGAAGAACAGCTTGTCCTCGATGAGGGCGCCGCCGATTTCGAAGCCGTAGCGGGTCTCGTCGAAGTCGGTGATCTGCACGTCGTCGCCTTCGAGGGAGTCGCCGCGCATGTTGTCATCGGTGTAATCCAGGAACACGGAGCCGAACAGCTCGTTGCCGCCGGACTTGGTGACGGCGTTGATGTTGCAGGCGGAGAAGCCACCATAGATGACGCTCATGGGTGCCATCTCGACCGCGACGCTGGAAATCGCGTCAAAGGGGAACGGCATGCGCTGCGTGGGGTAGCCGTTGCTGTTGAGACCGAAACCATCGTTCAGGCGGATACCGTCCACCGTCAGGCTGTTGAAGCGCGGGTTGGCTCCGTTGCACTGGATGGCGTCCGAGGGGGACGACTGGTCGACATAAATCCGCGGGTCCTGCTGGATGACATCGTTGATGTTCCGATTGATGGCCGGGGAATCCTGCAGGTCGCTGATATCGAAGACGGCGGTCGGGCCGATCGCCGTATCGGCCACTGCGACCGCCGTGCCCATGACCACGACTTCCTCGATGGCAGAGAGCGCGTAGTTCATCTGTGCCTGCTGGCCCACCGCGAGGTTCACGCGCTCGGTGCTGGCGCTGCCCTCGGGGGAGGTGACGCGGATGCTGTAATCGACGCCGGCGGGCAGCTGGCGGATGAAGTAGTTACCGGTCGCGTCGGTCGTCGCGGAGCGAGTGACACCGGTCGCGAGGCTGGTAGCCGTAACGGTGGCGCCGGCGATAGGCTGGCCGCCCGATGTGACGACACCGCGAACCGCGGCGGTGGTTTCCTGGGCGTAGACCGGTGCGGTCAGGCCGAAGCTGCCGACGACGGACGCGCCGGCGATCGCGCGGACCAGCGCCTTGCGGGCAAAGATTCTTGACAGGGATGGATGCATGGGATGCCTTCCTTTCGACGGATTTGATGACCCGTCGAAGGCTAGGGCAGCTTTGTGTCACTTTGATTAAGCCGGGTCCGGCGGGGACGACTTTGGGTAATATCACCAGATTTCCCCGGGAACTCGCACGGCACATCCCGAGTCTCCAGGCCCACCACCGGAAGCACCGCAACTACGACCGCAGCGATGGCAAACACCGGATTGCGCTGCTCGGTCGCCGGGACCGAGCCCATGGGCAGGCAGCGCGCGACGCCGGGCGCCCGGAGCGCAGTAGCATTCATGTAATAGTTTCCTGTTAAGGCTGGCGGCCTCAACGTTGATTCCCGGAGACCACCATGAAACAGATTCGCAGCGGCGCGCTTGTCCTGATCCTGCTGCTCGGCGTAGCGCTTGCCACCCCGGCGGCCTTCGCTGCCGACAGTGAGGCTGTTGTCCTCCGCTTCGCTGCGCTGGGTGACGCCGAGCCCAAGCCCGATCCCCGGTTCCCGCATATGGCCGCTGCGGTAGACCAAGTGAACCGCCTTGCGGAAACCGTGGATCTGGATTTCGTTATCGGTGTCGGAGACATCGCACACAAGGGAACCCGCATTCAATACGAGAACGCGACCGCGGTCCTGGAGGCGCTGAAGCTGCCCTTCTATCCCATCATGGGCAATGAAGAACACGGCAGCACGGTGGCGCGCTATCTCGTGTACGCCAACCGCTGGGGAGCGGAGAAAGGTGAGCTACAGGATCCCAGTTACGTCGTCGAGACGGAGCGCGTGGCGCTGGTATTCGCCTCGCCCGACTTCGGTCGGGACTTCAGGGACAGCGGAATCGAGTGGATACTCGACCAGCTCGAACGGCTGCAGCCCAAGCCGGTGCTGCTGATCGTGCACGGCGCGCAGACCGGCGCCTACCCGGAAAAGCCCGACAAGGGCATCACTCATGCACGGTTTGCCGAGGTTATCGGTCAGCCGAACCTCGCGGCCGTCATTTCCGGTGACCTGCACATGGACATGGATCGGGTGAACCATTCCAAGGCGATCGACGCGGTCCACTATCTGCACATTCCGGCGCTGGAGCGCACCAAGATTCCCGATGAGACCCGCCATAGCGCCATGTTTCGGGTGTTCACCGTGCACGCTGACGGTGAGGTGCTCGTGGAGACCTATGAGGTCGGCATCGCCGAGCCGCTCGAGCGCCACGACTACCGCTTCAGGCTGCGCACAGCCGCGAGTTCGTAGCAGATCAGCCTGAGAGCGGAAGCCTCGGCTCAGGGCTTTTCGAGCGTAAACTCGTCAATCACCTCGCCCGCTTCGGCGATAGCGCGATAGCGCAGGGTCCCTGTAGCGGGGTCGACATCAATCACCTGGAAGGTGCGCGTGTCTGTGGTGCCAAACGCCGCAAAAGCGGGCAGGGACTGTTCGTACATTTTCGTGCCCGAGACGGCGACCAGGTACACGGTGCCGTGTTCGCCCTCGGCCACCGGCTTGCCGCCGCGCAGGGGGTGCGTGCGCATGTAGGCGTGGTCGTGCCCCTGGAAGGCGATATCGACACCGTGGCGATCGAAGATCGGCAGCCAGGCGTCGCGCAGGGGGGCATTATCGCGCTCGGGATGTGAGGCGTAGAGCGGGTGGTGGTAGATGACGGTTTTCCAGCGCGCGTCGCTCTCGCCCAGCACGCGATCCAGCCACTCGGTCTGTGTCTTCGGATCGAGCAGATCGTAGTTGGAGTCCATGACAACCACCAGCATGTCCTGGTAGGTCACGTGATAGGTGCGCCCCGGGTCCAGGGTGTCTGCGCCGTTGTCGGGCAGCGCAAACTGCTGCAGGTACAGGGTGGGATGCCCTCCGTGGCTGTCATGGTTGCCGATGGCTGGCAGGACCGGACGGCGATCGAACACCGGGCTGCTTTCGGCAAAGAACTGATCCCAGTTGTCGCGCTGCGTGCCCTTGTCGATCAGGTCGCCGGCGATCAGGAAAAAGCGGGTATCCGGAAAGCGGTGATCCGACTGACGGATCAGCTCGCCCCAGCGGTCGAGGCCGTTCTGGGGATCACCGAGGTAGACAAAACTGTAGGGTTCATCCCCGCGCTTTGCGGCGGTGCGGAAGCTGCGCAGGTCGCTCCAGTGCTGGCCGTTGCCGGCACTCACTGCGTAGGCATAATCCGTGGCCGGCCTGAGCTTGTCGACTGTAGCCCGGTGCAGCGTGATCGCAGGATCATTGACAAGCTGCGGAGTGTTCATGGGGAAAGCCTCCGCCTGCACGATGCGGGCGCTGCCCGGCTTCTCCTGCAGGAGCTCCGACTGGCGGGCCAGCCAGAGACGGCCCGGGGTGCTCTCGCCACGGGTGCGCCACTGCACCGTCACGCTGGAGGCGGGGTCGCCCTGCCAGGTGAGCTGCACGTGGTCCGGGCGCTCACCGGATGGATAGTCGGTGGTCCGGAAATGCCCCACGAGGCGGGAGACCAGCTCCCAGCTCTCGTAGGAGCGCAGCATGGGCAGTCCCCGCAGGCGGTCGGGCAGCGTTGTCAGGTCATCATCGTCGTCGAGAAACGCCTGCTGACCGAGGGTCGCCTCGACTACATCGACGCCGGGCACCAGCGGCTCAACCTCGACGGTGTCCGCCTCGTCGGCTTCGATGAACACCAGATAGGGCTTCATTTCGCCACTGAACCCCGGGATCCCCAGGCCCAGCTCGCCGGCGGGAAAGCGCTTCGACCAGGTGGCATAGTCGTCCTCGCCCTTGACCAGGAAGTCGAGGTCGTTGCGCCGCTCGAAAGCGCGTGCCGGCAACCAGAAAGGCACCTCACCGGGCGCGGATTCAAAGGCCACGTGAACCGTCACCGGTGCAGAGACCCGCAGCCTGGCAAAGCCGGTGGAAAGCAGCTCCCGTTCCCGCGCATTGAGGAACGCCGCGACCGACGCTGGCGTCAGCGCCAGGCGCTCCTCGGCAGACAGTGTCCGCTGCATTCGCTCGACGATCCCCGCGACGGCCTGCTCGATTTCTGTGTGTGGTGTCTGCGTTTCTGCGATGACACGGGCGATTCCAAGCATCGCCAGGAGGATGCCCGTTGCGGCGGTGCGAAGCAGCGATTTCTGCATGGTGAAGGCTCCCATCAATCTCTCTTTCTCTGCGGGCGAAGGTCCAGCCAGACGAGGCGGTGGTCCGACGAGGCGGCCCGTTCCGCGACCAGCTCCGCGCCGGTTTCAGCCGGGGTGGGCCAGAAGATGCCCCCGCCCCGCACGGCCCAGCCGGCTCGGGAGGGGAGCACGTAATCAGCGCGCTGGCCCCAGGATGCGGTGTGTGTCGGCGCGTGAGGATTACCCGGTCGCGCCGCGGCGCCGCCCGCGCTGGTGGGCACGAAGTCAGCGTTAACGGCGGGATGGGCGAGGAGGGCCTTGATGGCGACGCGCCGGCTGTCGCCCTCCACCGGCGAGGCGTTCAGGTCGCCGAGGAGCACGAAGCGTTCACCGCGCAGTCCACCCCGGCCTCCCTGGTCGTCGTAGAGGTAGCTCGCGGATCCGTCACCGGTCAGGTAATCGCTCCAGAAGCGGATCTCGTCGTGGTTGCGCCGGCCGTTGCGGTCCTCCGGGCCGTCGAAGACCGGCGGTATCGGGTGGCTGGCGAGCACATGGACGACGGCGCCATTGGCATCGACGGGCACGTCCCAGTGCGACTTCGACGACAGCGGAAAGCGGGCCCGGGTTGCGGCCGGATACCACGGGCTTCCGTCCGCAGTGCGCAGGTCCTCGAGCAGGTTGCCGGGCATGTCCTGCCAGCGAAAGTTCCGGAAGGTGCGGACGGCGGCCCGGTCGATCGGATAGCGGCTCAGGAGCACCATGCCGTACTGGCCGGGGTAGAGTCCGTAGCCCCAGGCGTCCTGGCCGCGGCCGCTGGCTACGCCGTCGCGGTCGAGGTCGAAGCCCGAGTCGACGCCCGTGTTCACGGGCGCCGTGAAGCTGTGCGCATAGGCGATGGGCTCGAGGCCGTCCCGGGGCGCCGCCAGGTAATTCTCCTGGAAGGCCTCAATCGCTCCGGCGGAGTCCGCGGTGTAGTCGAACTCATTGAGGAGCAGGATGTCCGGGCGCACCCGGCGGATGATGGCGGCCACGTTGCGCAGCTGCGGATGGTCGGTGCTCGCCAGTGCCGCCGTCAGCTCAGTGCCGACCGGCGACTCGCCGCTGGCGACGTAATTGCCGCCTTCCATGGACGCATTGAAGGTGGCGATGCGCAGGGTCGGGGACTCAGTTGCTGCCACGGCGGGGCCTAGCAGGGCAACCAGCAGGGCGGTGCGCCAGGGGCTGTGACGCGGGCGTTTCATGGGAGTCCCGTCGAAAAAAAACGGCAGTGTAAGCCATGGCTGTCTTTTTCGCGCCCTCAAGCGCTCGGTTACATGAAAGTTTCATCCGGCTGTCACGGCCCTTTCACCGGATGGTAACCGGCGCTGATCATCCTTCCTACCTCCACCGCAGCCGTGAGTCCCCCGCCATGTTCACCCGCAGTCCTCTCTACGCCGCTGTCACCTTCGCCAGTGCGGCACTTTGCGCCGCCCCGGCTTTCGCTCAGGAAGCACAGCGAATCGAGGAGGTCTACGTTGTCGCCACCCCGATCCGCGACGCGCAGCAGGCGGCCCTCGACGCCAAGCGCATGGCAGACAACCTGGTGGACGTGGTGTCCGCCGACACCATCGGCCGGTTCCCGGACCAGAACATCGCCGATTCGCTGTCACGCCTCCCCGGCGTCGCGGTGGAGCGTGACCAGGGCCAGGCGCGCTACCTGAACCTGCGCGGCGCACCCTTCCGCTACACGGGCATCGCCTTCGACGGCATCGACGTACCCGGTGCGGAAAACGGTCGCATCCCGCGTTTTGACAGCTTCCCGGCGACCATCACCAGCCGTATCGATGCCAACAAGGCCGTCCTGCCGAGCATGCCCGGTGAATCGGTCTCCGGCTATATCAACATCCAGACCTTCAGCCCCTTCGACG
>CAYTJQ010000030.1:0-20988 GCA_964438205.1 uncultured Alteromonadaceae bacterium
GCTGCGCTCGGCGACCGGGAAGTGGCGCTCGAGCTGTTTGATGCGCCCCGCGACGGCTGCCTGCGCGTGTCCGTGGATGGCCTCCAGGCCACCGTGCCCTTTGCCTTCACCGGCCCCGGGGAGGTGAGCCTGCAGTGGCGGGGCCGGGAGGCGGTGCTCACCGATGCCCTGGCCGCCCGCGCCGTCGGCGAGGGCGTCACCGGGGGTGGCAGCGTCACCGCTCCCATGCACGGCAATCTCCTGCGCCTGCTGGTGGCCGTGGGGGATACGGTCAGCGCCGGTGACGAGCTCGCCGTGGTGGAGGCCATGAAGATGGAGCACCGGCTGCAGGCGGCCGTCGACGGCACCGTGAGTGCCGTGCACGCCGGCGCCGGGGACCAGGTCAGCGCCGGCGCCGTGCTGATCGAGATCGCGACGGGGGGCCAGGTACCGTAATCACCGCAGCATCCTTTTTCTGACCGGCTTTACTTGACCTTTGCGAAGGGTCTTATAGTTGACTAAAATACTAGGGAAAGGGATACTCCTGCGTCTACTTTGAACGCAGGGACGGACGGCAGCCATGCGACTGACAACGAAAGGCCGCTACGCGGTCACTGCGATGCTCGATCTCGCCATCAACCAGCACCGGGGCCCGATCCGGCTGGCGGCGATTTCGGACCGGCAGGGCATCTCCCTGTCCTACCTGGAGCAACTCTTCGCCCACCTGCGGCGTCGCGATCTCGTCAAGAGTGTTCGCGGCCCCGGGGGCGGCTACCAGTTGCGCCGGGACGCCGATTCCATCAGCATCGCCGAGGTCATCGCGGCGGTCAACGAGGACACCGACGCCACGCGCTGCGGCGGCAAGGGGGGGTGCCAGGACGGCGATACCTGCCTCACGCACCACCTGTGGATGGATCTCTCGGACCGGATCCGCGATTTCCTCCAGGACATCAGCCTCGGTGACCTGGTCAGCCGCCACGAAATCCGCGAAATCTCCCGGGCCCAGCAGCGTCGCAGCAGCGAGCGCGCCGGGGAAGAAGACAGCAGTCTGCTCATCGGCCGCGCCTGAGGCGCGTCGAGGCGGCGGCACGGCAAGGAATACAGGGGTAAGCAGCATGTCCCAGGAAGTTATCGACGAGCGTATCGGCAAGGAGTACGCCGCCGGTTTCGTGACCGACATCGAGTCGGACACGCTGCCGCCGGGCCTGGACGAAGACGTTATCCGCTTCATCTCCGCGAAGAAGGGCGAGCCCGAGTGGCTCCTCGAGTGGCGCCTGGAGGCCTACCGGGGCTGGCTCGAGATGGCCACGCCGGAGTGGGCGCACGTGCACTATCCGCCCATCGATTACAACGCCATTTCCTACTATTCGTCGCCGAAAAGCTTCGAGGACAAGCCGAAGAGCCTCGACGAGGTGGACCCGGAGCTGCTCGAGGTCTACGAGAAACTCGGCATCCCGCTGCACGAGCAGGAAATGCTCGCCGGTGTCGCCGTTGACGCCGTGTTCGACTCTGTGTCCGTGGCCACCACCTTCCGCAGCAAGCTGGCCGAGGCGGGCGTCATCTTCTGCTCCATCTCCGAGGCGGTGCACGAGTACCCGGAGCTGGTGAAAAAGTACCTGGGCTCCGTGGTGCCGCGGCGCGACAACTTCTATGCCGCGCTGAACAGCGCCGTGTTCACCGACGGCTCCTTCGTCTATATCCCGAAGGGCGTGCGCTGCCCCATGGAGCTGTCGACCTACTTCCGCATCAATGAGGCCAACACGGGCCAGTTCGAGCGCACGCTCATCGTCGCCGACGAGGGCAGCCACGTGAGCTACCTCGAGGGCTGCACGGCGCCCATGCGCGACGAGAACCAGCTGCACGCGGCGGTGGTCGAGCTGGTGGCGCTGGACGACGCCGAGATCAAGTACTCCACGGTGCAGAACTGGTACCCCGGCGACGCCGAGGGCCGCGGCGGCATCTACAACTTCGTCACCAAGCGCGGCGTCGCCCACACCAACGCCAAGCTTTCCTGGACCCAGGTGGAAACCGGGTCGGCGGTGACCTGGAAGTATCCCAGCTGCGTGCTCCGCGGCGACAACAGCGTCGGCGAGTTCTATTCCGTGGCGCTGACCAACAACCTGCAGCAGGCCGACACCGGCACCAAGATGATCCACCTCGGCAAGAACACCCGCTCGACGATTATTTCCAAGGGCATCTCCGCCGGCCGCAGCTCGAACGCCTACCGCGGCCTGGTGCGCATGAGCCCCCGGGCCGAGGGTGCCCGCAACTACACCCAGTGCGATTCGCTGCTCATCGGCGATGCCTGCGCGGCGCACACCTTTCCCTACATCGAGAGCCGCAACCCCTCGGCGGTCGTGGAGCACGAGGCGACGACCTCCAAGGTCAGCGATGACCAGCTCTACCTCTGCCAGCAGCGCGGCCTCGACGCCGAGAAGGCCGTGTCCATGATCGTCAACGGCTTCTGCAAGGAAGTCTTCCGCGAACTGCCCATGGAGTTCGCCGTCGAGGCCGGCAAGCTCCTCGAGGTGAGCCTCGAGGGCTCCGTGGGCTAGGGTCCCGGCAGCAGGGGAACAGGATAACGCGGCCGCCGAGGCCGCCAGTGGAGAGAGACCAGATGTTGACCATCGACAACCTGCACGCCCGCGTGGAGGGCAAGGACATCCTCAAGGGATTGTCCCTGGCGATTGCCCCCGGGGAAGTGCACGCCATCATGGGGCCGAACGGCTCCGGCAAGAGTACCCTCGGCCATATCCTGGCCGGCCGCCCGGGCTACGAGGTGACCGCGGGCAGCGTGACCTACGCGGGCGAGGACCTGCTCGCCATGGACACCGAGGCGCGTGCCCGCGCCGGCGTGTTCCTCGCCTTCCAGTACCCGGTGGAGATTCCCGGGGTCAGCAACATGGAATTCCTGAAGGCCAGCGTCGACGCGGTGCGCGAGCACCGGGGCGAGGCGCCCCTGGATGCCGTGACCTTCATGAAGAAGGCCCGGGAAGCCTGCAAGGTTGCCAGCCTCGACCAGGCCTTCCTCAAGCGCGGGGTCAACGAGGGTTTTTCCGGCGGCGAGAAGAAGCGCAACGAGCTGCTGCAGATGCTGCTCCTCGAGCCGCGGCTGGGCATCCTCGACGAGACTGACAGCGGCCTGGACATCGATGCGCTGCAGGTCGTGGCCGACGGTGTCAACAGCCTGCGCGGCGCTGACCGCAGCTTCATCCTCGTCACCCATTACCAGCGCCTGCTCAACTACATCCAGCCGGACAGGGTACACGTGCTGGCGGGGGGCCGGATCGTGCGCTCCGGCGATGCGTCCCTGGCCCTGCACCTGGAGGACAAGGGCTACGCCTGGCTGGAGGACGAGGTCGCCTGATGGGGAGCAGTATGCACGACACCCTTGCCGCGGCGGCTGCCGCGGCGCCGGGCTGGCTGACCCCGGCCCGGGATGCAGCGCGGCAGGCCTGGGCGGAGACGCCGCTGCCCACCCGCAAGACCGAGCAGTGGAAATACACCAGCATCGCCCCGCTCGAGCAGGACTTCGGCCCGGGCCGGCCGGTGGAGCTGGACCGGGCTACGGTCGACGCGCTGCTGCCGGACATCGGCGCGCTGCGTCTCGTGTTCGTCAACGGTCACTTCGCCCCGGCGCTCTCCAGCGCCGAGCTGCCCGACGGGCTGGAACTCGTGCGCTTTGCCGAGGCCGACGACCGCCAGGCCGCGCGCATCCGGGAGCACCTGGGCAGCGCGCTGCCGGAAGCGGGCCATCCCTTCGCCACCCTCAACGGCGCTGCACTGGCCGACGGCCTGCTCGTCGCCGTGGCGCCGGGCGCCAGTATCCACGCGCCGCTGCAGCTGGCCTGGCTCACCGCCGGCGACGGTGAACCCTTTACCGTCACACCCCGCGTGCTGCTCCTGGCCGGTGAGAACAGCTGCCTCTCGGTGGTGGAGCATTTCGCCGATGCCGGCGGCAGTGCGCCGAGCTTCAGCAATGCGGTCACCGAGCTGCTGCTGGCGCCCGGCGCCACCGTCAATCACTATCGCCTGAACCTGGAGCAGGGCCGCGCCCTGCACATCGGCGGGGTGCACGCCCGCCTGGACCGCGACGCGACGCTGAACGGTTTCTGCCTGGGTCTCGGCGCGGACCTCAAGCGCCTCGACCTGGTCGTCACCCTGGCCGGGCCGGGCGCGCACGCGGAACTCGATGGCATCTACCTGCCGCGGGGCGACGAGCACGTTGACTACCACACCTGTCTCGAGCACGCGGTGCCGCACTGCACCTCGTCGGAGACCTTCCGCGGCGTGATCGGTGACCGGGCCCGAGCGGTGTTCAACGGCCGTATCCATATCCACCCGCAGGCGCAGAAGACGCGGGCGGAGCTGTCGAACAAGAACCTCCTGACCAGCGCCGAGGCGGAGGTGAACAGCAAGCCGGAGCTGGAGATCTACGCCGACGACGTCCAGTGCGCGCACGGCGCCACCGTCGCGCAGCTGGACGCGCTGGCGCTGCACTACCTGCGCAGCCGCGGTGTCTCCCGCGAGGAAGCGCAGGTCATGCTGAGCTTCGGCTTCGTCAACGAGGTGCTCGAAGGCGCGCGCCTCGAGCCCCTGCGCGACGCCCTGCGCCCGCTGCTGGCGCAGCGCTTCGCCCGTGACCCGTCCCTGATGAGGCACCTGGCGTGAACCAACCGGAGAGCATTGGCCTGGAATTCGATGCGGCGGATATCCGCCGCGACTTCCCGATCCTCGCCGCGGAGATCAACGGGCATCCGCTGGTCTACCTCGACAACGCGGCGACCACGCAGAAGCCGGAAGTGGTCATCGACGCCATCGCCGACTACTACCGCTATGACAACGCCAATGTGCACCGCGGCGTGCACACGCTGAGCGACCGCGCGACGCAGAAGTTCGAGGCCGCGCGGGAGACCGTGGCGCGCTTCCTCGGCCTCGCCGACAGCCGCGAGGTGCTCTGGACCCGGGGCACCACCGAGTCCATCAACCTGGTGGCCTACAGCTGGGCCCGCGAACAGCTGCGTCCCGGCGACCGGGTGCTGGTGCCCTGGCTCGAGCACCACTCGGATATCGTGCCCTGGCAGCTCGCCGCGCAGGCCACCGGTGCCGAGGTGGTGCCGGTGCCGGTGACGGACCGCGGCGAGATCGACCTCGACGCCTTCGACGACCTGCTCGACGACCGCGTGCGGCTGGTGGCCGTCAACCAGGTCTCCAATGCCCTGGGCACCATCAACCCGGTCGAGGAGATCGCGCGGCGCGCGAAAGCCGCCGGTGCCCTGGTCCTCGTCGACGGTGCCCAGGCGGTCGGCCACTTCCCCGTCGACGTGACCGCCCTCGGCTGCGATTTCTACACCTTCTCGGGCCACAAGCTCTTCGGCCCCACGGGCATCGGCGTGCTCTGGGGCCGGGCGGCGCTGCTGGAGGCGATGCCGCCATTCCTCGGTGGCGGCGAGATGATCGAGCGCGTGAGTTTCTCCGGGACGACCTTCAACACGCTGCCCTTCAAGTTCGAGGCCGGCACGCCGCACATCGCCGGGGCGATCGGCCTCGCCGCAGCCATCGATTACCTGGACGCTGTGGACCGCGCTGCGGCAGCGGCCCACGAGGAGATGCTCCTCGCCGAAACCATCGCCCGGACCGCGGATGTTCCGGGTCTCAGGCGCATCGGTGCGCCGGCGCGGAGCGCGGGCATCTTCAGCTTCGTGCTCGAGGGCTGCCATCCGTCGGACCTCGGCATGCTCCTCGACGAGCAGGGCATCGCCGTGCGTACCGGGCATCACTGCGCACAGCCCCTGATGGAGCGCCTTGCGGTCCCGGGGACGGTGCGCGCATCCTACTCCATGTACAACACGCTGGAGGATGTCGAGGCCCTCGTGGCCGGCATCCGCAAGGCGCAGACGCTGTTCAGCTAGGAGGCATTGCGATGAGCGTCGAGACCTTCGACATGCAGGGCCAGCCGGTGTCCGTGACGCCGGCGGCGGCGGAGCATTTCCGCGCCAACCTCGCGGCCAGGGGGCTGCCGGCGGTGCGCATCAGTGTGCGCGAAAGCGGCTGCACCGGCTTCAAGTACGTCATGGAGGAAGTCGCGGCCGCCGAGGACGGCGATGTGACCGTGACCCTGGACAACGGCATCGAGCTTTACCTCGACGACGCGGCCGTGGAGTTCCTGCGCGGCACGCAGATCGACTACGAGCGCGAGGGCATCAACCGGACGCTGAAGTTCCGCAACCCGAACGTCGTGGCCGAATGCGGCTGCGGCGAGAGCTTCAGCGTCGAATAGGGCCGTGTCTTCCCAGGAGCGTACGGTTCTCACCACGAACCGGGACTGTCCCGGGCGCCTCGTGCCCGTGGGCGACCCGTTGACGATCCCGGCGCACAGCTTCGTGACCCTGACCCAGTCCCTCGGCGGCAACTACACCGTGGTCTACAACGGCAACATGGTGCGCATCGACGGCACCGACGCCGACGCCCTCGGCTTCGAGCCCATGCAGCTGGACTTCGAGCCGCCGGCGGACGGGCGCATCAGCGAAGAACAGGTCTGGGAAGCGCTGCACACCGTCTTCGACCCGGAGATCCCGGTCGATCTCGTCAACCTCGGTCTCATCTACAAGGTCGACATCGACCAGGACGCGGGCAGGGTCAGCATCGCCATGACCCTCACGGCGCCGGGCTGCGGTATGGGCCCGGTGCTGGTCGGCGACGTGGAATACCGGCTGCGGCAGGTACCCCACGTCCGCGAGGTCGCCGTGGACCTGGTCTTCGACCCGCCCTGGCACCGCGACATGATGTCCGAGGAAGCCCAGCTCGAAACGGGCATGTTCTACTGACGCCCGCGACCGGAGACCCATGACCGACAGCGCCCCCGCCAACCCCTTCGGCGATTCGATCACCAGTGGGGACATCGTCGACACGCTCGGCTTCTTCGACAGCTGGGAGGATCGCTACCGCTACATCATCGACCTCGGCAGGGAACTGCCGCCGCTGCCGGAGTCCCTGCACACCGAGGACCGGCTCGTCCGCGGCTGCCAGAGCCAGGTCTGGATGGATGTCACGGAGCGCGACGGCCGGCTGCAGCTGGCGGTGGACTCGGATGCGTTCATCGTGAAGGGACTGCTCGGCGTGGTCCTCGCCGCGTACAACAACCGGACACCGGCAGAAATCCTCGCCTTCGATATCGACGGCTACTTCGAGGAGCTGGAACTGCTGCGCCATCTCTCGCCCACCCGGGGCAATGGCCTGCGGGCCATGGTGGCACGCATCCGCGAGGCGGCCGAAGGCGCAGCCTGAGGTTCAGAAAGGCGCCAGCCCACACTGGCTGGCGCCTCATGGTCTGCCGTCGCTTGATTCCGCGGCGGCCTCCGCCTCAGGCCGCGTCCTGCTGCTCGAGCAGGTCGCTGCCGCTGTCGATGGCGATGCGGCGGGGCTTCATGGCCTCCGGGATCTCGCGCTTCAGCTCGACGTGGAGCAGCCCGTTCTCGAGGCGGGCCGATTCCACGCGAACGTGCTCGGCGAGCTGGAACTTGCGCTCGAAGTTCCGCTCCGCAATGCCCTGGTACAGGTACTCACGCTTCTCTTCACGTCCGTCCTGGCGCCCGGCGATCACGAGCGTATTCTGCTCCGTGGTGATCTCCAGGTCCTCCTCGGCAAAGCCGGCGACGGCCATGGTGATGCGGTACCGGTTGTCTTCTACCAGCTCGATGTTGTAGGGCGGGTAGCTGGGCTTGCTGTCGCGTGCCAGGTTGTCCAGGAGCGATGCCATGCGATCGAAGCCGATCGCGGACTGGTACAGCGGGGTAAAGTCGATGGTGTTACGCATTGTCATATCCTCCTAAGAAGCAATAGTCGTTAGCGGGCCTCATCGAGCGCCCGCAACGGCAAACTGGGGTCTACCGGAGGAATTTCAAGGTCGGGCCAGCGGGGTATGCTGAACGTCGGCGCAGCGCTACTCCGGGGGGCATCACCCGTCGTAGAGGTTGTGGCAATGGGTCCGGCCGATACGCAGCCGGGCGAAATCGGCGAAGGCGAGCTCCACCATGCGCTCCGCGATGGACCCGAGATCCTGCCGCAGCTGCGGGTAGTGTTCCAGCATCGACACCGCGGTGACGCGCTCGACGATGGCCGCTACCTGGTTCAGCCGCGAGCGGTCGCCCTGCATGCAGTGGAGACTCATGGTGTCTGCGATCCGCACGAGGTCGACAAGCCGTGCGGCCCTGGTGCCCGGCGCCGGCGGGGACGCGCCGTGGTGCCCACCGATGACCTGCAGCACCAGCGGAGGCAGGGCCAGCCGCGCGCCGACCTTCTCGCCAAGCGCCGCGTGGTCCGGCGCCGAGCTGTAGCGCTCCGCCGCCTGGAGCGCATCCGGGGTCTGGTAGCCGAAGGCATCCACGCGGTCGGGTGCCATCGGGTCGTCCCGGTAGCTGACGAAGCGGCCCAGGTCGTGGACCAGGCCGGCCAGCCGCGCGGTCTGCGGGCTGATGCCGCCCCCCGGCGTGCGCTCGGCCAGCAGCTCGCTCGCGGTTGCGACCTGCAGGGAGTGCAGCCAGAGCAGTTTCTGCGCGTTGGTGCCGGGGCTGAATACCACGTTCGTGGGCCTGTCGATCAGTGTACGGATACCCGCCACGCCAATCCGGCTGAGAGCCGTCTCGAGGCTGTCGAGGTAGCCGCTATCCGTCGCGTTGTGCCGGCCCGCCTGCTGCAGGAGGTCGATGGCGAAACAGGGTTCGCACCGCGCCAGCGCCAGCACCTGGTCGAAACTGTCTGGCGTGCCGGGCTCCAGCGCGGCGAGCAGGCTCACCACGACAGGGAGGGTCGGAAAGTCCTCGGGGGCCGCCGTGGCGTCGTCGCTGTCGCGGCGGACGCCATCGTCATTCGGGCCTGCCATAATGCGCCTCCCAAATACCTGTTTATCCCGAGTATACGACCCGCCGGGTCGCCGGGGAAAGGCTCCCCGGTCGGGGCGCCCGCCTCACCGGCAGGTGACGACAACCGTCGTGGCGGCCCGCCGGGCGCGTTCGCGCGCGTCGTCTATGCTGCCGCCGCGGGCGAGGGCGACCCCCATGCGCCGGCGCCCCTGGATCGCCGGCTTGCCGAACAGGCGTAACTCCGTCTGCGGGATGGCCAGCGCCTGGTCGAGCGCTGCATAGCGGATGTCCGTCCCTTCACCCGCGGGCAGGATGACCGCCGACGCCGCCGGCCCGCGCTGCTCGATCGCCGGGATGGGTAGGCCGAGAATGGCCCTGGCGTGGAGTGCAAACTCGGAGAGGTCCTGGGACACGAGGGTCACCATGCCCGTATCGTGCGGCCGCGGCGACACCTCGCTGAAGTAGACCTGGTCGCCGCTGACGAAGAACTCGACGCCGAACAGCCCGAGGCCGCCGAGCGCGCCGGTGACCTGCTCGGCGATCACCCGGCAGGCCTGTTCCGCCGCCGGGGTCATGGGGTGGGGCTGCCAGGATTCGCGGTAGTCGCCGTCTTCCTGGCGGTGGCCGATGGGGGCGCAGAAGCTGGTGCCGTCGCGGTGGCGCACGGTGAGCAGGGTGATCTCGTAGTCGAAGTCCACGAAGCCCTCGACGATGACGCGCCCGGCACCGGCGCGGCCGCCGGCCTGTGCGGCCGCCCAGGCGGCGGGGGCGTAGTCCGCCGTCTGCACCGTGCTCTGGCCCTTGCCGGAGGAGCTCATGATCGGCTTGACCACGCAGGGCGTGCCGATTTCCGCGATGGCCGCCTCGAACTCCGCCTCCGTCCCGGCGAAGCGATAGGGCGAGGTCGGTACGCCGAGCTCCTCGGCCGCCAGCCGGCGGATGCCCTCCCGGTTCATGGTCAGCTGCGCGGCCCGCGCCGTGGGCACGATGTGGTAGCCGGCCTGCTCCAGCGCCGCCAGCGTATCGGTGGCGATGGCCTCGATCTCCGGTACCACCAGCTGGGGCTGCTCGGCCTCGATCACCCGGCGGAGGGCGTCTCCGTCGAGCATGGACAGCACGTGGCTGCGGTCCGCGACCTGCATCGCGGGCGCGTTGGCGTAGCGGTCGCAGGCAATGACTTCGCAGCCCAGGCGCTTGAGCTCGATGACCACTTCCTTGCCCAGCTCGCCGGCGCCGCAGAGCAATACGCGGGTCGCCGAGGCGCTGAAGGGGGTGCCGATGGTCGTCATGGGGGAAGTCCTCTGCCGGAATCAAGGCGCGATGATAGCGTCCGCGGCCCGCTGGCGGCGAGGGCAACGCCCCCGCACCGGTCAATCGGCGAGGAGCGCCCGGGCGGCGAGGCGCCCGGAAAGCGCCGCCATGGGCACGCCGGCGCCCGGGTGTGCACTGCCCCCCGCGAGGTAGAGCCCCCGGACCCGGCTGCGGGCCGGGGGGCGGGCGAAGCTCGCCAGCGGGCCGTGGGAGGCGCGGCCGTAGAGGGCGCCGCCGGAGGCGGGGAAAAGCGCCTCGAAGTCCTGGGGCCGGGTGACTCGGCAGGCCTCGCCACCGAGCTCGAGGGACAGACCGCAGCGCGCCAGCAGCCCGGTCACCCGCTGCTCGAGATCGGCAAGCTGCCGGTCGCCGATACCGCCGCGGTCGCCATCGGCCGGGGCATTGACCAGCAGGAGCATGCGCTCGCCGGCCTCGCCCTCCGCCGGCCAGGGGCCGCGGTCCTGGGCGCAGAGGTAGACCGTCGGCGTGTCGGTAATGGCCCGCTCGCTGAAAACGGCGTGGAATTCCGCTGGATAGTCGTGTCCGAAGAACACGTTGTGGAAGTCCAGGGGAAAGCCCCCGGGTCGGCCCACCACGCACCAGGTGACCGCGGACAGGCTGCGGCGCGGCGCGGCCACGGGCCGTGCCGCGCGCCGCGCGGTGTCCCCGAGCAGGCCGCGCCCCAGGGCCGAGGCGTCGCCGTTGAACACGACCCGGTCCGCCGGCAGCTGCTCCCCGCCGGCCAGGGTGACGCCGGTCACCGCGCCGCCGGCCGTTTCGATCCGCTCTGCCTCGGCGCCGTAGCGGAAGCTCACGCCGAGGGCTTCGCCCACCGAGGCCAGGGCCCGGGCGAGGGCGTGCATGCCGCCGCGCAGCAGCCAGACGCCGTCCTGCTCCACGTGGGCCACCAGCATGAGCGTTGCAGGGGCGGCGAGCGGCGAGGAGCCGACGTAGGTGGCGTAGCGACCGAAGAGCTGGCGCAGCCGCGGGTCCGTGAAGTGCTCGCCGAGCACCGACCAGAGGGACTTGAAGGGCTGGATGCGGAACATGGCCGGGAGCTGGTGCAGGCCGACCCGGCCGACCAGGCTGACCGGGTTCGGACGCTGCGCGTCGATGAAGCTGTCGCGCAGGGTCGCGTAGACGTCCGCCGAGCGGTCGCAGAAGTCGAGGTAGCCCCGGGCGTTGCGTGCATCGGCAAAGGCCTCGATGGCGGCGGCGGAGCGCTCCCGGTCCGCCCACAGGTCGAGGCGGCTGCCGTCCTCCCAGCCATGGCGGGCCAGGCGCTCCGGGGTGTGCAGCTCGAGGTGATCCTCGAGGCGGGTGCCGGCGTCGCCGAGAAGCCCGTCGAAGACCCAGCGCATGGTGAAGACCGTGGGCCCTGCGTCGACCCCGAGGCCGGCCACGGGTACGCGGCGCATCTTGCCGCCTGGTGCATCCCCGCGCTCCACGACCGTGACCGCGCGCCCCGCGCTGACGAGGTCGATGGCGGCGGCGAGCCCGCCCACCCCGGCGCCGATGATGACCACCCGCTGCTCGCTCACGCCGCCGTCCTCAGCCGGTGCGGGCGGTGACGAACCAGGTGGCGCCGGGGAGACTGATGCGACCGTCCGCGAAATACGGGGCCAGGGCCCCGCCGGCACTGTCGTAAACGCGCTGACGGACGCTGTCATCCTCCTCGGCGAGGAGGCGGCCCACGGGGCCGATGTTCAGCATTTCCCGGGTCGTTTGCGCCAGGTCACCGCCGCTGCCCCAGCCCATGGTCACGTTCCGGTGCTCGATCGTCACATCGTCGAAGCCCGCCGCGTCGAGGATGCCCGCCAGGCGCTCCCGGTCCGCGAAGGCGAAGGGACCGGGGGCGTGCGGATCGGGCGCCGGGGGCGGGGGCAGGTGCTCCAGCGCCGCCTTCAGCGGCACGGCCACCCAGGGGTTGTCCTGCAGCCGCTGCCAGCAGCAGAAGGCCATGCGCCCGTCCGCCGTTAGCGCGGCGCGGAGGTTGCGGAAGGCGCCGGCGGGGTCGTCGAAGAACATGACGCCGAAGCGGGAGAAGAGGAAATCCCAGGCGCCGGGCTCGAAGGCGTGCTCCGAGGCATCGGCCTGGAGGAACTCCACCGCCACCGGCAGTTCGCCGGCGTCGGCCAGGCGCTGCTGCGCCACGGCCAGCAGCGGTGCGGAGACGTCGACGCCGAGCACACGGGCGCCCGCGCCGAGCCGCTCCGCCAGCATCAGGGTCTCGCTGCCGCCGCCGCAGCCCACGTCGAGTACCCGGGTCGCCCCGGCGGGGTCGCAGTGATCGAGGAGGGCGCGGGCGATGGGACCGAGCATGGCGGCCATCATGTGGTCCTTCTCGGCCCACTTCCGGCCCGCATCCCCGTTCCAGTAGGCGATCTGTTCCTCGTTGCTCATGGTGGCGCGCTTCCTGTTACCTGGTGTCCTGTCGGGTGTATGGCGTCGCGCTCAGGCCAGCAGCCCGCGCCCCGGGATACTGTCGAGGAGACGCCGCGTGTAATCCGCCTGCGGTGCCCCGAAGAGCTGTTCGCCGGTGCCTTCCTCCACCACTTCGCCGCGGAAGAGAACGATGATCCGGTCCGCGATGTGCCGTACCACGGCGAGATCGTGGGAGATGAACAGCATGGTCAGCCCGTATTCCTCGCCGAGGTCCAGCATGAGGTCGAGGATCTGCGCCTGGATGGTGACGTCCAGGGCCGAGACCGGCTCGTCGGCGACCACGAACTCCGGCCGCGTGGCCAGCGCCCGGCCGATGGCGATACGCTGCCGCTGGCCGCCGGAGAACTCGTGGGGATACTTGCGCACGAACGCCCGGGCGAGGCCGACATCGTCCATCAGCTTGAGCACCTGCTGCTCGACGCTGCGCCGGTCTGCGAGCCGGTGCAGCAGCAGGGGCTCGGCGAGGGTGTCGTACACCGTCATACGCGGGTTCAGCGACGCGAACGGGTCCTGGAAGATCATCTGCATGCGCCGGCGCATGGTCTTCAGCGCCTTGCCCTCCAGCGTCGTGAGTTCCGTGCCGGCGAAGCGCATGCTGCCGCCGGTCACCGGCACCAGGCGCAGGAGCGAGCGGCCGATGGTGGACTTGCCGCTGCCGGATTCGCCCACCAGGCCGAGGATCTCCCCCCGGCGCACGCTGAAGCTCACGTCGTTCACGGCCTTGACCGGCGTGGCCGGGTCGCCGAACCAGGTGCGCAGCCCCGTTACCTCCACCAGGGGTTCCCCGCTCTCGCCCGGGGACGGCTTGCTGCCCGCAGGGATGGCCGCGAGGAGCTTCTGCGTGTACGGGTGCTGCGCTCCGTGGAAGATCGTCTGCCGGTCCCCGTGCTCGACGATCCGGCCCTTTTCCATGACCGCGATCTGGTCGGCGATGTCGGCCACCACCGCAAGGTCGTGGCTGATGAAGATCACGCCGATGTCGTGCTTTTTCTGCAGGTCCGCGAGGAGGCGCAGGATCTGCGCCTGGATGGTCACGTCCAGGGCGGTGGTGGGCTCATCGGCAATGAGCAGTTTCGGTTCGTTGATGAGCGCCATGGCGATCATCACGCGCTGGCGCATGCCGCCGGAGAACTCGTGCGGGTAGTTGTCGATGGTCGTCGCCGGGTCGCGGATGCCCACCTCCTCGAGGAGTGCCAGTGCCCGCTCCCGGGCCCTGGCCTTGCTGAGACCCTGGTGGTACACCAGCGGCTCGATCAACTGCTCGCCGATGCGCAGGTAGGGGTTCAGGCAGGTCATGGGGTCCTGGAACACCATGGCGATATCCCGGCCGCGGACGGTCCGAAGCTCGCGCTCGCTCATGGCGAGCAGGTCGCGGTCCTCGAACAGCGCCCGGCCGCCGTCGATGCGCCCCGGCGGCATGGGCACCAGCCCGAGCAGGCTGTAGCAGGCTACGGACTTGCCCGAGCCGGACTCGCCGATGATCGCGGTGATCTGACCTTTCTCGACGGTGAAACTGATGCCGTCCACGGCCCGGGTCACCCCGGCGCGGCCGACGAAGCTGACCTTGAGGTCCTCGACGCTGAGCAGGGCCACGGCGGCTAGTCCTTCGCGCCGCGTACGTCCAGCGCATCGCGCAGGCCGTCGCCGAGAAAATTGAGCGAAAAAAGCGTCAGCGTCAGCGCCGCGCCCGGGAAGATCAGCAGCCAGGGATACTCCTCCATGGTCTCCGCGCCGTAGGAGATGAGCAGCCCCCAGGACGTCTGCGGCGGCTGGATGCCGAGGCCGAGGAAGGACAGGAAGGCCTCGAGCAGCATGACCTGCGGAATGGTGAGCGTGGTATAGACGATGATCGGGCCGAGGGCATTGGGCACGAGGTGCCGGCGGATGATCGTCGTGGTCGGCAGGCCGATGGAAATCGCCGCCTCCACGAATTCCTGCTGGCGCAGGCTCTGCACCTGCCCGCGCATGATGCGCGCCATGGTCAGCCACTCCACCGCACCGATGGCGAGGAACAGCAGCAGCACGTTGCGCCCGAAGACCACCATGAGCAGCACGATGAAGATCATGAAGGGCAGCGCGTAGAGAATGTCCACCAGCCGCATCATCACCGCGTCCACCTTGCCGCCCGCATAGCCGGCGATGGCGCCCCAGGTTACGCCGATGAGCAAGGCAACGGCCGTGGCCACGAAGCCCACCGCCAGGGAAATGCGGCCGCCGTAGAGGATCTGCGTGAGCAGGTCGCGCCCGAACACGTCCGTACCGAGCCAGTGCGCGGCCGACGGCGGCGTGGCGCCGAGGTCCAGGTCCTGCGCGTCGTAGGCGTAGGGGGCCACCCAGGGCGTGAACAGGGCAAGGAGAATGAGGACGACCATGACCACCAGGCCGAAGACCGCCAGCCGGTTGCGGCGCAGCCGCACCCAGGCGTCCTCCCAGAGGGAGGTACCGGCCTCGGCCTGCGCGAGCGCGCTGACCTCGCTCATCGCCCGCTCCCGAACTGGTGCCGGAGCCGCGGGTTCAGCCAGGCCGCGAGGATATCCGATGCCAGGTTGAACAGTACGATCAGCGTCGACAGGAACACCGTGGTGCCGAGGATCATGGTGTAGTCCCGGTTGAAGGCGGCCTGCACGTAGAAGCGGCCGAGGCCGGGAATCTGGAAGATCGTCTCGACCACGAAGGACCCGGCGAGAACGCCGGCGAAGGCCGGGCCGAGGAACGCCACCACCGGGATCATGCCACCGCGCAGCGCGTGCTTCACCACCACCTGCCACTCCGGCAGCCCCTTGGCCCGGGCGGTGCGGATATAGTCCTGGTTCAGCACCTCGAGCATGCCCGCGCGGGACAGGCGTGCGATATAGGCGGCGTAGGCCGCACCGAGGGTAATGCTGGGCAGCAACTTGTCGCCGGGAATGTCGCCCCAGCCGGAGACCGGCAGCCACTCGAGGTGGATGCCGAACACCAGCACCAGCAGCGGGCCGAGCAGGAAGGTGGGCATGCAGATGCCGATCATGGCCGCGGCCATCGGCAGGTAGTCCTGCGCCGTGTTCGGCTTCAGCGAGGCGAAGATCCCGGCGCTGCCGCCGATGAGGACGGCGACCAGCAGGGCGTAGAGGCCGAGCTCCGCGGTCACCGGCAGCCCCGCGGCGATCAGCTCGTTGACGCTGCGGCCCGGGTACTTGAAGGAGGGGCCGAGGTCGCCCTGGGCCAGGTCGCCGAGGTAGGCGGCGTATTGCTCCACCAGCGGCAGGTCGAGCCGGTACTGGCGTTCCAGTGCCGCCTTGACCTCGGGCAGCACCGCCTTCTCGCTGTCGAAGGGACCGCCGGGGGCGACCCGGACCAGGAAGAAGGTCACGGTGATCACGGCGAGGATCACCGGGATGGCCTGCAGCAGTCGGAGCGTAATGAAGCGGCCCACCGCTCAGGGCGCCTCGTCCGCCGGTGCCTGCCAGGCGAGGTCCAGCCAGACGTAGCGGAGGTTCAGCGAATCCATGAGGTTGGCGGGCATGCCCTGCACGCTCGGGTGGATGAGGTGGCGGCTGGTGTAGGTGTAGATCGGGATGATCGGCATCTGCTCCATGAGCATCCGCTCCGCCTTGCGGAAGATCCCGTAGCGGGCCTCGCGGCTCTTCGCCTGCGGCGCCTTGTTCAGGATCAGGTCATCGTAGACGGCACTCTTGAAGCCGGTGTTGTTGTTGCCGCCGGCGCTCAGGTAGAGGTCGAGGAAATTGTTCGGGTCCACGTAGTCGCCGATCCAGCCGCGGCGGGCGAGGTCGAAGTTCATGGTGCTCACGGAGTCGAGGTAGACCTTCCACTCCTGGTTGGCGATGGTGACCTCGATGTTGAGTTCGTCCTTCCACATCTGCTGCACCGCGACGGCGATCTTCCGGTGTGCTTCCTGAGTGTTGTAGATGAGTTCCACCCCGGGCCAGCCCTCGCCATCCGGGTAGCCGGCCTCGGCGAGCAGGCGCCGGGCGGCCGCCGGGTCGTAGGCGAAGACCTGCGGCGGCTCGTAGCCCAAGGTGCCCGGGGGCGTGATGCTGTAGGCGGGTACCACGGAACCCTGCATCACGGTCTTCGACAGCTTGGCGCGGTCCACAGCCATGGCCAGCGCCCTGCGCACGCGCACGTCGTCCAGCGGCGGTCGTTTTGTATTCACGAGGTAGAAATAGGTCCCCAGGTAGGGCGCCTGGACATAGGGCGAGTCATCCATGGCCTGGTAGACGGGAATCTTGTCCAGCGGCAGGGACTGGGTGTAGTGCAGCGCGCCGGCGCGGAACATCCGCTCCTCGCTGACCAGGTTTTCCGTGGGGTAGAAAACCACGCCATTGAGCCGCACCCGGTCCTTGTCCCAGTAGGTCTCGCTCTTCGCCATGCGGATGCGCCGGTTGAGCTTCCACTCCGTGAGCACGAAGGGACCGTTGCCGACGAGGTTTTCCACCCGGGTCCAGCGGGTGAAGCGGTCCGTCATCTTGCCGTGCTTGAGGATCGTCTCCGGATGCACGGCGAAGGTGCTGTAGTGATCCATGAGCTGGATGAAGTAGGGCGTCGGCTCCGTGAGCGTGACTTCCAGCGTCAGCGGGCCCAGCGCCTTCACGCCGACCTGCCCGAAATCATCCAGCTTGCCGGTGGCGAAGGCCTCGGCGTTCTTCACCGGGTAGAGCATGTAGGCGTAGAGGTTGCCCATCTCCGGATGCAGGGCCCGCCGCCAGGACCAGACGTACTGGTCGGCGGTGATCGGGTCGCCGTTGGACCAGCGGGCGTCCTCGCGGAGGTGGAACGTGACCACGCGGCCGTCCTGGCTCACGTCCCAGGACTCGGCGACGCCCGGCTCCGGCTCCAGCGTATAGGGGTTCTTGACGGCGAGCCCCTCGAAGAGCGCCCGGATCAGGTGGTTCTCCGGCACGCCGGTGACCACGTGCGGGTCGAGGCCCTGCGGTTCGCTGCCGTTGCCGTAGTGGAGGATGCCCTCGCGGTTGCCCCGCTCGACGTTGGTCTCGCCGCCACCGCAGGCGGTGAGGGCAAGCAGGAGAGCGCTGAAGACAGCTGTGAGCAGGGTTCGGGGCAAGACAGGATGCCAATACCGGCGGGCCAGCCGGCAGTATACGTAACTCGCCGGGGGTGCCCAACCGCTTCCGCGCCGCTGAAGCGGCGCGGGGTTGGATTCAGCCATGACCGCCTACTGGTCGACGTTCAGCTTGCCGGCGTCGATCATGGCCTGGATGGCATCGCTGCCTTCGAGCCCGCCGACCAGGTCGATACCCTCGAAGGTGACCGTCCGGTCGACTGCCGCCGTGGCGCCCGCCTCGCCCGTGAACCCGCCGGACTTGCTGACCTGGACGATAGTGTTCGCGCCATCGAAGCTGGCCTGCAGGTAGGCGGTGATGTCCTCGGCGCCGTCGGCCTCGGGGAGAAGGTCGGCCACGTTGATCGCGAAGCTGGTGTCTTCCGCGATGGTGACCTCGCCGTCCTCCCAGGTGACCTCGGACTGGCCGAAGATCTTCACGTCGCCATCGGCGGCCTCGGTCGCCTCGCTGTCGTCGTGGTAGCTGAGCGCGATGCTTTCGACGCCGAGGTCATCGAGCGAGACCAGTTCACCGGCGTCGGTGATGCCGTCGCTGTTGGCATCCCGCCAGACCGCGAACTGGCTCCAGGCTTCGTCAGCGGCATCCAGCACCTGGTTCTGGTTGCTGTCGAAGACCTCGGCCACCGCTTCCATATCCGTCTCAGCGGTCTCGCTCCACTCGGTGAAGACGTACTCCCGGGACTCGTTGATCGTGCCGGAGTCGTCCGCATCGATGACCAGCAGCCCGTCGTCGCCGGCCACCCAGGCGGTGTTGACCGCTTCGCCGGTGGCCTGGTCCGTGAACACCACGCTGGCCTCGCGGGACAGGTACTCGACACCGTCGCCGTCGAGGTCGAGGGCGATCGGGGTATTGGCGACGTCGAGGTTGATGACCAAATCACGCTCGACGCTGTCACCATCTTCGTCAGTGATAGAGAAAGTGAATACTTCCTGCCTGTCAGCGGTGAGGTCATCTCTGTCCGTAGTCAGGTCATAACGCCAGTTGCCCTGATCGTCCACAGTCAGCGTGCCGTCAGTTCCGGTTACAGTGACGTTTCCCGACCCATCTGTCGTGCCTCCATCCCAGACGAGTCCGACCCCATCCTGAGGCCCGTCGGCCCCGAAATCCGGAACAGCTATCGACCCCTCGGCGAACGGCGTGATCTCTACGGCCGTTAGCGAAACCTGCAGGTCGAGATCTGTCGCCTGTCCTTCGGCTGTTTCGACCGTAAGACTGGTGCTCGCGCCACCGCTTCCACCGGTGACGAAACCATCTAGGTTGAAGGTGAACTCGCGGAAACCGACCTGGAAGGTGGTTGACGTTGAGCTGGTGCCCGCGATGTTGGCAGTGAAACCGGTTACCTGAACGATATCTTCCGGCGAACTCGTGTTGTTGGGAGTTTCGGTGTGGTCGATTGAAATAATGACATCAATCGGCTGCGTGTCTCCGTCCACCGCTAGATTGAAGGATACAACAAGGTCGGTCTCGTCCAGCGTTGTATCGGAGGCGAAGATGGGGAAGTTGTTATGGGTGAACGTGCCTAGGACCGTAGCCTGGCCGACTTGCAAGCTGGTTCCAGATAGTTCGAAGTCGTAGCCTGACGGGGCAGTAGTTCCAGTGGGTTCCCCCCACTGCAGCTGAATAAAATCATCACCCGCGCTCACGTTATCGACTGCCATAACTGGGTCGCCTAACTCGTCAACGGGGTTAAGCCATTCGGCGCTTACGTCAGCCATCGACACGTCTCCGCCGGTAAGGTCGATCGTAACCGGGGCGAGTGCCGACGGTGGCGGCGGTGCGTCATCTTGGAAGCTCAGTGTGGCGCCGAGGTCGATAGAGGCCTCTGCCGTATCGCCGTCGCCATCGCTAATCCTTTGAATGAGGCTGACGGTGCCCGCATCGACCTTAATGACTTCATCCGCTTGATCCGTAAATGGATGTTGCACGGCGCGGGACTGGGTCAGCGTGACGTCGCCGCTGGTATCCACGGCAACCCGGAAGACCTCTTCGCCGCTTCCAGCTACCTTGCCGACCACATCGCCATCGTCCAGGCTGAGGACGACAGTGTTGCCTGTTACCGTATCCACCAGGCCGCTGGCGCTGTTGCCTATCGCGAGGCTGAACACTCGGCTGTCTGCCGCGCCTTGCCCATCAGCGCCATAGTTGTTGATGAACGCTGCGGCAAAGTTAGCCTTGTCGGTCGCCGCAGACGTACCGATCGTTGCTTCGTCGATGAGTAGATCGCTGCTGAACTCGCCATTCGGCTGGATGGTCGGTACATCGTCGATAATGTTGATGTTGATGAAGCCCGTCGCCGAATCGCCGTCGTCGTCGCTGACGCTGACTTCGATCGAGTCGGTCTCGACGCCGGCGCCATCGGTGATCGGACCGGACAGCGTGTAGCTGTAGTCGAGCTCGCCGGCAGCGGCGTTGAAGCCGGTGACGGTGAGCACGCCGATGGACGTGGTCACGGTGGTGGTGGCGGTCAGGGCGCCGTTCTCGACCACGGTGACACCGCCGATGACGATGTCGACCGGGGTGTCGACGGCGCTGTAGCTGAAGGTGCCGGTGGTGGTCTCGCTGTCGCTGGCGGCATCGGAGCCGATGCCGTCGAGACCGGCCTCGTCCACGGACGCGGTGCCTTCACCGGCCTCGGCGGGCAGGTTGACCGTGACGTCGCCGTCGTTCACGACAAGGGAGACCGTCGCGGTGTTCGAGGTGTTGCCGTCGTCGTCCTGCACGGTGTAGGTGAAGGAATCGGTGCCGCTATAGCCCGCGTCCGGGGTATAGGTCACCTGGCCGGTCACGGGGTCGACGGTGACAGAGCCGTTCGACGGCTGGGTCATGATCGCCACGGAGCCGGGGACGAGGTTGCCGTCCGCATCGCTGTCGTTGCCTAGGATGTCGATGTCCACGGCCGTGTTCACGTCGGTGGACGCACTGTCCGCCACCGCGACCGGCGGATCGTTGGCGGGGTCGACCGTCAGGTTCACCGTGGCCTCGTTGGAGACCAGGCCTTCGTTGTCCTGGACTGTGTAGGTGAACGAATCGCTGCCGCTGAAGTCCGCGTCCGGCGTATAGGTGACCGTGCCGTCGCCATTGACCACCAGGCTGCCGTTCGCCGGCCCGCCGGTGATGACGACGCTGGCGGGATCGATGCTGCCATCCGGATCGTTATCGTTGCCGGTGACCGAGAAGGTCACGGCCGTGTCTTCCGCGGTGCCGGCCGAGTCGTTCACGGCCACCGGCGGGTCGTTGGCCTGATCCACGGTCAGGGTCACCGTGGCCTCGTTGGAGACCAGGCCTTCGTTGTCCTGGACTGTGTAGGTGAA
>CAYTJQ010000030.1:21088-33799 GCA_964438205.1 uncultured Alteromonadaceae bacterium
CCGGCCCGCCGGTGATGACGACGCTGGCGGGATCGATGCTGCCATCCGGATCGTTGTCGTTGCCGGTGACCGAGAAGGTCACGGCGGTGTCTTCCGGCGTGGTGGCGGAGTCATCGGCGGCGACCGGGGCCAGCCGGTCAGTGATGCTGATGGTGTGGTTGTCCGATGCGACATCGCCGTCGTTGTCGGTGACCTCGACACTGAACGTGACGCTTACTGCGGAGTCCAGCTCCCCGGCCGGTGCGAAGGTCCAGGTGCCGTCGCCGGCGACATTCAGCGTGCCTTCAGCGAGGACGATGTCCTCGCCCAGGTCGTACTCGTCGCCGCCCACGAGGACCTTGACGCTGGCGGCACCGTCGGCGCCGTAGCTGCTGTCGTCCCAGGTGCCGCCGATGGGTCGCGCGCCCTCGACGACGCTGCTGGTGCCGTCGACCGTCATGGCCGGCAGGTCATCGACGATGTTGATGTTGATGAAGCCCGTCGCCGAGTCGCCGTCGTCGTCGCTGACGCTGACTTCGATCGAGTCGGTCTCGACGCCGGCGCCATCGGTGATCGGACCGGACAGCGTGTAGCTGTAGTCGAGCTCGCCGGCAGCGGCGTTGAAGCCGGTGACGGTGAGCACGCCGATGGACGTGGTCACGGTGGTGGTGGCGGTCAGGGCGCCGTTCTCGACCACGGTGACACCGCCGATGACGATGTCGACCGGGGTGTCGACGGCGCTGTAGCTGAAGGTGCCGGCAGTGGTCTCGCTGTCGCTGGCGGCATCGGAGCCGATGCCGTCTAGGCCGGCCTCGTCCACGGACGCGGTGCCTTCACCGGCCTCGGCGGGCAGGTCGAGGGTGACGTCGCCGTCACCGATGGTCACGGTGACCGTGGTGAAGGACCGGTCACCGTCGGCATCCTCGAGGGTGTAGGTGAAGACATCACTCACGTCACCGGCGGAACCGGGGTTGCGGGTGTAGCTGTAACTGCCGCCGCTGTCGATGGTCAACGTGCCGTGGGTACCGGCGATCGCCGTACCGACGGTGGCGGCGCTGTCCAGGGCCGTGCCGGTGTCGCCGGCGGCGACGCCAACGACGGTGGCCCCATCGGCGCCGCCGGTGTCGTTGTCGAGGACGTTGCCGGTGGCGGGGCCGAACTCGGCGGCGGCGAGACTGTCGCTGTCGGCCACGGCCGTGGGGACGTCGTCGACGATATTGACGATGAACAGGCCGCTATCGCGGGGCACGCTGTCTTCGCCGACGATCTCGACGGAGAACGCCTCGAAATTGACGTTGCCGGGCGCCTGGTCGTGCCCGGTCGTGTTCTGCAGCGTGTAGGTCCAGCTGTAGCTGCCGTTGTCTTCAGTGATTTCCAGCTGTCCGAACGGCGCGTTGATCGTGCCGCCGCCGGTGACGTCCTGGCCGTCCACGCGAACGGACTGGATGTTGATATCGTCGAAATCCGAGAGGTCGAGCTCTCCGCCGGCGACGAGGTCCGCGGGATCGGGTTCGCTGCCATCGGGCAGGCCGGATTCGAAGACCGACGGGCCGTCGTTGTCGAAGATCCGCAGCGTCCCCTGGGGATCGCCGAGCACCGCATTGGTCGGGTTGCTCAGGTTGACCAGGGCGAACTCGGGGTTCGGCTCCTCGATGACGAGATCGTCGATGATCGGGATCGTGATCGTCTGCGTGCTCTCGCCCGGGGCGAAGTTCAGCGTACCGCTCATCGCCGTGTAGTCGGCGCCGGCGGTGGTGCTGAGATCGGCCATGCTGTAGTCGACGGTAATGTCCTCCGTCCGCGACGGGTCGTCGCCGCTCAGCGACACGGTGAACACGGCTTCGCCGTCGCCCTCGCTGACAATGACGAACTCGATGTCGATGACCGGCAGGTCGCTGCCCGTCGGGTCGTTGTCGATGATCCCCGGCTGCAGGTTCTCGGTGAAGAAGTTGTTGTTGCCGCCCATGGTGATGTCGATGGACTCGACACCCTGCCCGACCAGGTCCGGGTAGTCCGGGCCGGTCCAGTCGGGCCCCGGCTCATCGGCGAGGTCGTCGAAGAGCGGGATGCGGAACTGGATGGTTTCCGTGTTCGCCGGCCAGGTGAAGCTGAACTCGGGCAGTGTCAGCGGGGACCCCGGGGAGACCCAGGTGCCGTCCTGGTCGAGGGGCTGCCAGCTGCTGCCGCCATCGGTGCTGTACTCCACCGGAACGATGAAGTCGTCCCCGTACTCGGCGATGAACGGGGCCAGGCCCTCCGGCGCGAAGCGCACGGTGAGCACCTGGTCAGTGGTATAGATGTCCGACTGGAAGGTTGTCCCATCCTCGGCCTGCAGATCACCGACCAGGCTGTGCGTGATACTGAACTGGTTGTACGCCGAGCTTTCCGGCACGTCTTCCACGGTTGGGATGATCTTGGCCTTGTAGAGGTCCAGGGGCTCGACCTTGACGACCGTGTTGGCGGTCCAGTCCCAGATGCGGTACTCGAACTCGAGGGTATCGAGCGCGCCGGCGGCGATCTGCTCGTTGCTGATCGCGTTCGGGTCGAGCTCGATGGTGCCGGTGCGTGTGGCGGTGTCGAAAACCACCTCGCCGACCTGCGTCTTCACGCCGTCGAGGGTGGCGTAGGCACCGGTGTCGTCGGTCAGCTCGATCTCCATGTTGGCCGTGTTGGCCACCTGCTGCGGCGTCGCGTTGGTGAGCAGGCTCGAGGCGTCGAAGGCGATCTGGTTGTTCGCCGGGTCGTTGACGTCGATGGTGTTGGAGAAGTAGGTGATCACACCGTCGCCGGCGACGATCACGTCGTCCAGGCGCGCATCGAAGCTGTCCGTGTCGCGGCCCGTGCCTTCGGTCAGGTCATCCACCGTGTCCTGGACGTGCTGCAGGGCAATCGTCTCAAACACGTTCTCGAAGCTGCCGTCGGCGCCCCCGTCCGGGTCCGCCTCGCTCTGGCGGGTAAAGTCGATGCCGACATGGGCCAGGGCGTCCTGGATCATGACCTTGCCCGTGTCTGCCAGGTTCAGGGGCTGGCCCGTCCCGGGGGCCGCGGCGCGGCCGTTGCTGTCGACTTCGTAGTCGGCGAAGGCGTCCCGGGTTCCCTGGCTGATATTGATGCCGTCCGCGTAGGCCGTCTCGCTGTTGCTGACGAGATTGGTCTGCAGGCCATCGGACAGGTCGCCGTCGGACAGGTTGTCATCGAGGGCCTGCAGGAAGATCGCCGTGTTCTCCAGGTACATGGCATTGGTGTTGGCGAGGTCGGCACCGGGCACGGCAAAGTCGTGGATGAACAGGACCGCGTCTTCCGTCCAGGGGGCGTTCTCCGAGCTGAACTCGGCGATCGTGACGTTACCGACCTTGAAGACGATGCTGTCGCCTGCGTTGTAGGCGAAGGAGCCGGGAGCGCCCTGGTCCCCGGTCAGGCCGGAGCCGGTGACGGCGCCGGCGCCGTCGAAGGTGATGTACTCCACGCCGTTGACCCAGTTGTCCGTGAACTGGGCGATCTCGCGGCCCTCGCTTACCACGATGGAGACCGTGGCCGGGTTGGAGGTCGCGCCGTCATCGTCCTGCACCGTATAGGTGAAGGAGTCGGTGCCGGAGTAGTCCGGGTCCGGGGTATAGGTCACCTCGCCGGTCACCGGGTCGACGGTGACGGAGCCGTTCTCCGGCTGGGTGACCATGGCGATGGAGCCGGGCACGAGGGTGCCGTCCGGATCGGCATCGTTGTCGAGAATGTCAATGTCGACGGGCGTGTTCTCGCCGGTCGCGGCGCTGTCACCCTGGGCGACCGGGGGCTCGTTCTCCGGCGGCGGGGGCGGCGGCGGAGGCGGCGGGGGCGGTGGCTCCGAACCGTCGGTGATCGTGAGCGTGCCCGTCCCATCGGCAAGGGTCGCGCCGCTGGGGTTGCTCAGGTTCACGAAGGCGTTCTCGTTGCCCTCCTCCAGGTCGTCCTCGTTGGTCTGCACGAGGACGCTGGCGGTCGTGGTGCCCGGCGCGAAGGTGACCGTGCCGCTGTTCGGGTCGTAGTCGGCGCCGGAGACCGCGGAGCCGTCCGCTGTTGCAAAGGCCACGGTGACCGGGGTGTCCACGGGGCTCGACAGGGTGAGCGTGAACTGCGCGGTCTGCCCCTCGGTGACGGTGACATCGCCGATGCTGATGGTCGGCGGCACCGGGGTGAAATCGTCGGTGATCTCGACAATCCCGTTGCCGTCTCCGATGACCGCGTTGGTCGGTCCCGTGAGTTCGAGGTTGAGGAACTCGGTGCCCTCCTCGAGATCGTCGGTGTTGGTCCGGACGAGGATGGTCTTCTCGGTCTCCCCGGGGGCGAAGCTCAGGGTGCCGCTGACCGGGTCGTAGTCGCCGCCCACGGCGGTGGCGGTGCCATCGGCGCTCGCGAAGCTGACAGTGACCGTACTGTCGCTGGGCGAGGACAGGGTGACCGTCACCGCGGCGGTATCGCCCTCGACGACCACGGCGTCGCCGATCGACAGGGTCGGCAGCTGCGGTGGGGGCGGTGGTGGGGGGGGCGGCTCGCTGGTCGGGGTGACGTCGACGCTGACCGTGGTGGTGGCGGTGACGTTGCCGTCCGGGGTGATGGCGGTGTAGGTAAACGTGTCCTGCCCGGTGAAGCCCGGGTTGGGCTTGTAGGTCACCGTGCCGTCCTGGTTGATGCTGGCGACGCCGTTCTGAGGCGCAGAGACGGCGCTGACGATGGCGCCCTCGACGTAGTTATCGTTGTCGAGCACGGCGATGGTGACCGGCTGCTCTTCCGGTGTGGTGGCGGCGTCCGGCTCGAGCTCGGCGCCGATGATGGGTTCACCCTGCTCGACGAACGCATTGGCATCCGCGCCGGAGGCGTCGCGAAGGCCGCTGAACTCGGGCGTGTCCTCGCTGATGCGGGCCAGGCGGATGAAGCTGGAGCCGGCGTTGGTGCCGTCCGCACCGGCGCCGGCGGCGGTCGCCTCGAGCACCTCGGAGAGGTCGCCGTCGCCCTCGAGGGCGGCGATCACGTCGTCGAGGGTCGCGTCGCGCAGGGCCGCTTCATCGGCGCCGGTGGCCAGCTCGGCGAGCATGTCGGCCTCGATGCTGACTTCGGGGACGTCGGCAATGGCAATGGCCTGGCCATCGGCAAGTTCCAGCTCGACCCGGCTGCCCTCGGGGGTGACCAGGGTCTCGCCCTGGCGGAGCGCGTCACCGACCTTGAGTTCGCGCAGTTCGCCCTCGGCGTTGCGGGCATAGGCGGTGCCTTCGATGGCGGTGACGGTGGCAATGGCAGCTGCGGCCATGGGAGTGTTCCTCGTCCTGTTGACTGTCGATGTCCGCGCCGCGATGCGGGTGGACTTTCTGTATGGCTGACAGGATGGGGCCAGGCCGCGGGTTGCGCCTCGTACTTTTGGGCAGGTTGGCCGGGGTTGGCGTCAGAACTGTGATCCGCTGCACACAAGCCCGCCGTCGGCGCGCGCCGGGATCGCCGCTCACTTCCCGCTGTCGACGGGGATGTCGTTCATTGCCAGGGCGAGCTGCACGCGGTCGCGGACGTCCATCTTGCGGAAGATGGAGGAGAGGTGGGATTTCACCGTGCGTTCGGACAGGGCCAGGCGCTCGGCGATCTCCCGGTTGCTGGCACCGCCGCCGACGAGGCTGGCGACGGCGAATTCCCTTTCTGTGAGGCTTTCCACCCCGGCGGCGTCGCGCGGGGTCGGGGAGACCACCCGCCGCGACAGGCCCACCAGGCGCCGCAGCAGCTCCGGCGGCATCCAGATACCGCCCTCGGCGACCACCGCGGCGATCTCCCGGAGCTGGCCGGGGCTCGCCGCGAGGTGGCAGTAGCCGCTGACGCCGAGCGAGAGCAGCGCGAAGGCCTCGCTTTCCGACGGTGCCGGGCGCATCACGATCACCCGCGGCGCAAGTTCGAGCGCCTGCCGCGCCGCGCGCTCCAGGCCGGCCCGGTCGCCGATGCGACCGCCATCGAGCCAGAGGAGGGCGTCGGCGGCGCCGGCGATGCCCGCGGCTGCGCCCGGTTCGACGAGCCGCGCATGGGGGAAGGCCTCCCGCCAGCGAGCCACCAGGGTATTGCCATCAGAGAGAAAGATCGGGTTCATGAGCCGGGCTCAGCGCTCGGAAAGCGCGTACTCCCTGGCGCGGAGCACGGGCTTCATGAGATAGGCCAGCACCGTCTTCTTGCCGGTGAGAATATCCACCTCCGCCGTCATGCCGGGGATGATGGGTTTGTCCTCGCCGAGGCTGGCATCCTGGGTCCGCACGTTGACCTTGTAAAAGGGGTTGCCGTCCTCGTCCAGCACCGTGTCGGCGCCGATATGCTCGACCACGCCGTCGAGGCCGCCGTAGACCACGAAGTCGTAGGCGGAGAACTTCACCAGGGCCTCCTGGCCTGGTACCAGGAAGGCGATGTCGCGCGGGCGGATGCGCACTTCCACCAGGAGCGTGTCGTCCAGCGGTACGATCTCCACGATCTCCTTGCCGGGCAGGACCACACCGCCGATGGTGTTGTAGTAGAGCTGCTTGATGGTGCCGTCCACGGGGGAGCGGACGTCGGTCTGCTGCACGCGGTCCGACAGACCGCTGCGGGTTTCCGCCAGGGCGTTGATCCGGCTCAGGGTCTCTGTCAGATCCTCCCGGGCGAGGTTTCTGAACTCCACGGTCACCTCGTCCAGCTTCCGCTCGGCCTCGTTTATCGCCGCCTGGATCCGCTTGATCTGTGCCCGGGCCTGGTCCCGTTCACCGGCAAGCTGGTTCACCTCCCGCTCCAGGCGTAGTATCTCCACCTCCGACACGGCCCCGGAAGCCACCATGGGCCGGGTGACGGCCAGCTCCTGCTCCGACAGCTCCAGGGACCGGGCCATCTGCCGCTCGCGGGCCATCACCTCCGCCAGCTCCTCCCGGCGCTGAGTCAGCTGTTCGCGCGCGATCTGCTGCTGCAGCGCCAGCTGCTCCCGGCTCGATTCATAGAGCTCCCGCTCCTCCTCCACAATCCCGGGTACGGCTTCGATAAGGTCTATGTCCGGATTGAAGGGGCCCTCGTCGATGAGGGCCTGGAGACGCAGCGCCTTCACCTGCAGGCTCCTGGCCTCGGCGAGATTCTCGCGCAGTGTCGAGCGCGAGCGCGTCTGGTCCAGCCGTACCAGCAGCTCTCCGGTCTTCACGACCTGGCCTTCGCGGATGTTGATCGCCCGGATCACGCCGCCGTCCTGGGACTGGATGACCTGCACCTGCCGGGAGGGAATGACCTTGCCGCTGCCGCGGGTGACTTCGTCGACCTCGGCGAACGCCGCCCAGGTGATCAGCGCGATCACCGTGAGCGCCACGGCGTAGAGGAGGGCCCGGGCGCGCAGCGGGTTCTGCTCGATCCTCGCTTGGTGCGCGTCCTGCTGCCAGTTGATCGCGTCCGCCTCGACCTCGCGCATCCAGGGGGCGAAGAGCCGGTCCACGAGGCGCCGCCCGGTGCTGCGCCGCGGCGGCGCCGCTTGGTCGGCCTCCGGGGCCCGCGGCGCGACCGGGGTCTCGGCGGCGTCGTCCTTGCGCTCCGCGTCGTTCATTTCGCCTTCCCGATGCGGCCCTGCTGCAGGGCCTCGATAACCTTCTCGCGGGGCCCGTCAGCGACGATCCGCCCGTTGTCCACGACGATGATGCGCTCGACCATGGACAGCAGGGAGTTGCGGTGCGTCACCACCAGCCAGGTGCGGCCCCGGATATATTCCTCGAGGTGCTTGCGCACGGCGGTTTCCGTCGAGTGGTCCATGGAGCCCGTGGGCTCGTCCATGAGCAGGATCGGCGGGTCGCCGACGAGGGCGCGGGCGAGGGCGACGCACTTGCGCTGCCCACCGGAGAGCGAATCCCCCCGCTCGCCGATCATCATGTCGAAACCTTCCGGATGCCGGTTGATGAATTCGCCGAGATTGGCGATCTCGGCCGCCCGCACCAGCGCGCTGTCGCTCACCCCCGTGTGCGCCAGCGTGAGGTTGTCGCGCAGGCTGCCGTAGAACAGGGTCACGTCCTGGGGCACGTAGCCGATGCGCGAGCGCAGCTCCGTGGGGTCGAGCTGCCGCAGATCGATACCGTCGATCATGATGGCGCCGTCCGACGGCTGGTAGAGGCCCATGGCCAGCTTCTGCAGCGTCGTCTTGCCGGAACCGACGCGGCCGAGGATGGCGACATGCTCTCCCGGGCTGATGCGGAAGGAGACGTTTTCCAGCGAGGGCATGGCCGCATTCGGGTAGTTGAAGCTGACGTTCCTGAACTCGATCTCGCCCTGGAACATCTCCCGCGACAGGAACTGCGCGCCCTCGGGGCGCTCGATGGGCGTCTTCATGACTTCGTCGAGGGACTTCAGGGCGATCTCGGCGTTGTGGTACTGGGTCAGGAGCCCGGCCACCTGGGAGATGGGCGCCATGATCCGCCCCGAGAGCATCGTGCAGGCGATCAGCCCGCCCATGGTCAGCTCGCCGGCGGTGATCAGGTAGACGCCGGTGACGATAACGAACATGGTCACCATCTGCGAGGCCCACTGGGTGAGATTGACGTTGGAGTTGGTCAGCAGCCGCAGCTGTACGCCGACGTGGCTCAGGAAGGCCGTCGCGTCCTCCCACTTGCGCTGCATGACCGATTCGGCGCCCATGGCCTTGATGGAATCGAGGCCGACAAGGCTCTCGATGAGCGTGCTGTTGCGCTGGGCGCTCGCGCGGAAGGTGGTCTCCGTCAGCTCGCGCAGCTTGCCCTGGAGGACCATGGCATAGACCAGCACGATGGCCAGGCCGATGGCGATGGGGATGAGAATCGGCCAGGCGATCCAGGCGATGACCACCATGAAGATGAGGGCGAAGGGCACGTCGATCATCGTGGCGATCGTGGCGGAGGTGATGAAGTCGCGCACGGTCTCGAAGGCGCGCAGGTTGACGGCGTAGGAGCCGACGGACGGTGCCCGGTGCTCGAGGCGCATGCCGAGCACGCGCTCGAGGATGCGCGCCGACAGCTTCACGTCCACCCGCTTGCTGGCGAGGTCGAGAAAGTAGCCGCGCATGGTGCGCAGCGTAATGTCCGCCAGCAGGATCACGATGACGCCCGCGGCCAGCATCCACAGCGTCTCCACCGCGTAGTTCGGTACCACCCGGTCGTACACGTTCATGGTGAACAGCGGCAGCGCGAGGGCGAAGACGTTGATGAAAAACGCCGCCAGGAGCACATCCCGGTAGATGGGGGCGTTCTCCCGCAGCGCACTCCAGAACCAGTGGCCCCGGTCCGTGGTCCCGGTGCGCGGCGTGCGGGCGTCGAAGCGGAATCGCGGGCGGCAGATGATCACGTCGCCGGTGGCGCGGCGCTCCAGCTCGCCGGCATCGAGTTCCACTTCGGCGTCGTTCAGCTCCGGGAAGACGACTCGGGCGTGGTCGCCGCCGTCACTCCAGCCCAGGAGCAGGCAGGCTGTCTGCTCCTCGAGGAGGATCACGGCGGGCAGCAGCGCCCGGTCGATTGCCGCCGGCGCGCGCTTCAGGATGCGGCTGGTCATGCCGGCGCGGCTGGCGGCGCGGTCGAAGAGCGAGGGTGTCAGACCGCTGTCGCCGAGGGGAAGCCCGGCGCACAGCGCTTCCCGGGTCGTCGGCAGCCGGTGCAGGCGGCACAGCCCCAGTAGGCACTCCAGGAGGTGGTCTGTCTCGTCAGTCTGCACGCGGCGGCCGCTCCGGCATTCCCGACGCCGTTTTCAGCGTAAAGGGCATAAGGCACCCCGATGGATGGCGGCGGTCAGCATAGGGGATATCGGCGGCCCCGGCCACGGCAGGCGGGGCCCGGGCGGCCGATTCTGTGCTGTCCATCACGCGGTCCCCGGCGCGATGGTCCGTGGCGGGTATTTTTCCGGCCCCTTACCCCTTGCCACCCTGCGGGCACCGTCCGTAGACTCGCCGCCCCCTTACCGGTAACGGACCATGGCTGCACGCACGCTCCTCTCTCTCTGGCCGCTTTTCTTCGGGCTGCTGCTCGTCGGCCTGGCGAGCGGTGTGCAGGGCACGCTGCTCGGCTACCGGGCGGAGCAGGAAGGCTTCGCGGACGCGCTCACGGGCCTGGTGATGTCGTCCTACTTTGCCGGCTTCCTGCTCGGCTCCGTGTGGGCCCCCCGGCTCATCGACCGGGTGGGGCACATCCGCACCTTCGCCGCGGTTTCCGCGGTGGCTTCCGTGACCATCCTCGTGCACGCCAGCTTTGTCGATCCCTGGGTCTGGGCCGCCATGCGCCTGGTGACGGGCCTCGCCTTCTCGACCATCTTCGTGGTGACCGAGAGCTGGCTGAACGAGGCGGCGACCAACGAGAGCCGCGGCGGCATCCTCGCCGCCTACATGGTCACCCTCCTCGCCGGCACGGCGGGTGGCCAGTTCCTGCTCACGCTCGCGGACCCGGGCGGCTTTGCCCTCTTCGTGCTCGTCTCGGTGCTGGTCAGCGTCGCCGCTATTCCGATCCTCATGACCGTGCTGCGCACGCCGGTGCTGGAGGTCTCGGAGCGGGTCAGCCTCAGGCACCTCTGGTACCGTGCCAAGATGGGGGTCATCGGTCTCGTGCTGATCCAGTGGTGCGGCAGCATGGTGTACGGCATGGGGGCCGTGTACGCGGCCAAGCTCGGCCTCAGTGCCGAGGAGGTCGCCCTGTTCATGGGTGCGCTCCTCGGCGGTGCCATGTTGCTGCAGTGGCCCCTGGGGCAGCTCTCCGACATGGTGGATCGCCGCTGGATCCTCGGCGGCGCGAGTATCCTCGCCGGCGTCGCCGCCGTCTATGCGGCCGCGGAGACGGCGGCCGGCCCGCGGCTCTACGCGGCGGCCTTCGTCTTCGGCGGTTTCTGCCTGTCGCAGTATTCACTGGTAGTGGCGCTCATCCACGACCACCTGCGGCCGGCGGAAATGACGCCGGCCAGCGGCACTATCGTTCTCCTGTCGGGCATTGTCTCCGTGACGGGCCCGCTCACCGTATCCTTCGTGCAGGCGAGCTTTGGACTGGAGAGCTTCTTCCTGCTCATGGCGGGGCTCCTGTTCCTCATGGCCGCGATCAGTATCTTGCGGGTACTCACGATCCCCGCCCTGCCGGCGGCTTACAAGACCACGACCACCATGCAGGCGTCCGTAGCTGCCGTGGGTGCCGTCCTGCACCCGGAGGAAAAGGAAGTCGTCGAGCCCTCGGCAGAGGAAATGGCAACGGGAACGGTCATCGACGGCACTGCGGCGAACGAAGCGTCGGCGAAAGACGTGGCCTGAAGCAAGGCGGGCCGGGCCCGGGACACTAGCCGAAGAGGAATTCCTGGCGGCCGTCCCCGTGCAGCACCGCGTGCTCGATCGCCAGGGGCGCCATGGCCTCGTTGATCGCCTTGCGGTTGTGCAGGTGCAGGGTCAGCGGCTGTTCCGCGATGAGTCTCAGCGTATCTTCCGCACAGATGCCGAAGTGCCGGAGCCCGGGCTTCACGGTGCGCTTGTGCAGGATGAAGCCGTGGCCGCGGCAGCCATCATGAAGGTGCTCGCCGAGGAAGCGGAAGAAGGCCGGCAGGTCCCCCGCCGGCAGGATGTTGATGCAGTCCCAGAGCAGGACGATATCGAAGCGCTGTCCGGCGAGTTCGGGGAAGAGGGCATCGAATTCGGCGACGGCGGCCGGCAGACTGTCCGCGTCCCGGGGCCGCTTCGCCAGGGGCAGCAGCGTATCCGCCGCGTCCAGCACCTGCAGCCGGCAGGGGTGGCTGCTGAAGTAACCCAGGCTGTCGGCATTCGCGCGGCCGAAGTCCAGCACGTGCGGCGTACCCAGCTTCTCGAGCCGCTCCGCCCCGAGCAGCCGCGGCAGCAACCGGCTGCGCAGGACCCCGTTTTCTTCCCGCCGCGCCGATGCGGTTGCCATGGGGCTGGCCGGCTAGCTGGCTTTTTCCACGCCGGCGACGCCGGCCTTGGCCTGCGCGGCGGCGTCTGCCGGCGATGGCCTGTTTGTCGAAGAAGCTGCCGAAGAAGTTGCCGAAGAAGTTGCCGACGACGGTGCCGACGACGGTGCCGGTGAAGGCGCCGCTGCCGCCTTGCTGCCCCCCATGTCGATGCTGCCCTTGAAACGGCCGCCGTCCTCGAGCATGACCCGCGGGGCGCTGACGTTGCCCTGCACGTTGCCGGAGGCGGTGATCACGACCCGCTCCCTGCCGGTAATGTCACCCTGCACCTCGCCCTCGATGCGTACGGTCTTGGCCTCGATGTCCGCATGTACGCGGCCGGAATTGCCGATCACGAGCTCGTTTTCCGCGAGCGTGACCGTGCCGTTGACCTCGCCTTCGATGAGGAGGTCTTCCGCGCTCTCGATATCGCCGGTAACTTTCACTTTCGATCCGATCATTGCCCTGGCCTCGCTGCTGGCTGGTTGAATGGGTGCCTTGACCTCCGCCGGCTGTGCCGACGGCGCCGCGCTCTCCGCGCGGGGCGCGGGCTCGGCCTCGGGCCGGGAACTCTTGCGCTCGAACATGGTGCCGCCCCCTTTGTCCTCTGCTTGTCCGTTGCGGGTACCGGCGCACCCGTTGCGGCCGGTGGACCCCGATGCTAGGTCAACCCCGGGGACAGCGCAAACCGGCTTTTCACCCGCCCCGTTGTGCGACGGAAAGCGGCGCCCCGGCCGTATGATAGGCAGGCGGACGATGGCGCCGCCGATCCACGATGGAGGGACACCATGAAGAGGCAAGACTCACTACCTGTTTCAGCGCTCGGCGCTCTGCTCCTCGCGA
>CAYTJQ010000030.1:33899-40050 GCA_964438205.1 uncultured Alteromonadaceae bacterium
ATGGCCGAGCGGGCCGACGCCATGTTCGAGGCCATGGACGCCGACGGCGACGGCTACGTCACCGATAGCGAGGCCCGCCAGGAGGTCTTCGAGCGCCTCGATGCCGACGGCGACGGCTATATCACCGAGGACGAACTCGAGCAGATGCGCGATCGCCGACCCGGCAAGAAGCCGCGGTGGTCCGAGTAGGGAGCCGCGGCAGGACGCCGGGCGTAGGGGGCCCCGCCAGGCGTGGCCGGCGAAGAGGCGGCACTGGTTGCCCGCGTTGCCGACGGTGACGAGGCGGCCTACCGGGCACTGCTGGCTGCGCACCTGGCCCCGCTCAACCGCTACGCCCGGAGGATGCTCGGCGACCGCGACGAGGCCGATGACGTGACCCAGGAAGTGTTCGTGCGCCTCTGGACCGATGCCCACCGCTATCGCCCGGAAGCGGCCCGGCTCACCACCTGGCTGCACCGCATCGCCCACAACCTCTGCGTGGACTGGCAGCGGCGCCACGGACGGGTCAGCCCGGTGGGCGATGCGCTGCCGCAGGAAGAGACGCGCGGCCCGGAGCTTGACCTCGTCGAGGCTGCCCGCGTGCGGCGGGTGCGCGACGCTGTGTCCGCTCTGCCGGAGCGTCAGCGCAGCGCCCTCGTGCTCTGCCACTACCAGGGCCTCGGCAACCGGGAGGCTGCCGAGATCGTCGGCGTCAGCGTCGAGGCGCTGGAATCGTTACTGGCCCGCGCGCGGCGCACGCTGCGCCGGGCCCTGGAGGAAGAACATGGAGCTTGAGCGTTTTCAGGGCCTGGTCGACGCCTACGGGGGCGATGAGGCCGCCTGGCCCGGCGGGGAGCGCGATGCCGCGCGGGCGCTGCTGGCGGCGGAGCCGCGGGCCCGCGCCCTGCAGCGGGCGGCACGGGCACTGGACCGGGAACTGGCGCTGTTCCGGGTTGCTCCGCCACCGTCGATCGATTGCATCCTGGCAGCCCGGCCGCAGCCCGGCGCGCTCGAACGCCTGTTCGCCTGGCTGGTGCCGGCGGCACCCGCGCAACTGTGGCGCCCCGCCCTGGCGGCGATGCTGCCGCTGGCGCTCGGCGTGGTTATCGGCGCGGGGCTGCCCGCACCCCTCGACGCGGCGGGTTGGGAGCAACAGGAACGCCTGCTGCTTGCGGCGCCCGGCGCGGGAGACACGCCATGAAGCAATCGCACTGGCTAGGCCTCGCCCTGGCGCTGTCCGTGGCGGTAAACCTGCTGGTTGGTGGAGCCGTGCTCGGGCGCCTGTTCCGCTCGCCGCCCGCCACGCCGCCGCCCATGGCCTGGGCGCTCCGTGACCTGGACCCGGCGGTCCGGGAGACCCTCCGTCCGCAGCTGCGCAAGCGTCTCTCGGAGGCTCAGCCGGCCCGGCGTGAACTGCGCCTCGCCCTGCAGGCGCTGGGCGAGGCGCTGCGTCGGGAACCGATGGACCGGGATGCGGCATCGACTGCGTTGGCAAAGCTGCGGGAGAGCGGGGAACGCTACCAGGCCGTGCTCCACGAGAGCCTCCTCGACATCCTCGCCGAACTGCCGGCGGAGCGCCGCGAGGCGGCCATGCGCGCGGCCATGCGGGGCAAGGGCGGCGCATTGCTGCCCGGCCCCGGCCCTCGCCGGTGATCGCAAAGCGGCGGTGAGAACGAATCCGCGGTGAGAAAAAAAGCGCGGGCCGGTCGGCCCGCGCGGGGGACTTACATCAGGTCGACGTCGACGGAGTAGGACACGACGAACTTGGGCTCGTCGTTGTCGAAGCCGCCCTCGCCCGCCGGGCCACCGGCGTTGGTGTCGGTGATCATGAAGCCGAAGCCGCCCTTGGACAGGCTGATGTTGTAGTCGAAGTAACCGTCGTCCGTGCCGTTGAAGGCCTCGGCGAAGTCGCCGTCGTGGTAGCCCACGTGCACGCCCATTTCGACGCCGTTGCCGATCTCGAAGCCGTAGTCCGCCGACAGGTAGTAGGTACCGAAGGCCTCGAAGTCCTGGTCCGGCCCCTCGTCGGCCTCCGTGTTGGTGAGGAAGTAGCCCGAGAAGCTGAAGCCGCCCATGCCGATGGTGGCATAGACCTCGCCGAAGTCGAAGTTCGCCTCGGAGTCGTAGTTGTAGTAGAGGTAGCCGACGTCGAAGGTCATGCCGCCCGCCTCGAAGGCATAGCCGGCGTAGATGTCGTGCTCGTAGGAATAGACGTCCCCGGCGCCGTAGTTGACGTTCGACGCCCAGGTGCCGACGTAGAAGCCGCTGTCGGCAGCGTAGTCGATGCCGCCCTGCACGGCCGCCTCGTTCTCGGTCTGCGTCAGGCCGCGCCAGATGTAGTTGTTGGTGGCCGAGACGTTAGCGCTGAGGCTACCGGCCTGGCTCGGGGCTGCGATGGCCAGGCCGAAGCCGGCCAGCAAGACAGCAGCAGAGATGCCTTTGATTGGCTGCATGGGTTCCCTCTCCCTCGTTTTGTCGGTCAGTTGTGCAGTGGCTTGTCGCTGCGCCACCGTCGCGGGGTGCTAAGCACCGCGCGTGCCAAGTGCTGAAAAACCACTGCCAGGACAGGGGGATAGGGGAATTTTAGGGCAATAAAGAAACCCGCTGCGGCTCAGGCTGCAGCTTTCTGGTGCGTCGGGCCCACCGTAGCGGCGATGGGCGGCGCTAATGTGGTGCCGCCGGCCGCCCCTGCCCGGAGGACGACCGGCGACCGACGCTTACAGGCTGAAGGCGAACTGCAGCTTGTAGAAATCGCTCGTCGAGAACGAGTCGTCGTCGTCAGTCAGGTCCGTGCCGAAGGAGAAGCGCAGGCTGAAGGTATCGTTGGCAACCTGGAAGTAGGGGCCGAGCCACTGGTAGCCGTCCTGGCTGCTCACGTTGGAGCCGCCCTCGAGCGAGAGCTCCTCGAAGTGGACGCCGATGGAGAAGTAATCGGCAAACTTCTTGCCGCCGTTTACCCAGTAATGCAGGTATTCCAGGGTAGTACCGCCCTCCGGTGCTTCGTCCTGGAGCTCACCGTACCAGCCGGCGTAGAGGTTGCCCTCCCATCCATCGGTGTCGTAGACGAGGGTGAGGTTGGGCACGATCGCGTCGCCGACTATGCCATCGCCGGCCGTGCCCGAGGACACCAGGTTACCGTTGGTGAAGCCGAGCTGCGGGTTCACGTACAGGTCCCCGCCCATGGCTTCGAAGCCGACGCCGAAGCCAAACTCGGTCCAGTTGCCCCACTCTCCGCCGGTGCCCGCGCCCCAGGCGATACCGTAGAAGGTGAGGTCGTAGCCCTTGCCGGTGTCGTAGGCCAGGCCGGCGAAGGGGTTGGGTCCGAAGAAGGCGTCTGTATTGTAGGACACCGAAGCGGAAAGCCGGTCGTCGTCCTGGGCCAGGGCGCCCTGGGCGATTCCGGCCAGGAGCAGTGCGGAAGAAAAACGAACGAACGTGTTGTTGGTCATGTCTAGATCCTCTGTCACTTGTCGATTGTCATCTCTGTAGTAACGGCTACCCGTGATCTCGCTCTTTTCTGGTTATCGAGCAGGCAGCTCGGGATCCCTCCGAGAGAGGTAACGCAGAAATCATGCCAAAAGTTATCAAATAGAAGTTTGGTGATAATTTAGTTTAATCACTCGGCGCCAGAAGCCGCGCATAGGCACCATGATGGTGCGCGTTGCTTGTGCGTGGGTCGATCCCGCCCGGTTGGCGCTGCCTGCGTGACCCGGGTTGGGCGGGGCTCTGCCGACGGGCCGCCCGGGGGGTGCTCAATGGCCTTTGCAGGCTATACTGCGCAGTCTTTCATCATGAAGAGAGATGCCATGCGCCTGCCCGTTTTCACCCACCTCTGCGCCTGCCTGTGCCTTTTTGCCACGCCGGCCGCGTTCGCTTCGCCCGGGGACGACTGCGGTACTATCGTTTCGGCCACGCTCGAGGAAATGCGCGTTGCGGCGGGGGAGGGCTGGGATGCCGGACAGGAAGCCCTGGCGCGGCGTGCAGCCGCGGCTGCCTGCGTCAAGGCGCGGTCCGGCCGCTACGAGGCGTTGTCCAGCGAAGCGGTCGGGGCGCAAAGCACGGCGGCTTACGAGACGGCAGGCGAGCCGTCCGGGGAGACGTCCGGCGCGACGGGCGGGTCGCCCACCGCGGAGACCGAGGGTGAAGACGAGGGCCTCTGGCCCTTCGGGGAATTCAAGATCAATGCTGTCCCGGCATCGCCGAGCAAGAAGCCCTACGAGCGGCGCCGTCTCGACAACGACGATTGACTGTCCGCGGCGGGTGAGCCGGCCCTGTTAGCCTTATCCGGGCCGGCGGCCGCGCCTCAGCGGCCGGCGACCAGCTCGGCGCGGTCGAGGTAGGTACCGAGCTCCCGGTTGTACGCGTTGGCGACCTTGACCAGCTTCGAACGCAGACGGTTGTGGAGCATCGGGTGCAGGTCACGGCACGCGAGGAAGGCATCGCCCTCGGCGATGTACGCGTTCACGGCCTGCTGGGCGGTGAGCATGGCTTCTTCGCTGGCGCTGGCGCCATCGGGAATGGCCGGTTGTGCGGCGGGCATGGTCTGCGGGCACTCGGCATTGGCCTGTGCGCTGAGGGCGAGGGCGGCACCGAGAAGCAGGGGTTTGGCAAGTTTCATGGGTATCATCTCCAGCCTGGTGTCACTTCGCGGGCTGCGAAGTGTTACCTAAAGGTACACTCGTAAAGCTCCTTAAGATGTGCATTTTTAGCGAAATATAGGGTCTATTTTGGCCATTTCGAGGCGAACGGCCTGATTGGACCTAATTTGATGTTACCTATAGTAACGATACCCCGTGAGGCTGCGGAGGGCCGTCTGCCGCCCCCCTATCGAGGGAACGAAGCGCTAAGGCGACCAGCGCCCGCTCCCGGAGCAGACGCTCGAGAACCGGGCGCGGCAGGGCGACCTGCAGCCATTCGCCCGCGCCGCCGTCGGCTGGCGCCCGTGCCCGCCATCGGGTAATGTCCGACGGTTTCCTTTATTGTGCGGGAGCCGCCACATGTACAGGGTCCTTGCCCTCGGCTTGTTCACTGTCCTCGCCGGGATCCTCGCCGGCTGTGCGATGACGGGCGTCAGCAGCGGTGCGTCCGCCGACGAGCGCCTGCGCGCGCTCTACGAACGCGAGTTCGCCTGGCGCCAGGGTGAGGCGGGTTTTTTCCGGGATGAGGGCGGCGACTGGGTGCGCGGTCCGGCCTGGCCCGACGTGGGCGCAGAGGCGCAGGCGCGGCGGCTCGCCTACTGGGAGCAGGTGCTCAGCGATCTCGCGGCCATACCGCGCGATGCGCTCAGTGACGCGGAGCGGGTCAACGCCGCGGTCTTCGAGGAGATTGTCTCGGCGCTGGCCAGCAATGTGCGCTTTCGCACCTACGAGGCACCACTCAACTCCGACACCTTTTTCTGGGGCGGGCTGCACCCCCGTGGTGGCGGCTTCGACGACGAGGCGGCCTACCGGCGCTATCTCGCCCGCCTTGAGGATCTGCCGCGCTACTTTGCCCAGCAGCAGGCCAACATGCGGGCCGGGCTGGCCCGCGGCTTCACGCCGCCCCGGGTCACGCTGGCGGGCCGCGAGCAATCCATCCTGAGCTACCTCGCGGAGGGGCGCGCCAATCCCTACTGGATCCCGCTCACGAGCCTGCCGCGGCAGATCGACGGGGAGACCCGGGACGCACTCCGTGCCGAGGCGCTGACGGTGATCGACCAGGCGGTCGTGCCCGCCTACCGCGATCTGCTCGCGTTCATGCGCGAGGAGTACCTCCCCGGCGCGCGGCGCAGCCTGGCGGCCCGCGACCTGCCCGATGGCGAGGCTTTCTACGAGGCGCAGATCCGTCGCTTCACGACCCTGGACCTCGATCCGAAAACGATTCATGAAACCGGTCTTGCCGAGGTTGCGCGCATCCGCGCGGAAATGCTCCAGGTCAAGACGGCCGCCGGCTTCGAGGGCGACCTCGCGGCCTTCATCACGTTCCTGCGTACAGACCCGCAGTTCGTCGCCGATACCCCGGAGGAACTGCTCGGGGTATCGGCCTATGTCGCCAAGCGGATGGACGGCCACCTCGACGAGGTACTCGGTTTCCTGCCGCGGCGCCGCTTCACGATCCGTCCCGTGCCGGAGTCCATCGCACCCTTCTACACCGGTGGCCGCGGCGGCCTCGAGGCCTGCCTCATGAACACCTA
>CAYTJQ010000031.1:0-38131 GCA_964438205.1 uncultured Alteromonadaceae bacterium
GACGGCGCCGGCCAGCTCTACCTGCTGACCCGGGATGCCGTGCTGCTGCACGACCGGGCCGGCCACGACCTCGTCCGTCTCGACGCCGGGCGCCTCGACCTCGCCGATCTCGCCCCCCCTTTCTTCGTCGGCCGCGACGGGTCCTTCGTGCTGCAGGCCCGCGCTGATGACGGCAGGCTTGCGCCCTGGCGCTGCGCGCCGGCGGGCGGCGCCTGCGCGCCGCTGCCGGTGACCGGCCCGCTGTGGGCCGTGGCCGGCGGTCGCGGGGACACGCTCCATGTTCTCGACGCCAGCGGCCTGGTGCTCATCGCCGACGGCACCGTCGGAGCGCAGCGCGCGCTCGCCGTAGAGGCGCCGGCGCCGCGCCTCGTCAACGAGGGCGGACTGCTCTACCTAGCCGCCGACGGTCCCATGGTCGCCGTGCACCGACCGGACCCGGCGAGCTACGGCGAACAGCTCGACGCACTCCTGCTCGTACCGGCGGCTTTCACCGTCGCGGCCGTGCGCGATATCGCCTTCTTCGCGAAGCAGTGGTGGGCGCTGCTCGAGAACGAGGCCGGCGCCGTGGCCCTGCACCGCTTCGACACGCGCTGGGGACACCGGGGTGCCGTTCCCCTGCCGGCAACGCTCGACGCCCGGCGGCTGCAACCCTGGGGCCGGCAGCTGCTGGTGCTCGACCCCGGGGAGCCCGAGCTCCAGCGGGTGGATGGCGAGGGCCGGGTCGGCGCCCCCTTCCGCTCGTCGCTGTTCACCGCGTTGGTCCGGGAGCAGCGAGAGACGCTCGCCTGGCGGTCGATGGTCTCGACCGTGGTCCGCTGTGCCCTCGCCGCGGCCCTCGGCGGCGCCCTCCTCGCCCTGCTCCTCGCAAGCGATCGTCGCCAGCGGCACGTTGATGCCCCGGCGCTGCGTCTCGACCGGGAGCACGGGACCTTCCTGTGGTTCCCTGCCCTGGTCCCCGCCAGGCGCAGGCGCGCGCGACAGGCCATCGTGCTCGCAATCGCCGCCACCGTGCTCGCGGCAGCCGCAGCGCTGGGCGGCCAGCCCGCTGCGGCTTTCGCAGGTCTCGCGCTGGCGGCCCTGGCAAGCGGAATCGCCGGCAGCTGCCTGGCTTCCGCGGGGCACGTTGGTATCGCCGGCCGGCGCCTGCTCGTCGCGGACCACCGCGGGGTCTACCAGGGCGGGGCCGCCGACACCTTTCGCCGCCGCGGGCCGTTCCTGCTCCGTGGCGACGTGGTGCTCAGTCTGGGCACGGCGAGCCTGCCGGCCTTTCCCCGGTCCCTGGATGGCGCGCTGACCCGCGCCGGCGCCGGCAAGGCGGACCCGCCCTCCGCGGGCACCGTCGCCGCAACACTGCTCCGCGCCGGCCACCCCCTGGCGCTCGGCGTCGCCGGCGCCGGCATCCTGGCCCTGGTCGGCCTCGCAGCGGTCGTCGCGTAGACGCTATACTGGCTGCTCTTCAGCGGGCAGGAGCGAAGCTTGACGGCAGCGACCGACGCACAGCCGGCGGCAGCCGGCGAACAGCCGGCCGTGGCGCTCTTCGTCACCTGCCTGGTAGACCTCTTCCGGCCGGAAGTGGGCTTCGCCACCCTGCGGCTGCTCGAGGACGCGGGGTGCCGGGTCTATGTTCCCCGGGCACAGACCTGCTGTGGCCAGCCCGGGTACAACAACGGTGACTACGAAGGCGCCCGCGCTGTGGCCCGGGACGTGATCCGCTGCTTCGAACAGGCCGAGTTCGTGGTCGTCCCCTCCGGCTCCTGCGCCGGCATGCTCATCCACCACTACCCGACCCTCCTCGAGGGCGCCTGGCGGGAGCGGGCCCGGGCCCTGGCGGAGCGGACGTGGGAACTGACCGCTTTCCTGAGCGATGTCCTGAGTGACGTCCTGCCCGCGCGGCATGGCGTCGCGGCCGCTCAGGCGCAGGGGGCCATCGCCTACCACGACGGCTGTGCCGGCCTGCGCGAGCTCGGCATCCGCGAACAGCCACGGCGCCTTCTCGCCGAGCGCGGCATCGCCGTGCGGGAACTGGAACAGGCCGACGTATGCTGCGGCTTCGGCGGTACCTTCTGCGCCAAGATGCCCGCCATCTCGGCCAAGATGGCTGACGACAAGCTGAAGGAGGCGCGGAAGACCGGAGCCGACACGCTGGTGGCCGGCGACCTCGGCTGCCTGATCGCCCTCGCCGGTCGCGCGCGGCGGGAAGGGGTCGCGCTGTCTTTCCGACACGTGGCGGAACTGCTCGACGGCCGGCTCGAGGCACCGCCGATCGGTGAGGGGGCCCGGGGCTGATGGAGCAACACAGCGCAGCATTCCTCGCCAACGCCGACGAGGCCATCGCGGGTCGCGAACGCGCGCAGCTGCGAGAAGCCATGGGGCTCTTCGGACCCGCCCTGCGCAGCGCCGCGGTGAACGCCTACGGTGATTTCGACGCCCTGCGCGAACACCTGCACGCGGTGCGGCGGCACACGCTGGACCACCTCGATGTCTACCTGGACCGTTACCTCGAGGCCGCAACGGAGAACGGCAACACCGTGCACTTCGCGGAGACGCCGGAGGAAATGAACCGCACCGTCGAGACCATCTGCCGCCAGCACGGGGCGCAGCGGGTCATCAAGGGCAAGTCCATGGTCACGGAGGAAAGCGGTCTCAACGACCACCTGACCGCTGCGGGCTTCGCGGTGCGGGAAACGGACCTCGGCGAATACATCATCCAGGAGGCCGGTGAGACACCGAGCCACATCGTCGGCCCCGCCCTGCACAAGACGAAGGACGAGATCCGTGAACTGTTCCTCGCCCGCCATGACCTCGGCGAGCGCTCCCTGGAAAGCGCGGGCGAGATGGTCGGTGAGGCGCGGCAGGTGCTGCGCGAGGCGTTTCTCGGCGGCGAGGTCGGCATCATCGGTGCCAATGCGCTGATCGCCGACACGGGTTACTCGCTGCTCGTCACCAACGAGGGTAACGGGGACCTGTGCGCCAACCTGCCGCCGGTGCTGATCGTCTGTACGACGCTGGAACGCCTGCTCCCGCGCATGAGCGATGCCGCGGACCTGCTGCGCCTCCTTGCCCGCTCCGCCACCGGCCAGCCCGTGACCTGCTACACGAGCTTCTATTCCGGCCCCCGCCGGCCGGGCGACGCCGACGGCCCCGTGGAAACGCACATCGTGTTGCTGGACAACCGGCGCACCGAGATCCTGGCGAGCGACTACAGCGACATCCTGCAATGTGTCCGCTGCGGCGCCTGCCTGAACCACTGCCCGATCTACGTCGCTGCCGGCGGCCACGCCTACGGCTGGGTCTACCCCGGGCCCGTGGGCTCGGTACTGACGCCGCTGCTCACCTCGCTGGAAGAGAGCCACCTCCTGCCCAACGCGTGCACCGCCTGCGGCCGCTGCGCGGAAGTCTGCCCGGCCAACATCCCCCTGCCGGACCTGCTGCGGGACCTGCGGCAGGAGGAACGCGAGCAGGGCCTCTCGCCCGCCGGCTGGCGCCGCGGAATCGCCTTTCACGCCCTGCTGCTGCGCCATCCCTGGCTTTACCACCGGCTCACGGGGCTCGCCGCCCGGGTGCTGGCGCTCGCGGCCCGCGGCCGGGGTGTCCTCACCCGCGTGCCCTTCGCCGCCGGTTTCCTCAGCGAGCGGGACCTGCCGGCGCCCACCGGTGCCAGCTTCATGGCCCGCTACCGCGGGCCGCACGGAGACGAGCGGTGAGCGACGAGGCGCGGGACCGCATCCTCGCCCGCGTACGCGCCGCCAGCCGGCGAGCCACCGAGAGCGAGGTAGAGGCGACACTGGCCGCGCTCGGCCGGGGGCCCGCGCCGCGGCCGCTGCACGCGGACCCGCGGGTTACCCTGCTCGCACAGCTGCTGCGCAACCAGGCGGGCGTGGACGCCGTCACGGACCGCACGGCCGCCGTCCGCGCCATCGGTGAGTTCCTCGGCGCACGACACGGCAGCCGCAAGCTGGTCGCGGGCCAGGACCCGCGGCTGGCCGCCCTGCCCTGGCGCGATGCCGGCCTCCTGCCCCGCTTCGGCGAGGTCGAGCCCGGGGACCTCGCGGCCGCGAGCTACGCGCGCCTCGCCATCGGCGAGACCGGCAGCGTGGTGCTCACCAGCGGCCGGGACAACCCGGGGCGCAACAACCTCCTGCCGGAGGACCACATCGTGCTGGTCAACGGGGAAGATGTGGTCGCCGGCCTCGACGACCTCTGGCCGGCGCTGCAGGCCCGTCTCGGCGCCGAGCAGCGCCCGCGGGGCCTGCACCTCATCTCGGGGCCCTCGAGCACCGCGGACATCGCGCTGGAAATGGTCCTTGGCGCCCACGGACCCCGTGCGCTGCGGGTGGTGCTGGTCGCGGGGGATGCCCCGGACTGCCTCGCGGCAGCCCGCGCCCTGGCGGGCTAGCCCGCCGGGCTGCGAAGTGCTGGCTCGGAACCCTACCCGCCGAGCGGCGTGTAGTTGAACTTCTGTCCGCCGAGGCTCGCCTCGTACATGAGGCCGCCCTTGGCGATGGTGAAGATCGCCATGCCCTTGCGGTAGCCGCCGTGGACCGTGGACGCATTGTGCTGGCCACCGCTGGCGCCGGCGGAGGCGCCACCGCCGGTGGAGGCTTCCGCCGAGACGCCGGCGGTGATGGCCACCGCCGTCGCCTGGGCGCTGAACTCGAAGTTGCCGGACGTGAACATCTCGAAGGCGCGGCGGTCCTCGAAGAAGATGATCTGGCTGTAGGCCTGGCCACCGAGCTGGAAGCCGACCGTTACCTGCGTCATCGTCGTATCGCCGACGTACTCGCCCTGCGCATAAACCCGGCCCTTGCCGTGCGCGCCGCCGATGCCGATGCCGCCCTTACCGATGGTCGGGAACAGCGCATAGCCGTAGGCCGATGCGAAGAAGCTGTCGGTCTCGCCCGCGCGCTGGAAGGCGTCGAGAGCTTCGCTGTACTTGTCGTCCGCCAGGGCGGCCGTGCCGAAGCCGAGGGCCAGGCAGAGCATCAGGGTGGTGGAAAGCGTTCTGGTCATGGTGGATCCTCTCGGGGAAGGGCTGGGGCGCCTTGCGGGCGACCCGAGTGTACGCCAGCGGCCGCACGGCCGCTATCCCGGGCCGACCCGGGAAACGGTTCAGCCGGTGTTGCGCATGCCGGCGGCGATGCCGGCAATGGTGACCATGACGGCGCGCCGCAGGAGCGGGTTGCCGCCGGCTTCCCCGTCGCCCTGCCCGCCGGCGGCCTCCCGGCTGCGCTCGAGCAGCTCGGCCTGCAGGTAGTTGAGGGGGTCCGTGTAGACGTTGCGCAGGCCGATGGACTGGCGCGCCCAGGGCTGGGCCTCCAGGGGGATGCCGACGCCGCGCAGGGCGAGCACCGTGTCGCGGTCTGCCGCCATGGCCTCGCGCAGGCGCTCGCCGATCGGCTTCAGCGCCGCGGGCACGAGGCGGCTGTCGTAGTAGGCCGAGATGCCGCTGTCGGCCTTGGCGTAGACCATCTCCAGCATGGACAGGCGGGTGGCGAAGAAAGGCCAGTCCCGGGCCATGGCCGCGATGACCTCGCCATCGCCCGCCTCCAGCGCCGCCGCCAGGGCCGCGCCGGCACCCAGCCAGGCCGGCAGCATGAGCCGGTTCTGCGACCAGGCGAAGATCCAGGGAATGGCGCGCAGGGTCTCGATACCCCCGCCGCCCGCGCGGCGCGCCGGGCGCGACCCCAGCGGCAGCGAGGCCAGCTCCTGCTCCGGCGTGGCGTGGCGGAAGTAGGCAACGAAGTCGGGGTCGTCGCGCACCACGGCCCGGTAGCGGCGACAGGAGTCCCCGGCCAGCCGGCCCATGACGTCGCGCCAGGCCGGCTCGGGCGTCGGCGGCGTCAGCAGGTTGGCACGGCAGATCGCGCTGGTATAGAGCGCGAGCGTGCGCACCGCGAGCGGGGCCAGCCCCAGCTTGACGCGGATCATCTCCCCCTGCTCCGTGACCCGCAGGCCGTTCTCGAGCGAGCCCGGGGGCTGTGACAGCAGCGCATCGAAGGCCGGGGCGCCGCCGCGGCCGATAGTGCCGCCGCGCCCGTGGAAGAGGGTGAGCGCGATACCCTGGCGCTCGCAGAGCGCCAGCAGCGCCTCCTGGGCCCGGTACTGGGCCCAGGAGGCGGCGAGCACGCCGGCGTCCTTGGCGGAGTCGGAATAGCCGATCATCACCATCAGTCGCCCGTCACAGTGCCCGCGATACCAGGGCTCAGCGAGGAGCGCCTCCAGCACCTGCGGCGCCCGGTCGAGGTCGTCGAGGGTCTCGAACAGCGGCGCCACGGGCAGGGGGTGCCGGCAGCCCGCCTCGCGCAGGACCAGGTGCACGGCGAGTACGTCGGAGGCGTTGCGCGCCATGGAAATCACGTAGGCGCCCAGGGCCTCCGGCGGCTGGGCCGCCGCCACCCGGCAGGCCGCCAGCACCTCGGCCGCTTCCGCGCTCGGCGCCCAGTCTGGCGGCACGAGGGGCCGGCGGCTCGCCAGCTCCGTGAGCAGGAAGGCCCGCCGGGCGTTCTCGTCCCACTCCGCGTAGTCGCCGAGGCCGAGGTAGCGGGTCAGCTCCGAGAGCAGGCCCGTGTGCCGGGCGCTGTCCTGCCGGAGGTCGAGGCGCACGAGATGGACACCGAAGCAGCGCACCCGGCGCAGCAGGTCGAGCAGCTTGCCCTCGGCGACGATCGCCATGCCCGAGGCACAGAGGGCGCGGTGGCAGGCGAGCAGCGGCTCGAGCAGTTCCCCTTCCGTGAGCAGCGCCCCGTCGCCCGGCTCGCCGTCACCGCCATGGTCGAGGCGTGCTTCGAGCGCCGAGAGCGCCTGCCGCAGCCGCTGCCGGAGCCGGCGCAGCTCGCCGCGGTAGGGTTCGTTGGCGCCGGGGTTGCGCGCCCGCAGTTCCTCGTCTGCACCGGTCATGGAGAGCTCCTCGATGAGCTCGTCCACCGCGCGCAGGTACAGGTCGGCCGCCTGCCAGCGGCCGAGGAGCAGGACCTCCGCGGTCACCGCGGCGGTCACGTTCGGGTTGCCGTCCCGGTCCCCGCCCATCCACGACAGGAAACGCACCGGCGCCGCATCCAGGGGCAGCCCCTCGCCGCAGGCCTGCCTGCGGGCGGCATCGAGGCGGCGCAGGAACTCCGGCACGGCGTGCCAGAGCGAGTCCTCGACCACGGCAAAGCCCCACTTCGCCTCGTCGACCGGCGTCGGCCGCTCGGCGCGGAACTCGTCGCCGAACCAGACCTGGGTGAGGAGCTCGCGCAGGCGACGCTGGATACCGCCGCGCTCGGCTTCCGTAAGACCGCCGAGCTCGAGCTGAGAAAGGCAGCGGCCGATCTCCCGGTGCTTGTGGATCAGCGTCCGCCGCATGATCTCGGTAGGGTGGGCAGTGAGCACCAGTTCGATGGAGAGGTCGTCGATACGCTCGCCGAGCGCCGCGGCGGAAACACCCGCTGCGTCCAGGTCGTCGACCATCTCGCGCAGCATGGTCGTCGCCGACGCGGTGGCCGCCATCTGCCGCGAGCTGGCGTACTGCTGCTCGGCGATGTTGGCGAGGTTCAGGAACTGCGCAAAGGTGCGGGCCACCGCCAGCATGCGCTCCGGCGACAACCCATGGAGGAGCGCGAGCAGCCCTTCCCGGGCCCCGGCATCGCCCTCCCGCGCTGCCCGGGAACGCTGGCGGATGTCCTCGATGAGGGCGAGGAAGGCCTCGCCCTCGGCGTCGGCCACCACCTCACCGAGGAGGCTGCCGAGCATGCTGACATTGCGCCGCAGCCCGGCATAGGGGTCGTCGTCGCTCACCCGGTCCAGTCCGCGATCCTCTTCAGCAGGTCGACGACCCGGCAGCTGTAGCCCCACTCGTTGTCGTACCAGTTGAGGACGCGCAGGTAGCGCCCGTTGGTCACGGAGGTGAAGCCGGCGTCGAAGACCGAGGAGTGACTGTTGCCGATGATGTCCGAGGACACCAGCGGTCGTTCGCTGTACTGCAGGATGCCCTGGAGGCGCTCGGTACGCGAGGCGGCGAGGACCGCACGGTTCACCTCCTCTGCCGTCACCGTCCGCGACAGCTTGACGAACAGGTCCACCACCGAGCCATCGGACACCGGCACCCGGGAGGCGATACCGTCGAGCCGCCCGTTCAGCTCGGGCAGCACGACCCCCACGGCCTTGGCCGCGCCGGTGGAGGTGGGGATGATGTTCTCCGCTGCCGCCCGGCTGCGCCGCCAGTCCGAGTGCGGCACGTCGGCGAGGCGCTGGTCATTGGTGTAGGCGTGGACGGTGTTGATGACGCCCTCGAGGATACCGAACTCCTCGTGCAGCACCTTCGCCATGGGCGCCAGGCAGTTGGTGGTGCAGCTGGCGTTGGAGATGGTGCGGTGCTCGGCCAACAGCCCCTCGTCGTTGACGCCGAGCACGACCGTGTAGTCGATGGCATCCTTGGCCGGGACCGTGAGCACCACCCGGCCGGCGCCGGCGTCGATGTGCTGCTGCAGCTGGGCCGCGCTGCGGAAGACTCCGGTGGCTTCCACCACGACGTCGATAGCGAGCTCGTCCCAGGGCAGCGCCGACGGGTCGCGCTCGCTGAGCATGCGCACGCGGCTCTTGTCGGTGACGATGTGATCGTCCTCGAGGGACAGCGGCCCGCGGAAGGGCCCCATGACCGTGTCGTACTGGAGCAGGTAGCGCAGCGCCTCGTGGTCGAAGAGGTCGTTGATGGCGACCACGTCCACACCCTCCACGGTCTCGAGGATACGGAACACGGAGCGGCCGATGCGCCCGAAACCATTGATTGCAACTTTCACGGCCGCCATCACGCCACCTCCGTCGCTTCACCCAGGTCCCCGTAGAGTCGCGCCACTTCCAGCATGCGCTTGGCATGGCCGCGGTTCTCATACCAGGACAGGGTCTTGATGAAGTGTTCACCGGCGCGCAGCGTCCCCTGGGTGTCGAAGAGCAGGGACAGTTCGCTGCCCAGTACGTCCGAGGAAACGATCGGGTCGTCGACCACACCGATGCGGCCCGGCTGGGCTTCCGCTCCCGCGCGCATGGCGGCGTTAACGTCCTCGGCGGTAACCGACGAATCCTCCATGACCAGGGTCACGTCGAGAAGTGAACCGGCCTGCACCGGGACGTTGAGCGTGGACGTATTGATCTTGCCGGCAAAGGCCGGCAGCACATGGCCGAGCCAGCGGCCCGCGTCATGGGCATTGGGAATGATGTTGCGCGCCGCGGAGCGGCTGCGCCGGTAGTCGCCGCCGGCATAGTCCTGCAGCGCCTGGTCCGAGGTATAGGCGTGTACGGTAGTCAGGCTGCCGCACTCGATGACGAACTCCCTCGCCAGCGTGTGCAGGAGCAGGCACAGTGCCGTGGTCGTCGCCGAGCCGGCGGAAATCAGCCGGTCCGCGGCATCGATGCTGTCGTCGTTGATCCCGGGGATGACGATGCGGTCGATCTCGTCCTCGGGCAGCGAGCGCAGCATCACCCGGGGGGCGCCGCCCGCGAGGTGGTGCCGCAGGACCTCGGCGCTGCGGTACACGCCGGTGGCGTCGATCACGAGGTCGACGCCGAAAATGTCCCAGGGCATCTCCCCGGGCTGGTCCGTGGACATGAGCCGCGCGCGGCTGCGCGGGCCGCAGACGTAGTTGCCGTCGAGGTGGTACTGCTCCGGCGCTTCGACCTCCGAACGCAACAGGTAGAGCAGGATATCGGGCCTGCCGATGTCCGCGATGGCAACGATCTCGATGTCCTCGCTGGCCGAACTGAGGTCATAGAGCTGCCGGCCCGTGCGACCGAAGCCCATGAGCCCCAGGCGCAGCGGCCTTGAGCTGTTCATCTCGCTTTCTCCCATGAGGCTGGCTATGACAGTCCCGACTGCAAGTGCCGGGACCTGCCGCACCAGTGTTGCACCGGATCGGGCACAGCGCAAACGTGGCGCGCAAACCGCTGCAAAGACCCTACAGCCAGTGCGGCGGCGGTCTCGCGGCCGCGGCGGGCGAATCCGCCCCGGAGGGCGGCGCGTAAATGTCGAGGACGGATTAGGAGACCCACCATGGAAGCTACCGCCCTCACCCCCCGTACGCCGGTCGACCACGGCCTGTCCGCGGAGGCCATCGCCGTGCGCTCAGCCCTGGAAAACGCGGGCCTGGAGACGCCCATGGTGCCCAACGGCCTGGGCCGGGAAGAGAAGTATGCCCGGCTCCGTGCCGCCTTCACGGACGTGGCCGAGACCCTCGGGCTGGACCTCAGCGACGACAGCCTCGCCGAAACACCGCACCGGATCGCGAAGATGTACCTGGACGAAAGCTTTGCAGGCCTCGATTACCGCAGCTTCCCGAGCATCTCCGTGATCGAGAACAAGATGCAGGTGGACGAGGTCGTGCGCGTCGACGCCATCGAGCTCACCAGCACCTGCGAACACCACTTTGTCACCATCGACGGCAGTGCCCGCGTGGCCTACCTGCCCCGAGAGCGCGTCATCGGCCTGTCGAAGATCAACCGGGTGGTGCGCTTCTTCGCCCGCCGGCCCCAGGTGCAGGAGCGGCTCACCCGTCAGGTGCTCGTCGCCCTGCAGACCCTGCTGGACACGCCGGACGTGGCCGTGAGCATCAACGCGGTGCACTACTGCGTGAAGGCACGGGGCGTCATGGACGGCACGTCGTCGACCCAGACCACCGCCATGGACGGCGCCTTCCGCAAGGACCCGGCGCTGCGGGCCGAGTTCCTGCGCTAGCAGGGCCCCCGGTCCCGGGAAAGCGCCGGGTCAGGCGCGCGCTGCGCGCGCCAGCCAGCGGTCGAGGCAGCCGGCGAAGCGCTGCCTGTCGGCGGCGCCCAGCGCCGCCGGGCCCCCGGTCACCTGGCCGGCGTCGCGCAGCGTGGCCATGAGATCCCGCATGGCCAGGCGGCCCCGGATGTTGTCCTTCGTGAAGACCTCGCCCCGGGGGCTCACCGCCTCCGCCCCGCGCTCGATGACGGCTGCGGCGAGGGGAATGTCCTGGGTGACCACGAGGTCGCCCGCAGCCACCGCGTCGACGATGGCGTCGTCGGCCACGTCGAAGCCCTGGGGTACCTGGCGGAAACGGATGTTTGGGGCAGACGGCACGCTGAGGGCATGGTTCGCCAGCAGTGTCGTCTCCACCCCGGTGCGCCGGGCGGCGCGGAACAGGATCTCGCGGATCGCCTGGGGGCAGGCGTCCGCGTCGACCCAGATGCGCACGGGCGGCTCAGTGCCAGTGGAGCAGGATCTGCCCGCTCTCGGCGGCCTCGCGCGCCAGCCGCTCGGCCAGTTCGCCGAAACGCTCGTCGATCTTCTCGCGGCGGATCTTGAGCGTCGGCGTCAGCACCTCGTTCTCGATGCTCCAGGCCTCTTCGCTGACGATCACCGCACCGATGCGGGCATGTTTCTCCACGCTGTCATTGATCGCGGCGACCGTGTCGAGGAACGATTGCGCCAGCTCCTCCCGCGGCCGCTGCCTGGCGTCCTCGGTAAGCACGGCCACCATCACCGTCTTGGAGAAGCCCCGGCCGAGGAGGCACTGCTGCTCCGCGTGGGGGTTCTCGGCGAAGCTGCCCTCGATCGGCGGCGGCGCCACGAACTTGCCCTGGATGGTCTTGAAGTAGTCCTTCACGCGCCCGGTCAGGTAGATGAAGCCGTCCTCGTCCACCCGGGCCTTGTCGCCGGTGTGCAGCCAGCCGTCCTGGATGAGCTCGGCGGTCTTCTCGGGCATGCGGTAGTAGCCGGGAGTGCAGCCGTCCGCCCGCACCGCCAGCTCGCCCTCCTCGGTGATCTTGTACTCCACTTCGCCGATGGGCTTGCCGATGGAGCCGACGCGGCGGTCGTCGTGGCTGTTGAGGATCAGCCCCATGGCCTCGGTCTGGCCGAAACCCTCCATGAGCACCAGGCCGAGCTCGCCCCACCAGTGAATGAGCGCCGGCGGCGTCGGCGCCGCCGCCGTGAGGCAGTAATCCACCTCACCGAGACCGATCGTATCCAGCACCAGCTTGCCGATGCCTTCCCTGTCCTGTGCCAGGGCCGCTGTCATGGCGTCCTGGCCGCCGAACTTGGCGATGATCGCCTGCTGGAACTGCTCCCAGACCCGCGGCGGACCGAAGAACATGTGCGGCCGCGTACGCTGCAGGTCGCGGAGGATGTGCTCGAGGGACTCGTTGAAGGACACCTCGCCACAGGTGACCAGGGACGAATACTCGACGATCTGCCGCTCGGCGATGTGCGCCAGCGGCAGGTAGGAGAGATAGCGGGGGTTCTCCCGGGTCCCGAAGGTCGTCGTGAAGCGGCGAATGGGAATGAGGTTGCTCTCGTGGGTCTGGATGACTCCCTTGGGCACGCCCGTGGTGCCCGAGGTGAACACCAGGGCCACCGTGTCATCGGGCTTGCACTCGTAGCCCGGACTGCGCCCCTCCCCCTCGGCGAGCAGGTCTTGCCAGCGCAGGTGCGGCTCGTCGAGTTCGACCCCCGGCAGCGTCACCAGGGTGATGCCCTCGGGCAGCACGGTCTTCACCGCATCCCAGTTGCCGGTCTCACCCACGAAGAGCACGGTCGACTCGGTGAACTCCAGCACATACTGCGCCGTGGACGCCGGGTAGGTCGTGAACAGGGCGACGCTGATGTTGCCGGACGCGATGATGGCGAGATCGGCGAGGAACCAGTGCGACCGGTTGCGCGAGAGCAGCGCCATGCAGTTGCCGCTGCCGAAACGCGCCTCGAGCGCGGCGGCCACGGCCTGCACCTGCCGCTGGGCCTCACCCCAGCTGACCTCCTCGCTGCCCTCTTCCCGCAGGTCACGCAGCCAGGTGCGCTCCGGGCACTCGCGAGCCCAGTGGGCGAGCTGGGCAGGCAGGGTCTGGTAGTCCATCGGACTCTCCTCTTATTGTTGCTACTTATTGTTGCTACATCCGGCTTATTGCCGATGCATCCGGCCGTTGACGAAACACCCGGCACAGGTGCCCGATTTCCTTGCGACGAGCATACGGTAGCCCGGAAGCGCAGGGAAGCTCACCAGGGAATGGGCTCCCCGGCGTAGTCGACGAAATGCAGCTCGCCATCGGCAGGGGCGGCGTCCATGCGCGCGAGGAGCGCATCGGCTACCCGGGCCGGCGAGAACAGCTTGTCCGCCGGCACCCGGGCCTGGAACGGCTTCGACAGCGCGGTGTCCGTGGTCCCCGGGTGAAAGGCCAGCAGCGCCACCCCCGGGGCGCGCCGGCCGAGCTCCACGGCCGCGGACCGCAGCAGCATATTGAGCGCCGCCTTCGATGCCCGGTAGCCGTACCAGCCGCCGAGGCGGTTGTCCCCGATGCTGCCGACACGGGCGCTGAGCACGGCCACGGCCGCCGCTTCGCTGCGCCGCAGCAACGGCTCCAGGGCGGAGAGCCAGAGCAGCGGCAGCACGGCGTTGACCTGGTACAGGTGCCCGAGCGTCCCGGCCGCGAGCTCGCGCAGCGACTTCTCGGGCCGGTACCCCTCGCCGTGCAGCGTGCCCGTGGCGATCACCACCCGCGCCAGCGGCAGCTCCGCGCTGGCGCCGGCAATCACCGCGGCGGCCTCGCTGATCGCCGCCTCCTCCGCTGCGGTGGGCAGCCACTGCACGTTGTCACAGCGCGCGAGTGCCGGCGCCGCCGAGGGCTTCCGGCTCACCGCGATCACCTGCCGGTAGCGGGCTGCGAGGGCCTCCGCCGCCGCGCCGCCGACGCCGCCGCCGGCACCGATCACAACGGCTGTAAAGGGATGCTTTTCCATCGCAATCCCTACGCGGGACGGGGCGCGGCGGATGCCTTCCCTGCGCGCGTCGCCATGCTATCCTCACGCCGCCCGAGGAGGAACCACGATGACCGACAGCACCGCCACCGCTCACCCGCCCTTCCGCCCTGCCGACGTGCTGGACCCGCACGTCATGGGCGACGAGGCGAGCATGCATGCCCTGTTCGACTACCTGCGCAGCACCGATCCCGTGTCCTGGGTGGAGCACCCGGAGTACCGGCCCTTCTGGAACCTCACGCGCTACGCCGACGTGAAGGAAATCGGCAGCGCCAACGACGAGTTCCTGAGCGCCCCGCGCACGGTGCTGGTGCCGGAGGCCATGGAGCGGGCCCTGCTCGAGACCTTCGGCAACAAGAACGGCCTGGAGACGCTGATCCACATGGACCGGCCCAAGCACCTCAAGCTGCGCAAGGTCACCCGCGAATGGTTCCTGCCGCGGAGCATCGCCAAGCTGGAGGCCGAGGTGCGGGCCCTGGCGAGGGAGTTCGTCGACAAGATGGTCGAGAAGGGCCCCGAGTGCGACTTCGTGCGCGACGTGGCCCTGCTGCTGCCGCTGCGGGTGATCGTTTCCATCCTCGGCCTGCCCCGGGAGGCGGAGCCGACCATGCTCAAGCTGACCCAGGAGATGTTCGGCGGCCAGGATCCTTCGCTGCAGCGCGGGGAGGACCCCACCGCCGGCCTCGCGGTCATCCAGGACTTCACGGACTACTTCACCGAGGTCATCGCCGAGCGCAAGCGCGTGCCTTCGGACGACCTGGCCAGCGTCCTCGCCAATGCGACCGTGGACGGCCAGCCCATGGAAACACTGGACCAGATGAGCTACTTCATCATCACCGCCAGCGCCGGCCACGATACGACCTCCGCGGCCATCGGCGGCGGCATGAAGGCACTCATCGAGCACCCGGAGCAACTCGCCCTCTGGCGGGACCGGCCGGACCTCGACGACCGCGCCGCCCGGGAGCTGATCCGCTGGGTGTCGCCGGTACGGCACATGGTGCGCACGGCGACCCGGGAACTCGAGCTCGGCGGCAGGACCGTCCGCGAGGGCGACAACCTCGCCCTCTGGTACCCGGCCGCCAACCGCGACCCGGCAGCCTTCGACGCGCCCAACCGCCTCGACGTCACCCGCGACCCGAAGCAGCAGCTCGCCTTCGGCTACGGCTCGCACATGTGCCTGGGCCAGCACCTGGCCACGCTCGAGGTGTCCTGCTTCTTCCGCGAACTGCTGCCGCGCCTGGCGGAGATCGAGCTGGCCGGGGACCCGGAGTGGGTCAAGGCGATCTTCGTCGGCGGCCTGCGCTCGCTGCCGGTACGCTACCGGCTGCGCTAGCCGGGGGACAGCGGCGGCGCGTAAGGCGGGTCAGAGGTGGCGGCGCACCGCCACCACGTCCGGTTCGTCGCGACAGTAGACGAGGCGGAAACCGAGCCCCTCGCAGAGGCGCAGCATGCGCCGGTTCGACGCCAGCACCTCCCCCTCCATCACCTCCAGGCCCCGGTCCCGGGCCGCGTTCATGAGCCGCTGCATGAGCCGCCGGCCCATGCCCTGGTGCTGGAGTTCATCCGCCACCGTGAGCGCGAACTCGCAGGACTCGCCGTCCGGGTTCGCCACGTAGCGGGCCACGCCAATGATCCTCGGATCGGGGCCGTCCGGCGAGGCGATGGCAACCAGCGCCAGCTCGCGGTCGTAGTCGATCTGCGTGAAGCGGGCCAGCATCATCGGCGAGAGCTTGTCGACCCGGTACATGAAGCGGTAGTAGCGGCTCTCCGGGGACAGCCCCTCGACGAAAGCGCGCTCCATCTCCGCGTCCTCCGGACGGATCGGCCGCACGAGGAGGTCGCTGCCGTCGGCGAGCTGCCAGTGCTCGGCCATGGCCGACGGGTACGGGTGGATGGCCATGTGGCCATAGCGCCGGGTACTGGCCTGGCGCGTGTGCACCGTCATGCGCGCGTCGAGGGCAACGGCGCCCTCGCTGCCGAGGCGCACGGGGTTCATGGTCAGCTCGATCAACTCCGGCAGCTCGCAGGCGAGCTCCGAGACGCGCATCAGCACGGCGACAAGGGACTCCTCGTCGGCTTCGCTGAAGGTGCCGGCGAAGGCGCCGTCCAGCGCCCGGCGCACCAGCTCGCGGGCCAGGAAGCCGTTCAGCGGCGGCAGGGCCACCTGCAGCCCGGGCATGTGCGACAGGCCGTCGCGGGCCGCACCGATGCCGATGTAGGGGCCGAAGGCCGGGTCCCGGGCGAGCACCACGGCCACTTCCCGGGGGTCGTCGGCCTCGAGCAGCGGCTCGACGGAGATCCCGTTGATGCGTGCGTCGGGGCGGGCCGCCTTCACCCGCGCAATGATGTCCCGGTAGGCGCTGCGCACCTCGTGGGCATCGCGCACACGCAGCCGCACGCCGCCGACGGCGGCCTTGCGCGGGATGTCCGGCGAGTTGACCTTCATGGCCACGGGCAGGCCGAGGGTCTCGGCGGCCACCAGCGCATCCGCCGGCGACGAGGCGTTGATCGCCGGCGACACCGGCACGCGGAACGCCCGCAGCACCGCCTTCGCCTCCGTCGCCGTCAGTGCCTCCCGGCGCTCGCCGAGGGCATTCTCGATCATCAGCCGCGCGCCCTCGCTATCCGGCGGCTGCCGTTCGGAGAGCGGCGGCGGCACCTGCAGCAGCACCGCCTGGTTGCGCCGGTAGGCGGCGATATAGGCAAAGGCGTCGACCCCGCGCTCCGGGCTGGTGAAGTGCGGCAGCCGTGCCCCGGCGAGCAGCTCGCGGGACCGGGCGACCAGGTTCTCGCCCATCCAGCAGGCCACCACGGGCTTGCGCGCGCCCTTCGCGGTCTCGATCACGGCCTGCGCACAGGCCTCCGGGTCGGTCATGCCCTGGGGCGTGAGCAGCACCAGGAGCCCGTCGACACCGGGGTCATCGAGCAGTGCCTTGCAGGCGGCGGCGTAGCGCTGGGGTCCGGCGTCACCGAGGAGATCGAGGGGGTTTTCCGGTTGCCAGTGCGTCGGCATGAGCGAGCGCAGTGCGGCGTGGGTGCCGGCAGTCGGCTGCGCCAGGCTGACGCCGCGACGCCGCGCCCGGTCCGCGGCCATGCGGCCCGGTCCGCCGGCATTGGTGACCACGGCCAGGTGCTGGCCGGTGATGCGCGTGCCCGCCAGCAGCGTGCGCGCCGCCGTGAACAGCTGGTGCACCGTGTTCACGCGCACGGCGCCGGCCCGCTCGATGGCGGCATCGAAGACGCGGTCGCTCAGCTGCCCCGGCATGTCTTCGTTGCGGCCGGATTTGAGCACGATCACCGGCTTCACCCGCGCGGTCATGCGCAGGCCGCTCAGGAACGCGCGGGCGTCGGTGATGCGCTCGACGTACACGAGGACGCTGTGCGTCGAAGCATCCACGGACAGGAAATCCAGCAGGTCGCCGAAATCCACGTCCGATGCGGCCCCCGGAGAGGCGACGGCGGAAAACCCGAAATCGTTGGAGTCGGCCCAGTCCAGCAGCGCGTTGCAGAAGCCCACGGACTGCGCCAGCAGCGCGACCTTGCCGGGCCGGCTGCGGCTCTTGGCAAAACTGGCGTTGAAGTGCCACGCCGGGCGCAGCACGCCGAGGCTGTTCGGGCCCAGGAGCGGCAGGTCATGGGTGCGCGCAATATCCACGAGCTCAGCCTGCAGGCCGGCGCCGGCGGAGCCAATCTCGCCAAAGCCGGCGGACATCACGATCGCCGCGCCGACGCCGCTCTCGGCGCAGTCGCGCAGAGCGGCGGCGACGCTCGCCGCGGGAATGGCGAGGATCGCGAGGTCCACCGGGCGGCTGATCGCCGAGACCTTCGCCCAGGCGCCGCGACCCTGCACTTCCTCCCGGTTAGGGTTGACCGGGTAGAGCTCGCCCTCGAACCCGCCGTCGATGATGTTGTGCAGCACCCGGCCGCCGACGGCGTCGAGGCGGTCCGAGGCGCCGATAACGGCCACGGAGCGAGGCTCGAAGAGCTTGTGGAGGTAGTGTTTCTTCAAGATGCAGGTTCCGGGGAGAGGCGGGCCCGGGACCGTGCAAGGACCGGGCTTTTGCAGGAGAATAGTGCCACAGTCACCGTGGGTACTACCATGACCATCGGCTACATCACGCACCCGGATTGCCTTCGCCATGACATGGGCCTGCACCCGGAATGTCCCGCCCGCCTGACCGCCATCAGCGACCGGCTGATCGCCAGCGGCGTCGACATGGCGCTGGTGCACTACGACGCTCCCCTGGCCGACCGCGCCTGGCTGGAACGGGTACACGACCCCGCCTACCTCGACGACCTCGATGCGCGCTCCCCCCAGGGCGGCCTCGCCTGGGTGGATGGCGACACCGCAATGAACCCGGATACGCTCACCGCGGCCCGGCGGGCCGCCGGTGCGGCCGCCCTCGCCGTGGACCTCGTGCTTTCCGGCAAGGAAACGCGGGTCTTCTGCGCCGTGCGCCCGCCGGGGCACCACGCGGAACGCAACCGCGCCATGGGCTTCTGCTTCTACAACAACGTCGCCGTCGCCGCCCTGCACGCGCTGGAGGCCCACGGCCTGTCCCGGGTCGCCATCGTCGACTTCGATGTGCACCACGGCAATGGTACCGAGCACATCGTGGCCGGCGACCCGCGCCTGCTGTTCTGCTCGACGTTCCAGCATCCGTTCTATCCGCACTCGGGTTACGACAGCATCGACAGCAACGTGGTCAACGCCCCGCTGCCCGCCGGCGCGGACGGCGCGGCCTTTGCCGCCGCCGTGGAGGCGGACTGGCTACCGCGGCTGCGCGCCTTCGCCCCGGAGCTGGTCCTGGTCTCCGCCGGTTTCGACGCCCACCAGGCCGATGACATGGCCGGCCTCAACCTGGTCGACAGTGACTACGCCTGGGTTACCGGGGAACTGTGCGCGATCGCTGCCCAGAGCGCCGGCGGACGCATCATTTCCCTCCTCGAGGGCGGCTACGACCTGCATGCCCTCGCACGGAGCGTGGAAGCCCACCTCAAGGCGATGCTCGGCTAGGGTCGCGAGTCAGGCATCCGCGCTGGCCAGCGCGTGCCAGAGCGCGCGCACGGCGGGCGACGGCTCGCCGAGCGCCTCGGCCGCTTCCGCCGGCGCCGCGGCGACCCAGCTCTCCGGTGGCCGCCACTCCCGCCGCCAGGCCATGAGCGCCTCCGGCGACAGCCCCGGGGAAATGGCGAAGCCCTGGGCGTAGCGGCACCCCAGGCCCAGCAGCACGTCTCCCTGGGCGGTCGACTCCACGCCCTCGGCGACCAGTTCCCGGCCGAAGGCCCGGGCCATACCGACGATGGCGCTGAGCATCGCGAAGTCGTTGTCGCCCTTGAAGAGGTCGCGCACGAAGCGGCGGTCGATTTTGAGGCGCTGTGCCGGGAGGTCCTTCAGGTGCGACAGGGATGAGTAGCCGGTCCCGAAGTCGTCGAGCGCAAAGCGCACGCCGAGGGGCTCGCAGGCGGCCATGACGTCCTGCAGCTGCTCGCGCTCGGCCAGGGCCGAACTCTCGAGGATCTCCAGGGTCAGGCCGCAGTCGCCGCCATCCAGCTCGTACTCCTGCAGCATGTCGCGGAGCCCGGCGGTGAAGTCCGTGCGGCTGAGCTGGGCGCTGGTCACGTTGACGGCCACGGCGATGCGATCGCCGGCCGCGCGCCAGCTCGCCACCTGCGCGACGGCCTGGCGCAGCACCCAGTCTCCCAGGCGGCGCGCCAGTGGATGACCCTGCAGCATCGGCAGGAACTCCTCGGCGCCGAGAAGCCGGTCTTCCCGCTGCCAGCGAAGCAGGGCCTCCACGGCCAGGAGCTGACTGCCCTGCATGTCGACGATGGGCTGGTAGAACAGCGTGAAGTGACCGCGGTCCAGGGCGCGGCCGATTTCCTCGAGATAGGCGCGCAGGCGCGCATCCTGGTGCCGGTCATAGAGCCGGTAGCTGTTCTTGCCCGCGTTCTTGGCCTGGTACATGGCCTGGTCCGCCTGCCGCAGCAGCCGTTCGGCGTCCGCGGAAACGCCGCGGGCGAAAAAACTGAGGCCGGCGCTGGCGGACAGGGAGACGCGCTGATCGCCGATGAGGAACGGTTCCGCGAGCTTGCCGAGCAGCCGCTCCACGAGCAGCAGGCACTCCTTGCGGCTGTTCAGGTCCACCAGCACGATCACGAACTCGTCCCCGCCCACCCGGGCCACGGTGTCGCCGCGGCGCACGCTCGCCTGCATGACCTTGCTCACGCTGGCGAGGGCGCGGTCACCGGCGGCATGGCCGTGGCGATCGTTGACGGCCTTGAAGCCGTCGAGGTCGAGGTAGAGCACCGCCAGCTCCGTATCGCGACGCTCCGCCGCGGCCATGGCCTGCTCCAGGCGGTCGGCGAGCAGCGCCCGGTTCGGCAACCCCGTCACGCTGTCGAAATGCGCCGTACGCTGCAGCTGCTCCCGGCGCCGGTACTCATCGGTGATATCCCGGGCGATGGCGAACAGGCCCTCCCTGTGCCTGTCGCCACCACCATCGCCATCACCATCACCTTCCCCGTCAGCTTCTCCGACGATCGGCCAGCGACTGACGGACATCCAGCCCGGCGTGCCGTCCTCCCGCGTCATCGGCTGGATCTCGTTGAGCAGGGGCTCGCCGGTGCGCAGGATTCGCGCTTCCTGTTCCGCCGTGTGCCGGGCCGTCTCTGCATCGAACAGGTCCGCTTCGGTCATGCCGACCAGGGACCGCCAGTCATCATGACCGGTGAGCCGGGCGAGGCTCGCGCTGCAGAAGACGAGGCGTCCCGCGGCGTCCTTGAACAGGACGAGGTCGCTGGTCTTGTCGAGGAAGATGAGGAAGTTCTTGTTCAACTCGGCCAGGTGCCGCCGCTCGTCGTCGAGCTCCTCGAGCGCGGCCCGGCGGGAGCCGTAGGCCGCGCGCGCGGCCCGGTTCGCGCGCAGCAGGCCGGCGGCGAGAGCGAGGACGAGCAGGAAGGCCGCAGCCAGCGCAAGCAACTCCCAGCGGTACTGCCGCAGCACGTCGTCGAGACGCAGGACCTCAGCCTCCTCGTAGGGCGGCAGGCGCAGAGCCCTGGCGGCCACGTCCACGGTGCCGTAGTCGCCCGGCAGGCCGATGCCGGCCGCGTAGCCCGTGGCTGCCGGCACGGCGAGCGGCTGCGCTCTCAACAGCGAGCCGAAGGCCAGGCGGACCACCGCAGGATCGACATGGGGCAGCGCCGCCACCGCCCACTGCGGGTAGAGGGGCGTCGAGTTGAGGAACGGAAAACCGGGCTCGTCGCGCTGGCCGAGGACGCGCACCGACGCCTCGTCCAGCAGGCCACTGGCGCGAAAGTACTCGTAGTTGGCGCTGCGCAGGAACGCTGCGTCCACCTCGCCCGCGCGCAGGGCGGCCAGCGCCTCCGGCTGCGTGGCGTAGTCCACCATGACCAGCGCGGCTGCCGGGACGCCCGCCTCGGCGAGGGCCGCCAGGGGCGCCAGGTAGCCCCCGGTGTCGCTGCTCCCCAGCGTGGCCACGCGCTTGCCGGCGAGGTCCGCGAGCGACGCCAGGTCCTCACGCACCGTGTTGACGAGGACAACCCCGCCGACCCGGTGCACTTCCGTGCCGTCGGCACGGCGCACGTAGACCGAGGCAAAGGCCGGCGGCAGGTCGGTGCGCGCACGAAGCAGCAGGTAGTGGTAGGGATTGGTGACCACGAGGTCGATCTCGCCCGCGGCCACCGCCGTCTCCAGGGCCGGCCCCCGCAGGAACCGGAAGCGCAGGGAGAACGGCGCGCCGGTGTTCTCGAGGGCGCTCATGAGCGGCGCCATGGCGAGGCGCGCCGAGCGGGCCGGCCCGAGCTCGTAGATACCGACCGTCAGAGCCATGGGCTCGGCGAGGGCGGGAGCCGGTGCGCCGGCGCACAGCAGGAGAGCGGCACCGGCGAGCCATGCCCGCAGCAGACCCCCTGTCAACCTACCGACTTTCCTGCCCCCTGGCACCTGGCTCCGCCCCCGCTCGAATTGCCCGATTGTCGGCAAAAGGCGCGGAGGCGGCAACTGCCGGCATCAGCCGCCCAGGAGCGTCACCAGCTGGTACACGCCCAGCGCGCCCAGGTAGCCGGCGAGGCCATAGGCCGCAAACATCTGCAGGGGCAGGCGCCAGGACCCGGCTTCGCGGCTCAGGATGGCCATGGTGGAAACGCACATCAGGGCGATGGCGAAGAACACCAGCAGGGCGAGGCCGGAGGCGAGGCCGAGGTCGCTGGCCTGGATGTAGTTCACCAGTGGCACCATGTTTTCCTCCGCGGACTCGATGCCGAACATGGCGCCGAGGGTGCCGACGAAGACCTCGCGGGCCAGGAAGGAGGTCAGGATGGCGACACCGTAGCGCCAGTCCAGCCCAAGGGGCTCGAAGAGGGGACCGACGAAGCGGCCGAGCTGGCCGAGCCAGGAACTGCCGAGATCCGCGCCGCCGTTGGGAAAGTAGCCGAGGAACCAGACCACCAGCGTCACCGTGAGAATGATACCCCCGGCCTTGGTGATGAAGTGCTTGCAGCGCTGCCAGGCCTTGCGCAGCAGCGGTACCCAGGCCGGCACACGGTAGGGCGGCATCTCCAGCACGAAGGGCAGGTCCGTAAAATGGTCCGCCCGGCTGCGGGAGACGAGCCCGGTCACCAGCAGTCCGCAGAACATGCCGAAGAAATAGATACCGAACATCGCCAGGCCCTGCAGGCCGACGAGGCCCCCGAGAGCGGTAGTGTTGGGGATGAAAGCGGCGATCAGCAGCGTGTACACCGGCAGCCGCGCCGAGCACGGCATGAGCGGGATCGCCAGGTAGGTCAACAGGCGCTTGCGCGGCGAGTCGATGGAGCGCGCCGCGTAGATGCCCGGGATGGCGCAGGCGACCCCCGACAGCATGGGGATGAAACTCTTGCCCGTCAGGCCGAAGACGCGCAGCGGCTTGTGGCAGATGAGCGCCGCGCGCGCCATGTACCCCGAGTCCTCGAGCATGCCGATGACGAAGGTCAGCACGAAGATCTGCGGCACGAAGACCAGGAACGCGCCGATGCCGGAGAACACGGCGTCCGCGGTGAAGTCCCTGCCGACCTGCCACGGTACGAGGGGGACCACCAGCCCCGCCAGCCAGCCGAGGCCCGCCTCCACCGCATCCATGGCCGGGGCGGCCCAGGTGAAGATCGACTGGAACAGCAGGTACATGATCGCAAAGAAGGCCAGGCCGCCGAACGCCGTGTGCAGGAAAAAGGCATCGAGTCGCGTCTGGGTGCGCACGAGGAGATCGCCGCGGGGGCCGTACTTGCGCGCGAGCTGGTGCGCGTTGCCGCGCAGGATGACATCGGGCGTGTGCGCCACGCCGTCGTCGTGGGGCCAGGGGTCGCCCTCGACCGCGTCCCCGCCACGCAGCCGGCAGAGGAGTTCCGGCACGCCCTTGCCCGTGCGCGCGGAGATCGGCAGCACGGGGGCAGACAGTTCCCGGGACAGGCCTTCGAGATCCACCTCGAGGCCGTGACCGGCGAGGATATCCATCATGTTGGCGAGCACGAGGACGGGCTTGCCGCGGCGTTCGCACTCGCGGATGACCTGCAGGGTGAAGTAGAGGCTCTTCTCCAGCCGCGTGACATCGATGAGACAGAGCACGTGGGAGACGTCCGGGTCCTCGAGGCCCTGCTGGAACTGCTCGACCGCCACCTGCTCCTCGCCGGAGATCGGCTGCAGCGAATAGGTGCCGGGGTAATCGACCAGCGTCGTGTCCTCGAGGTCGGAGAAATGCCCGCTGGCCACCTCGACGGTGATGCCGGGGAAGTTCGCGACCTTCTGCGAGAGGCCCGTCAGGCGGTTGAAGAGCAGGCTCTTGCCGCAGTTGGGGCTGCCGATCAGGATGATCTTACGTGCCATGGGACTCCAGCTTGATATGGCTGGCCACCTCGTCGTCGAGGGAAAAGACGGTATTGCTCACGCGGAAGACCTTGGGCGAGCCGAAGGCCGGAGCCTGCAGGCAGGTCACGGTTTCCCCCGGGTGGAAGCCCATTTCCATGAGCCGCACGCGGTAGTGCTCCGCGAGGCGGTCGTCGTAGCCTGCGATCACGCCGCCCTCTCCCTTGCGCAGGGACCAGAGGGACCGTTGAGCCATGCTGTTTGCCGGCGCTGTCATCCTTGCCTCCATCCTCGCCTCGATCCTCGCCTCCATGCTGGCCTCCATCCGGACCTTCACCGTGGCTGTCCCGATGCCTCCGGTCGCGGAGGCATCACGTCGTTGCGCGCTCGCGCTGCTGCGCCAGCCAAAGATGCGAATAATAACCGTTTATAGCCAGCAAGTCATCGTGCGTGCCGCGTTCGACCACGCGGCCCGCGCTCAGGACCACCAGCTCGTCCGCATCGACCACCGTGGACAGCCGGTGGGCGATGACCAGCGTCGTGTGCGCCCGGGCGAGGTCCTTGAGCGCGTCCAGCACCGCCGCCTCGGAGCGGCTGTCGAGGGATGAGGTCGCCTCGTCAAAGACGAGGATCGGCGCGTCCTTGAGCAGCGCACGGGCGATCGCCACCCGCTGCTTCTCGCCGCCGGACAGCTTGAGTCCCCGCTCGCCCACCGTGGTATCCAGCCCCTCCGGCAGCTCCGCCACGAAATCCGCAAGGTGCGCCCGCGACAGCGCCGCCCGCACGTCGTCGTCACTTGCCCCGGGACGACCGTAGCGGATGTTCTCACGCAGGCTGTCGTTGAACAGCACGGTGTCCTGGGGAACGATGCCGACCGCCTCGCGCAGGCTCTCCTGGGTGACCGAGCGAAGGTCCTGGCCGTCGATGCGGACCGTACCGGCCGCGGGATCGTAAAAGCGGAACAGCAGTTTCACGAGCGTGGACTTCCCGGCCCCGCTGGCGCCAACGAGGGCCACCTTCTTCCCGGCGGGCACCCGGAAGCTCACGGCATCGAGCACCGGCCGCCCGTTCGGGTAGTGAAAGGACACGGCGTCGAAGACCACCTCGCCCCCGCTCACCGCCAGGGGTCGCGCGCCGGGCACGTCGCGGATCGCCGGCTCGCGGTCCAGCAGCGTGAACAGGTTCTCGATGTTGGCCAGGGAGCTCTTGATCTCCCGGTACACGAAGCCCAGGAAGCCGAGGGGCATGAACAGCTGCAGCATGAACTGGTTGATGAGCACGAAGTCCCCGATGCTGAGCACGCCGCTGTTCACCTGCCAGGCGGCAAGGCCGATCACGGCGGTCTGCGACAGTGCGATGATCAGCGCCTGCCCCGCGTTGAGGGCGAACAGCGAGAGCCGGTTGGAACGCCGCGCCTGCTCCCACTCGGCCAGGGAGCGGTCGTAGCGATCCGCCTCGTAGCCTTCGTTGGTGAAGTACTTGACCGTCTCGTAGTTGAGGAGGCTGTCGACGGCGCGCGTGTTGCTGCTCGAGTCGGCCTCGTTCACCGCGCGCACGAAGCGGGTGCGCCACTCCGTAGCGCGGAAGGAGAAGAGTGCGTAGGCGACCACCGAGGTCACGACGACCCCCGCATAGGTGCCGCCGTAGTTGACCAGGAGAATGCCGGTGACCATGACGATCTCGAACAGGGTCGGGGCGATATTGAAGACAAAGAAGCGCAGCAGGAAGCTGATGCCCGTCGTGCCACGCTCGATATCCCGCGCGAGGCCACCGGTGCGCCGGTTCAGGTGGTAGTCGAGCTCCAGGCTGTGCACGTGCCGGAAGGCGTTGAGCCCGATGCGGCGCATGGCGCGCTCGGTCACCCGGCCGAAGAGCGTATCGCGCAGTTCGCCGAAGAAGACATTGGCGAAGCGCGCCGCCCCGTAGGCGAGCACCAGGCCGACGAGGAGCCGGCCCGCCAGGGCCGTGGCCCCCGCGCCGTCGAGCCCGTCGACGAGGTGCTTGAGCAGGAAGGGAATGGCCAGCAGGGCCCCCTTCGCAGCCAGCAGGCAGGCGAGGGCCAGCCCGATGCGCGGCCAGTTGCCGGCAAGGAGCGGGACCAGCCGCCCCAGCACGCGAAAATCCAGGCGTCCCGAGGGCGGGTCTGTCAGGGGGGTGCCTCGCATGGCTCCGCGCCCGGCGCTTGCGCCCGGGGCTCGCTGTCAGGGATGGGTGCGCCTCTCGGCGCTGCGCCCGGGGCCGCGCGGGCCACGGGCAGGAGCGGGCTCAGTCGACGATGAGCCCGGCGGCATCAGCCGCGGTCAGACCCAGGGTCTGCACGACCATGTTGAAGAACTCCGCCTCGCTGCTGGAGACCCGCTCGTCGGCGTGCATGACCTCGACCAGGCCGCTGACGATGGCGCGTCGCTGATCCTTCGACAGGCGCGGGCTCGCCTCTGCCAGGCACTTGTGCAGGGGCACCATCTCGTACACCTTCGACAGCGCGGCGGTGCGCACATCGGCGCTGGAGATTTCCTCGCCGAGGCGCTCCTTGATGACGCGCTGGACCGTACCGACCTCTGCGGGGTGCGAGTAGGCATCGGCATCCGTGGCCCGGGCCAGGACGAGCACGAACAGCTCGCGGAAAATATCCTCGTCGGAAGTCTCCGCCCGCTCACCGAAGAGCTGCCTGACCTTGCTGAAATCCACCAGTGCCATGTTGTCCTCCCGAACGGCGTGTTGCGAAAGCGCAGAGCATAGCCTGTTACCCTCGTGATGAACACCACCGGGGGCCGTAGCGCCGGGTACCCGCTCTGCCGTGAACGGGGTCGTCGAAACGGGGCGTCGAAAGGGGTCGTCGAAGAGGATCATCGAATTGCAAAGGCGGCGGCGGCAGGCGACACTTATGGCCACAAGCGCCACCGAAGCTGACCCGGAGACACCATGGCAAACGAGGGCTACCACGAACCCGTCGAGGAGCTGTCCGCGGAAACGCGCGACATGCACCGCGCGATCATTTCCCTGATGGAAGAACTGGAGGCAGTGGACTGGTACAACCAGCGCGTCGATGCCTGCCGGGACGCGGAGCTCAAGCGCATCCTCGAGCACAACCGCGACGAGGAAAAGGAGCATGCGGCCATGGTGCTGGAATGGATCCGGCGCCGCGACCCGTCCTTCGACAGCGAGCTCAAGGACTACCTGTTCACCGACACGCCCATCGCGCACGGCTGACGTCGCAGCCGACGGACGGCCCCCCATGGCAGGAGCACTGGACACCGTCGGCTGGCGGGAATGGTTGCGCTTTCCCTCGCTGGGGATCGACGCCATCAAGGCCAAGGTCGACACCGGCGCCCGCACCAGCTGCCTGCACGCCTTCGAGCTGGAGCCCTTCGAGCGCGATGGCCAACCCTGGGTCGCCTTTGCCATGCACCCTTTCCAGCGCGACGAGACGACCGTGCTGCGCTGCGAGGCCCCGGTCGTGGACCAGCGCCGGGTGCGCGACTCCGGCGGCCATGCAGAGCAGCGCTACGTCATCGCCGTGCCCATTGAACTCGGGCCCTACACCTTCGACGCAGAGGTCACGCTGACGAGCCGCGATACGATGCTGTTCCGCTGCCTGCTCGGACGCACCGCGCTGCGGGGCCGCTTCCGCGTCGACCCCGGCCGCTCCTACCTCATCGGCAAGGCGCCCGGCGACGACGGCGCTGCGCCCCGGCAAGGAGGAACCAGCACATGATCATGAAAATCGGCATCCTGTCCCGGAACCGGAAGCTCTACAGCACGAGCCGCCTGGTGGAGGCCGCAACGGAGCGCGGGCACGAGGTCCACGTCCTCGACACGCTCAAGTGTTACATGGACATCAACTCGGCCAAGCCGATGATCTACTACAAGGGCGAACCGCTCGAGGGCTACGACGCGGTGATCCCGCGCATCGGTGCCTCCATCACCGAGTACGGCACCGCGGTAATCCGCCAGTTCGAGATGATGGGCGTGTACTGCCTCACCGAGTCCATTCCCCTCGGCCGCTCCCGGGACAAGCTGCGCGCGCTCCAGCTCATGTCGCGCAAGGGCGTGGGGATGCCGGTCACCGGCTTCGCCCACGACGTGGAGAACGGCCGGCAGCTGATCAAGATGGTCGGCGGCACGCCCGTGGTGCTCAAGCTTCTCGAGGGCACGCAGGGCCGTGGCGTGGTGCTCGCGGAGACCTACAAGGCCGCGGAGTCGGTCATCGACGCCTTCATCGAGCTCGGAGCCGACTTCCTGGTGCAGGAGTTCATCAAGGAGGCCGGCGGTTCCGACGTGCGCGCCTTCGTCATCGGCCGCCGCGTGGTTGCGGCCATGGAACGCAGCGCGGCGGAGGGCGAGTTCCGCTCCAACCTGCACCGGGGTGGCAGCGCCTCGGCGACCAAGCTCACACCGGAGGAGCGGCGCACGGCGGTCAAGGCGGCGCAGACCATGGGGCTGTCGGTCGCCGGCGTGGATATCCTCCGCTCCTCCCGCGGGCCGCTGATCATGGAGGTGAATTCCTCCCCGGGGCTGCGCGGCATCGAGGAGGCCAGCGGCAAGGACATCGCCGGGCGCATCATCTCCTACGTCGAGGAGAACGCCCGCCCCACCAAGAGCGACAGTCGCCGGACCCGGGGCTGACGTGGCGAAGGCCCGACGCGAACCCATCGTTATCGGCGGTGTCAGCATCGCCCCGGGGGAGCACCGGACCGTCGACGTCCCCGTTTCGCCGCTCTACACCCACGACGGCCTGTCGATCAGCGTCCAGGTCATCCACGGCAGCCAGCCCGGCCCCGTGGTCTTCATCTGCGCCGCGATCCACGGCGACGAGATCAACGGGGTGGAGATCATCCGCCGGCTCCTCAAGCACCGCTCCCTGAAGACCGTGCGCGGCACCCTGCTCGCCATCCCGATCGTCAACGTCTACGGCTTCCTCAACCACTCGCGCTACCTGCCCGACGGCCGCGACCTGAACCGCTCCTTCCCCGGCTCCGACGCCGGCTCCCTGGCTGCGCGCGTGGCCAATACTTTCCTGCAGGAGATCGTCCTCAAGTCCGACTACGGCATCGACCTGCACACCGGCGCCCGGCACCGGGCCAACTTCCCGCAGATCCGCGCCGACCTCGACATGGAGGGAGCCCGCGGCATGACGGAGGCCTTCGGCGTGCCCCTGGCCCTGGACTCGAAGATCCGCGACGGCTCCCTGCGCGAGGCGGCCGGGGATGCGGGGATCCCGGTCATCCTCTACGAGGCCGGCGAGGCCCTGCGCTTCGAGGAGATGTACATCCGCGCCGGCGTCAGCGGCATCGTCAACGTGCTGCGGCACCTGGGCGTGCTCCGGCGCAGCCGCCGCAGGCACCCGCTGCGCCCGCCGATCGTCAGCGACCAGTCGAGCTGGCTGCGGGCACCGGAGAGCGGCATTCTCAGCACCCTGGTGCCCCTTGGCGCGAAGGTCGTGGCCGGGCAGACCATCGGCGTCGTCGCCGACCCCCTCGGCTCCCGGGAAAGCCCCCTCGAGGCCACCCACGATGGCGTCGTCATCGGGCGCACCAACCTGCCCCTCGTCTACGAGGGCGACGCGGTGTTCCACATCGCCCGCTACGGGCGGCGAACCGATCTCGTGGAGCGCCACCTGGAAGAATTCCAGGAACACTACGAAAGCCAGGAGCCCTGACCGGGTGCTATACTTGCGCGCGCTTAGCCCGCTTCCAGGGTGCTGGCCCGGACAACCCCCGTATGCGAAAGAACCTGATCATCGCCACGCTGATCGCCGTCGGCATTTTGCTGTGGCTTCTCAGCGGCGTCCTCGGCAACGACGACGGCGACCGGCCGGCCAACCCGCCGGCGCTCGCCGACGTCCAGCCGCGGGAGACGAGCCGTGAGCCCGTCGCCGTGCGCGCCCGGGAGAGCCGCGCCGAGCCGCGGCAGCGTATCCTGTCCCTGCGCGGACGCACGGAAAATAAGCGGACCGTCGAGGTGCGGGCCGAGATCACCGGCCTCGTGGTCGACCGGCCCGTGGAGCGCGGCAGCCGCGTCGAGGAGGGCGAGGTGCTCTGCCGCCTCGCCATCGACGACCGGGAAGAGGCCGTGGCCGAGGCCGAGGCGGCGCTGCAGCGGGCCCGCATCGAGTACGAGGGCGCGCTCAAGCTGCGCGACAAGGGCCTGCAGTCGGCCACCGCCATCGCCCAGGCCGAGGCCAACCTCGCCGCCGCCCGAACGACACTCAAGCGCCAGCAGCTGAACCTCGAGCGCACGAGCCTGCGCGCGCCCTTCGCCGGGGTGGTCGAGGCCGTGGCCCTGGAAATCGGCGACTACGCGACACCCGGTACCAGCTGCGCCACGCTGCTGGATCTCGACCCGATGCTGGTTACGGCCCGGGTCACGGCCGCGGACGCCGTCAAGCTCACGCTGGGATCGCCGGTGCGCACAGTGACGGCCACGGGCCGGGAGCTTACCGCGACACTCAGCTTTATCGGCAAGCAGAGCGATGCGGCGACACGCACCTACCCGCTCGAGGCGACCGTACCGAACGCGGACTACAGCCTCCGTTCCGGCGTGCCCGCGACGCTGCGGATCCCGGTGGAGGAGGTTCTCGCGCACCGCGTTTCCCCTGCCCTTTTTGCCCTGGACGACGAGGGCCGGCTCGGGCTGCGGGTCCTCGATGACGACAACCGCGTAGCCTTCCACACCGTCTCCATCATCGAGGACGGCCCGGACGGCACCTGGGTCAGCGGCCTGCCGCCGGTGACGCGCATCATCACCGTGGGCCAGGAATTCGTCTTCAGGGGCCAGCGGGTGCGCGTCGAGCAGGATGACGCCGCGGTGCTGTCCGCCAGGTCTGCCCAATGATCGGCTTCATCGACGCGGCGATCGGCCGGACCCGTACCATCCTGCTGATGATGTTCATGGTGGTGCTCGCCGGGCTCATTGCCCGCGCCATCCTGCCCATCGCCAACGAGCCCCACATCGAGGCGCCCTACTTCTACGTTGGCATCATGCACGAGGGTATCTCCCCGGAGGACTCGGAGCGACTGCTCGTCCAGCCCATGGAGATCGAGCTGCGCAAGGTCGAGGGCATCGAGGAGATCACCGCCCTGGCCTCCGAGGGCAACGCCACCCTGCTCGTCGAGTTCGACGTCGACGCGGACCTCGACCAGGCCCTGGTCGACGTGCGCGAGGCGGTCGACCGGGGCAAGGCCGAGATCCCGAGCACCGCCGAGGAGCCGCTGGTCCGGGAACTGCAGATCAACGACTTCCCCATGATCCAGGTGAGCCTGGTCGGCGAAAGCGTACCGGAGCGCGACATTTATGAGGCGGCGATCAAGCTCAGGGACGAGTTCGAGACCATCCCCTCCGTATTGAAAGCCGAGCTGCGCGGCGAGCGCGAGGAGATGCTCGAGGTCCTCATCGATCCTGAGGCCCTGGAGAACTACGCGATCTCCAGCGAGGAGCTCATCACCACCCTGCAGCGCAACAACCGGCTGATTCCCGCGGGCAGCATCGACACGGGCTCCGGGCGCTTCTCCGTGAAGGTGCCCTCCGTGGTCGAGGAGCCGGAGGATGTCATGAGCCTGCCCGTGCGCAGCGACGGCTCCACCGTCGTGACCCTCGGCGACATCGCCACCATCCGAAAGACCTTCAAGGACCGCACCAGCCACGCCCGCGTCAACGGCCGCGAGGCGATCACCGTCGCCGTCACCCAGCGCTCCGACGGCAACATCATCGCGGCCGTGAACGCCGTGCGGGCGAAGATCGACGAGCTGCGCCCGCGCATCCCCGAGGCCATCGAGCTGCTCATCACCCAGGACCAGGCGGAGTTCGCCGAGCTGCAGGTCACGGAACTGCAGGGCAACATCTTCACCGCCCTGGCCCTGGTCATGGTACTGGTGGTGGCGAGCATGGGTTTCCGCAGCGGGCTGATCGTGGGGCTCGGCATTCCCGTGTCGCTGCTGTTCGCGGTGATCATCATTTACCTGCTCGACTACACCTTCAATTTCATGGTGATGTTCGGGATGCTGCTCGGCCTCGGCATGCTCATCGACGGCGCCATCGTGGTGACGGAGTACGCCGACCGGAAGATGGGCGAGGGGCTGGACCACCGGGCCGCCTACGCCGAGGCGGTGAAGCGCATGTTCTGGCCGGTCACGGCGTCCACGGCAACCACCCTTGCCGCCTTCCTGCCGCTGATCTTCTGGCCGGGCATTCCCGGCCAGTTCATGAGCTACCTGCCGGTCACCGTATTCACGGTACTCGCCGGTTCCCTGCTCTACGCCCTGCTCTTCGGCCCGGTGCTGGGCACGGTCTTCGGCCGCCCGAGCAAACACGCCGACGCCACCGCGGCACAGATGCACGAACTGGAGACCGGCGACCCCACGCGCCTGCGCTCCTTTACCGGCGGCTACGCGCGCTTCCTGGCCAGGGTGACCGCGCGGCCGGGCATTACCCTGCTCCTGATCGGGGCGGTGCTCTTCGGCATCTTTTGGGCCTACGGCCGCTTCAGCGCCGGCATGGTGTTCTTCTCCGACGCGGACCCGCAGTTCATCCAGGTCTCCGTGCGCGGCCGCGGCAACTTCTCTGCCGACGAAGTGGACCGCCTGGTCTGGCAGGTGGAGGAGCAGATCCTGCAGATCGAGGGGATCCGCGCCGTGAATGCGCGCACGATCCTGCCGGGCGCCAACGGGTTCGGGCGCGGCGCCGACGCCACCGCGGACCGTATCGGCTCCATCTTCGTGGAACTCTACCCGGAGAGTGAGCGCGAGCGCTCCGGCAACGAGATTTTCCGGGCGATCCGCGAGCGTACCGGCGGTTTCCCCGGCATTATCGTCGAGGTGTTCGCCGAGGAAAACGGCCCACCGGTCGGCAAGCCGATCCAGATCGAGCTGCGCTCGCGGGACCGGGAACTGCTCGAGCCCGCCGTCACGCGGATCCGCGAATACCTCGACACCCTGCCCGAGCTCGTCGATATCGACGACACCCGCGCCCTGCCCTCCATCGAGTGGCGCATGCAGGTCGACCGGGCCGAGGCCGCGCTCTACGGCGCAGACGTGGTCGCCGCGGGCGTCGCCGTGCAGCTGGTCACCAACGGCGTCAAGGTCGCCGAGTACCGCCCGGACAGCTCCGATGACGCCGTCGATATCCGCGTGCGCTACCCCGCCCGCTACCGCGGCGTCGAAGCGATGCGCAACCTGCGACTGAGCACGGCCCAGGGCCAGGTGCCGCTGTCCAACTTCGTGACCATGCAGCCGAAACCCGGGGTGGATACCTTCGAGCGCATCGACGGCACACCGGTGGAGCGCATCCGTGCGGACGTCGTCGAGGGCGTGCTGGCGGACAGTATGGTGCAGCGTATCGACCAGTGGCTCGGTACCCAGACCTTCGACCCGGCCCTCGATATCCGCTTTCGCGGCGCCAACGAGGAGCAGAACGAGTCCATGGCCTTCGTGCAGGTGGCGTTCCTGCTCTCGCTCCTGCTCATGTTCGTACTGCTGGTGACCCAGTTCAACAGCTTCTACCAGAGTGCGCTGATCCTGGTGGCCGTGGTCATGTCCACCGCGGGCGTTCTCCTCGGGCTGCTGTTCCTCGGCGAGCCCTTCAGCGCCATCCTCAGCGGGGTCGGTGTGGTCGCCCTCGCGGGTATCGTGGTGAACAACAACATCGTGCTCATCGATACCTTCAACTACGTGCGCGGCCAGCACCCGGAACTCTCCGTGCAGGAAATCATCGTGCGCTCCTCCGCGCAGCGGCTGCGCCCGGTGCTCCTGACCACGGTGACCACCGTGTTCGGCCTGCTGCCGCTGGCCTGCGGCCTCTCCGTGGACCTGATCAACCGCAGCGTTACCGCGAGCGGGCAGATGTCCACCTTCTGGGGACCGCTCTCGCAGGCTATCGTCTTCGGCCTGTCCTTCGCCACGATCCTGACCCTGGTGGCGACACCAGCCATGCTCGCCCTGCCGGCGCGCCTGCGCGAACTCCTGGGTCGCCTGCGCCGTCGCGGCGGCGAGGCCGTGCCGGCGCCCTGAGCGGCGGCGCTCGGCGACGGCTCACAGCGACGACTCACGGCAACAGCTCACGGCGACAAAGCGCCGCCGATCCGGTATGCTCCGCCCCGCACGAGCTGGCCGTGCCCGACTATCCGCCAGCAGTCATCCCGGATACTCCCTATGACTTTTGCCGATCTCGGCCTCAGCGATGCGCTGCTGAAGGCCATTGCCGAGCGTGGCTACGACACGCCCTCCCCCATCCAGCGCGGCGCCATCCCCGATATCCTCGCCGGCCACGACCTCATGGCCGCGGCACAGACGGGCACCGGCAAGACCGCTGCCTTCACCCTGCCCCTGCTGCAGCGCCTTGCCGAGGGCCCGCGGGCGCCCGCACGGCAGGTGCGCGCGCTCGTGGTCACGCCGACCCGCGAGCTGGCCGCGCAGGTCCACGACAGCGCCGTGCACTACGGCGCCCACCTGCCGCTGCGCGCCGAGGTCGTCTTCGGCGGCGTCAAGATCAATCCGCAGATCGCGCGCCTCAAGCGCGGCTGCGACATCCTCGTGGCCACCCCCGGGCGGCTCCTCGACCTGCACCAGCAGGGCGCGGTGGCCTTCGATGCGCTCGAGGTGCTGGTGCTCGACGAGGCCGACCGCATGCTCGACATGGGCTTCATCCACGACGTGCGCCGCATCGTCGCCCTGCTGCCGACAAAGCGGCAGACGCTCATGTTCTCCGCCACCTTCTCCACCGACATCCTCCGCCTGGCCCAGGGCTACCTGCACCAGCCGCGGGAAGTCGCGGTGGCGCCAGCCAACGCCACCGCGGACACCGTCGAGCAATGGGTCTACCCGGTGGACAAGGACCGCAAGCCGGACCTGCTTTCTCACCTCATCCGCGAGCGCAACTGGCACCAGGTGCTGGTGTTCTCGCGCACCAAGCACGGCGCCAACCGCCTCGCCAAGCGCCTGGAACGGGACGGCATCATCGCCGAGCCGATCCACGGCAACAAGAGCCAGAATGCCCGCACCCGCGCGCTGGAAGGCTTCAAGAACGGCCGCGTACAGGCCCTGGTGGCCACGGACATCGCCGCCCGGGGCCTGGATATCAGCGGCCTGCCGCAGGTCGTGAACTTCGACCTGCCGAACGTCTCCGAGGACTACGTGCACCGTATCGGTCGCACCGGCCGTGCCGGCGCCGCCGGCCACGCCTACTCGCTGGTGTGCGCCGAGGAGGCGGAGTACCTGCAGGGGATCGAGCGGCTCATCCGCCGCACCCTGCCCCGGGAGCAGGTGCCGGGCTTCGAGCCGACGGCGCCGCTGCCCGAGCCGGGTGCGGGCCGGCCGCGCGGCGGCGAGCGCGCTGCACCCGGCAAGCGCCGCCCGGTCACCAGCGGCAAGGACGCGCCCTCCGGCCAGCAGCAGCGGCGACGCCGGGGGCGCGGTCGGGGTCGCGGTGCGGCGACGGCCGCGAGCAGCAACGGTAACCGCTAGCCGCCCATCCTAGTGGGCCACGCGGTAAATTCGGTAACGCTCAGCCGCAGCACAAGCGCTGTGGGCAGGCGCGCGAGCGCAGGACTGGCCGTCGCCAATTCAAGCGAGTGCAACGTGGCCCACTAGAGCCCGGCAGAAAGCGCCGGGATCACCCGGTGCAGCATCTCGTCATTGAGGGAGTAGTCCACGGGCACCTCCACGAGGTGCACCGCGGGTTCCTCCAGGCAGCGCGCCAGCAGCGGTTCCAGCTCTGCTGTTGCGCCGACCCGCCAGCCGCGGGCGCCGTAGGCCTCGGCGTAGCGCACGAAGTCCGGGTTGCCGTAGTCGAGACCGAACTCCGGCAGCTGCATGTCGGCCTGCTTCCACTTGATCATGCCGTAGGCGTCGTCGCGCAGTACCAGCACCACCAGGTGCAGGCCGAGACGCACCGCGGTCTCCATTTCCTGGCTGTTCATCATGAAGCCGCCGTCGCCGCAGACGGATAGCACCGGGCGCTGCGGGTACACGAGCTTCGCGGTCATGGCCGAGGGCAGGCCGGCGCCCATGGTCGCCAGGGCGTTGTCCAGGAGCAGGGTGTTCGGGTGCGCCGCCGGGTAGTTGCGGGCGAACCAGATCTTGTAGATGCCGTTGTCCAGGGTAACGATACCCTCCGCCGGCATCACCCTGCGCACCGCACGGACCAGGTACTCGGGCCGCAGCGGGAAGCGCTCGTCCGCCTCGCACTCGTCGCGGTGTGCGACATAGGCCTCGTGGGCGCGGCGGAACAGCTCGAAGTTCCAGTGCGGCTGCGGTGCGATGCGCTCCTTGATCTGCCAGATGCTGTTGGCGATGTCGCCCACCACCTCGAGCTGCGGGAAGTAGACCGGGTCCACCATCGCCGAGTCGAAGTTCACGTGCATGACCTGGCGCCGGTCCGTGGGGCGCATGAAGAACGGCGGCTTCTCCACCACGTCGTGGCCGACGTTGATGATGAGATCCGCCGCCTCCACCACCCGGTGCACGAAATCGTGGTCCGACAGTGCCGTGTTGCCGAGGAACCGCGGCGCGTGCTCGTCGAGCACCCCCTTGCCCATCTGCGTGGTGATGAAGGGAATGTCCGTTTTCGCCACGAACTCGCGCAGCATCTTGGCGGTCAGCTTGCGATTGGCCGCCGCGCCGATGAGTAGCACCGGCGACTTAGCCTCCTCGATCATGGCGACGGCCCGGTCGATGGCCTTGTACTCGGCGATCGGCCGGCGCACCGCGCTCGGCGCGATCAGCCGCGCGTCCGTGTCCTCCGCAGCGATGTCCTCGGGCAGCTCGATGTGCGCGGCACCGGGGCGCTCCTCGTGGGCCAGGCGAAAGGCCTCGCGAACCACCGCCGGCACCCGATCGCCGCTCACCACCTGGACCGTGTACTTGGTCAGCGGCTGCATCATGTCGACCACGTCCAGGACCTGGAAGCGGCCCTGCTTGCTGGTCTTGATCGGCTTCTGGCCGGTCACCATGAGCATGGGCATGGCGCCGAGCTGCGCATAGGCCGCGGCGGTGACGAGATTGGTCGCCCCCGGTCCAAGCGTCGACAGGCAGACGCCGACCTTGCCCGTGAGCCGGCCGTAGGTGGCGGCCATGAAGCCCGCCGCCTGCTCGTGCCGGGTCAGCACGAGGCGGATTGAAGAGGTGCGCAGCGATTCGAGGAGATCCAGGTTCTCCTCGCCGGGAATGCCGAACACGTACTCGACCCCCTCGGCCTCGAGGGCGCGGACGAACAGGTCCGAGGCTTTCATGGCGACTCCTTCTCCGGCGGTGATCCTGTCGTGGCTACGCGGCGCCGCCGGCGGCAGTTCATTCCGCGGCGGGGGCGAGCAGGTCCAGCGCCATGGCGGTCATGGCAGCAATGCCCGTGCGCAGGGTCGGCCCCGGGTCCGGTGCGAAGAACGGCGAGTGCAGCGACGGCAGCGTGGCTTCACCGCGCTGGTGGCGATCCCAGAGATCCTGCGGGACGACGCCCAGGCGGATCATGAAGCTGGGAATCTCCTCCTCCGTCCGGCCGTAGCGGGCAAAGTCTTCACCGCCCATTTCCTTGGGTACCTCCACGAGATTCTCCTCGCCGATCGCGCCGGCCATGGCGGCGACGCCGCGCTCGACCAGCGCCGGATCGTTCCAGAGGGCCGGCGTGTACTCGTCGCGGATCTCCACGTCCGGGGCGAGCTCGCCGTCGAAGCCCAGGGCCTCCGCCTGCTTCACGGCGATCCGCCGGATGCCATCGAGCAGCGTCGCCCGGGCCTCATCGGAGTAGGAGCGCACCGTGAGCTGCAGCGTGGCGCTGTCCGGGATGATGTTGTGCTTGGTGCCGGCGTGGATCGAGCCCACGGTCACCACGCCCGGTTCCGTCGGGTGCAGTTCCCGGGAGACGAGCGTCTGCAGGTCCATGATGATGGCCGCGGCGAGGACGACCGGGTCCTTCGCCGCATGCGGATAGGCGCCGTGGCCACCGATGCCCTTGAGGCGGATATCCACCGAATCGACGTTGGCCATCATCCAGCCGGGGACGTAACCCACCTTGCCGGCCGGCAGCGTCGCCAGCGTGTGCAGCGACAGGTTGTAATCGGGCGTCGGGAAGTCGTCGAAGAGGCCGTCCGCCAGCATCATGCGGGCGCCGGCGCCACGTTCCTCGGCCGGCTGGGCGATCACCAGCAGCGTCCCCTGCCACTCGTTCCGCCGCGCTGCGAGCTCCCGGGCCGTGGCCGTACCCACCGTCATGTGCACGTCGTGACCGCAAGCGTGCATCACGTGCACCGCCTGGCCGTCCTGCTCCGTGGCCGTGGCTTCGCTGGCGTAGGGCAGGCCCGTCTGTTCCTTCACCGGCAGGCCGTCCATGTCCATGCGCAGCATGACCGTCGGCCCGTCGCCGTTTTCCAGCACGCCGACCACGCCGTAGCCGCCGATGCCCTCCGTCACCGTGTAGCCCGCGTCGCGCAGCTCGGCCGCGATCGTGGCGGCGGTCTCCTTCTCCTGGAAGGACAGCTCGGGGCTCGCGTGGAGCGCCTTGTAGAAGGCGAGGGGCTCGAAAGCGACAGCGGGTGCGACGAG
>CAYTJQ010000032.1:0-38108 GCA_964438205.1 uncultured Alteromonadaceae bacterium
GCCCGGTGACCACCCTCGACTGGTGGGTGATCGGCTGCTATCTCTCGGGAATGCTGCTCCTCGCGGTCGGCCTCGGTCGGCACCAGCACTCGCGGGAAGACTACTACCTCGCCGGCCACGGCCTGCCGAACTGGGCGCTGGCCACCTCCATCATCGCCACCCAGTGCTCCACCAACAGCCTGCTCGGGGCACCGGCCTTCGTGGGCTTTGCGGCGGCCGGCGGTCTGCTCTGGCTGCAGTACGAGCTGGCGGTACCCCTGGCGATGCTCGCGCTCTGCGTCCTGTTTGCACCGGTGCACGCCAGCGGGGTCATCTCGATCTATGCCTTTCTCGAGGAGCGGCTCGGGCCGACGGCCCGCCGCCTCGCCAGCGGCTGCTTCCTCGTCTTCCGCGGCGTCGCCACCGGGGTCACGGTCTACGGCGTCGCCTCGGTGCTGGGGCTGATCACCGGGCTCAGCTACCCCGTTGCGGTCTGCCTGCTCATGGGCATTACCATCGCCTATGACGTGCTCGGCGGCATGCGCGCGGTGGTCATCTCCGACGTCGTACAGATGCTCCTGCTGGTGGCCGCCGTGCTCTTCGCCGTCGCCTGGCTGGCCGAACCCCTGCTCGCGGACCTCGACGGGCTCGCACCCCGCCTCGGGCCCCTGGTCGACGACTGGGGGCTCACCACGGGCAACGACTACGGCTTCTGGCCCATGCTGTTCGGGGGTTTCTTTCTCTACGTGGCCTACTACGGCTGCGACCAGAGCCAGGCCCAGCGGCTCCTGGCGGCGCGGGACCGGCCGGGGCTCGAGCGCGTGCTGGTGCTCAACGGCCTGCTCCGCTTCCCGCTCGTGCTGGCCTACTGCCTCCTCGGCCTGGGCCTCGCCGCCTACGCCACCCGCCAGCCCGAGTTTCTCGCGTCCCTGCCGCGCACGGCGGACGGCAGCGCCAACATCAACCTCGTGTTCCCCGCCTTCGTCTCCCGCGAATTCGCCCCGGGCTTTGCGGGGCTGGCCATCGTCGGGCTGTTCGCCGCCGCCATGTCCTCCATCGACTCGGCGCTGAACAGCCTGTCCGCGGCCACGCTGGAAGACTTCATCGATCGCGACCGGCAGCGCGGCGAGGAGCAGCTGTTCCGGCTCTCGCGCCGGGTCACGCTGGCCTGGGGCGCGGCGGCAGTCGCCTTCTCCTTTACCGTCGAACACATCGCCCCCACGGTGCTGGAGGCGATCAACAAGGTCGGCTCCATGGCCAACGGGCCGCTCCTCGCCCTGTTCCTCCTGGCCCTGTTCGCACCGGCGGCGCGCGGCGCGCCGGCGATCCTCGGTTTCCTCGCCGGTATCGCCGGCAATGCGGTCATCGCGCTGGCGCTGCCTAACGTGTCCTGGCTGTGGTGGAACGTCTCCGGCCTGTTGCTCGCGCTGGTCATCGCCCTCAGCATCGCCGCGGCCGGCGGCCACCGCGAGCGCGCACGACGGCTCACGGCGCCCGCCCGCCGCAGCATCGCCTGGCTCGCGGGGGGCGCGGGGGCGATCCTGGCCGGTCTCGGCGCTGTCCAGCTCCTGTCGCGAGGGCTCGGCTGAGGGCGCCGATCACCCTTGCAAAGCGCCCCACAGCCCCCATACTGTCTACCGATGGCGGGGAACCGTTGCCGGCTTCCCCGGTCCAACTACAGCACGTGTCCCAACGGAGTTAACGATGGAGAACAGAAGCCTTTACAACGTTGCCAGCACCGGCATCGAGCAGGTGGCAAGCACCAACAAGGTGCTGCGCAACACCTACATGCTGCTGGGGATGACCCTGCTCTTCAGTGCCGGTACCGCGGGCCTGTCGATGGCGCTCGGTCTCGGCCACGGCGCCGCCCTCGTGCTCACCCTGGTCGGTTTCGGCCTCCTGTTCGTGGTCAACCGCCTGGCGGACACCGCGAAAGGCCTGCCGGCGATCTTCGCCTTCACGGGCGTCATGGGTGCCTCCCTCGGCCCGCTGCTCAGCTACTACCTGTCGATGCCGGGCGGCTCCTCGCTGGTGCTGCAGGCGCTCGGCGGTACCGCGGTCGTGTTCTTCGGCCTGTCCGCCTATGCGCTGACCACGCGCAAGGATTTCTCTTTCCTCGGCGGCTTCCTGATGGTCGGCCTGCTGATCGCGGTGGTGGCCATGATCGCGAATATCTTCCTCGCCATCCCGGCGCTGTCGCTGACGATCTCCTCGGCCGTGGTGTTCATCATGTCGGGCCTGATCCTGTTCGACACGAGCCGCATCATCCACGGCGGCGAGACGAACTATATCCGCGCCACGGTGGGCCTGTATCTGAACATCTACAACCTGTTCATCCACCTGCTGAGCCTGCTCACGGCGCTCGGCGGCGACGACTGACGGCGGCTCCGGCTACCCCCGAAACCCCGGCCCTGCCGGGGTTTTTTGTTTATAATCCGCGCCCATGCGTTACGCCCTCCTCGTGCTCGCCCCGCCCCAGGCTACCGCCGTACACCGCGCCGCCATCGGCCTCTGTGAGGCCGCCCTCGCGGCGGGTCACGCGCTGCCCCGGGTGTTCTTCTCCGACGCGGGGACACAGATTGCTCTCGACAGCGCCGTACCACCCGGCGACGAGCCATCGCCCCGGGAGGGCTGGCAGGCCCTCGCCCGCGACCATGGCGTTGAACTCGTCGCCTGCATCGGCTCCGCCGTGCGCCACGGTGTCCTCGATGCGGACGAGGCCGCCCGCTTCGAGCGCCCGGCCGCCACCCTGGCGGACGGCTTTACCCTCGGTGGCCTGGGCCAGCTGGTCGAGGCGACCGCGGCCGCCGACCGCGCCCTGACCTTCGGCGGCGGCGCGCCGTGAAAGCGACGCTGCTGGTCCTGCAGCGGCCGCCCTACGCCGGCACCCTGGCGCGGGCGGGACTGGATGCCGCGCTCGCCTACGCCGCCTTCGACCAGCCAGTGAGCGTGCTCTTCGCCGGCCCCGGGGTGCTGCAGCTCGCGCCTGCGCAGGCGCCGGCCGCGATCGGCCGCAAAAGCCTGCGCCGGCTCATCGATTCCATGCCGCTCTACGACCTCGAGGCGGTTTACGCCGACAGCGAGGCACTCGCCCGCCACGGCCTCGCAGCTGCTGAGCTGCCCGCCTTCGTCACCGTGATCGACCCGGCGGCCCAGCGCGGGCTGCAGGACCGGCACGAGCACCTGCTGGCCTTCTGATGGCCCTGCACACGGTCAACCTGCTGCCCGGTGCCAGCGCCACGGCCGCCGCCCTGGCGCAGCTCCGGGACGGCGATGCGGTCCTGTTCCACGGCGAGGGGGCCTGGCACGCCGCGGCACCGGACCTGGACGCCTGGGCGCGCAACGGCGCGACGCTCCACGTGCTCGCGGCCGACCTCGCCGCCTGCGGCCTCACGGACCGCTGTGACCCGCGCCTTGCGGTGGTGGATCCGGCGGGCTTGCTCGCCCTGACGGAGCAGCACGCGACGCAGCGTGCCTGGTTCTGAGCCGGCCGTGGCGCTGCCCCCGCTGGACAAGGACGGCTTCCTGCGCGACAGCGCCGACTGGGACCGGGACGTCGCCGCGGCGCTGGCCGCGGCGGAAGCTATCACGCTGGAAGAGGCCCACTGGGAGGTACTCGAGCTCCTGCGCCGCTACTACGTGACCTACGACAGCGCCCCGGCCATGCGGGCCCTGGTGAAGTACTGTCGGCAGGAACTCGGCCCCGATAAGGGCACCAGCCTCTACCTGCTCAAGCTCTTCCCCGGCTCGCCGGCGAAGGTCGCTGCGCGCCTGGCGGGCCTGCCCCGACCGGCGAACTGCCTGTGAGCCTCCCCCGCTTCGATCCGGAGCGCTACGACGCGCTACTGGCGGACAAGGCCCGGCGGGTGAGCGACCTCCTCGCGCCCTTCGACCCGCCGGCGGCCACGGTCGCGCCCTCGCCGCCGGAAGCCTTTCGCATGCGCGCCGAGTTCCGCTTCTGGCACGAGGGGGACGACAGTTTCTACGCCATGTTCGACCCGGCGGCGCCGAAGGAGCCGCTGCGCGTCGACGACTTTCCCATTGCCTGCACGCCGATTCGCGAACGCATGGAACCGCTGCGCAGGGCGCTCCGCGACTACGTCGACCTGCGGCGCAAGCTGTTCCAGGTCGAGTTCCTCGCGACGACCACCGGTGAAGTCCTGGTTACCCTGGCCTACCACCGCCGCCTCGACGACGCCTGGGAGGTCGCGGCGGGGGCGCTTGCCCGGCAGCTGGAGCTGGCGATCGTCGGGCGCAGCCGCGGCCAGAAGGTCGTCATCGGCCGCGACTGGGTGACGGAGCGGCTCACCGTGAGCGGGCGGCCCTGCCGCTACCGCCAGCGCGAGCAGGCCTTCACGCAGCCCAACGCCGCGGTCAACGTGGCCATGCTCGAGTGGGCCTGCGCGGCGGCGGCGGCGCTGCCGGGCGACCTCCTCGAGCTCTACTGCGGCAACGGCAACTTCACCGTGCCGCTGGCCCGCCATTTCCCGCGCGTGCTCGCCACGGAGCTGTCCAAGGTGTCGGTACGCGATGCCCGGCACAACCTCGCCGAGAACGGCGTCGACAACGCCGCCGTCGTGCGGCTGTCGGCGGAGGAGATGAGCAGCGCCCTGCGTGGCGAGCGGGCCTTTCGCCGCCTCGCCGAGCTGCCGGTAGCGCTGCAAGACCACGACCTGCGCAGCGCCTTCGTGGACCCGCCGCGAGCCGGCCTGGACCCGGCGACCCTGGCGAGCCTGCGCCGCTTCGATCACCTGCTCTACGTCTCCTGCAACCCGCGCACGCTGGCGGACAACCTCGCCGCGCTCCATGACGACTACCGCATCACCCGCTTTGGGCTCTTCGACCAGTTCCCCTACACTGAGCACATGGAGTGCGCCGTCGCCCTCGCGCGGCGCTGATGCAAACGCAGATACAAACGCAAACCCCGGAACGCATGACGGAGGTTCCCATGGAACGGCTGGACGACGCCGCCGTCGCGGCGGCCCTGGACAAGCTTCCCGGCTGGCAGCGGGACGGCGACCACCTGCGCCGCGACTTCAAGTTCGCTGACTTCAAGGCGGCCTGGGGTTTCATGAGCCAGGTGGCGCTCTGCGCCGAGGCCATGAACCACCACCCGGAGTGGAGCAACGTCTACAACTCGGTGAGCATCGGGCTGTCCACGCACGACGCCGGCGGCCTGACGGAGCTCGACCTCAAGCTGGCCGAGGCCATCGACCGCTGTGCAGGCGAGAGCTAGTGCGCGCCCGCCGCGCTAGAAGCGCAGCCCGAACTCCAGCAGCCGCCGGCCCAGGACGTCATCCAGGCGGCTCTCGTCCCGGGCGTTGATCTCGATGTTGCGCAGCCGCAGCTGCGCGTAGACATCGCGCTTGCGCAGCCGGCCGCTGAGTTCGCCCGCCGGCACGTCGTCTTCCCAGCAGTCGATATAGATGCGTCCCGACGGCAGGTAGAAGTCCGCGCAGAGCGGCTCGTCCACGGGCAGGCTGCGGGCGTGTGCATGGGTCAGCTGGGCGAGGTAGAGCCAGTTGCAGACGTGCATCTGCAGCGGGCTGTGCAGCACGTGGCCATCGATGCCGGCGTAGCCCTCGACGGCGACCCGGCCGGAGCTTGCGAACAGGTCCGGCTCGGCACTGTCATCCACCCGCGGCGCGCCGTGCTCGGAGAAACGCCCCAGCTCCCGGTGCACCACCGCCTCGTCGATGATCTCGTGGGGCCAGCTCACGTAGAGCGCGCCCGAATCCTCGCTTTCCTCCTGCTGGCCACCGAAGCGGCGGCCGAGCTCCGTCAGCTCCCAGCCGAGGAGCGTGTGCTCCTGCAGGCCGAGTTCCGCCAGCGCCCGGTTGATGGTCTGCGGGTGAAGCTGCGGGTAGTAGCGGCGCATGCCGCGCGCGGTGATCCGCTGCCGCGACTCGATGGCCGCCAGCAGCGGGTGGGTGGCGAGCGTCTCCGGCCAGACCACGTAGCGGCCGAAGCGCTTGCTCTCCTGGTAGGCGCCGCCCTCGAACTCGCCCTTCGGCGTCAGCAGCCAGTGATCGCCGCTGCGCTCGATCCAGCCGTAATCGCGCAGCGTGGCGAAAAGCTGCTGGATCGGCAGGTGCAGCTTCTTGGCCAGCGCGGAGGTGGAGAGCAGGCCGCCCTCCCCGCGATGGTCACCCCCCGGCGCCATAGCGCTCGCCGAGGGCGGCGTAGAGCCGCTCGGGGAAGTCCGCGGCGTTGCCGTCGAGGCTGCCGAGGAGTTCGTGCAGGTGCTCGTTGTCCTCGCGCCCGCTCCAGGTCTTGCGGTAGCTGCCGTCCTGGTAGCCGTTGTCCTGGCGGAAGAAATTGAGCACGTTCTTGCCGACGTAGGCGGTGTAAAGGTCGCCGAAGGCGAGGTCCGCCGTGCCCATGAGATCGCGGAAGGCCGTCACGGAGAAGCGACGGGACGCCAGCGCCTCGGCCGCCAGGGCCTCGGTGGCCAGGCGCAGGTCGTCCGTAGCCGGGGCCTCCTGCGCGATCTCCGCGGCGATGCGGGCGGCCAGCGCGGCGTGGTCGTCATCCTCGAGCAACAGCATCGACAGGCCGAAGTGCCAGATATCGACGATCTCCAGCCGCACCTGCTCCATGGCCGGCTCCTGGCGCTTCCACCACTTATAGCCGTAGTGCTCGAGCAGCTCCGCGCACTCGATCCAGGTGGCCCGGTACCAGGCAAAGCCCTGGCCCCGCCACTCGGGATGCACGCGCGTATTCATGCGGTCCTGCATGGCGAGCATGGTCTCGAGCTGTTGCTGCACGGCCGGTCTCCGGTCGACGGGAGAGCGCAGTGTAGCAGCGGCCGCGGGGGCGTCCCAGCCTGCCGCTCAGCCCGATGGCTCCGCTGCTCCTGCGGTTGTCTCAGCCGGCCATTTCGCCTGCACGATGCGGAAACGCCCGGCGACGAAAGCGAGGTCGGCGAGGCAGGCGTTGCCCGCCGGGTTGAGGCCGGTGACGTGGTAGTCGGAATAGGCGGCCGCGAAGTTGATCGGCATGCCGTGCAGGTTGCAGGCCACGGAGGCGCCGGCGTCGTGGTAGGCGTCGATGGCGCGCTCGATGAAGGCAGGGTCCGTGCTGTAGACGTGCGCCGTGATCGCCCCGCACTCGCGGGCGTTGCGCGTGGCATCGGCCAACGCCTCGTCCGCGGAGCCGTGGCGGATCACGAAGGACACCGGGCCGAAGACTTCCTGCCGGTACCAGTCGGCATCGTCCGGCGCCGCGGCGATCACCAGCGGCGTCGCGGTGCGCGCGGCGGGAAACTCCGGGTGCGCGTAGGGGGCCGAGTCGCGCAGGATGCGGCCACCGGCGGCCGCCCGCTCGCGGCAGGCGTTCACCGTCTCCTGCACCGACTCGTCGAACAGCGTGCCGCAGAGCGTCGCCGCCCGGCGCGGGTCCGCGAGCCAGCCGTCCACGGCCTCGCAGAGCGCCTGCTCCACGGCCTGCACTTGAACGGTCTCTCCGCCCACGCGCACACCGCCGGCCGGCACGTGGATGTTCTGTACGCTCGTGCACATCTGCGCCGAGGCCTGGCACAGCGACTGAGCGATGGCCCGGGCGGTGGCGGCGAGGTCATCGGTAGACTCGAGCACCACGGAGTTGCAGCCGGCGGTTTCCGTGAACACGAGCCTGCCGGGGCAGTTCTGTTCCAGCCAGCTGCCGAAGGCCGGGCTTCCCGTGTAGTCGACAATCGCCGTCTGTGGCTGAGCGAGCAGCGCCTGCGTCGCCGGCTCCGCGCGCGTGTCCGCGACCAGGGTCACGAGGTTCGGGTCGAAGCCGGCTTCGGCCAGTACGGCGCGGCAGGCCGAGACCACCAGCGCCACCGGCAGCACCGCGCGCGGGTGCGGCTTCAGCACCACCGGGTTGCCGGTGGCCAGGGACGCACAGAGCGCCGGGTAGGCATTCCACAGGGGAAAGGTGGCGCAGCAGATCACGACCCCCACGCCGCGTGGGCGCAGCCGGTACTGCTTGGCGAGGTCCGCGACACCATCGCGGCCGAACTGCCGCTGCCAGTGCCCTGAACGCGGCACGTCGGCCATCGCCTTGTGCGCGTAGGCGAGCGCCTCCAGGCCCCGATCCAGGGCATTGGCGCCGCTGCCGGCAAAGGCCATGACGTAGGACTGGCCGGAGGTATGCATGGTGGCATGGGCGTTTTCGAATAGCTGGTCGCCGCAGCGTGCCAGCATCTCCAGGCACAGCCCGACGCGCGTGTCCGGTTCCGCCGCCGCCCAGGGGCCGCGTGCCGCGTCGATGGCGGCGAAGAGCGCGGGCACATCGACCTTCGGGTAGCCGATACCCAGCGGCTCCCGGGTGTAGGGCGATACTTCTTCGCCGATGCGGCCGACCTCCGCCGGCTGCTCGAGGGGAAACGGCTTGCCGAGCAGCGCCTCGAAACGCGCCTTGCCCGCCGCCGGCAGCGCCTCGCCGTGAAGCTTGCTGCTCGGGTTCTCCGGCCAGCCGCTGAAGTGGCGGCGGTCCGCGCAGGCGGCGAGGGCCTCGTCAAGCAGGGCCCGGTGCCGGGCGAGATAGTCGTTCGTCATGATGCAAGTCCTCCTGCGTGTAGGGCGGCGCTGTCTTTCACCACCGCCGCCTCCCCGTCCCCGGCAAAAGTCAGGGCGACCTCGTAGGCTTCCAGCGGTTCGCCGCACTGGTCGCAGCGCACGCGGCTGTAGAGGCGGTGGCCGCAGGGATCGTGGCGGAGCAGCATGGGCGGGCCGAGGCCGTCACGGTCACACCAGCGGTCACCCCAGTGCAGCAGCGTCTGGAAGAAGGGAAACAGGTCCCAGCCCTTGTCGGTGAGCCGGTATTCGAAGCGCCGGGGCCGGCGCTGGTAGGCCTGGGCGGCGAGCACGCCGGCGTCCTCGAGGAGCCGCAGCCGGTCGGCCAGCGTGTTGGTGGCCACCGGCAGCTCGCGGTGGAAATCGTCGAAGCGGGCGATGCCGTGAAAGGCGAGCGCGATCACGTTCGCAGTCCAGCGGTCGCCGACGAGGGTGACGAGGTGGCGGTACACGTTGCGGGCCCCGGGCACGGCACCCGCGGGCAGCGTGGAGCGCCGGCGCGTCTTCACGGGACGCTCGTCGGTGGTTGCGCCGGGCCCCGGGCTGTAGGACACGGCGCGGCCGTCTACCGGGGCCCTGCAGTCATCACAGGCCAGCAGCGGGGAGAACGACTCGTCGCAGCGGCGGTGACGCAGCGTGAAGTCCTCCGCGGCGGGCACCGGGTGATAGCGGCGCTCCCAGGCCATGGCCATGAGCGCGGTGTCGTAGAGATCGAGGGACTTGCGGGTGAGCCGGTAGCGGCCGTCGCGGCGGCGCAGGCAGTCGAGACCCTGCAGCCACTTCAGCCGGTCCGAGAGTACCCCGCGGGAGGCGCCGGTCGCGGCCAGCAGGTCGCCGAAGGTGGAACCGCCCCAGAACGCCTCCTGCAGGATCAGCAGGCACCAGCGATCACCGATCTCGTCCAGCGCCCGGTTGATGGAGCTGGCGCGGGTAACGAGTACGCTCACGGCTCAGGCGCGGTACAGGTCCTCGCCGCGGGCCCAGGTGGCGTGGAAGCCATAGGGCACGCGCCGCGGCAGGTGCACGCGCGCCACCGGCCCCTGCTCGATGTCACGGGCATCGAAGACCAGGCAGTCCGACTGCCAGCTGTTCGAGTCGGTCACCAGGGTGATCACGTAGCCGTCGTCCTCGGCCCGTTCGCGGCCGGCGCCGCGGCGCGGCGCGAACACCGCCTCGCTGCCGAAGACGCCGTCGCCGTAGGGGTACTGCCAGCGACAGCCGCTGTCGTTGTCGTACTTCACGAGGCCGGTAAAGCGCAGCGTGTGGCCGCCCTCGTGAGCCAGGGGAATACGCTGGTGGTAGGCGTAGCGGCTCTTCTCGCCGTGGAACAGCGGGTTGGTCTTGTTGAACTCGGTGTTCAGGTCGTCGATGTCGCCCTCGCGCACTTCGCCGGTGCGGAGGTTGAAGCGCCAGCGATAGTTGTTCGCCTCGAGGCGCATGTAGGCCAGCATGTGCGCCAGCTCGCCCTCGCCGGGCTGCGCCTGCGGCATGGGGTTCACCGAGCGGCAGCCGTCCATGACCACCCAGTCGCCCTCCTCCCAGCAGTTGCTCACGTGGAGGATGTAGCAGGGCTCGCACTCGAACCAGCGCACGTCGCCGCCGTCGCCGTAGCGCGGCACGATGCCGAAGCGCGTCGGGATATCGCGGTGGAAGGTGAGCACGCGCAGGTGGTGCTTGCGCAGCACGTCCATGTCGTGGAAGAACGGCAGGTCGTGAACGATCGCGTAGTGGCGGGTGAAGCCGATGTCGTGCGGCAGCCGCGGCCCGGGCAGTTCGATGGCCGTCTCGTGCACCAGGCGCCCCTCGCGGTCGGCGATGCCGTAGGTCAGGTAGGGCGGCTCGTCGCCGTAATCGAAGAAGATCAGCTCCCCCGTGGCCCAGTCGACCTTGGAGTGGGCCGACAGGCGCGCGTGACGACGCCCGGGCAGGACGAAGCCCCCCTGCGTTTCCAGCGTCCGGCCGTCGAGGCGGCAGGGGTTGCCGGCGTTGTACCACAGCGAGACGAGGTCACCGTGGTAGAAGACCAGGTCGGTGTTGGAGGTGTCCTTGATGCCGAAGGGCGAGACGCTGTAGTCGAAGGGACCCATGACGCCCGGCGACACGGAGCTGCCCCGGGCCCGCTCCCCGGCCAGCGCTTCGGTGCCGACCCAGCGATTGCGATAGCTCACTGAACCGTCGCGGAAGTAGACGCCGTGCACCATGCCGTCGCCGTCGAAGGGGTGGTAGCGGTTCTTCGGCGGCAGCAGCGGGTTCGGCCCGTTGCGCAGGTAGGCGCCCTCGAGATCGGCGGGGAGCTCGCCGGTAACGCGCAGGCCCTCCGCGGAAAGCTCCTCCGTCACCGGTGCGTAAACCCCGTGCAGGTAGGGATTGTCGAGGCCGTAGATCCATTCCGGCGCGTCGTCGAAGTGGGTGACACCGCCGACGCAGTGGTTCACGGTGGGGTACTCGGGATGCTGTGCGGGAAGGCCCATGGCGAACTCCTGCCTGGCTGGCTATTTATTTACCGGTCTGCTTTCCCGAGTATAGGGCGGCAGTTCTGTTATGCAAGTCGCTCTTCTTGCAGAAACCGGTTGTACACGCCCCAGCATTTGCCGGCTGACGCGCGCTGCCCTAGACTGCAGGTCTAATTACAAAAGTGACTCTGTTACCAGGGACAATGGACAACCGATGACCGACTGCCTCTCCCGCCTCCGCCTGCCCGTGTTCCAGGCCCCGATGTTCCTGCAGTCCGGGCCCGCCATGGTCATCGCCAGCTGCCGCGCGGGCATCGTCGGCTGCTTTCCCTCGGTGAACGCCCGCTCCGAGGCCGACCTGGCGCGGTGGCTCGAGGAGATCACCGGCGCCGTCAGCCCCACGGCGGATGCCCCCTGGGCCATCAACCTGATGATGCACCGCTCCAACAGCCGCCGCCATGCGGACCTGGAGCTGGCCGTGCGCTACCAGGCGCCGCTGGTCATCACCGCCCTCGGCAGCCCCCGGGAGGCCGTGGACGCGGTGCACGGCTACGGCGGCCGGGTCTTCGCCGACGTGATCGACCCGCGCTTTGCCGCCAAGGCGCTGGAGGCCGGCGCGGACGGGCTGGTGCTGGTCGCGGCCGGCGCCGGCGGCCACACCGGCCAGATTGCCGGCTTCGCCTTCGTGCAGGAAGTCCGGCGCTTCTGGGACGGTCCCATCGTCCTGGGCGGCGGTATCAGCACCGGCCGCGCCGTGCGTGCCGCCGAGGTGCTCGGCGCGAACTATGCTTACCTGGGTACCCGCTTCATCGCCAGCGAGGAAAGCATGGCAGACCCGGACTACAAGGCGATGGTGGTCGCCGCCTCGAGCGGGGATATCGTCTGCTCCGACGCCCTCACCGGCGTGCGCGCCAACTGGCTGCGCCAGAGCCTTCTCAAGGCCGGCTACGACCCGGACGCCATGCCGAGCCCCGGGCAGATCGATGTCATCGCCGCGGCCGGCGACGCGAAGCGCTGGCGCGACGTCTGGTCCGCCGGCCAGGGCGTCGGTGCCATCGACGCGGTGCAGCCGATCAGCGCCATCGTCGACGACCTCGCCCGCGACTACGCGACCGCGAAGGACGCATGAGAAGGACACATGAGAGGGAGCCGCCCGACATGAAGACGAGCAGCGCGGCGCGGATCGCCGCTGAAAGGGAGGCCGGTTACTGGGGCGACGCGACGCTGCACAGCCTGCTGGCGGCCCTCGCCGCGAAGCACGGCGGGCGCATGGCCGTGGTCGACCCGCCGAACAGCGAGGCGCTCGGTGCCGGGCCGCCCCGGCGCCTCACCTTCGCCGACCTCGACCGGGAAAGCAATGCTCTCGCTCGCGCACTCTCGGCGCGCGGCCTTCGGCGCGGCGATGCGCTCCTAGTGCAGTTGCCCAATACGCACGCCCTGGTCCTGCTCTACGCCGCCGCGAGCAAGCTGGGCGCCATCCTGTCACCGCTGGCCGTGCAGTACGGGCGTCACGAGATCGCCGGCTTCGCCGAGACGCTCGCGCCGCGCGCCTACATCAGCCAGCACTCCCTCGGGGAGCGGCCGCTCCTCGACGAGGGTGCGGCGGCATTGGCCGGCGTGCCCGCCTGGGCCATCGACGAGCTGCTCGCCGATGCCGCCGGCCACGATGCAGGGAACGCCGACTGGGGCGGCGACGCCGACGATATCCTGACCGTCTGCTGGACCTCCGGCACCACGGGCACGCCCAAGGGGGTACCGCGCTCGCACAACATGTGGCTGGTACAGGGCCGCACCACGCAGACCGCCGGCGGCTACCGCCCCGGCGAGGTGCTCCTGGCCCCCTTTCCCTTCGTCAACATGGCCGCCCTGGGCGGCTTTCTCTTTCCCATGGCGCTGCTCGGCTGCACCGTGGTCCTGCACCACCCGCTGGACCCGGCACTCTACCTGGCGCAGCTGCAGGACGAGGCGGTCAACTTCACCATCGCCCCGCCGGCGCTGCTCAACCGCCTGGCGCAGCAGCCGGTGCTCTGGGAACAGTTCGATTTCAGCGCCCTGCGGGCTATCGGCTCCGGCTCGGTACCGCTGTCTCCGGCGATGATCGAGATCTTCGAGGAGCGCTACGGCAAGCCGGTGGTGAACTTCTACGGCTCCAACGAGGGCATCGCCCTCTTCGCCACGCCGGACAGCGCACCGGCGCCCGCGCAACGCGCCATGCTGTTTCCGCGGCTCGGGGTGACCGGCATGCCGTTCGGCGGCTACGGCGCCGAGGTGCTCAGCACCCGCGTGGTCGACCCGGCGACCGGCACGACCATCGACGAGCCGGGGCAGCCCGGCGAACTCTGTATCGCCGGCCCCGGGGTCTTCGACGGTTACCTGGGTCACGACAATCGCGGGCTGTTCAGCGACGATGGCTTCTTCCGCACCGGCGACCTGGTGGAGATCAGCGGCAATCCGCCCTACTTCTACCGCATCGTCGGGCGCTGCAAGGACATCATCAACCGCGGCGGCATGAAGCTCTCGCCGAGCGAGCTCGACACGCTCCTCGAGGGCCACCCGGACCTCGCCGAGGCCGCCGTCTGCGCCTACGCGGATCCGGACCTCGGCGAGCGCGTCTGTGCCTGCCTCGTGCTCGCCGAGGGGGCCGGCGCCCCGACCGTCGAGGCCCTCGGCGACTGGCTCGGTGAGCGGGGCCTCGCGCGCTTCAAGCGCCCGGAACGCATCGAGCTCTTCGACGCCCTGCCGCGCAACCCGCTCGGCAAGGTCGTCCGCAACGAACTGGCGGCTGCCGTCGCAGCCCGGGGAGGACCCGCGTGAACCACGTCTATATCCTGGGCGGCGCCCAGAGCGATTTCGCCCGCAACTGGGCCCGCGAGGGCCTGGACCTGTACGCCCTGTTCCGCGAAACGCTGGAGGCCGGCGTCGCGGATGCGGGCATCGAGCCGGCACAGATCGAGGTCGGCCACGTCGGCAATTTCGTCGGCGACCTGTTTGCCCGCCAGGGGCTGATCGGCGGCTTCTTTGCCCACGTCTACCCGGAACTCGCGGGCATCCCCACGGCCCGTCACGAGGCCGCCTGCGCTTCCGGGTCCATGGCGATCCTCGCCGCCATGCGCGACATCGAGGCCGGGCACTACAGCGTGGCCTGCGTGCTCGGCCTCGAGCTGATGCGCAACGTCGACGGGCGCACGGGGGCCGGGTACCTGGGCGCAGCGGCCTGGCAGGGCCAGGAGGCGCAGGACGCGGAGTTCCCCTGGCCGCACCTGTTCGACCGCATCACCGCTGAATACGAACAGCGCTACGGTGTCCGCGAGGAGCACCTGGCGCGCATCGCCGAAATCAACTTCGGCAATGCCCGCGACAACCCGAATGCACAGACCCGGCACTGGACCTTTGCCGAGGGCTGCTTCGGCGCCGACGACCGGCTCAATCCCGTCGTCGACGGGCGCATCCGCAAGCTCGACTGCGGCCAGATCACCGACGGGGCCGCCTGCGTGGTGCTCGCCAGCGAGAACGTGGCCCGCGCCCACGCGCAGCGCCAGGGCCTGGCGCTCGCGGATATACCCCGCATCAAGGGCTGGGGCCACCGCAGCGCCCCGCTGCTGCTGGAACGCAAGCTCGCGCTCAGCGCCGGCCAGCCCCTGGTCTTTCCCCACGCCGCGAAAACCATCGAGGATGCGCTGCACCGGGCGGGTTGCGCCGAGGTCACCGAGGTCGACGGCCTCGAGACCCACGACTGCTTCACGATCACCGAGTACCTCGCCCTGGACCACAGCGGCCTCACCCCGCCCGGGCAGAGCTGGCAGGCCGTGGAGGACGGGCGCATCGCCCGGGACGGCAGCTTCCCGGTCAACGCCAGCGGCGGGCTCATCGGCCTCGGTCACCCGGTCGGTGCCACCGGCGTGCGCATGGTGCTCGACGGAGCGCGCCAGGTCAGCGGCCGGGCCGGTGCCTGCCAGATCGGCGGCGCCGAGAACCTCCTTACCTTCAACGTGGGCGGCTCCACCACCACCTGCGCCAGCTTCGTGGTGGGGGTGGGGGAATGACCGGCGCCTGCCTCTACCACTGGGTACGCAGCCCGCGGACGCGAGCAAAGGACACGGGCGGCCTCCACGCGCTGACCCCGCAGGCGCTCCTCGGCCAGCTCTACGGCGCCCTCGCGACCCGGGCGCAGCTGGACCCGGCGCTGGTCGACGATGTCATCCTCGGCTGCGTCACCCAGCACGGTGAGCAGGCCGGCAATATCGCCCGCTCGTCGCTGCTCTACGCCGGCTGGCCCGATCACGTGCCGGGGCTCACGGTGAACCGCTACTGCTCTTCCGGGATCGACGCCCTGGGCCTCGCGGCGCTGAAGGTCCGCGGCGGCGAGGCGCGCGCGGTGCTTGCCGGCGGCGTCGAGATGATGTCGCGGGTGCCGATGCTCGCCGACAAGGCGCGCGTCTTCCTGGACCCGGGCTTCGCGGCCGAGTGTCGCATGCTGATGATGGGCAGCGGCGCCGACCTGATCGCCACGCTCAACGGGGTCAGCCGCGAAGCCGCCGACGCGGTCGCCCTGGCCAGCCAGGAACGCGCGGCCCGGGCGCGGGCGGCCGGTTACTTCGCCCCCTCCATCGTGCCGATCGAGACTCCGCAAGGCACGGCGGCCGAGGACGAGTGCATCCGCGAAGGCCTGGGTGCCGGGGACCTCGCGGCCCTGGCCCCGGCCTTTGCCGAGGCCGGCGCGGCCGGGGTCGATGCCTGCCAGCTCGCGCACAACCCGCAGCTCCAGGCGATCGAGCACATCCATACGGCGGGCAATTCACCCGCGATGGCCGACGGGGCGGCCCTGCTGCTGGTGGGCGATGACGCCCTCGGCGAGCGCCTGGGCCAGGCGCCGCGCGCCCGCATCCGCGCTGCCTGCACGGTGGCAGCGGACCCGCTGCAGGTGCTGACCGGGTGCCTCGCCGCCACGGAGGCGCTGCTGGCACGCACGGGCCTCGCCGTCGACGACGTCGACCTGTTCGAGATCCACGAGGCCTTCGCGGCGGTTTCCGTGGTCGCCCGGGAGCGGCTCGGCATCGCCGACGACAGGCTCAACGTCAACGGCGGCGTGATCGCGCTGGGCCATCCGATGGGCGCCACCGGCGCGATCATGGCCATCACCCTCCTCGACGAACTCGAGCGCCGGGGGCTCGAGCGCGGCCTGGTCGCCGCCGCCGGGGCCGCGGGCAGCGGCAGTGCCCTGCTGGTCGAGCGGGTGACGGGCGCTTAGAGCCACAGGGAAGCACCCGAAACCGGGCCGTAATTACTTTGTAATAAAAGTATTATAGACCCCGCCGCTCTGCGGTCTCGGCCTAAAAAACGTTCTAAATCGGCAACTTACTTGCATTTTTGCCTGAGTCCTGTATCATTCAGGGCAAATTTGATTTGGGACTAAACCATTACACCCGAAAATATCGATGGGCCCCGGAAGACCGCAAGCCTCCGGGTCCCGACAATCGACGATGGCCCGGCTGTTCATCGCCTGATCGGCGAGTGCCCCCCGCTCGACGAAAACTCCCTCTACTGCAACCTGCTCCAGTGCGACCACTTCGCGGCGACCACCGTCGTCGCGGAACAGGACGGCGACGTGGTGGGCTGTATCTCGGGGTACCTCGTGCCGGCGCGGCCGGACACCCTGTTCATCTGGCAGGTCGCCGTCGGCGCCGCTGCCCGCGGCCAGGGTCTTGCCCTGCGCATGCTCCAGCACCTCCTCGAGCGACCCGCCTGCCGGGCGGTTCGTTTCATGGAGACGAGCATCACGCCCGACAACGGCGCGTCCTGGGGCCTGTTCCGCAAGCTGGCGGCTTCCCGCGACGCGGCGCTGAGCGACAGCGACTGGTTCGACCGGGACCGGCACTTCGGCGGCGCCCACGACAGCGAACAGCTGGTCCGCATCGGCCCCTTCGCGGCGGCCGGGGACACAGCATCCACCGTTAACGATGAACGTAACGACGAACGCAACGACGAGAGGAACACGGCATGAACATCTTCAAGGAAACTGAATCGGAAGTTCAGAGTTATGCACGCTCCTTCCCGCGCGTCTTCCACCGCGCCCAGGGCGAACACATCTACGACGAGGACGGCAACGCCTACCTCGATTTCCTCGCCGGCGCCGGTGCCCTGAACTATGGCCACAACAACGCCGTACTCAAGGAGAAGCTCCTCGCCTACATTGCCGAGGACGGCATCACCCACGGCCTCGACATGCACAGCCGTGCCAAGGCGGACTTCCTGGAAACGCTGCGCGACAAGATCCTGAAGCCCCGCGGCCTCGACTACCGCGTGCAGTTCACCGGCCCGACGGGCACCAACGCCGTGGAAGCGGCGATGAAGCTCGCGCGCAAGGTCAAGGGCCGGGAGACGATCATCTCCTTCACCAACGGCTTCCACGGCGTGAGCCTCGGCGCCCTCACGGCGACCGGTAACGCGCACCACCGCGGCGGTGCGGGTACGCAGCTCGCCGGCATCGCCCGGGTGCCGTACGACGGCTACCTCGGCAAGGGCGTGGATACCACCGCCTACCTCGACAAGCTGCTCTCGGACGGCAGTTCCGGTATTGACCACCCGGCCGCCGTGCTCGTTGAGCCCGTGCAGGGTGAAGGTGGCGTGAACGCCGCCTCTGCCCAGTGGCTACGCAACCTCGAAAAGGTCTGCCGCAAGCACGACATGCTGCTCATCGTGGACGATATCCAGGCGGGCTGCGGCCGTACCGGTACCTACTTCAGCTTCGAAGGCGCCGGTATCAAGCCGGACATCGTCACGCTGTCGAAATCCATCAGCGGCTACGGCCTGCCCATGGCGGTCGTGCTGCTGCATCCCGAGCTGGACCAGTGGAAGCCCGGTGAGCACAACGGCACCTTCCGCGGCAACAACATGGCGTTCCTGACGGCGAAGGCAACCATCGACGAGTTCTGGTCCGACAATGCCTTCAGCGACAGCGTGAAGCGCAAGGGAGCCTACGTCGCCAAGCGCCTGCAGCGCATGGCGGACGAGTACGGGGAGGGCCACTTCTCCGTCCGCGGCCGCGGGATGTTCCAGGGCCTCAACTGCGTCTGTGGTGAACTCGCCGGCAAGATCGCCGCGCGCTGCTTCGAAGAGCGCATGATCATCGAGACCTGTGGCGCGGACGACGAGGTCATCAAGATCTTCTGCCCGCTGACGATCTCGGACGCCAACCTCACCCGGGGCCTCGATATCCTCGAGAGGGCGGTGGCCGAGGTCTGCGCCGAGACCGACGAAATGCCCGAAGCCACGGAAGTGTTCGAGCTGCGCCGCGCCTCCTAAGGCCGACGCAGCCCCGAACCCGCGAGCACCCGAACAGTGATAGGAGTCAAGCAATGATTGTCAGGACCCTGGCGGAGGCGCAGGCCTCCGGCCGGCGCATCGTGTCGCCGGACAACAACTGGGAAAGCACGCGCATGTTGCTCAAGAACGACAACATGGGCTTTTCCTTCCACATCACCACGATCTACGCCGGTGCCGACTTCCGCATGCACTACAAGAACCACCTGGAGTCGGTGTACTGTGTGAGCGGTGAAGGCGAGGTGGAGACGCTGGCGGACGGCAGGAAGTACCCGATTGCACCCGGCACCCTCTACATTCTGGACAAGCACGACGAGCACATCCTGCGGGCCTTCAGTGAAATGACCATGGCCTGCGTGTTCAACCCGCCCCTGTCGGGCAAGGAAGTACACAACGCGGAAGGCGCCTACGAGCTGGACGCGGAGGAGATCGACGCGTGAATACCCATACGGTAGAGAAGATCGGCGGGACGTCGATGCTCGACTACCGCGCAGTACGCGACAACATCTTCCTGCACGGCGGCGACAGCGACAACCTCTACGGCCGCGTCTTCGTGGTGTCGGCCTACGGCGGTATCACGAACCGCCTGCTCGAGCACAAGAAGAGCGGGCGGCCAGGCGTGTACGCCCTGTTTTCCGGCAGCCAGCAGGATTCGTCCTGGCGCGAGGAGTTCGAGACGCTGCGCGAGGACATGCATTCCCTGAACGCCGAGTTGTTCGAGGATGCCGCCGAGACGAAGCGCGCCAACGCCTTCATCGACGAGCGCCTGTACTCCGCCGAAGCCTGCCTGCACAACCTGGCCAGGCTCTGTGACCACGGTCACTTCAGCCTCGAGGCCCACCTGGACACGGTGCGCGAGATGCTCGCCAGCCTCGGTGAGGCCCACAGCGCCTGGAATACCGCGCAGCTGCTGCAGCGAGACGGCGTAAACGCCTGCTTCGTGGACCTCACGGCCTGGCGCAGCGAGGAGCACCTGCCGCTGGACGACCGCATCCGCGAGGCCATGGCCGAGATCGACGTGAGTACCACCATGCCCATCGTCACCGGCTACGCGCACAGCGACGACGGCCTCATGGCGAACTTTGACCGCGGCTACAGCGAGATGACCTTCAGCCGCCTGGCGGTGATCACCGGTGCCAGCGAAGCCGTGGTGCACAAGGAATTCCACCTTTCCAGCGCCGATCCGAAGATCGTCGGCGAGGACAAGGTCGTCCCCATCGGCCGCACCAACTACGACGTGGCAGACCAGCTGGCGAACCTCGGCATGGAGGCGATCCACCCGAAGGCCGCCAAGGGGCTGCGCCAGAGCGGCATTCCCCTGCGTGTGAAGAACACCTTCGAGCCGGAACACACGGGCACGCTCATCACCTCGGAATATGTCAGCAGCAAGCCGTGCGTGGAGATCATCGCCGGTCGCCGCGGGGTCTACGCCCTGGAAGTTTTCGACCAGGAGATGGCTGGCGCCGTGGGCCGCCACGACCAGGAGATTCTCGCGATCATCCGTCGCTACAAGGCGGGCATCGTGTCGAAGGACATCAACGCGAACACGATCACGCACTATCTCAATTGCAACCTGAAGACCGTGAAGCGGATCCGCCGCGAGATCGAGGCGCTGTTCCCGAGCGCCGAGCTGGACCAGCAGCGGGTCGCGATCGTCTCGGCCATCGGCAGCGATATGCAGATCCCGGGGATCCTCGCGCGCACGGTGACGGCACTCGCAGAGGACTCGGTATCCGTGCTGGCCATGCACCAGTCCCGGCGCCAGGTCGACATGCAGTTCGTGGTCAATGAAAACGACTACGAGCGCGCCGTCGTGGCCCTGCACCGCAAGCTGGTAGAGCCGATCGATCACGGCCGCGCTATCTCCCTCGCGTCCTGATGCGCGAGTGAAGCGAGCACTGCCGCGTGGTCGCGTCCTTCGTCCTCTGCCTCCTCGGCTTCACCCTCATCGGCATTTCGTCGGCGCGGGCGAGCCGGGGCACGCGGCACGACTACTACCTCGCTGACGGCACCGTCCCCCCCTGGCTCGTGGGGTTGTCAGCGGTCGCCACGAACAACTCCGGCTACATGTTCATCGGGGTCATCGGCTATACCTATGCCACCGGCTTCCCCGCCATCTGGCTGATGCTGGGCTGGCTTCTCGGCGATTACCTCGGCTCCACCTTCATCCACGCAAAGCTCCGCGCCGCCACCGAGGGCTGTGACGAGGTATCCTACGCGGGCGTCCTCGCGCGCTGGCACGGCGAGCGCAATACCGCGCTGCAGCGCACCATCGGCGCCATCTCCCTGCTCTTCCTGATCAGCTACGCCGGCGCCCAGCTGCTCGCCGGCAGCAAGGCCCTGCACGTGCTCTTCGAGTGGCCACTCTGGGCCGGGGCCGTGCTCGGCTCGGTCCTCGTCGTCGCCTACTGCTTCGCCGGCGGCATCCGCGCCTCCATCTGGACCGACGCCGCCCAGTCCATGGTCATGATCGTGGCCATGACCCTGTTGCTGGTGGTCGCAGTGGTCGAGCTCGGCGGCTTTGGCGCCGCCTGGGCCGAATGGAAGGCGATCCCCGAGTTCACGCGCTGGACGCCGCAGGCGCCCGAATTCCTCGGCTGGACCGGTGGGCCGCTGTTCGTGCTCGGCTGGATGGCGGCGGGGCTCTCGGTGATCGGGCAGCCGCACGTCATGGTGCGCTTCATGACCCTCTCCGAAGGGCCCACGGGCATGCGCCGGGCGCGCACCTGGTACTACCTCTGGTTCACGGCGTTCTATTTCGCCGCCACCGCCGTCGGCCTGCTGTCGCGCCTCTACCTGGCCGACAGCGGCGACTTCGATGCCGAGCTTGCCCTGCCGACCATGGCGCTGGAGTTGCTGCCCGGTGTGCTCGTAGGCGTCATCCTCGCGGGCATCTTCGCGGCCACCATGTCCACCGCCGATTCGCTGATCCTGTCCTGCTCGGCCGCCCTCACTCACGACCTGCTGCCGCATCGCATCGAGCGGCCGCTGCTGATCAAGGCGTCGACCGTGCTCATGACCGCGGGCGCCCTGGTCCTCGCCCTGTCCGGCAGCGACAGCGTGTTTGCGCTGGTCATCCTGTCCTGGTCGGCCCTCGCGAGCGCCTTCGCGCCGCTCCTCATCGCCCTCGCCCTCGGCGCCCGGCCGTCCCAGGCGCGCGCGCTGACCGCCCTGGCCGTCGGCCTGGGTGTCTCGCTCCTGTGGCGCCAGCTCGGGTGGGAATCGGTGGTCTACGAAGGCCTGCCGGGCATCGCGGCGGGCCTGCTGGTGCACGCAGTCCCCGCGGCGGGACGCAAGGCGCTGCGCGCCGCGCAGTCCTCGGCCTGAGGCGTTCAGGCCACTACCGTCGCCCGCGACCGGTCAGTACCGGACCGAGCCAACGGACTTAAGGTCGTTTCGAGCTACGTTTCCGCCGAAACGTGAACTTCGAGGTCTGGACGGACACCAGCGTGTCGTCGGCCATCTGCGGGAAGGAGCACCATGAACTGGCAAGCGCTGTGGGATGACGGCCTAGTAATCTCTGTTCATGCGCTTGTCGCCATCCCGGCCATGGCCGTGGGCGCGATCCAGCTTCTGACGCAAAAGGGGACAGCGTGTCACCGGTGGCTCGGTTTCGCCTGGGTCGGCGCCATGGCTGTCGTGTCCGTATCGAGTTTCTGGATCCGCCAGCGGCGAGGCCCATCCATAGCGGGGCCAGGGTCGAAGCGATTGGATGATCAATGCTACCAGGGTGACGCGGCAGGCGTGGAAGGTCGGCCGGCGGATGGTCAGCCGGCCTGCCTGGAGCTGGTGCGACGGGCGGGACTTGAACCCGCAAGGCCTATTACGGCCGGGGGAGTTTAAGTCCCCTGTGTTTACCGATTTCACCACCGTCGCGATTAGGGCTTCCCAGGCGCCGGCAAGTTCCAGCTCAACCATCCCGGTGCGCCGCGGAGGATAGCACAGGGCGCCGCTCCGCCGCCTTGCCGGCGCGGCCTCCGTGCTAGACTGCCGCGGTAGCAACGGCACGGGGATCCCATGGCGGTCGTACGCGCGTTTCTTGTCGCCCTCCTCGTCCTCGCCGGCGTTGTCCTGGCCGGCAGCGCCGCAGTTTTCCTCTCCGACCGGGCGCTGTTCGCTGTGGCCGGTTTTGTCGTCGAGACCTTCACATCCTACCGCCTGGAGCTGGAGGCGCCGGTCCTGGACCGGCGTGCCGGCAGCCTCAGGGCCGCCGGTGTGCGCTTCTTCCAGCAGGGGCACGACGGGCCGCCGCTGCTGGCGGTGCAGGCGCTCGAACTGGGCCGGTTGCCGGCCCTCCTCCGCCGCCGCGATGTGCGGGAGACGACTGTCTCCGCCGCCAGCGTCCAGGCCTACGTGGACTCCACGGACAGCACCGCAGACCCGGATCCGGCGGACTGGCTGCGGCAGACCCGCTGGCTGCCGAAGACGCTGGATGTCGGCGTTCTGCACGTGATCACGCGCAGCGATGACGTGCGCATCGTGCCCCTGCGCAACAGCCTCGGGCATTGGGACGAGGCCGGGACCTTCACGCTGACCAGTACCGCCACACTGCCCCGAAAGACGCTGCAGCTCGCCTGCACCCTGGAGGAACCGGCACCGGACTCGCTGGACCTCGCGGCAACCATCACGACACCCGCCGCCGAGAGCGAGGTGAACCTCCGTGGCTCCCTGGCCGCGCGCGGCGGTGATCTCACCTACCGCTTCGCTCTCGAAGGCGACTACCGCCGCGTCGAAACCCTGCTGGCAATCCTCGATGACGAGGCCTACGGCTTCGCGGGCAGGCTGCGCCTGCGAGGTGAACTCACCGGCGACCTCGGGTCGGCAGACCTGGCCGTCAGTGAACTCTCCCTGGACAACCGCCCCGACTACGACTTCAGCGCCACGGGCAAGCTGCGCTGGCGCGGGGGGGAGCCCGTCACCACCGACCTGGCGGCCCGAGGCACCATGGCGGACCTCGGCCCCTTCGCCGCCCTCCTCGGTACCGATCTCTCGGCCCTCGGCGCGGTGGACGCGGCGCTGGAACTCGACGGTACGCTGCGCCGCCCCCGGGTCCGTCACTTCGAGTTCACCAGCCGCAGCGAGAGCGGCCTGGCGCTGACTATCCAGCCGACCGGCGAAGCACTGTTTCTCGACGAGCAGCTACCCACGGACATCGCCCTCAGGCTGCGAGCCTCCGGGCCGACGGCGGCTGCGCTTGACCCCTGGGTGCAGGTCCCCCCGGTCGAGACCGGGCCCTGGGTCGTCACCGGCACGGTTCGGCGCCGTGGCGAGACGCTGGCCGTTGACGGGCTGGAGCTCACCGTCGACAGCGTACTGGGCGGACGCCTGCGCGCCCGCGGCGCGGTCGATCACATTGCCACTGCGGGCGACGAGCGTGCGCGCTTCACCGGGCTCGACCTGGCGGTGGAGGCCAGCGGCCTGTCCCTCGCCGCGCTGGCCGCGAGTGCCGAGGCCTCCCTGCCCGTTTCCCTGGACGGTGACCTCTCCCTCACCGCAACGCTGGAAGGCGAAGAGGACGCGCTGGCAGCCCGCGCGATCGACGCCACGCTCGAAGCGGCCGGGGGTTCCACCCGGGTGAAGGGGAGCGTGGCTCGACTCATGGCCCTCGAAGGGGTGGACCTGGAGTTCACGACCCGCAAACTGGACGTAGCCGCTCTCGGCGACGATGTCCTGCCAGCTTCGCTGCGCAGGCTGCTCGCCGGGGGACGCGTCAGCGGGCGCTATTTCCTTCGTCACGGCACCGACGACTGGCGCCTCGAGAACCTGGACCTCGCACTCGAGGGTGCGGAGCGTGTCGACCTTGCCCTGACCGGGACCGTGCAGCAGCTGGCCGGGGCCCCGCGCGCCCAGCTCGAGGCCCGCTACCGGATCAAACGGCCGGACAACGACACGGGCATCGGCCTGCCTCCCGGGGACGGCACCGCCGTGCTGGACCTGGCCGCCAGCAGGCAGCTCGTGGGCCTGCACGCGCTCCTCGGTGAGACAGACCTCACGAGCATCGTCGAGATCAACCGCGACGAGACCGGCATCACGGGACTGCGGGCGGAAGTAGACACACCGCGGTTGCACCTGCCGGACCTCGCCCGGATGCAGGCGCAGCAGCAGCTGGCTGCCGAGGAGAGTGACCAGGCCGGCATGGAGAAAAAGGCCAAGGGCGCGCGGGCCTTCGCCCGCGTCCCTGCCTACCCCATCGACCTGCGCCTCGACATCGGCGACATCACCGGCAGCAACACACGGCTCAGGAACTTCGTCGTCAGGCTTCGTGGCGCGGACCGCCGCTTCACGCTCGGCCGCTTCGACGTGGAGTACGCGGGCGGCGCCGTACACCTGCGCGGCGTCGCCGATTTCAGCGGCGAGGAGGCGGCCTTCAGCGTGGCCGGCGAGGCGCTCGGCGTGCCGGTCACCGCCCTCGCGGCCGACCTGGGCTACGGCGGCGAAATCGAGGGGTCCCTCAGCCTGCGCGGCGGTCTCACGAGCCAGGCGGCGTCGCGCGCAGCCCTCGTCGGCAACGTGGACGGCAGCCTCGCCGGAGCCGTCGCCGATGGCTACATCGAGGGCGCTGCCTTCGACCTGCTGATGACGGACCTCGTGTCCTGGCTGCTCCTCGGCGGTCTGCTCCAGGACAACACGAATTTCGAGTGCGGCATGGCCCATTTCCTCATCGAGGACGGGGTTGCCCGCAGCGAGGACATCTACCTGGCCACCAGGCACATGATCGCCCGGGGAAAGGCCACGCTGGACTTCCCGCACAACCAGCTCGACGTGCGCATCGATCCGCGCGCCCGCTCCCGCACCGTGCAGATTCCCTCTTCAGTACGCATCCGCGGGCCCATGAACGATCCGGCGATCATCCCCTCGCCGATCGCCGCGACCTTCGATGCGTCGGCCAAGCTGCTGTTCCTCGTCCCCGAGCTCGGTATGAAGCTCTTCGGCATCAACCCCGGGCAGGGGGACACCGGCAACCCCTGCGCCGCCGTGCTCGAGGCGTCGGACGGCGGCGCCCGCTAGCGTGCTACACTCGCGCCGGGCGCAATAAGTACAGGAAAATCCATGGCCTCCGCGCGCGGCGAATTCAGTTCACGCTTCGGGTTCATCATGGCCGCCGCGGGGAGTGCCGTCGGCCTTGGCAACATCTGGGGCTTCCCGACCCAGGCCGCGAGCAATGGCGGCGCCGCCTTCCTGCTGGTCTACCTGCTGCTGGCCTTCACCCTCGCCTACCCGGCCCTCATGGCGGAGATCATCATCGGCCGCCACGCCCACGCCAATGCCGTGAACGCCCTGCAGCGCATTGCCGGCGGAACGTTCACGCGGCGGGCCGGCGCGGCGACCGGCCTGGCTGGCCTGGTCGTGGCGAGCTTCATCCTGAGCTTCTACGCCGTCGTCGCCGGGTGGATGATCGCTCACTGCCTCGGGTCCCTCGCCGCCCTCGTCGGCGCGGACGGGGTCGCCGGGTGGCTCACGACCTTCTCCCTGGGCCGCAACGCGAGCTTCGTGGTCGTCTTCATGCTGCTCACCATCGGCATCATCGCCGAGGGCGTCCACGACGGTATCGAGCGCTGGTCCAGCCGGCTCATGCCCATCCTCCTGGTGACCCTCGGCTGCCTGGTCCTTTACGTGCTCACCCTGGACGGCGCCATGGAGGGCCTCAAGGTCTACCTGCTCCCGGACTTCTCCGCCGCCCTGTCGCCGCAGCTGATCATCAACGCGCTCGGCTCGGCGTTCTTCTCCCTGTCCCTCGGCGTCGGCACCATGCTGATCTACGGCTCCTACATCAACGACCGGGAAAACCTGCCCGTGGTCGGCGGCCTGGTGACGGGCGTGGATATCGGGATCGCCGTGCTCGCCGGCTTCCTGGTGCTGCCCGCGATGTACGTGGCCCTGCACAACGGCGTGGAAATCTTCGACGCCGCCGGCGGTCTCATCTCCGAGGACACGCTCATCTTCACGGTGCTGCCCGAGCTGTTCACCAGCATGGGCGTCGCCGGCGCCTTCGTCTCCCTGCTCTTCTTCTTCCTCATGAGCATCGCCGCCCTCACCTCATCCATCTCCATGCTGGAGGTGCCGGTGGCGTATACCATCGAAGAGCACGGAGCCAGCCGGCGCAGCGCGGTACTGCTCATCGGCGGCGTCATCACCGCCATCAGCCTGCTGATCCTGCTCAATTTCGAGACGCTCTTCGCCCTCGTCGTCACGGCCACCACGCGCTACAGCCAGCCGCTGCTGGGTTTCGTCTTCTGCATCTACGCGGGATGGATCTGGCGCCGGGACCAGCTGCTCGCGGAGCTGCGCAAGGGGTCCCCGGAGATCGCCGGCACCCTGTTCTGGCGCATCTGGCCCTGGCACGTGCGCCTGGTGTGCCCGTTGATCATCTTCGGCATCTTCGCCCAGAACCTGGTCGGCTGAGCTGCCATGGCCCGCTTTCTCGTTATCTTCCTTGCCGTGCTCGCGGTCCTGTTCACCGTCGAGATGCTCGAGCCGGTGCAGCAGCACGTGGTGCAGCCCTTCACCGCGTCGCTGGCCGATATCAGCGCGGCCCTCATCATGCCCTTCGATGACAAGGTCACCGCCAGCGGCCGGGTGATCCGGCACAGCGGCAACTACTTTGCAGTATCCATCGAGGCGGGCTGCAACGGGGTGGAAGCAGCCATCGTGCTGATCGCCGCGGTCATCGCTTTCCCGGCCCGCTGGCGGCAGCGGCTCGCCGCCATCGCCATCGGTTTCCTCGCCATCCAGGCCATGAACATCCTGCGCATCATCAGCCTCTTCTACCTCGGCATGTGGAACATGACCGTGTTCAGCTGGACCCACCTCTACCTGTGGCCGGTGCTGATCATGCTGGACGTGCTGGTGGTGTTCCTGTTCTACCTGCGCGTGGTGAACCGGCAGGCGGTGCCCGCGTGACGCCCCTGGGCTTTTTCGGTCGTGTACTCCTGCTGCTGGTGCCGGCTTTCGCGGCCTGGTACCTGCTCGGCGCCCTGCTCGCCGCGCCGGCGGTCTGGCTGGTGTCGGAAATCCTGCCGGCCTGGCTGCCGGCGCTGGTGGCCTCGATCTACCTCGAGGGCGCCACCATGACCGTGGTGTCGAGCCTTGGCGAGGCGGGCGGCAGCTTCATACCGGCGGAACAGGCGGGCGGCGCGCTCGGTTTCCGTATCGACTCGCGCGTACTCAGCTACTCCATGCCCTTCTTCGCGGCGCTACACTTCGCCACACCGCTGCCCGGGCGCTGGGAGCGCTTCGCCCGCGGGCTCTTCGTGCTCTGGCTGCTGCTCGTGCTCGGGCTCATCAGCACGGCACTGAAGGACCTCATGCTGACGCTCGGCGAGAGCTTCCTCGCCGCACCGGGCACACCGCCGGCCGACGCCGTGGCGCTGGCCTACCAGTTCAATACGCTGATGGTGCCGCCGCTGGCACCGGTGCTCCTCTGGGGCTGGGAGGCCCGGCGCTCGCCCGCCATTCAGGCGCTGTTCCCGGCGCTCTTCCCCGCCAGGCCGGCAGCGGACGCCGTGGACGGGGGCGACGACAACACGCCCGGTGCATCGACAAAGCGCTCGCCGCTGGAGCGGTAACGCCAGGGGCGGCCGTCACAGGTCGCGTAGTTCGCACAGTCCGCCGTGCAGCCGCGGCACGGCAGGCGCTCGGCAGCCTCAGGCGGCATCCTCGACCCCCCGCGCGCGCTCCTCGCGCAGCAACGCCTGGAAGTCTTCGCCCCGCTCCTCGAGCACCGCATGCAGGGCCTTCTCCATCAGGTGCCGGGCCTGGCCCGTATAGGCGTAGATGCAGGCGTGAACGGCGGCGTCGTGCCAGTTGTCCACGGAACAGGAGGCCGAATACTCCTCGAAGTTCACCAGGGCACGGATGAGGTCCGTGATGTGCCGCGGACACTCGCAATCCAGCCGGCTGCGCAGGCGGCGGGCCGCCGAGAGCTCGAGCTCGCTGAACTCCCGCGGCCGCGAGGCCACCAGCTCGCCGAGGTCGGACTCACCGAGGCGTACGGCCTTCTCGGCACTGCTGCGGGTGATCTCGAAGGCGAGGTAGGCCGGGTCCGGCGGCAGCGAGGTCGCGACCAGCCCCCGGCTCTCCAGCTCCTCCAGCCAGCGCTCGTTGCCGAACTGGTAGCAGACGATGGTGCGTCCGGGCTGCAGCTGGTCGACCACGGCCTGCAGCCGCGCGACACTGGCATTGGCGAGGTTCGGACACTCCACAACGAGCGTGTCGAGATTGCCGAGCTCAGCGATCAGCGCTTCGCTGAGCTCCGCGAGGCCGAGGCGGGCCAGGCGGGCATCGACACCGGTGATGCAGCCCTGGTGCCCGTCGAGCCACTCGCACAGCTGCTTGCCGATAAAGGCCACGCGGGGCTTGCGATCGGCGAGCAGTTCGCGGCTGTTGCGACCGCGCTGGCGCAGGAGCATCTCCAGGGTCTTGCGCTCCGAAGCGGCAATCTCGCCGATCCGGGCGCCATCGCGCACGAGCGCCGCGACCAGCTGCAGGTGCTCGAGGTCGGCCTGGGTGTATTGCCGGCGGCCGGTGGCGGACTTGTGGCTGGCGCCAAGCCCGTAGCGGCGCTCCCACACCCGTAGCGTATCCGGTTTTAATCCTGTTAGCCGCGCAACCGTACCAATACCATAGAGCGGTCGGGTTTCGAGGTGAGCGCCAGCGTCGGCGCTCTCGATGTTCCCGGCGCTCGTTGCCGGCGTTGAGCTGTCTTTGGCCTGTGTCATGGTCAGGTCCTCGCTGGGTGTTTCATGACAGGTTACGCGACAAAACCTGGTCCAGATCGGGAGATCCCGCTCTCTGTACAGGTTATGTCGCGCTTATACCGGGACAAACCGGCGAATTCCCTGTCCAAACCACTACATTCGACCGTATCCCTGAACAAGACGAGCCAGAAGAGAGGTATCCCGTGGATTCAGTCTTGGCAGACACCGAAGAGAAAGATCTCGAACGGCTTTTCGCTGAGGCGCGGCGCTACCCGCTCCTCACCGCGGAGCAGGAGCGCGAAGTCGACACGCGCAAATGGGCAGCGGTGCACGGACTGCAGGCGCTCTTTGCACGCGCTGCGGCCGCTCGCCACTACCTGCTCGAGTGGTCGGGCAACTGCGGCCTGGCACCGCTGGATATCGCGGGCTTCGAGAATCGCGAGCACCACTTCATCCTGCGCCGGGAGGTGGCCGACTACCTCCCCGGCGGCACGGCGCAGGAGGCCATGCAGGCGCTCGCCGCGGGGCTGCGCAAGGGCCGGTCGGAGCGGCACCTTGGCAAGCTGATCAGCGACCTCAAGCTGCCGGCGAGCCTCACCGTGGGTCTCGCCGGGGTGATCCTGCGCCTCGACGGTCGGGAGGTGCCCTGCAGCGTCGCCAACGCCCTGCAGGACTGGCAGCGTAGCTGGCAACGCATCAGCCAGCGCAGCCGCCCGGCGCTCGACGAGACCGCGCGCATGACCCTCGAATCCCTGCTCGAGGAGTACACGGACGCGCGGGACACGCTGACCATGCACAACCTGCGCCTGGTCTACTCCATCGCCGGCCGCCACCGGGGCAAGGGCGTCAACTTCCTCGATCTCATCCAGGAAGGCACCCTCGGCCTGATTCGCGCCGCGGAGAAGTTCGAGTACGACAAGGGCTTTCGCTTCAGCACCTACTGCTTCAACTGGATCACCCAGTCGGTGCGGCGCTTCGTCGGGGATACCGGTGGCCTCGTCCGCTACCCGACCCACGTGCAGGAGCAGGTCGGCAAGCTGTACCGGATCAAGTTGAACATCGTGAACAGGACCGGCAGCGAGCCGGGCGACGAGGAACTCGCGGAGGCGGCTGGACTCAGTGTCGAGAAAACCCGGCAACTCCTGCAGCTGCGCAATCTCGGGGTGTCCCTCGACACGCCGCAGTACGAGGATGACGACAGCACGCTGCTGGACACCCTCTCCGGCGGGCCCTTCCAGCACACGGAAGCCCGCGCCGAGACCGATTCCCTGCACGAGCGGCTGCTAACGGAGCTGACCAACCTGGAGCCGGCGGAACAGCAGGTCGTTATCGCCCGCTGGGGCCTGCACGAAGGGCCGCCGCTGTCCCGGGCGGAGATTGCCGACAAGATGGCCGTCTCCCGGGAGTGGGTGCGCCAGCTGGAGCGCTCGGCCCTGAACAAGCTGAGCCGGAGCGAGACGGTGCGCACTGCCTACGAGGACTACGGCGCCGTCAGCTCCTAGGGCTTGCCGAGGAGCTGGCCGACAGCGCCGTCGATATCGGGGTAGTGGAAGGTAAAGCCCGCCGCCTCGAGACGCTTCGGCAACACCTTCTGGCCGGCGAGCAGCAGCTCGTCGGCCACCTCGCCAAGCATCGCGCGCATCACGAAGCCCGGCACCGGCATGCCCGGCAGCGTGGTCAGCCTGCGCCGAAGCGCCGCGCAGAGTGCACGGTGCGTGATCGGCTCGGGGGCGGTGACATTCACCGGGCCGGCGACCTCCCCGTGCTCGAGGAGAAACGCAAAGGCCGCAACCACGTCGGCCCGGTGCACCCAGCTCAGGTACTGGCGGCCGCTGCCCAGCCAGTTCGCGATGCCGAAGCGGAATGGCCGCGACAGGTCGACGAAAGCCCCGCCCTCGCGGTCGAACACCACGCCGAGGCGCGCGAGACAGACGCGGGTCCCCAGCGCCTCGGCCTCCCGTGCCGCGGCCTCCCAGTCCCGGCACAGCTCGGCGGAAAACCCCTCGCCCGCGCTGCTCTGCTCGTCGAGCGTTTCGTCACCGCGATCGCCGTAATAGCCGATAGCGCTGGCACTCACCAGGACAGCGGGCGGCTGCCCCAGGCGTCCGCACAGCTCGACCACCGCGGCGGTCGTGTCGAGGCGGCTCGCGACCATCTCGCGCTTGTAGGCCGCGGACCAGCGCTTGCCGTTCAGGGATGCGCCGGCGAGGTTGATCACCGCATCGACGGCCGCATCGTCCGCGATCTCCCCGAGGCTCTGCACGTAGCGGATACCGCCACCATCGACGTGCTTTCCCCGGGACAGCACCGTGATCTCGTGCCCATCGCCGCGCAGCCGGGGCAGCAGGGCCGAACCAATGAAACCCGTTCCGCCGGTCACTAGCACATGCATCGTCGAGCCGCTCCTTTTGCACGCTGGTGCACTCTGGCCGTTTCTATCGCTCCGTCGCCCGCGGGCGGAGCAAAACCTGGACAGGGCGCGCGGGGGCGCGCCCCACCCCGTATAGTAACGGGATGGCCGCCACGCTACAGTCAGACCTCGACCAGCTGCTCGCGTTCCGCGCAGGAAACCCGCGCCTGCTGGTGCTGACCGGTGCCGGCATCAGCGCCGGCTCGGGTATTCCCACCTACCGGGACGCCGAGGGGACCTGGCTGCGGGCCGCGCCGATCACCCACCAGGAGTTCCTCCGGGACCCGGCGCGGCGGCGGCGCTACTGGGGCCGCTCGACCGTGGGCTGGCCCGGCGTGCGCGATGCCCGCCCGAACGACGCCCACCGCGCCCTCGCCCGGCTGGAGCGTGCCGGCGCGGTGGCGCACCTGGTGACCCAGAACGTCGACCGCCTGCACCAGCGCGCGGGCAGCGCCCGGGTCACCGACCTGCACGGCCGCCTCGACCGCGTGGCCTGCCTGCACTGCGGCCGGCACGGCGACCGGGAGGCCCTGCAGCAGCGCCTGCTGCGCGACAATCCCTGTCTCCGCGAGGGGCGCGGCGACGCCCGCCCGGACGGCGACGCAGAGCTGCCGGACGCCGACATCGCCCGGCTGCGCGTCCCCGACTGCGACCGCTGTGGCGGCGTGCTCATGCCGGACGTGGTGTTCTTCGGCGGCAGCATACCGGCAGCTCGCCTTACCGCCTGCCGCGAGGCGCTCGCCGCAGCCGACGCGCTGCTGGTCGTCGGCAGCTCGCTGCAGGTCTACTCGGGGTTCCGCTTCTGCCGCGATGCGGCCGCCGCGGGCAAGCCCATTGCCCTCCTCAACCCCGGGCGCACGCGCGCTGACGACCTCGCCGCGCTGCGCCTGCGCTCACCGGCGGAGGCCCTGCTGCCGGCGCTGGCCGACGCGCTCGCCCACGGCACCGCCGAAGCCGCAAGCGCATGAGTGACGCGCCGGTCATCTACTGGTACCGCCAGGACCTGCGCCTCGACGACCTGCCCGGCCTCCGCGCCGCCGCGGCCACCGGCCGGCCGGTGCTGCCGGTCTACCTGCTGGACGACGACGCGGCCGGTGAGCGCGCGCCCGGCGCTGCCAGCCGCTGGTGGCTGCACGGCAGCCTGGCGGCGCTCGCCAGGGAAATCGCCGAGGCCGGCGGCGAGCTCTACCTGCGCAGCGGTGACACGCTCGCACTGCTGGAGGAACTCTGCGAGCGCACCGGCGCAACCGCCGTCTACTGTTCCCGCCAGTACGAACCCTGGGCCGTCGCCCTCGAGGAGCGGCTGCACGAAAGCCTCGGCGCGAAGGACATCACCGTGCGCCGCTACCCCGGCACGCTCCTGTTCGAGCCCGGCAGCGTGCTCACGAAGAGCGGCGAACCGTACAAGGTCTTCACCCCCTTCTGGCGCGCCTGCCGCGCGGCGACGCCGCCGAAGGCACCGCTCGAACGGCCGGCTGCCGTCACCTGGCAGGCCCCCCCGGATGCCGGCGATAAACTGGACGACTGGCAGCTGCGACCGAGCAGGCCGGACTGGGCTGCCGGCTGGGGCGACTACTGGGAGCCAGGCAGCGCCGGTGCCCGGCGGCGCCTGCAGCGCTTTCTCGAGGGGGCCGTGGACAACTATGCCGAGGACCGCGACCGGCCGGACCGGGACGGCACCAGCCGACTGTCGCCGCACCTGCACGCCGGCGACATCTCGCCGCGCACGGTCTGGGAAGCGGCTCAGCGCGTCGCCGGCGGCCACGGCGCAGCCGCCAGGGCGGTCGACAAGTTTCTCGCGGAGCTTGGCTGGCGCGAGTTCTCCTACCAGCTGCTGAGCTGCTTCCCGACGCTCGGCAAAAAGAACTTCAAGCCCGACTTCGATGCCTTTCCCTGGGCCGACGACATGGACGGGCTCGCCGCCTGGCAGGCCGGGCGCACCGGCTACCCGCTGGTCGATGCCGGCATGCGCGAACTCTGGGCAACGGGCTATATGCACAACCGCGTGCGCATGGTCACCGCCTCCTTCCTGACCAAGCACCTGCGCGTGCACTGGCGGCAGGGCGAGGCCTGGTTCTGGGACACGCTGGTCGACGCCGACATGGCCAACAACTGCGCCGGCTGGCAGTGGGTCGCCGGTTCCGGCGCCGACGCGGCGCCCTATTTCCGCATCTTCAACCCGGTGGCCCAGGGCGAGAAGTTCGACCCGGACGGCACCTATGTGCGCCACTGGGTCCCGGAGCTTGCGCAGCTGCCCGACAGGTACCTGAACAGGCCCTGGGAAGCGCCGGACGCCGTGCTCGAGGCCGCGGGCGTCAAACTTGGCGAGGACTACCCGGCGCCGATCGTCGAGCACAGGGCCGCCCGCCAGGCCGCGCTCGATGCCTACGGCGAGATCACCGGCAAGAAGTAGTCCGGCCTACCTCCGGCGCGCTGCCAGCAGCGCCTTCTGCAGCCCCTCGATACGCCGCGAGGCGGCGAAGGGCGACAGCCCGGGCAGCGTGCGCCCCTCCTTCCCCAGCAGGTCCAGCTGTGCGTAGAACCAGTACATGGTGCCGAAGGTATCGAGGGTCCGCAGGAGCTTCGAGGCGCGCAGGAAGCGCAGCGGCCTGGGCAGCAGGCCGAGGTCCGCCTCGTAGCTCGGCAGGCTGTCTGCGCCCGCCAGCAGGCGCGCCGGACCGTCGGTCTGCACGCACAGGGGGCGGCCGAGGCCGATGAGGTCCACGCCCTCGGCCAGCGCCTGTTCCATCGCTGCCCGGGTACGAAAACCGCCGGTGACCATCAGCGGCACCTTGACTGATTCGCGCATCGCCAGCGCAAAGTCCACGAAGTAGGCCTCCCGCGCCCGCGTCGACGCGGCCACGGCCTGCTCTTCCGCCGGCTCGAGCCCCTCGACCCCCAGGAGCCGCGGCTGCTCGTACGTGCCGCCGGAGATCTCAACGAGATCCACACCCGCCGCCTCCAGCCAGCGCGCCACCTGCAGGCTGTCCTCGAAAGCGAAGCCGCCCTTCTGGAAATCGGCACTGTTCAGCTTAACGGCCACGGCAAAGCCGGGCCCGGTAGCGGCACGCACGGCCGTGATGCTGTCCAGCAGCAGTCGCGCCCGCTTCTCCGCCGAGCCGCCGTAGGCATCGTCGCGCCGGTTCGCCCGTGGGCTCAGGAACTCCGAGAGCAGGTAGCCATGCGCGGCGTGCACCTGCACACCGCCGAAGCCCGCCGCCTCCACCGCGGCCGCCGCGGCCGCGAAGCGCCCGGGCAGCTCGCCGATCTCGGCCTCGGTCAGCGCCACCGGCTCGCCGAACTGCCCGCCGGGAAGCCCGAGCTTGATCGCCGACGGTGCTTTCGGGTGCGGATTGACCTTCTTCATGGTCTGGCGCCCGGCGTGGCTGAGCTGTACCCAGGCCGCGTTGCCCGCGCTGGTGGCCGCCTCGGCCCACCGCGCCAGCGCGGCCTGCTGCTCTTCGCCCGGCTCGCCGTGAAGGACCACGTTCCCCGGGCGCTCGAGATGGTCCCGGTCGACGATCACATTGCCGGTGATCAGCAGCCCGGCACCGCCCTCGGCCCAGGTGCGGTAGAGCCGGCAGAGCGCGTCCGTGGCGATGCCGTCGGCCGTTGCCAGGCCCTCGGTCATGGCCGCCTTGGCCAGGCGGTTGGGCAGCGTGGCGCCGCAGGGCAGCGTGAGCGGTTCGGCCAGCCTGCTTCCGGCTGCGCTGCCGGAACGGGTCGGTGCGGTAATCATCGGGCTCTCTCCCTTGTGTGGGCCATCATGGTAGGTGCAGCTGCAGGGGGTGTATACGCCGCTGCAGCGCGCTAAGCTGTCTGCCGCCATGTGCCGGAGCAGCGCCTGGCGCAGCCACGTCGGGGGGCGATGACCATTGGAAGAGACAAGCACAGCGGCAGCGCGTCGCGACATGCGGGCCGGCGACTGGTTTCACGCGGCGGTCAATCTCCTGCTCGGCGCCCTGCTGGGCTCGGCCGCGACGGGCCTGGCGCAGCTCCTGGTGGCCGGGGCCTGGGCCCTGGCCCTGATCGTGACGTTGCTCGCGGTCGCGATGTTCCTGATCGTGCTGGCCTCCGACTGGCTGCTGGACCGGCTATTCGGCATCGGCATCCGGCCGGCGCACGACGCCCAGGAGCAGCGCAAACCCCTGCTGCGCCTCCTCAGCCTGCCCGCCGGCTTCCTGCTGGGTATCGCGCTGGCATTGCTCGGCATCGACGTGACGCTGCCCTTGAGCGCGCTGCAGGGCTGATCGTCGCCAAGAGCGGCCGCAACACTCCGGCGACCGCGAGGACTGCGCGTTGCCGTCATGAGTCACGCCGGCCGGGCGGACAATGGCCGTCACTTTACAGGCCGATGCCTATCTACTACTTTCACGATTACACTCGTATTGAGTGTGGTTAATGCAAAGCCATGGCCGAGCGCCATGGGGGAGACTACCTATGCCTGATATCGTCATTTGGCTCTGGATTCTTTGTGCACCCGCCATCGTCGTTATGATGATGAGCACCGCTCGATGAGCCCGGCGCGGGCCGGGGGCAGGGAAAGCCCCGGGGCCCGCGTTCCCGTGGGACGTTACCTGGAAATTACTCGATGTCTGCTGCCGGGGCTGCAAGCCCGCGGTGGAGAGCGCTCGTCGGCGCGGGAACAATCTCGACACGTAGCCAAAGGCTGTCGTCGTCACGCCGGGTGCTATACGTTCGACTGCCCTCCCCCTTTGTGCCGCCGATCGGCTGCCATAGCGGCAACCATTCTCCAGGGGTAGCGCGCACTTCGCCTTCATAACGCAACAGGTCGTCCCCGGCTTTGCGGGCTATCGCCAGTTTCACGCGAACCTCGTCTCCCTCGCCGCTCATCGTCAAGCGCAGGCTCTCGGCGCTTGCGGGGACGCTCGCCACCGGGACCCAGCCAAGGGCCCCCACCCCGGTCGCCCGGCTCTCAGTACCCCGGCTGCGGGCCAGCGAGACCGTGGTGCCGTCGGCCGCCTGCAGAGTAACCCCCGGCGAAGCTGTGGTCAGCGTTCCGCTAACGGGCGGCTGGGAAGCCAGGGTCAGGCGGTACGTCTCCGCCACCGAGGGGATAGCGAGACCGGGGAGCAGGACCACGACGACCGCCAGGGATGCAAGTCGTCTGGCTGTGCCGGGAATTGGAGGCTCGGGTCGGAATCGAACCGGCATGCCTGGTGAGCCCTGCGAAAGGTTTACCGCCATTTTGCCCCGAAATGCGTCCATGCCACCTCCACGTAGCCTGCAATGCCACTGTCTCCGCGACCTGCGGATCACCTTCCACGATCACCCCAGGCGCGGGCTAATGCCGCGCAGGGCGCCCCCGGCGACGGGCCGAAACCAGGGCGTTAAACCGTTCGGTAAAGTCGGCCCGCCCCTCCCGATCCAGCCAACTGTGAATCTCGGTCATCTTCACCGGGTGCGATGACGCTACGTCGACAGCCTGCTCGAGGCACTGTTCGTCATTCCAGACAACGTAGTTGGCGAGTCGATCTTTCACACAATCTGTGGGCGACAGCAACCGCAACGTGCCTCGCGGCGTCACCCGCTCTTCAGCGCGCGCTGGGTCAAGCTCCTCGTCGCCCGCCGCCGGTCAATACGGCGTGCAAGTCGTGCTCCTTCAACGCCTCGCAGATCATCGCACCAAACTCTTCCCGGCTGATCTCAGTCACAGCGCCTTGCCGCGTTTGCGTGGCCGACGCCGGTTCCTGGTGAGCCGCTCTCGGATATCCGCAGGGTACTTCTCAAGGGCCAGTTGGAAGAACGCCTGCACGTCTTTAGAAAACGGGTTACGAGGGTTGAAGGTGTACAGACGAGTCTTGCCGACCTGGCGTACCACCAGCAGGTCTTCCCGCTCCATACGGTCCAACTGCTTCTTGATCATGGACGGCGCGGTGTCGAAGGTCCGGGCGATCTCGGCCGGGTAACCCTCTCCCCTGGCAGCCAGGAACAGCAGCACGCGCTCGGCATTCGTTGATCCGACCAGTGCTTCCAACATCTTCTTTACCTCATACACACGGCATCAAATAGAACAATAAATAGTCTATATAGAATACTTTGTATGTCAACAAATAACTGATCGCAGGTTGTGGCCTTCCCTAACCAGAAGACGCCCAATCCATCGTCAAGCTCGGCCAATGCGAGTAAGAAGTAGTGTTGGCGCGCGGTTTGAAATCTAACCGAATCAATGCAATTTCATACAGCTGTTTGGCTGCTGTTCTGCAGAGGCGCCCTACGGCCCCGCCACTACTAGAGGAAGGATGGAGGCTCGGGTCGGAATCGAACCGGCGTAGACGGATTTGCAATCCGCTGCATAACCACTCTGCCACCGAGCCTGGGGATATTGGAGCGGGAAACCGGGTTCGAACCGGCGACCTCAACCTTGGCAAGGTTGCGCTCTACCAACTGAGCTATTCCCGCATTGTGCGCTTCGTACCGACCGTTGGTTGGTCGCCGGTACCGGCGAGGCTGGGCGCCCCCGGCTACCCGCTCGGCCTCAACCTTGGCAAGGTTGCGCTCTACCAACTGAGCTATTCCCGCTTTTGACCGGCCGTCGGCCGTGAGAGCGCTCACCCTTAGGTAAGGGTGCCAATTGTAGGCGTTCCCCGCCGCCAGTCAAGACATGTCCTGCCGGGCGCGGATCACGTGGGCGGCGGCGCGCAGGTAGGCGACCATGGACCAGAGC
>CAYTJQ010000033.1:0-25544 GCA_964438205.1 uncultured Alteromonadaceae bacterium
GCCGACCGGGCAGAGAAAGTCACCCACCGCCTGCTTCTCGTCATCAAGTCCTGAGTACTCTGTGATTCAGCGCACGGTCCGGTGTCTTGCCCGGCCGCCCCGGCGTTGTATTGGCGACCGGTACCGCTAAGATGAAGGCCTTTTGAAGCGGTCCGGGCGCGAGCCGGGAAACAGGGTATCGCCATGAGTCTCACTGTCGTCATTCTCGCCGCCGGCCAGGGGAAGCGCATGCGTTCTTCCCGGCCCAAGGTGCTCCACCCCGTCGCCGGCCGCCCCATGCTCGCCCATGTACTCGATCTCGCCCGCCGCCTCGAACCGGTGCGCATCTGCGTGGTCGTCGGCCACGGTGGCGACGCGGTGCGCGAGGCCCTGGCCGCCGACGATGTCACCTGGGTGGAGCAGCGCGAGCAGCTCGGTACGGGCCACGCCGTGCTCCAGGCCCTGCCGCAGGTGCGGGAGGACGACGGCCGGGTACTGGTGCTCTATGGCGATGTGCCGCTCCTGCCCGCTGCGCCGGTGCGCGAACTGGTCGCGGCCGGCAACGCCCTGCTCACGGCCCGGCTGCCCGACCCGGCAGGCTACGGCCGCATCTGCCGGGACAATGCCGGCGCGTTCACGGGCGTGGTCGAGGAGCGCGACGCGACCGACGCCCAGCGCGCCATCGACGAGATCAACACCGGGGTCCTCGCCATCGACGGGGCGCTGCTGCGGCACTACCTGCCCGCCGTCGGCAACGACAATGCCCAGGGCGAGTACTACCTGCCGGACCTGCTGCCCCTGGCCATGGCCGACGGCCACCCGGTGCACACGGTGTGCACCGACGACCCGGGCGCGGTGCTCGGGATCAACGACCGGCTCCAGCTCGCGAGCGCCGAGCGCGAGTTCCAGCGCCGTTCGGCCGAGGCGCTGCTGCGGGACGGCGTGACCCTCGCCGATCCCGCGCGGCTCGACGTGCGCGGCAACCTCCGCTGCGGTGAAGACGTGTTCATCGACGTGGGTGTCGTGATCGAGGGCGCCGTGATACTCGGCGACGGCGCGCGCGTGGGGGCCCACTGCGTGCTCCGCGATGCCACGGTGGGTGAGGGCAGCGAGGTGCATCCCTTCAGCCACCTGGACGGGGCCAGCGTCGGTGCCGGCTGCAGCGTCGGGCCCTACGCGCGCCTGCGCCCGGGGACAGTGCTCGCCAACCGGGCCCGGGTCGGCAACTTCGTCGAGACCAAGAAGGCGGTGATCGGTACCGGCAGCAAGGTCAACCACCTGAGCTACGTGGGCGATGCGACACTCGGCGCGGGCGTGAACGTCGGCGCCGGGACCATCACCTGCAATTACGATGGCGTCGCCAAGCACCACACGGCCCTCGGCGACGGTGTCTTCATCGGCTCCAACAGCACCCTGGTCGCGCCGCTGGAGGTCGACCATGGCGGCTTCGTCGCCGCCGGCTCGACCGTGACCCGCGACGTCGGCAGGGACCAGCTCGCCGTCGGCCGGGGGCGGCAGCGCAATATCGACGGCTGGCGCCGCCCCGGCGCCGATGAGGGCGTCGCCAACCCGGAAAAGCAGGGAGGGTACTGATCGTGTGTGGCATCGTTGCAGCGGCCGCCCGCCGGGAAGTATCGGAGATTCTCCTGGAGGGGCTCAGGCGCCTCGAATACCGCGGCTATGACTCGGCCGGTATGGCCCTGGTCGACAACGAGGGCCAGCTGCAGCTGCACAAGGTGCAGGGCAAGGTCGCCCGCCTCGAGGAGGCCCAGGCCCTGGACCCGATTCTCGGCTGCACGGGCCTGGCCCACACGCGCTGGGCGACGCACGGCCCGCCGGCGGCGGTCAACGCGCACCCCCACATCTCCACCGAGCGGGTCGCGCTGGTCCACAACGGCATCATCGAGAACCACGAGGAACTGCGGGAAGAGCTGGCGGCCGGCGGCTACGATTGTGTCTCCGCGACCGACTCGGAAGTAGTGGCCCACCTCCTGCACCGCGCCCTTGCCGGCGGCGACAGCCTGTTCGACGCCCTGCGCGCCACCGTCGCCCGGCTTCGCGGCGCCTACGCCATCGCGGCCCTCGACAAGGAGCACCCCGGCACGGTGGTCGCCGCGCGCGAGGGCAGCCCGCTGGTGATCGGCGTCGGCATCGGCGAGAACTTCCTCGCCTCCGACACGCTGGCCCTGCGCCAGGTCACGGACCGCTTCGTCTACCTCGAAGAGGGAGATGTCGTGGAGCTCACGGCGTCTTCCCTGCGCGTCGTCGCCGTCGACGGCACGGCCGTCGAGCGGCCGGTCAAGCGCATCGCCAGCGGTATCGAGACCGTGGACCTCGGCGACTACGAGCACTACATGCTCAAGGAGATCCACGAGCAGCCCCAGGCTCTCGCCGCCACCTTCAGTTCGGGCAGCGGTCACAGCATCCACGACAGCGCCTTCGGCGAGGGCGCGGCGGCTGTTTTCGACCGCACGCGCTGCGTGCAGATCGTGGCCTGCGGCACCAGCTACCACGCCGGCCTCGTCGCCCGCTACTGGCTGGAGGAGCTGGCCGGCATCCCCTGCCAGGTGGAGGTCGCCTCCGAGTTCCGCTACCGTCGGCGCGTGCAGCACCCGGACACGCTGCTGGTGACCGTGTCCCAGTCCGGCGAGACGGCGGACACGCTGGCGGCGCTGCGCCACGCGGCCCCCGGCGAGTTCATCGCCAGCCTGGTGATCGCCAACGTCGACAACAGCTCGCTGGTGCGCGAGAGCGACCTCAAGTTCCTGACCCGCGCCGGTACCGAGATCGGCGTGGCCTCCACCAAGGCCTTCACCACCCAGCTCGTGGCGCTGCTCATGCTCACGATCGCCCTCGGCCGGCGCCGCGGCATGAGCGAGGTGCAGCAGCAGGCGCTCATCGACGGCCTGCGCGCCCTGCCGGACCTCGTCGACCAGGTGCTCGCCCTGGACGGCGTCATCGAGGCGCTCGCCGGCGCGTTCATCCAGAAGCAGCACGCCCTGTTCCTGGGCCGCGGCATCGAGTACCCGATTGCCCTGGAGGGCGCCCTCAAGCTCAAGGAAATCTCCTACATCCACGCCGAGGCGTACCCTGCCGGCGAGCTCAAGCACGGGCCGCTGGCGCTGGTGGATGCGGACATGCCCGTGGTCGCCGTGGCGCCCACGGACGACCTGCTGGACAAGCTGAAGTCAAACCTCGAGGAGGTGCGCTCCCGCGGCGGTGAGCTCTACGTGTTCGCCGATGGCAGCGCCGGTTTCAGCGATGCGCCGGGCATCCATGTCCTGCCCATGCCCCACGCACCGTCGGTCCTGAACCCGATCATCTACACCGTGGCGCTGCAGCTGCTCGCCTACCATGTCGCCGTGCACAAGGGCACGGACGTCGACAAGCCGCGCAACCTGGCCAAGTCGGTGACCGTGGAGTAGCGTCGACGTTGGGGCGTTTTCAGCGGACGCTGGCCAGGGACTGGCTCTTCACAGCCATGGCGCTGAGCGCCTCTGCGCTGGCCTCGTCGATGCAGCGTCGGTTTACCGCCGCCGTTCTCAGCCCGCCCGCGTTGCGGAAGCTGGTCGTGCCGCAGACCTGCCGCGCTGCGGCCTCGATACGTCGCTGCAGCGCCTCCCGGCCGGTGCTGGAGGCGAGGTTCAGGTCCCCGTAGGCGACGACCCGCTGCGCCCTGAGCGGGTCCCCGGACACCGGCTGGCTGCTGGCCCGGACCTCATCGGCGCTCGCGGGGCCCGTGCCCAGCGCAAGCGCGGCGAGCGCCGCGGCAAGCGTGCTGCCTTTCATTGAACTGTTCATACTTATCACCTGCTGCCCGTTAGGGACCGTTTCCCGGGCCCGCGATGCGGCCCCTGCTACTGACCTTGGTCTGTCCGGCGCAGGCCTGCACAGTGACACCGGGTGACATTCCGTGACAGGTGGTTCGGTTGCGCATCACGGGCTGGCACTGTCACGTAGGGTGACATTCCGTGACAGTTACTGTGGCATCCGGGATCAACCCCCGGGGATGAGTGCTATGATCTTTACTGAAGGCGGGTCAGAACAGTGACGCGCCAGCAATAAAGCAGGAACCATCGTGGCCCCGGACGATCCAGCACGCACGGCGTACGACCCGGAGGACCCAAGCGATGCCCGCCGCGGTTTCGCCGAAGCCGCGATTCGCGCACAGCTCGAGCGCCTCGAGGACAGCCAGGCCTTTGCCCGGTCTCCCCGCCTCCTGCACCTGCTGATCTACCTGGTCGAGCACTCCCTGACGGCGAGTGATCGCGACCTGCACGAAGCCATCATCGGTATCGAGCACTTCCAGCGCGGCAGCGACTTCGACTGCCAGAAAGACACCATCGTGCGGGTCAACGCGCGGCGTCTGCGTGACCGCCTCGCCGGGTACTACCGGGAGGAAGGCGCGGCGGATCCCATTCGCTTCGAGATTCCCAAGGGCCGCTACCGGGTCCTGTTCCACCCCGGCGCGCCGCAGCCGGCCCCGGACGCCGCAGCGCCGGCCGCGGGTGCGACGGCACCGCCCTCTGCAGCGCCCGCTGCGCCGTCAATAGCTGCACCTGTGCCAGAGCCTGCAACCGGGGCGCTTCGCTTGGCTGCGGACAGCGCAGCCGATTCCGGACCGCCGGTCGCACCCGTCGCGGCGTCGCCGCCGCGCCGGTGGACGTTCTCGCCGGCGGTGGCGTTCCTCGTTGTCGCTGCTGCCGTCGTCGGACTGGTCGCCAGCGGAACGCGCGACGCGGCGCCGCCAGCGGCGGCAACCGCAGCTGCGGCACCGGCACCCGCTGCCGCTGCCACGGTGGTGCAGGAGCAGCTGGCCCTGGCCCGTTTCTACTACAGCCGCCGGGCGGCCGGCGATGTCGCCCTCGCCCTGGAACACTTCGAGCGCGTTCTTGCCCTGGACAGCGGCATTGCGGACGCCTGGGTCGGTGTGGCCAAGAGCGTCCGCGTGCTCTGGCTGGCGGAAAGGGTGTTGACCGACGAGCAAGCGCTGGTGCGGCAGTTCGCCGCCCTGCGTACGGCCCTGAGCCTCGACCCCTTTCACGCCGAGGCCCACATACGCATGGCCACGCTCTATCGTCGCTGGCACGGCGACCAGGAGGCCGCCAGCCGGTCCATGGCCCTGGCGCTGCGCTACGGTGGCGGTGATCCGGAGGTGCTGTCCATGGTCGCCGGCTACCGGGGCCTGCAGGGCGACCTCGAGGGCGCCATCGATGCCCTGCGCTCGGCGCTGGAGCAGGAACCCACCAATGCGCTTTATCGCGCCAATATCGGCAGTTACCTGCTCCTCGCCGGTCGCCTCGAGGAAGCGCGGGAAGAGCTTCTGAACGCCCGCCGTCTCAATCCCGGCGATCCCTGGATCGACCTCAACCTCGTCGAGGTGCTCCTGGGCCTAGACCGCCGCGCCGAGGCCCGCTCCGTGGTCGCGGTCATGGCCCCGGGGCCCGAGGCCACCCTGGCCGGCGCGCTGCTGGGTGCGGTCGATGGCCAGCTGGATGCGACGCTCGCGACCCTGGAGAGCCTGCTGGCCTCGGGCATTGCTCCGCTGACGGTGCTGGCCCTGCGCGGCTACCTGTTCATCGGCGACCTGGACCGGGCCGTCGCCGGCCTCGAGCGGAGCCGGGACCTGCTCCTTGACCGCGAGGGGCCCGGTGTTGCGGCGTTCTTCGACCTCTACAGCCTCCGCCTCTCGCCCGCGGGGCGCCTCGCCCGCGGTCACGCCGGCTGGGAGCGCTGGTGGCAGGAAGCCGGTCTCGCCGTCGTTGAGGATGGCGAGGTCAGCCTCGTCGACTGGTAACCCCCCGCCCCTCCCGCACCGGGCCGTGATCGGCGCGGCCGCGTCCAGGGGATTTATTTCTAATACGGCATATCGTATGCTACTTTGAAGTCCCGCACCGGTTGCCGCGAGGGCCGGCCGGCGGTGATCGCGAGCGCCCTGACCTGGTTCATGGCCTTCGCCCTGTACCTGTGCTACCACAGCTCGATTTTCTGTAACCCCGGAACGGATGGAAGGCTCGGCTGATGCGCCTCACACAACACACGGACTACGCCCTGCGGACGCTCATCTATCTCGCGGTGTGCAGCGAGGACCGGGTGCGGGTGGCGGATATCGCCGGCGCCTATGATGTCTCCCACCACCACCTGACCAAGGTGGTGCAGAAACTCCAGCGCTGCGGCTTCGTCGAGACGGCCCGGGGGCAGCAGGGGGGCGTCTCGCTGGCGCGGCCGCCCGAAGAGATCAACATCGGCGCCGTGGTCCGCCAGCTCGAGACCGTGAACCACCTCGTCGAGTGCTTCCACCCGGAAGGGCGCTGTGTGATCCAGGGCGCCTGCGCCCTCCCACGGGCCCTGACGCGGGCGGTCGAGGCCTTCATGAGCGAGCTCGACCGCCAGACCCTGGCCGATGTCTGCGCCATCAATACGGACGAACTCCGCGTTTCGCTGAAGCTGGCCTGACCCTTCCGGGGTCGCCCCGGCGCCCCATCGTTCACCCCTGCAACCACGCGGCCAATGCTTCTTCCCGGGCCCCGGAACTGCGACAATCGGTCGCAGTCTCGCCGGTCATTGATTTGCGTCAACAAGGTCGCCTAGCAAACCGCGGGCTTTCTGATACTTTGATTACTACTTTGACTGGCGGTGTTCACGCATCCTGCGCGCTCCCCGCCTGGCATTGGTTCAAACGCCTATTTCCGGGGGAAATCAGAGATGCAATTCACACGTAAACTGCTCACGACCGTCGTTGGCGCCGCCTTCGGCGCCGGCCTCGCGAGCGCCAGCCTTGCCCAGGGCAAGCTGGATGAGGTCATGGCGGAGCGCGGGCTTACCGAGAAGGACGTGCTCGCTGCGGCGAAGACCTATACGCCCACCGGCGGGCGCGACGAGTACCTCGCCTTCAGCTCCGGTGGCCAGGCTGGCCAGGTCATCGTCTACGGGATTCCGTCCATGCGGATCCTCAAGTACATCGGCGTGTTCACGCCGGAGCCCTGGCAGGGCTACGGCTTTGACGACGAGTCCAAGGCGGTGCTGGCCCAGGGGCGCGTTCGCGGCAAGGACATCACCTATGGTGATACCCACCACCCGGCGATTTCTGAAACCGACGGTGACTACGACGGCCGCTGGCTGTTCATCAACGACAAGGCCAACCCCCGCGTAGCGGTGATCGACCTGCATGACTTCGAGACCAAGCAGATCGTCGTCAACCCGGTGTTCAAGTCCCAGCATGGCGGTGCCTTCGTCACGCCGAATACCGAGTACGTGATTACGGCGGCCCAGTATGCCGCGCCCTTCGGCAACGAGTTTGTCCCGCTGGGCGAGTTCAACGACGAGTACCGCGGCGGCATCGCCTACTGGAAGTTCGACCGGGAGGCGGGCCGCATCGATGAGGCCAACTCCTTCATCATCGAGGCACCGCCCTACAGCCAGGACCTCTCCGATGCCGGCAAGGGCCCCTCGGACGGCTGGTCCTTCACCAACTCGTTCTGTACCGAGCGCTACGTCGGCGGTATCGAGCGCGGCCGCCCGCCCTTCGAGGCCGGCTGCTCTGCCAAGGACACGGACTTCCTCCACGTGATCAACTGGAAGAAGGCGGAGGCGCTGTTCAAGGCCGGCAAGACGGTCAAGGTCAACGGCGGCAACATCCTGCCCATGGACGTGGCCGTCGAAGAAGGCGTCATGTTCCTCATCCCCGAGGTGAAGAGCCCGCACGGGGTGGATGTCACGCCGGACGGCAAGCACATCATCGTCTCCGGCAAGCTGGACACCCACGCCTCGGTCTACAGCTTCGAGAAGATCCAGGCCGCCATCAAGGCCGGCAAGTTCGAGGGCAAGGATCCGTACGGCATCCCGATCATTGCGCTCGAGGATACGCTCCATGCCCAGGGGGAACTCGGCCTCGGGCCGCTGCACACGCAGTTCGACAGCCGCGAGTGCATCGCCTACACCTCCCTCTACGTCGACTCCATGGTCGCCAAGTGGGACTACTGCAAGGGGGAAGTGCTGGACAAGATCGCCATTCACTACAACGTCGGTCACCTCATGACCATGGAGGGCGACACCGTCTCTCCGGACGGCAAGTACCTGGTGGCGCTCAACAAGCTGGCCATCGACCGCTTCAACCCGGTGGGGCCCCTGCACCCGCAGAACCACCAGCTGATCGACATCAGCGGCGACAAGATGCAGCTGCTCTACGACATGCCGATCCCCCTCGGCGAGCCGCATTACGTTGCGGCCATCAAGGCGGACAAGCTGCAGCCGGTGGTGCGCTACAAGTCCGGCTGGGACAGCCGTACGGACGAGCGCTCGCCCTACGCGACCCGCGCCGGCCGGGAGCGCACCGAGCGTACCTGTGACGCCGATGGCAACTGCGTGACCGAGGTCTGGGGCACGGTGATCCGCTCCCACATCACGCCGGAGATCATCGACGCCCGTGTCGGCGATACGGTGAAGATCCACCTGACCAACCTCGAACGGGCCCAGGACGAGACCCACGGCTTCGCCATGTACGGCCAGAACGTGCAGCTGTCCATCGAGCCCGGGAAGACCGCGTCGGTGACCTTCACGGCAGACCAGGAAGGGGTCTTCCCCTACTACTGCACGGAGTTCTGCTCCGCGCTGCACCTCGAGATGCAGGGTTACCTGCTCGTCGCGCCCACGGACTACCAGGCCACCGGCGGCGCCATGCAGGAAGGCACCTCCTACAGCAGGGCCGACTACGAGAAGCAGGTGAAGACGAACCTGGAAACCCAGGCCGTCATTGACCAGGTCGTCACCTACATCACCAGCCACAACTACAAGGACTTCCCGACGGTGGTCGCCCTGGTGGAAGACGCCACGGATCAGCTCACCCGCGCCCAGGGCGCCCGCGAGAAGTCCGAGGCCGCGGCTGACAAGAGCGACTGGCAGAACGCCATGCTCTGGGCAAACCAGTGGTGGCAGTACCAGGTGAAGACGGCGGACCTTGGCCTGCGCGCCAAGAACGCCCTGGAGGAGTTCGGTGCCAAGAAGGTCAAGTGACCCGCACTGGCCACGGCAACGCAAGGACCGGGGGGCTGTGCCCCCCGGTTTTCTGTGCAGGCAGAAGGCCTGCGGAAAGGAGATGACACCATGATCAAGATGAAACTCGCAGCGGCCGCTCTCGTCGGCGCCAGTGCGGCCCTCGGCGTGCCCGGGGCGCTGGCCCTCGACGGTGAGCAGCTCTACAAGAGCAAGACCTGCGCCGCCTGCCACGGGAAGGACGGCGCGAGCCCGATGATGCCGATCTATCCGAAGGTCGCCGGTCAGAACGCCGCCTACGCCGTGCAGCAGATGCAGGACATCAAGTCAGGCGCCCGCGCCAACGGCAACTCCGCGGCCATGAAGGGCGTCATGCACCTGGTCAGCGACGAGGAGATCGAGGCCATCGCAGAGTGGCTTGCCACGCTGGAATAACGGCCTCCAACGGGCATCAGTGGTGCGTCTGTTGATGCTCGTCAAGGAAACTTCAGCCCCCGGCGTCTATCCTGTATTTCAGATACCGATATGGCTGCAAGACGATGGCCATCGCAGCACAACCGGCAAGAACACGAGCACGCAACAGAGCAAGAGAAACAGGATCAGGAGTCAGTACCATGCGTCCCTACAGCAACACCCTCACCTTCGCAGCGGCCGCCCTGGCCGTCGCCCTCTCCGGACCGGCCCTGGCCGAGTGGAACGAGGGCGGCGGCGAGCAGGAGGCGGCCCTGAACCTCACCCCCAACCTGGAAAACGGCCGCGAAGTCTATGAGGTCTGTGCCGCCTGCCACCTGCCGGAAGGCTGGGGCATGGAGGACGGCACGTTCCCGCAGCTGGCAGGCCAGCATGCGGTGGTGAGCATCAAGCAGCTGGCGGATATCCGCGCCAAGAACCGCGACAACCCGACCATGTATCCCTTCGCCCTGGAGAAGTCCATCGGCGGCCCGCAGGCTATCGCCGATGTGGTGGCCTACATGGAGCAGCTGCCCATGAACCCGGAGTGGGGCAAGGGCCCCTACAACGAGCTGTTCCCGCAGTACGCGAAGGGCAAGGAGCTCTACGAGGCGAATTGCGTGGAGTGCCACGGCGAGAACGGGATGGGCATTCCCGAGAAGTTCTACCCGCGTATCAACGGCCAGCACTACGAGTACATGATGCGGCAGTTCGAGTGGATCCGTGACGGCAAGCGCCGCAACGCCAATCCGGAGATGGTCGAGCAGATCGAGAACTTCACCGAGGAGGATATGAAGGCAGTGATCAACTACGCCTCCCGGCTGCCGGTGCCGGAGGAGGACCTGGCCGAGTCCGCCGACTGGCGTAATCCCGACTTCGAGTAATCCCCTCCCTGGCCCGGGTTCGCCCGGGCTTTTCCCCCCGAGAGCCAGAGCCATGAGCCAACCGATCACCCTGCGCCAGAACCTCCCGGTGCTCGGCCTGGGCGTTGTCGCCCTCGCCCTGCTGCTGGCGGTCTATTTCTCGCCCATCTGGTGGGTCTCCCTGAAGGCGCCCAACTACCCGGAGGAAGCCTTCCCGGACGGCGTTCGCATCGAGTTCCAGATGAACGGCGTCTTCAACGGCTGCAAGAAAGTCGAGAGCACCGAGATCCGCGAGGACATCGCCCTCGACTGCGTCCACGAGATGGATACGATCAACCACTACGTCGGCATGTACCCGATCGCCGCCGGCGGTGTGCTCGAGCGCGCCTTTTCCCCTTTCCTCGTCAGCATGCTCGGCGTGATGATCCTGGGCTTCGCCCTGCCGGGCCGTGGTCCGCGGGTCGCGGTGCTGGCGGTCGGCTTCGGCGCCATTGCCACCTGGATGTGGCTGGCCTTTTTCACCGAGGGCGGCCTCAAGTACCAGAGCGCCGGCTACATCGAGGCCACGGTGAAGTCCATGGACCAGGAGGCGGGCTCGGTGCCAGAACCGGCTGTGTCCGGCATCGTCGCGAGGCTCCGCGCCGAGATGGCCGAGGTCGAGGCTCGCGAGCGCGGCGAGGAAGTGGTGACCGTGGAGCGTAGCGAGAAGCAGCGTTTCCTCGATGACCTTGAAACGTCCTACGCCAACGATCGCCGCCGCCTCGGCGGCGACGAACTCGCGCCCTGGGATGGCAGCGGGCAGCAGATGCTGCTCTGGCACTATGAGCAGACCCTCGGCCGCTATTTCAACAACCCGGAAGAGATCAAGCCCATGGTCTCGACCGTCGGCACGACGCTCCATGTGGTGTTCTATGGGGTCATCGCGGCCATGATCGCGCTGGTGGTCGGTGCGGCCATCAACTTCCGGCCGCTGGTCTGGGTGCTCGCGCTGGCGCCGGCGCTGCTGCCGGTGATTTTCATCCTCGACTACTCGGCCTGGCTGTGGTGGTACGGTCACAACCTGAACCCGATGGGGGCCTTCTCCGTGAAGCCCTTCATGCCCACGGTATTCGGCGACGGCAAGGTGGCGCAGTTTTCCACCCACTCGTACCCGTCAATCGGTTTCGGCGTCATGCTCGCCCTGAGCGCGGTCGTGGGCGCCATGATGATCCTGCGGCGCAAGCAGCTGAACCGTGCGGCCCGGGCGGCCTGAACGGCCATGGGTGCGCGCTGGCAAGGAGCGGCGGTAGCCGCGCTGTCCCTGGCGACGCCGGTTGCCGGGGACCTGCGCGCGGAAGCGCTCGCGCCTTTCCAGGCGCTCGTCGATGCGGCCGCCGTCGACAGCACGCTTAGAGCCCCGGCCGGCCGCTATGCGGGCCCGGTGGTGGTCGACAAGCCGCTGATCATCGACGGCAGCAACGGCGTCACCATCGACGCCGGCGGCAAGGGTTCGGTCATCGTGCTGAACACCGACGGTGCTACCCTGCGCAACCTGCGCCTCGTGAACTCGGGCAACTCCCACAACGACATTGACGCGGCCGTGCAGGTGCGCGGCAATTTCAACCACGTGACCGACAACGAGATCGATGACTGTCTCTTCGGTGTCGACCTGCAGCAGTCGGAGTTCAACGTGGTGCGCGGCAACCGCATTCGCTCCAAGGACGTGGACCTCGGTGTGCGCGGCGACGCCATCCGCCTCTGGTACAGCTTCGACAACCGCGTCGAGGACAACGTCATCAGCCGCTCCCGGGACGTGGTGGTCTGGTACTCGAAAGACAACGTGATCAGCGGCAACCGCTCGAGCGGCGGGCGCTATTCCCTGCACTTCATGTATTCGCAGTACAACCGGGTGGAGAACAACGACTTCCGCGGCAATTCCGTCGGCATCTTCCTCATGTACAGCGACAGCGTCACCATCCGCGGCAATCACATCTCCCACGCGGTGGGCGCCGCCGGGGTCGGCATCGGCTTCAAGGAAACCAGCGACGTCGATATCATCGACAACGAGATTCTCTACTCGGCCACGGGCCTGCACCTCGATGTCTCGCCCTACCAGCCGGATACCACGAACCGCATCCGCGGCAACCTCATTGCCTACAACGGCATCGGCATCCAGTTCCTGAACGACTGGAGGGGCAACGTGTTCAGCGACAACCTGCTCAAGGGCAACCTGACCCAGGTCGCGGTGCTGGGTGGCGATACCGCCCGACGCAATGATTGGGCGGGCAACTACTGGGACGACTACGCGGGCTTCGACCGCGACGGCGACGGCGTGGGGGACACGCCTTATGACAAGTATGCCTATGCGGACCGGCTCTGGATGGACGTGCCTTCGGCGCGTTTCTTCAAGGGCACGCCGATGCTGGAGGTCCTCGATTTCCTGGAGCGGCTGGCACCGTTCTCGGCACCCGCCCTGCTGCTTCGCGACGAGGCGCCGCTGATGCAGGCGGCTTTTCGCGGCCACGCCGGCGACGGCCACGCCGATGACGACAGCGGGGAAGCAGAGCCCGTGACGGAAGAGGCAGCACCCGGAGAAAACGCCCTCGAACAGCTCCGGCGCTCGCTGGAGCAGGACTGAAAGACCATGAGCAAGACCAGCAACAAGCGGCCGAAGAGCCCGCGCCAGCGCGAGAAGACCCGGCGCGAATTCATCGCCTCAACGGCCCTGGCCGGCGCTGCCACCCTGGTGGCGCTTGCAGGCCTTGTGCCGGTGGCCGGCGGCGGCACTCATCGGCTCCGGCCCCCGGGTGCCCTCAAGGATGCCCAGCTCGACGAGGACGATTTCCTCGCCGCCTGCATCAAGTGCGGCCAGTGCGTGCAGGTGTGCCCGGTGGAGGCGATCAAGCTCGCCGACATCACCGATGGCGCCGGCGTGGGCGTGCCCTACATCGAGGCCCGCGACCAGGCCTGCGATTTTTCCTGTGACGGGCTGCAGTGCGTGTTGGCCTGCCCGACCGGTGCGCTGACCCACGACCTCGATTATCCGGCGGATACGCGCATGGGCTTCGCCCGCGTTGCCCGCCCGAATGCCTGCCTCGCCGGCCAGGGCAAGGGCTTCCAGGGTCTTGCCCGGGGTCCGGACTTCGAGGGGACCCTGCGCTATGACGAGATCGATCGCTGGAATCCGATCCCCGTCGCCGAGCACCCCTACGACCTCGAGCTCTGCGACCTCTGCGTGCGCCAGTGCCCGATCGAGATCCGCCTTACCCAGTGCGCCGAGGGCGCACCGCCCTCGGGGGACGAGAACCAGTGCCCGCCGCGGCGCGCCATCGGTCTCGAGCCGGTGGACGGCCAGGGCCGCATGCTGCCGGTGATTTACGACGGCTGCGTCGGCTGCGGTGTCTGCGAGATGATCTGTCCGGTGGAGCCGGCCGTGATCGTCATCGACATCGACAAGACCGCCGATACCGTGGCGGCCTGAGGAGGGTTCATGAACCGCTTTGTCGAATCCCTCCGCCAGCTCTTCGGTGCCGAGCCACGCAAGCCGAGCCGCGAGGAGCTTAAGCCGGAAGTCGTGCGCATCTACGACGAGAAGCGTCAGCACAAGCTGACGAAGGAAGAACTGGAAGCCCATACGGCCGCTCATGCGCAAAGCGCGAAGCGGCACAAGTGGCGCAACCGCCGCTGGGCCGTGCTGATCGCGGTGAACCTGCTCTTCGTCGTCTCCTTCCAGCTCGACGTGCAGCTCGTCGAAGGCTCTCTCACCGCCTCCCGCGTGCTCGGCTTCCACATGGCCGACCTGAACGCGGCGCTGCAGATCATGCTGGCCTACAAGCACATGGTGCTCAACCTGCTCATCGGCACCGCCACGGTGTTCCTGCTCTGGCTGCTCCTCGGCGGACGCTCCTTCTGTTCCTGGGTCTGCCCGTACCACTTCGTCGCCGAGCTCACCGAGAAGATCCACCTGAAGCTCGTGGACAGGAAAATCATCAAGGGCCGCAGCTTCCACCGCGGGGTACGCACGGTGTTCTACCTGATCTTCGCGCTGCTCGCCTTTGCCACGGGCTATACGGTGTTCGAGACGATCTCGCCCACGGGCATCCTCAGCCGGGCCATCATCTACGGGCCGACCCTGGCCCTGCTCTGGGTCCTCTTCCTGCTCCTGTTCGAGATCTTCGTGTCCCGGCGCGCCTGGTGTCGCTACGTCTGCCCCATCGGCCTCACCTATGGCATCGTCGGCAGCGTGTCCCCGGTGCGCGTGAGCTACAACATGGTCGACTGCAAGCACGAGGGCGACTGCCGCAAGGTGTGCCTGGTACCGCACGTGCTCGACGTGACGATCCGCAACCGGTCCACCGACATCGATGTGCCGCTGGGCCCCGACTGCACCCGCTGCGGCCTGTGCGTGGATGTCTGCCCGACCAGTTCCCTCACCTTTGAATTCGCCGGATCGAAGAAACTTGACTGAAGTGACTCCGATGATCGCCGTCCGGCAGCTCCGCAAGCGGCTGGGCCGGCGCACCGTGCTCCAGGGCCTGGACCTCGAGGTGGCGCGCGGTGAGCGCGTGGCGCTGATCGGTTCCAACGGCGCCGGCAAGACCACGCTCATCCGCTGCCTCCTCGGCGAGTACCACTACAGCGGCAGCGTGGCCGTTGCCGGCCGTGACCCGCAGCGCGAGCGTACGGCGGTGCTCGGCCGCATCGGCTTCGTGCCGCAGCTGCCCCCGCCTCTGCGCATGCCGGTGGAGCAGCTGGTGCGCTACGTGGCCGCGGTGAGCGGTGCCGATCCGCAGCGCATCAAGGCCGTCGCGGGTCGCCTCGGCTTCGAACCGGACCGCTTTCGCCACCAGCCCTTCGTCCGCCTGTCCGGCGGCCAGAAGCAGAAGCTGCTCATCGCGGCGGCACTGGGGCGGGACGTTGAACTCCTGGTCATGGACGAGCCCGCCGCGAACCTCGATCCGGAAGCCCGTGCCGTCTTCTTCGAACTGCTCGCCGCCCGCCAGGACGACGCGGCCATGCTCATCTCCAGCCACCGCCTCGACGAGGTGGCGGCGCTGGTGAACCGTGTGCTGGAGCTGGACCAGGGCAGCGTGGTGCTCGATGACCGGGTGGCCGACGATGTCGACCTCGGCGTCCGCCTTGCCTGCGAGCTGCGCCTCGCGCGCTCCGAGGCCGCCTTCGCCAACGCGCTTTCGCCCTGGGGCTTCAGGGACACGGGCGACGGCCTGCGCTGGCAGGGCACCATCGCCGGCGCCGACCGGCTGCGCTTCCTCGGCGTGCTCTCACGCTACGCCGGCCTCCTCGAGGCCGTGACGCTGCACCGCGAGGGCGACCAACCCACTGACGGAGACACCCCATGACCGCCTGCCTTCGCGCCCGCTCCGGCGCCGCGTTCCCGTTCCTTGCGCTGCTTTTTGCGCTCCTTGCCGGCTGCGGCGGCGACCCGGGCACGGGTCCGGTGGAAGTGACCTGGGACCGGGACCCGTGCACGCGCTGTGGCATGGTGCTGTCGGACCGCGGTCATGCGGCCCAGGTGCGCCTCCTCGGCGCCGGGGGCCGCGGGGCGGTAGAGCTCTTCGACGACCTCGGCTGCGCCGTGGTCTGGCTCGATGACGAGGGCCTTGCCGATGACGCGGTCGAACTCTGGGTCGCCGACCATCGCGGCGGCGGCTGGCTCGATGCCTTCAGCGCCCACTACGTGCTCGGCAACCCCACGCCCATGCAGTACGGCGTGAGCGCCCAGGCGTCGGCCGGCGCAGGCACCATCGACTTCGAGGCTGCACGCGATCATATCCGCCGCGTGGAGCGCGAGACCAATATTCACGGCGGCAATCTCGACAGCGCCCGCGGCGAGAACCGCGCCGGTGGCGAAGACAGCGCCCCTGCGCACCACCAGCACGGCGCCATGGGCGTGAACCGTGCCGGGGAAGACGACGCCGGATGAGAACGCTGGCCCTTACCGCCTGGACGGACATCCTCGAGTCCCTGCGTGCGCGCTGGTTCGTGGTCTACACCCTGGTCTTCGGCGGGCTCGTGGTGCTCCTGTTCGTGCTCGGCCTCACCGAGTCGCGGGTCATGGGCTTCACCGGCCTATCGCGGCTCATGCTGACCTACATCCAGCTGTCCATGGCAATCCTGCCGATCTTCGTCCTGATCACCACGGTGCGCTCCCTCGCCGGTGACCGGGAGGCCGGCGTCTTCGAGTACCTGCTGTCCTTCCCGGTGCCGCTGGCGGCCTGGTACTGGGGCAAGCTGCTCGGGCGATTCGTGGTGGTGTTCACGCCGGTGTTCCTGGCCATGGTGCTGGCCATCGCCTGGGGGGTATTGCGCGGGGCCGCCATTCCCTGGGATCTCTTTGCCTACTACACGGGCCTGCTCGTGGCGCTGGCCTGGTGCTTTCTCGGCATCGGCATTCTCATCTCCTCGCTCGCGCGCTCCGTGGACGTCGCCCAGGGCGCGGCCTTCCTCGTCTGGCTGCTTTTCTTGCTGTTCCTCGACCTCATTCTCCTCGGCGTGCTCATCCAGGAGCAGCTGCCGCCGGAGCAGGCGGTGGCCATCGCCCTGGTGAACCCGATGCAGGTGTTCCGCACCGGCACCATGCTGCTTTTCGATCCGCAGCTGGTGATGCTCGGGCCGGCCGCCTACCTGATCCTCGATACCTTCGGTCGCGTCGGCTACATGATCTTCGCCCTCGCCTACCCGGTGGCTTTCGGCACGCTGGCGGCACTCATCGGCTACCGTGTGTTCCGTCGGGGAGACCTGGTATGAGGGCGCTGGTTTTCCTGCTGCTTGTCGCCGCTGGCGCCGTCCAGGCGCAGAACCTGGAGGCCCAGCGCAGGGCCGTGGCCGAGCTGGGCCTGCTCAACGGCCAGGCGCTCGCCTGCCGCTACCTCGACGAGGTACGGCGCATGAAGGAGGCAGTGATTGCCCATGCGCCGCAGGAGCGGGTCTTCGGCGCCGAGTTCGACAACGCCACCAACGACGGTTTCCTGCGCTTCCGCCGCGAGGGCGGCGCGTGCCCGGCGCCCGCGATCTTCGCCGGCCGCGTGGAGGCGGGCATCGAGGCGCTGGCTGCCAGCTTCGCCGGGGAGGATTAGTTTGTGAAGACGCGTTACTCGCTGCATCGCCTGGCCGCGGTGTTCCTGCTGCTATTGGCAGGCGAGCTGCCGGCGCTGGCCGCCGATGTGCCCCGGGTCGTGGTCAGCGGACGGCCGATGCACGCCATTGCGGCCGGGCTGCTTGCCGGCGTCGCCGAGCCGGAGCTGCTTTTCCCGGCCGGTGGCGATCCGCGTACCCGCGAGCCGTCCGCCGCCGATCGCGCGGCGCTCGCCACCGCCGACCTCGTCGCCTGGGCAGGCCCGGAACTGGAGCCGGCGCTGGCGCCGGCGATCGCGGCGCTCGAGGGCGATGTACCGGTCTACGAGGCTCTGGCCAGCACGCGCCTCAAGGTCCTGCCGGACCGCCGCGACGAGACCCGCCGCGATCCGTTCTTCTGGCTCGACAGCCGTAACATGCTCCTGCTCCTCGACGAACTCGGCCGCCGCCTGGTCGAGCTGGACCCGGCGCACCGGGCGAGCTACGAGCGCAACTGGCGCGAGCTCGCCGATACGCTCGGCGACCTCGACCGGTCCCTCGAGTTCGAGTACCGTGCCGTGAGCGGCTCGCCCATGTTCTTCTACCACGACACGCACCAGTACTTTGCCCAGGCCTACGCCATGAACGTTGCCGGCACCTTTACCGGCTATGCCGGTGATGCCGGCGCCGGGGAAGCGCTCTTGTCGCTACGCCGGGCGCTCGCCGACGCCGACAACCCCTGCCTGTTCACGGACCGGGCCCTGCCGGCGCCGAACCTCGAGCTGCTCGTCGGCGGCCTCGATGTACGCGTGGTACCCCTGGATGTGTTCGGCCAGGGCCTGGACGCCGGTGCCGACCTCTACCGCACGCTCATGAAAGACAACTTCGCGACGCTGGCGAGCTGCACTGGCGGTGAAAAAGCCGCGGCGGCCCCGGCGATGGACTTCCCGCCCGAACCCGAGGTGGATCGTTTCCCGCCGCGGGTGCTGCCGCGCTACATGCTCTCGGACCAGTACGGGCGCACGATTACCAACCAGGATTTCCCGGGCAAGCTGCAGCTGGTGTTCTTTGGTTTCACGTCCTGCCCGGACGTGTGTCCCACCACGCTGTCGGTCATGACCCGGGCGATGAAGCTCCTCGGCGACCTTGCCGACGGCGTGCAGCCGATCTTCATCTCCGTGGACCCGGAACGCGACACGCCGGAACAGCTCCAGGAATACCTGGGCTTCTTTGATCCGCGGATCATGGGCCTTCGCGGCAGTGCCCGCGCCACCAAGCGAACCGTCGAGCTGTTCCGCGCGCAGTACCGCTTCGTGCCGACCGTCGAGGACGGTGACTACACCGTGGATCACACCGCCAGCTTCTACCTGCTGGGGCCGGACGGCGAGTTCATCACCAAGTTCGCCTACGGCATGACCGCGGCGGAGGTCGCAGACCGGCTGCGCGGCTACCTCACCGGCAACAGCGATCTCGAGACCCTGCCCCTCCGGGGCGGTGACGGCGCAGCGCCGGACCTCTTCGATCGGGACCGCTGAACAGCCCCGGCCGGGGCGGTCATGAGGTCGTCATGTCCGCAGCTTATCCTCCGGCCACCTCGCTAAGAACGAAGCAACGCCATGACGCCGCCCCTCCGTCCCCTGTTCGCTGCCGTCGCGGCGGCCACCGTGCTGGCCGCCTGCTCCGATGGCGATACCCTGCTCATCGAGCCGCCCCCGGCCTCCTCCCTCACGGTGTTTCCCACGGCGGCGCCGGAGGGCCTGCCCGGCGAGTTGCGTACCCTGTCCTTCAAGGTGGCGCTGGGGTCGACGCAGCCCCGGGACGTGGTGGTGAACTGGCGGACCGAAGCGGGAACTGCCACCCCGGGAGAGGACTACTACGACGCCAGCGGCGAGGCGGTGATTCCCGCCGGCGACCTGGAAACCGCCATCGAGGTCGAGCTGCTCGGTGACGCGCGGCCGGAGGCGGCGGAGACCTTTCGCCTGCGTGTCAGCACGACGGCCAATGCTGCGCCCACGGCGACGACGGTGCTCGGCACCATCGCCAACGATGACGTGGACTGCAGCGCGCCCTACACGAAGGCGAACCCCAATCGCTGGCGCGTCACAGCGGGCGCCGACCCCCTCAACTACGCCCATCGCGGCGGCGTGATCGATTTCCCGGAGAACACGCTCTTTGCCTATGGCGAGGTCGCGGCCCTGGGCGCGGACGTGCTGGAGATGGACGTCTACCAGACGGCGGACAACGCGCTCGTCATCCTCCACGACCTGGACGTGGACCGCACCACCGACGGCACCGGCAACGTGGTCGACCTGACCCTGGCCGAGCTCAAGGCGCTGGACGCGGCCTACTGGTTCGTGCCCGGCGAGGGCACGCCCCACGACAGACCCGAGAGCGATTACGTCTACCGCGGCATAGCGACCGGCGACAAGCCGCCGCCGCCGGGTTACTCGCGGGCCGATTTCCAGGTACCGACGCTGCGCGAGGCCCTGGAGCGCTTCGCCCCCTACCTCATCAACGTGGAGTTGAAGCCGGACCTGGATGGCGAGGGGGACTACGAGCGGCTCATCGCCGACGAACTGCTCCGTTTCGGCCGGGTCGATGACGTCATCGCCGCGTCCTTCGTGGATGCCGCGGCCAACCGCTTCAAGGAAGTCGCCCCCTGCATCCACACCTCCGTGCCCCTGGACCAGGGCACGGGGCTCGTGCTCGCGGGCCTCGGCGACGGCACCATTCCGGCGGTGCCGGAACACGTGGCCTTCCAGGTGCCGCCGGACACGAGCCAGATCAGCCAGGTGCCGGACGACTTCCAGCTCGAGGTGGTGACGGCGGACTTCGTCGCCGATGCGCACGCGGTCAATCTCGCGGTGCAGGTGTGGACCGTGAACAGCTGCGAGGAGATGCTGCGCATGATGGCGCTGGGGGTCGATGCCATCATGACGGACCGGCCGGTGCTTCTCGAGGAACTCCTCAACACGCCTGCGGCAGAGCGCAGTTGCGACTGACCGGGAGCGCTGCCGACCCGGGGCGCGAACCCCTCAGAAACGGTACTCGTAGCGGGCCCAGAGCACCCGGCCCGGCTCGTTCACCCGGATCGCTTCCGGGTTGAAGGGGTCCAGGTTGCTGCGGTTCAGGTGCTCGGCGTAGCGGCGGTCGAAGAGGTTGTCGACCCCGGCGCGCAGGTCGCCGAAGGCGCCGAGGCTCATGCTCGCGTAGAGGTCCAGGACGGCCCAGTCCGGCGTTTCCCCGGCATCCAGACCGCTGTTGACCATGGGGTTGGCTTCCACCCGGTCCTGCTCCGCGGCCCAGCGCAGGCTGGCACCGGCGCGCCAGCGGCTGGCGTCGTAGTCGAGGTTCACGCTGCCGTTCAGCGGCGGGGTCTGGGCGATGTCCCGGTTCTCGCTGGTGTTCTCGGCGCGCACCCAGGCGAGACTCGTGGAGGCTTCCCAGCCGCCGCCCACGCGCCAGGTCCAGCTGCCTTCCACGCCGTAGAGCGTGGCATCGACGTTGCGGTACACGGAGGCATTGTCATCCCGGAGGACATCGCCCTGGCCGTGGGCCCGGTCGCGGAGGATGTAGTCGCTCACGTCGTCGTAGTAGACCACGCCGTCCAGCCGGTGGTCGCCGGCCTGGAACACGAGGCCGGCATCGGCCTGGCGGTGTGTCTCCGGGTCCAGGCCCGGGTTGCCGACCCAGCGCATCATGGGCACGGGGTTCGCGGCGGCGAGAAAGCGCTCGGAGGCATCGGCGGTACGCACCGTCTGGCTGAGCCCGGCGAAGCCGGTCCAGCGTTCGCCCAGGCGCTGCTCGAAGCGCAGCAGGCCGCCCCAGTTGTTCTCGGTGATCTCGCCGTCGTGGGTGACGCCGTAATACTGCGCGTAGAGTCCGTTTGGCGCGGGCAGCATGGGGGAGGATGGGTTGGCCTCGACCGCGTCGGCGTCGGCGCTGACCCGATCGTAGCGCAGCCCGGCCTTGACGCTGCGCTCGCTGCCCAGGGACCAGCGGAGCTCGGCGAAGGCGCCGGCCTGCTCGAGGCTGGCGTCCGGCCAGAGATAACTCTGCACCATTTGCACGTTGTCGGTGGTCGGGCCCATGAAGCGGGTCGCGCTGCGCTCGTTGCGCTGGTAGTCGACGCCCACGGTCCACTCGAGGTCGCTGCCGGTCGTGAATTCGCCGACGACACGGGCGCCGGTGGTATCGGAGCGGGACGGCACGCGCAGCGCGGCCGGCGCGGTGAGCGGGCGGTTGCTGTAGTTGTCCATGAGGTGCTCGACATCCGTGCGGTAAAGCTCCACGGACAGTTCATCGATGCCGGCGAGATCGTAGCCGCGGTAGCGCAGGCGCACCTGGTCGCTGGTGTCCTCCGGCGCATCCATGCCGGCGCCGGGGAACAGCGCGTCATTGGTCTCGGTGCGCTCGAGCGCGAGCTCCAGCCGGTCCTGGTCGCGGAAGCGCAGGCCGCCGGCGAGGTAGACAGAGTCCTCGGCATAGGCCGAGCGCACCTCGTCACCGCCGCCGTCCTCGTAGTTGTCCGCCGAGCGGTCCTCGATGTTCAGGCGCAGGTAGCCGGGCTCGCCTGACCAGGCCAGCTCCGCAGCGATGTCGTGCTCCAGGCCATTGCTGGTCGTGCCCGCGCGCAGGCCGCCGCTGAAGCCATCCTTGCCCGGTTCGTTCTCGCGTTCGAAGAGCAGCGTGCCGCCGCTGCCGCCGCCGCCATAGCGCAGGGTCTGCACGCCCTTGAGCACGACGATGCGCTCGAAGGTGTTCACGGAAGCAAAGGAGGTCGGCGGATCCATACGGTTCGGGCAGCCGCCGTGCAGGTAGGCACCGTCGAGGAGCACGTTGATGCGCGACTGGCTCTGGCCGCGCAGCGTGGGCTCGAGGCCGCGACCGCCGAAGCGGCCGAGGCTGAGGCCGTTGACGGAGCGCAGGAGCTCGGCACCGTCCGCTGCGGGGGCGCCGTTCTCCTGGTCGAGGTCGAGCACGTCCTGGCCCAGCGGCGCCTCGCGAACGCCGATGACGATGATGTTGGGCAGGTCCTTGCCGGGCGCCTTATCCGCTGCGAGGGCACCGGGGGTGGACAGGACGGCGGCAAGGCAGCTCGCGACGAGCGTGCGGCTGAACGGGGGGGTCGGTTGCATGGCGGGCTGGTTTCTGTCCTGGAGAGATAGCGAAACAAGTATATAGATCTCCGGATTGCCTGCCATGCGGCATAGTGTCGCAGCTGTCCGCCGCAGGCTCCCGGTGAGCCCTGTCACAGAGCCTTCATAGCAGCTTCACCGTTCTGTCACGCAGGGTTCATCTTCCGCTGTCAAGTTCCTCGCATCTGTTCACGCGATCCCGCAGAGAGAGTAGGCAGCGATGATGATACGAAACCCTCTTCTGGCCACCGTCGGTGGCCTGGTCCTGACCCTGGCCCTCGCAGGTTGCGACGGTGATGACGGCCGCGACGGGGCCCCGGGCCCTGCCGGCGCGCCGGGCGCGGACGGTGCCCCCGGTGCGGATGGCGCGCCGGGCAGCGACGCCAATGCCGCCCTGTCACTCACGTTCCTGGGCCGCACGGCGCCGCTCGGCGCTTTCGACGAGTCGGCCGCGGAGATCGTCGCTTATCACCCGGCTACGGTCCGGGCTTTCGTAGTCAACGCCGAGGCCGGCAAGGTGGACATCATCGACCTGCAGGATCCGGCTGCGCCGACGCGCGTCGACACCCTCGATGTGGCCGCCGACGTCGAGGCCGCCGAGGGCCTCGCCGCGGGCTCCATGGGCTCCGTGAACAGCGTCGACATCAGCGGCGATACGCTCGCGGTCGCTCTGGCCGCGGACGTGACCCAGGAAAACGGCTACCTCGCCTTCTACAGCACCGACGGTACCTACCTGTCCGCCGTCGAGGCGGGCGCCCTGCCCGACAAGGTGGGCTTCTCGCCGGATGGCCGCTACGCCGTGTCCGCCAACGAGGGTGAACCCAACGACGACTACAGCGTCGACCCGGAGGGCAGCCTGACCATCGTCGACCTGTCCGCGGGTTTCGACAACCTGGTGGCCACCTCTGCCGACTTCAGGGCCTTCAATGCCGGCGGCGGCAAGACGCTCACCGGCCCGGTGCGCGTTTCCGCCAAGGCCGCTTCCGTCGCCCGGGATCTCGAGCCCGAGTTCGTGGCCTTCTCTGCCGACAGCAGCACGGTCTACGCCACCCTGCAGGAGAACAATGCCGTCGCCATCGCCGACCTCGCCAGCGGTGAAGTGTCCACCGTGCTCGGCATCGGCTTCAAGGACTACGGCCTGCCAGGCAACGAGCTGGATGCCAGCAACCGCGACGGGGGCGTGAATATCCGCAGCTGGAGTGTCTTCGGTACCTACATGCCCGACGGCTTCGACAGTTACGAGGTGGCCGGCACCACCTACCTCGTCACCGCCAACGAGGGCGATGGCCGCGAGTACCTGACCGACGCGGACGACGAGGCGGACTGCGCGGCCCAGGGCGGTTTCCTCTTCGATGACGGCGACTGCTTCCACTACCTGGATGAGATCCGCATCAAGGATCTCGACCCGTCGCAGTTCACCGACGAGCTGAAGGCCCGCCTCGGCGCCGATTTCCAGGCCGACGAGAACCTCGGCCGCCTGAAGATGATCACCGACCTCGGCCTTGTGGACCCCGACGCCTGCGCGACGCTGGCGACCAGTGGCCAGCCGCTGCTGTTCCCTGACGAGACGCCGGCACCGGGCTGCGTCTACGAGAACCTGTACAGCTACGGTGCCCGGTCCTTCACGATCTGGGACACGGGCACCGGTCGCCCGGTGTTCGACAGTGGCAGCGACTTCGAAGTGATTACCGCGCAGCAGCTGGGCGCAGGCAGCTTCAACGCCAGCAACGACGACGACGAGGGCGATGATCGCTCCGACGACAAGGGGCCGGAACCGGAGGCCGTCGAGATCGCGGAGCTCGGTGGCAGTGTGTTCGCCTTCATTGCCCTTGAGCGCGTCGGCGGCGTCATGGTCTACAACATCACCAATCCGCAGAACGCCAGCTTCGTGCAGTACGTCAACAGCCGGGCCTTCTCCGGCGATGCCGAAGCGGACGTGGCTGCGGGTATCTCGGACCTGGGTCCGGAGGACATCAAGTTCGTGCCCGCCGCCGACAGCCCCACCGGTGAACCCCTGCTGCTGGTGAGCCACGAAGTTTCCGGCACGCTGGTGGTCTACCGCGTCGACCTGTTGTAACGGCGTCTCCCCTGCCGACAGGCCCGTCGCTCGCGGCGGGCCTTTTTTTCCGCCCGCCATTTCTTCGCCTGCCAGGGGGTGATCGTGGCGGCGCACCCCGGGGCGAGCTATGCTGGCGGCCCATCTCCTGCGAAGCTGCATGCATGATCATCGTTCGCTCCGTCCGCGAGGACGATCTCGACAGCCTCTACGACCTCGCCCGGGAGGCCTACCCGGGCATGACCACGCTGCCGCCGGACCGGGACGCGCTCGCCGCGAAAATCGCCCTGTCCAGCGCCAGCGTGGCCAGGGCCGTGGAAAAGCCCGGCAACGAGGTCTACATGCTGGTCATGGAGGACACCGCGACCGGCGCGGTGGTCGGCACCGCCAGCGTGATCGCCAGCCTGGGCGAGGTGGAGCCGTTCTATTCCTACAAGCTGAACAAGGTCACCCACAAGTCCCGGGTGCTCGACAAGAAGGTCACGGTCGCCACCCTCAACCTCTCCAACCACTTCGAGGGCTTTGCCGAGGTCGCCACCCTGTTCCTGTCTCCGACCTACCGCCAGGGCGGCAACGGCAAGCTCCTTGCCCGCAGCCGCTACCTGCTCATGGCCGCGCACCGCCAGCGTTTCCCGAAGGAGGTCATGGCCGACCTGCGCGGACACTACGAGGACGGCGGCCGCTCGCCCTTCTGGGAAGCCGTGGGCCGCCATTTCTTCGAGATGGATTTCGCCGAGGCGGACCTCTTCGGCGCTCTCCATGGCAACCAGTTCATCGCGGAGCTCATGCCCACGCAGCCGGTCTACGTGAACCTGCTCCCGGCCGATGCGCAGGCAGTGATCGGTCGGGTGAATACCGCCGGCGAGCCGGCGCTCAAGCTGTTGGAGCGCGAGGGCTTCCGCTGGCAGGGCCACGTCGACATCTTCGACGCGGCGCCGAGCGTAGACGCGGAGATCGACAAGCTGGCCACGGTCGCCGCGACTCGCCGCGGGACGCTGGCGGGGCCGCTGGGGG
>CAYTJQ010000033.1:25644-37776 GCA_964438205.1 uncultured Alteromonadaceae bacterium
GGGGCCGCTGGGGGACGCCGCCGCGGCCGTACCCATGCTGGTTGCCGCCGGGTCCATCGAACGCTTCACCGCCTGCCTGGTGTCCGCGCTGGACCATGGCGGCGAGCTCCGACTGCCGGCCGAGGCTATGGAGGCCCTGCCCGTGGGTCCGGGCGATGAACTCTGGTATACGGAACTCTGAGCATGGCACAGCAACAGGATGGCGCCGGCGCGGCGGTCGAAGCCAATTTCGACGGCATCGTCGGCAACACCCACAACTATGCCGGGCTCTCACCGGGCAACCTCGCCTCGGCGAAGCACGCGCAGAAGCCCTCGCACCCGCGAGCCGCGGCGCGGCAGGGGCTGGCCAAGATGAGGCGCCTGCACGGCCTCGGCCTGGTGCAGGGCTTCCTGCCGCCGCACGAGCGGCCGCACCTGCCGACGCTGCACGCCTTCGGCTTCACCGGCAAACCGGCGGACGTGCTGGCGCGGGCGGCGAGAGAGGCCCCGGCCCTCCTCGCCATCGCCTGCTCCGCCTCGCCCATGTGGGCGGCGAACGCGGCCACCGTGTCGCCCAGCGCCGACTGTGCCGACGGCCGCGTCCACTTCACCCCGGCGAACCTCGCCAGCATGGCGCACCGGGCCATCGAGCCGGCCTTCACCGGGCGCGCCCTGCGCGCGATCTTCGCCGACGAGACGCATTTCGCGCACCACCCGCCGGTGCCGGCGGGCAGCCGCTTCGGCGACGAGGGCGCCGCCAACTACGGCCGCCTGTGCAGCGCCCACGGCGAGGCCGGCGCGGCGCTCTTCGTCTACGGCCGTGCCGGCGGTGACCAGGCGGGGCCAACGCGGCACCCGGCGCGGCAGGCCCTGGAGGCCTCGGCCGCCGTCGCGCGCGCCCACGGCCTCGACCCGGCGCGGGTGGTCTTCGCCCGGCAGAACCCGGTGGCCATCGATAGCGGGGCTTTCCACAACGACGTGGTCTCCGTGGCCAACCGGCACGTGCTGTTCAGCCACGAGCAGGCCCTCGCGGAGCCGATGGTGGTCGCCGAGGCGCTGCGTTCCGCGGTGCCCGCCTTCGAGGTGGTCACGGTGCCGGCGGCGCAGGTGTCCCTCGAGGACGCGGTGGGCAGCTACCTGTTCAACTCCCAGCTCGTCGACATCCCGGGCCGCGAGGGCATGACCCTGGTGCTGCCCGAAGAGAGCCGGGAGAACCCCCGGGTGCTCGCGGCGCTCGAGGCGGTGCGCGACGGTGACAACCCCATCGCGCACCTCGAGTTCGTGGATGTGCGCCAGAGCATGGACAACGGCGGCGGCCCGGCCTGCCTGCGGCTGCGGGTGGTGCTCACGGCGGCGGAGCGCGACGCGGTGAACCCGGCCTTCATCCTGGACGCGGCGCGCTACGATGCGCTCTGTGCCTGGGTGGACAGGCACTACCGCGAGACGCTGACCCCCGTCGACCTCGCCGATCCCGCGCTGCTCGACGAGACCTACGCAGCGCTCGATGACCTGACTGCGCTGCTCGGCACGGGCCCGCTCTACGACTTCCAGCGCGGCTGAGCTCAGCCGTCCCGGGCGAGACGGGCCAGGGCGGCCCGGTCGCGGAGCCGGATCTCGCCGCGCTGCCCCTGTACGAGGCCATCGTCGGCGAAGCGCGCCAGCTGGCGGCTGACCACGGCCCGGCCGGACGCGGTTTCGGCGGCGAGCTGTTCGTGGGTGGCGAGGACGCTGTGGCCGTCGCCGGCGAGGCGCAGCAGCGCCCTCGCCAGGCGGGCGGGAAAGCCGGTGAGGGCGACATCCTCCACCAGCCGCTCGAAATCCGCGAAGCGCTGGGCGACGGCGCCGAACACCCGGGCGCGGAAGGCTTCATCGTCCGCCAGCGCGCGGTGGAAGTCCGCGCTGGGAATGATCTCGGCGAGCAGATCCGTCTCCGCGACGCCGCGGGCCGAGTAATCGCGGCCTTCGACCAGGCAGCCGAAGGTCTGCAGGCAGACTTCACCGGGCGCCACCCGGTAGAGGACGACCTCCCGGCCGTTGGCCGCGGTGAGGGTGACGCGCAGGAATCCTTCGTGCAGCAGTACGAAACCGCGGCACGGGTCACCGGCCCGGAACAGTACCGTGCCGGCGGGGATGGGCCGGGGCGCGCCGCTCACGGCCGCCCCGGCAGGTGCTTACTGGTTCCGCGGTGCCGGGCAGGTGCGGATACCGAGGAGGCTGTAGGCCGGGCAGATGCCGACGACCCCGGTCGCCAGCGGCACGAGGCCGAGCCAGCCCCAGGGTGTCTGCGGGCCGACGAAGACCAGGGAAAGAATGCCGAGGCCGGCGATGACCCGCACGGCGCGGTCGAGGGTACCTTCATTGCGTTGCATGCTGTGCTCCTTTCGGTAGTAGCCGATAGCACAGCAGCATCCCACAGGGAGGTGCCGGACGTCGGTGATAAAGTCACCGAGCGAGGAGTGAATTCAGCCCGCCACATCGTCTGGTCCCAGGAAGTCCCTGAGCAAGCGCTGGAAGGCAGCGGCATGCTCGATCTGCGTCCAGTGTCCGCAGCGGCCGAAGACAAGCAGTCGCGCATCGTCGATCCAGTCGAGCAGGGTCAGCGAGGTCTGCAGGGGAATAACCCGGTCGTCGCGGCCGTGGATGAGCAGGGTCGGCTGGGCGATGCCTCGCACCGCCGCCTCATCGTGTGCCATGGCGTCGACCCAGCGCTGTCTCGGTGCCGGGAACATGCGCGCATAGGTCTCCTGCACGCCGGGCCGCGTGCTCGCCGCATGCCGGAGCGCGACCAGCTCTTCCGTGACGCGCGACTGGTCCCAGGCGAAGATACCCATGAGCTCGCGCATGCCCTCGAGAGAGGGTGTGTAGCCCCAGACGGCGTCGAGCCCGGGCGTCAGCTCGAAGGGCACCCCGACGCTGCCCATGAGGACGAGCCGGCGCACGCGCTCTGGGTGTTCGATAGCCATCGCCAGGGCCATGGAGCCGCCGAAGGAGTTGCCGACGACGTCGACCCTGTCCAGCCCGAGGGCATCGAGAAAGCCCACCAACTGCGCCAGCCAGGCCTGGCGGCTGAAGGAATAATCCGCCGGAACGGCGCTGTAGCCGAAGCCGGCGAGATCCGGCGCCAGCAGGCGGACGTGCGGAGCCAGCCCCTCGATGACCAGCCGCCAGTTGGCCCAGGCGGAGACGCCGGGCCCGGAGCCGTGCAGCAGGAGCACGGGAGCCCCCGTGCCGCGGTCGTGAAAGTTGGTCTCGACGTCGCCGATCCGCAGCTGACGGCCGATCTCAGGGTTGTCCGCGCTCATGGTCTTGTTCCTCGGGTCTTTTGAGCGGCCCATGTTGTACCACGGCCTGTTCCGGGAACCTAAGCAAGACTCCCGGCGGCTTGAACCGCCTCGGGCGCTGTGGTCCTATCTGCTACCCGCGCTTTGCTGCAAGATAACGAGAGGCTCCCGCTGATGAGCTCGCACCCGTGAACGATGACGGCCCCCGGCTGCCCGGGATGCAGGATCTCTGGAACCTGCTGCGCTTCGAGGCGGAGGAGGGGCGGATCTGGCTGGACGAAGAGCGTGTCGTCCTGCTCCGCTCGAGTGAGCTTAGGGGCCTGCGCCGTGAACTGATCGATGCCCTGGGCATGCAGCGCGCCAAGGGCCTGCTCACGCGCATGGGCTACATCTCCGGGAAAATGGACGCCGAGCGCGCGCGGCGCCTGCGGCCGGAGGCTTCGCTTTTTGATGTCTTCTCTGTCGGGCCCCAGTCGCACATGGTGACCGGGCAGGTGAAGGTGATCCCGCAGAAACTGGACTGGAACGAGGAAGAGAACTACTTCCACGCCATCTTCGACTGGGAAAACTCCTTCGAGGCGGAGATCTTCCTGAGCGAGTTCGGTTCGGGCTTCGAGCCCGTCTGCTGGGCGCAGATCGGCTACGCCAGTGGCTTCACGACCCAGTTCATGGGACGGCAGATCTACTTCAAGGAAACCTGCTGCACGGCCTGCGGTCACCAGACCTGCCGCATCGAGGGACGCCTCGTCGAGGATTGGGAGGACGCCGAGGACGCCTTCCGGCACTACCAGCCCGACCGGATCGCCGACCAGCTTTTCGAACTCCAGGAGCAGATGGCCGAGCTCCGCTCCCGCGTCGACGCAGAGGAGCACTTCGGCCAGCTGGTCGGTTCATCACCCCGCTTCCTGGAAGTCCGCGACCTGCTCTCCCGGGCGGCGCGGAGCAAGGTCACGGTGCTGCTCCTCGGCGAGACTGGTGTCGGCAAGGACATGTTCGCCCGGGCCTTGCATGAGGCCAGCGACCGTGCCGACAGGCCCTTCGTGGCCATCAACTGCGCGGCCATTCCCAGGGATCTGATCGAGGCCGAGCTGTTCGGCGTGGAGCGCGGCGCCTTCACCGGCGCCGAGAAGACGCGGGAAGGGCGCTTCGAGCGGGCGGATACAGGTACGCTGTTCCTCGATGAAGTCGGCGAGCTGTCGCTGCATGCGCAGGCAGCGCTGCTCCGGGTGCTGCAGGAGGGTGAACTGGAGCGGGTCGGCGGTTCCGGGGTCCGGCGGGTGGATGTGAGGCTCATTGCGGCCACCAATGAAGACCTCGACCAGGCAGTGCGCGAGGGCCGCTTTCGCCAGGATCTGCTCTATCGCCTGAACGTCTACTCCGCGACCGTTCCGCCGCTGCGGGAGCGCATCGATGACATTCCGGATCTCGTTACCCACTTCCTGGACAAGTATGGCGTGCTCCACGGCAAGAGTGGCCTGTCGATCACGGATCGTGCCATGGCGCTGCTCCGGGAGTATGACTGGCCGGGGAATATCCGCGAGCTGGCGAACGTGATCGAGCGCGGGGTGATCCTCACCGATCCCGGCGGTCAGATCGAGGCCGCCTTCCTCTTTCCGGGGGTGGGCAGCGGCCCCGGCGCCAGCGCCCTCGCACCCGGTGAGCGGACGCTGCCGGCCCTCGCCGCCAGCGTGCTTGAGGCGGGTCACCCGCTCGAGGCGGTGGAATCGCAGCTCATTGACGCGGCCCTGGCGCGTTCGGGCAACAAGGTCAGCGGTGCGGCGCGGCTCCTCGGACTCACCCGGGCGCAGCTGGACTACCGCTTGAAGAAGCGTCGGGAGTCGGAAGATTCATCAAATCATCAAAAACCCAGGTGAAAAGTTCACGATATCGTGAAGTATTGCACTCGCTGTAAGGGTTCTGTTTACCGGAAAAATATATAACCAACTAAAAAATCTCGATTTTTTGCTTTGTTGGCATGTCCCCTGCACTCAGGGAGATGACAATGTCATAGCTAACAAAGTGATAACCATGACAACGTTGAAAGCCGTCGGTCCCGCACCGACCGCCAATAGCTTCGAGCGTCTCACGCGCTACGTCCGCGTTCGCGGCGAGACCGCGAGTGGTTTCGTTGAGTTCGACTTCGCCATCGGCGATCCCTCCCTGTACGTCGAACTGGTCCTCCCGCGGGGCGCCTTCGACATTTTCTGCGAACGCAATGACGTCGTCTTCATGTCCGACGAGGAGGCTGCGGCCGTGGACGCCGACATGGAGAAATGGCGTTACGGCGATCTTCGCGGGGCCGCTGACGACTAGCACTGGCGCCCCGGGGCTTTACGAATTCCATAACGAGCAGGTGTCCCATGACCATTGAAATCAAGACCTCGACGATCCAGCCGATCCGCAACACCTTCGTGCACATCGAGCGCCGTTTCGGCGACAAGCCGGCTTCCCGCTACCAGGAGGCCAGCTATGATCTCGCCCCGACCACAAACTTCCATTACCGACCGCTATGGGATCCGGAGCGCCAGCTCAATGACCCCGGCCGCACGGCGATCAGGATGGAAGACTGGTATGCCTTCCGCGATCCCCGGCAGTACTACTACGGCAGCTACGTACAGGCGCGGGCCAAGCTCCAGGAAATCACCGAGAGCAACTACGCGTTCTTCACCCGGCGCGACCTTGCCGGCCGACTGCCCGAGGGTGTCCGGGAAAAGGTCGTCCGCTGCCTGCTGCCGCTGCGGCACCTGGAGATGGGTGCGAACATGAACAACGTCTTCGGCTCTGCCTACGGCATCGGCACGGTGCTGACCCAGGCCTTCCTCTACAACGGCATGGACCGGTTGGGTGTCGCACAATACCTGTCGCGCATCGGCCTCATCCTGGACGGCAACAGCGGCGACACCCTTAAGGTGGCCAAGACCAGCTGGATGGAAGACCCTCTCTGGCAGGACCTGCGGCGCTACGTTGAGGACGTTCTCGCCCAGAAAGACTGGTTCGAGGTTTTCGTCGCGCAGGACGTCGTGCTGGACACCCTTGTCTACGACATCTTTTACCGGCAGTTCGACGATGCGATGACCGAGGCGGGCGCGGGCGATCTCGCGATGCTCATCGAATTCATGCAGGAGTGGCACAAGGAGACCTCGCGCTGGGTCGACTCGGTGATCAAGACCGCGGTTGCCGAGTCAGACGCGAACCGCGCACAGATCGCCGTCTGGGTCGCTGACTGGAAGCAGCAGGCCCTCGCCGCCCTGGGTCCGCTAGCGGAAGAAGCGGTGGGCCCGGACGCTATCAACGCGAGCGCGGAAGTACTCAACAAGCGGCTGGCCAAGGCCGGCCTGTAAGGGAGAACACACGATGTCGAAAGTCTACATGGCTCTGCAGGATAACGAGGAAGCCCATTACCTCGTCGAGGCGCTGGAAGACGACAACCCGGACGCCACGGTCGACTACCAACCGGCGATGATCCGCATCGAGAACGAGGATCGCCTCGTGCTCAAGCGCGAGACGGTCGAGGAAAAGATGGGCCGTGACTGGGACCTGCAGTCCCTGCACGTGAACCTGGTCACTATCGGCGGCAACGTCGATGAGACCGATGACGAATTCACCCTGAGCTGGAACTAGCAGATAACACGGAGCGACTGACATGGCCGCAAGGAAACTCAACCTCAAGGAGCGTTACAGCCTGCTGACCCGGGACCTGGACTGGGAGTACAGCTATCGCGACAAGAAGGAGATCTTCCCCTACGAGGAGTTCGAGGGCATCAAGATCACGGACTGGAGCAAGTGGGAGGACCCCTTCCGCCTGACCATGGATGCCTACTGGAAGTACCAGGCCGAAAAAGAAAAGAAGCTTTACGCCATCTTCGATGCGTTCGCCCAGAACAACGGCCAGCAGAATGTGACGGACGCGCGCTACATCAACGCAATCAAGGTCTTCCTCACGGGCGTCTCGCCGTTGGAATACCAGGCCTACTCGGGCTACGCGCACGTCGGGCGCCAGTTCAGCGGCGTCGGTGCCCGCACAGCCTGCCAGATGCAGTCCATCGACGAACTGCGGCACGTGCAGACGCAGGTGCACGCGATGAGTCACTACAACAAGTTCTTCGACGGCTTCCAGGACTTCCCCCACATGCACGACCGGGTCTGGTACCTCTCGGTACCGAAGTCCTTTTTCGACGACGCGCGCAGCGCCGGGCCCTTCGAGTTCATGGTGGCGATCAGCTTCTCCTTCGAATACGTGCTGACCAACCTGCTCTTCGTGCCCTTCATGTCCGGTGCCGCCTACAACGGCGACATGGCCACGGTGACCTTCGGCTTCTCCGCGCAGTCCGACGAGGCCCGGCACATGACGCTTGGGCTGGAGGTGATCAAGTTCCTCCTAGAGCAGCACCCGGACAACGTGCCTATCGTCCAACGCTGGATCGACAAATGGTTCTGGCGCGGCACCCGCCTGCTGGCCATCGTCGCGATGATGATGGACTACATGCTGCCGAACCGGGTCATGTCCTGGAAGGAGGCCTGGGAGGTGTACTTCGAGGAGGCCGGCGGCGCCCTGTTCAAGGACCTGGCCCGCTACGGGATCGAGATGCCGAAATACGCGGCCACTGCGATCGCCGAGAAGGACCATATCTCGCACCAGACCTGGAGCATCTTCTACAACTACGGCCACGCCGCCGCTTTCCACACCTGGATGCCGGACGAGAAGGAAATGGACTGGCTGTCGGAGAAGTACCCGGACACCTTTGACAAGTTCTACCGCCCGCGTTTTGAGCACTGGCGCGAAAAGGAGCAGGCCGGTGAGCGTTTCTACAACCCCACGCTGCCCATGCTCTGCAACACCTGCCAGATTCCGATGGGCTTTACGGAGATGGACGACCCGACGCTGATCGCCTGCCGACAGTCCGTCTATCAGGGCGAGCGCTACAACTTCTGCTCCGATGGCTGCAAGGACATCTTCGACCACGAGCCGGAGAAGTACGTGCAGTCCTGGCTGCCGGTACACCAGATCTACCAGGGCAACTGTGGCGGCGCAGATATCGAGACGGTCCTCAGCGAGTACTACCGGATCAATATGGGTAAGGACAACATGGACTTCCATGGTTCCCCCGACGAGGCGCGCTGGAATGAATGGCACAACCTTCAGTCCGCGGAAGAACGGCTGAAAAAGGCCGGTTGAGCAACGAGGGAGAGAAGCATCATGGCAGTAGCAGCAATTACGCCCGACTACACGGGCGAACGGCTCGACCGGGTAGAGAACTTCCACGGCAACATCGTCGTGTATGTGGGCTGGGATCGACACCTGATGTTCTGCTCACCGGTAGCGTTTGCCACGTCGCCGGACACGACCTTCGGCAAGGTCGTGGACGAGCTGATCCCCAGCGCTTTCGCGCAGCACCCGGACTTCGAAAAGATCGACTGGCACGAGGTTTCCTGGCTGCTGAACGGTGAGGCCTTCACGCCGGAGCGCGAGGCCACGCTCGAGGCGCTGGGGGTGGACCACAAGTCCATCATCCGCCTGCAGACCCCCGGCCTCGAGGGCATTGGCGGGTCCCACAGCTGATGGAAGCCCAGCAGCGACGGAGGGTGCGCCGCCATGTATGAAGTGACCATCGAACCGACCGGCGATGTCGTGGAGGTCGAAGAGGGGCAGACACTGCTTGATGCCAGTCTGCGTCAGGGCGTGTGGCTCCCCTTCGCCTGCGGCCATGGCACCTGCGGCACCTGCAAGGTACAGGTGCTGGAGGGCGAGTGCGATCCCGGTGACGCGTCGCCCTTCGCGCTGATGGATATGGAGCGGGAAGAAGGCAAGGTGCTAGCGTGCTGCGCCCTGCCGGCGAGCGACCTGGTCATTGAGGCGGATATCGATGTGGATCCGGATTTCCTCGGCTACCCGGTAGAAGACTACGAGGGGACCGTAGAGTCCATCACCGACCTTTCGCCCACGATCAAGGGCATCCGCCTCCGCCTGGATCGGCCCATGGCCTTCCAGGCAGGGCAGTACATCAACCTGCAGCTCCCGGGGGTGGAGGGCGCGCGAGCGTTCTCCCTTGCCAACAAGCCGTCGGACAACGAGGTGGTGGAGCTGCATGTCCGCCACGTGCCGGGCGGCGCGGCGACCACCTATATTCACGAGCAGCTGGCGGAAGGCCAGGCGGTGCCGCTGTCCGGTCCCTATGGCCAGTTCTTCGTGCGCAAGTCGGCGAGCGAGGATCTGATCTTCATCGCAGGCGGATCGGGCCTGTCCAGCCCCCAGTCGATGGTGTTGGACCTGCTGGAGCACAGCGACAGCAGGAAAATCACGTTATTTCAGGGTGCCCGTAACCAGGCGGAGCTCTACAACCGCGACCTTTTCGAGCAGCTGGCGGCCGAGCACGACAACTTCACCTACGTGCCGGCGCTGGATGCGCCCGAGGACCCAGATGGCTGGGCGGGTTGCACCGGCTACGTCCACGAAGCGGCGATCGCCCACTTCGACGGCCACTTCGAGGGTCACAAGGCCTATCTCTGCGGCCCGCCGCCGATGATCGATGCGGCGATTACTGCCCTCATGCGCGGCCGGCTTTTCGAGCGCGACATCTACATGGAGCGCTTCCTGACGGCCGCCGACGGGGCCGAGGGCGGCACCCGCAGTGCGCTGTTCAAGCGGATCTAGCCCATGAACACCGGCCACAGGATCACGCTTGCGCCCGGGGGCCTCGCGTTTTCCTGCGGGGCGGAAGAGAACCTCCTGCAGGCACTGCAGCGGGTCGGTGTCGCGCCGGCTCTGCTGGCGGCCATTCCCGTCGGTTGCCGCGGTGGCGGCTGCGGGGTTTGCCGGATCCACGTGCGCGCCGGGCAGTTCCGCACCGGGCGCATGAGTCGCAAGCACATCAGCGAGGCGGACGAGGCCGCCGGAACGGTCCTCGCCTGCCGTGTCTTTCCCGAGAGCGACCTGGAGATCGAGGTGGACCTGTCCGCGGCCAACCCGATCACCCGCTCATCCACCATAGCGAAACAACAAGGGGGATAAACCCATGCAGAAAGGCGTCATGCGCCCGGGGCACGTACAGATCCGCGTCCTGGACATGGAAGCGGCGGTAAGCCATTACCGCGACCGTCTCGGCCTCATCCACACGCACACCGACAGCCAGGGCCGCAACTACTTCAAGGGCTGGACGGAGATCGATGCCTTCTCGGTGGTGCTGCGCGAAGCAGATGAGCCGGGCATGGACTTCATGGCCTTCAAGGTGCTGGACGCGGCGACGCTGGCGGCGCGCAGGCAGGACCTCGTCGATTACGGCTGCCAGGTGGAGACCATCCCGGCCGGTGAGCTGGACGGCTGCGGCGAGCGGGTCCGCTTCGACTCGCCGACGGGCCACTGGTTCGAGCTGTTCGCGGAGAAGGAGCAGACGGGCAAGTGGGGCGTGGGCGAGCGCAACCCCGACGCCTGGCCGGAAGACCTGAAGGGCATGAAGGCGACGCGCTTCGACCACTGCCTGCTCTACGGCGACGACATCGACGGCACGGTGGACCTGCTGAGCAGCGTGCTGGGTTTCCAGCTGGCGGAGCAGGTGGTGGACCAGGAGGCGGACCTGCGGGTGGCGGCGTTCCTGACCGTGTCGATGAAGGCGCACGACGTGGCCTTCGTGCGGCACGAGGAGAAGGGCAAGTTCCACCACGCCTCGTTCTACCTGAGCACCTGGGAAGACGTGCTGCGGGCCGCGGACCTGATCTCGATGCACGATATCGCGCTGGATATCGGGCCGACGCGGCACGGGCTGACGCACGGGCAGACGATCTACTTCTTTGACCCGTCGGGAAACCGCAACGAGGTGTTTTCCGGGGGCGACTACACCTACCCGGACCACCCGGTGGTGACCTGGGATGCGGCGCAGCTGGGCAAGGCGATCTTCTACCACGACCGCCAGCTGAATGAGCGCTTCCTCGGGGTTGTGACCTAAGGTGTTGTGACCAGACAGGCAGCGCTGCGAACGGCCGGTCGGGCGTCCGCGTTTTCATGCGCGCCCTCGCGCTTTCTCGCGGGGGTCAGTCGTGCGGCTGGATCTCGCCTATGATCTTGCCCGTGATTTCGGCGGTACGCCGGATGTGGATTTCATTGGCCGCGCAGAGGGTCTCCACATCCTTCGCGATGGCGGCGTCGTAGATGGCTTCGTGCTCGGCGTGCACGTCCCGCCGCGCGTCCTTGTCAATGCGAGCGATGTTGCGGTATCGCTTGTGCTGGTCGTAGAGGATCTCGTAGAAGCGCATCAGCCATGGAGAATCACAGCAGGAGATGAGCGCGAGATGGAACTCGCGGTTCCGCGCCTCCCACTTCTGGATGTCCGGCTCGGGCATGTTCTCCGCCTTCGTGAGGTGGTGAAAGGCGGCGACTACCGCCGATTCCCAGGCCTCGTCGCTGTTCTCCACACTGCGCTTGAGCGCCATGCCCTCGATGACGACCCGCAGATCCGTGATCTCCTGGAGCTCCCCCAGGGACATGTCGGTAACACGGAAGCCCCGCTGTCCTTTCACGGAAACGAAACCGTCGGCGCTGAGCCGGTAGAGCGCTTCCCGGAGCGGAGTGGCCCCCACCTCGTAGCTGCGTTTCAGGTGTTCCACCCGAAGCTTTTCTCCTGGCTTGAACTGTCCGTGGACGATGTCCTCGCGCAGGCGTTGGTAGGCGGCGTCGGTAAGCGTGGAAGCCTGGTTTGTCGTCATCAAGGGGCGCCCGTGGGGAAAGGTTGCAAATCGTAGCTTAGGACCGCCCGGCGCAAAATACCAGACGCTCTATATATTTTGATCCCAAAATAACAAAAAGGTAATTACTAAATAAATATCTATATTTCTTGCAATCATCGAAAGTGGGTCCTAAGGTAAAGATCAGGCAGCGATG
>CAYTJQ010000034.1:0-37524 GCA_964438205.1 uncultured Alteromonadaceae bacterium
ACCCGAAGCCATGGAATCGGCCTGATGAATGACCACAGAGGTTCCTGCCTGTGCGGCACCGTGAGTTTCGAGGTGAAAGGGGAGTTTGACAGCTTCTACCTGTGCCACTGCCGCCACTGCCAGAAAGACACCGGCTCGGCGCACGCGGCAAACCTGTTTTCGCAATCGGCAGAACTGAGCTGGCTCGCGGGTGCTAATGCGGTGACGTCGTTCCAGCTTTCGGGCACCCGCCACAGCAAGAACTTCTGCAAGCGGTGCGGTTCCGCATTGCCCAGCACGCAGATCGCCGGCTTGCTGGTGGTGCCCGCAGGGTCACTGGACACGGCGTTCAGCATCTCGCCCACGGCACACCTCTTCTCATCCAGCAAGGCCGCCTGGAGCGAGGGCCTGGGAGAGGTGCCGGCGTTCGAGACACTGCCAGGATGAGCGGTCAGCACACGGGCCCTGTTCGTCATCCGGATACCCGCTACGAAGAGTGCATGCAGCAGCTCGACAAACCCTACGCGGCCTATGAAGAGGAGCGCGAAGCACTCGGGGAGGAGTGATCGCGGCACCGACGGCGCCCGTTGACAGCTGCGGTACGGATTGTGGCACCGTCGTCCTCATAGCCAGCGCCCAAAGCCGCCGGGCGCGCGGAGGTCGCTATCAGGGAGCTTTCCAGCACCAGCTTCTCGCTGTTCGGTGCCGCGCTGGTCGCCATCAGCTACGGGATCGCGCGCTTTGCCTTCGGCCTGTTCGTGCCGCCGATCCGCGACGACCTGGCATTGCGGCCTGCGCTCGTGGGTGTCATCGGTGCGCTGCCGCTGGTGAGCTTCGTGCTGGCGACCCTGGTGGCGCCCCTGGCGGCTGACCGGTTGGGCGCGCGCAATGCGGCCATGCTGTCCGGTGTCTTCGGGACGGCGGGTCTCGCGCTGATCAGCGCGAGCGACGATGCGTTCATGCTCGGTGCCGGCGTGTTCGCCTGCGGCATCTGCACCGGCCTCATGATGCCGGCGCTCACGGCGGCCATGCAGGTACTGGTCGACCGCTCGCTGCACGGGCGCGTCAGCTCGGTGCTGAATGCGGGCACCAGCATCGGTGTGGTGCTGTCGGTGCCCGCGGTGTTCTTCCTCGCCGGTGACTGGCGCTTCGCCTACGCGGTGTTCGCCGTGCTGGCGGCGCTCGGTATCCTCGCCGCGGCCGTGATCATTCCCGCCGTCTCGCGCATCACGCCCGCCGACGCGGCGCCCCCGCCGCCCGTGACGCCCCTGCAGTGGTGGCGCCTGCTGCGCCTCTCCGTGTTTGCCTTTGTCATGGGCTTTGTGGCCTCGGCCTACTGGGTCTTCGCGCCGGACCTCATGGTCAGGACCGGTGCGCTGCCGGCAGCGGCGACCGGGGGACTCTGGCTGGCGGTGGGGCTCGCCGGCCTCGGCGGCGCCGCGGTGGCGGACCTCGCGGACCGGAACAATCCGCCGATCACCCAGTCGCTGATGCTGATGATGCTGGCGGCGAGCCTGTCGCTGCTGGCCGCGAGCCCCGGCCAGCTCACGCTGGCGGTGTTTTCCGCGATGGTCTTCGGTCTTGCCTACATGAGCCTGACCGGCCTCTACCTGATGACGGGCATACGGCTCCTGCCGGGGCGCCTGTCGCTCGGGCCCGTGCTGCCCTTCATGGCGGTCGCCCTGGGGCAGGCCGCGGGGTCGCCGCTGGTGGGGCTGCTGGCGCGGGAGCTTGGCTACACGGATACCTTCTCGCTGTTCGCGGCCATCGGGATCATTGCCGCGCTCCTGTCGCCCATGTACCCGCGCCTCATCGACTACGGCCCCGCCGAAGACGCGGCCGACAGGACGGGCCTGCAGGCGGCCTACGATCAACAGCTGCAGGACGAGGCCGGTGCGCCCCTGCAGATCGTGGCCGTCGGTGGGGTCGAGGAGTGAGCGGCGGCCCCGGCCACAACATCCTGCCCTCGCTGCCTGAACGTGCTTGCGCTACGCTTCGGTGATGAGGTTCAGTGGCAGACCACGGAGCACAGCCATGTTGGGAGCACCGGTGACAGCAGCGGACCGCGCGTTCGTTGAGAGCGGCTTCTGGGCAAAGCTCCGCAGGCACGCGACGACGGCGGGGCGCGAGGTCGTCGAGAAGGCGCTCTGGCTCTACTACGCGGCCCGGGCGCCACAGACACCGGCCTGGGCGCGCTCGGTCATCTACGGCGCGCTCGCCTACCTGGTACTCCCGGCCGATGCCATCCCGGACGCCCTGCCTGCGATCGGCTTCAGCGATGACCTGGCAACGCTGACCGCCGCCGTAGCCACGGTGGCCATGTTCATCGACGACGCGGTGAAGGAGAAGGCGGCGGCCCGGCTGGCGGCCTGGTTTGGACCCAACGCCACCAGCGCTCGTGAGACCGACTGAGTACGACACCGTTGGCACGGCCAGTTCGGCGGCGTCCAGGGCGTTGGGATGCCAGCGGTGACGAGGATACCTCACCGGCATGAACACGCGTTCACTGTTCGACAGCCACCTGCACATCATCGACCCGCGCTTCCCGCTGGTCGAGAACGACGGCTATTTGCCCACGCCTTTCACTGTTCCTGACTACCGGGCCCGCACGGCGGCCTGGCCGCTGGTCGGTGGCGCGGTGGTGTCCGGCTCCTTCCAGGCCTTCGACCAGTCCTACCTGCTCGCGGCGCTGCGCGAGCTGGGTGAGGGGTTCGTAGGAGTCACACAGCTGCCGCCAACGGTGAGTGACGACGAGGTGCTGGCGCTGGCAGCGGCCGGGGTTCGGGGCGTGCGCTTCAACCTGCGCCGCGGTGGCTCGGCGGCCGCGGCGGACCTCGGACCCATGGCGGCCCGCATCCATGAGCTGGCGGGCTGGCACGTGGAACTCTATGTCGACGCCGCCGAGCTCGGCGCGCTGCGCCGCACGCTGCTCGAACTCCCCGCCGTGTGCATCGACCACCTCGGTCTCAGCGGCGCCGCGCTGCCGGAGCTCCTGGCGCTGGCGGAGCGGGGCGTTCGCGTCAAGGCGACGGGTTTCGGCCGGGTCGACTTCCCGGTGGAGGGGGCCCTGCGCGCGCTCCACGCGGCGAACCCGGAGGCACTCCTGTTCGGTTCGGATCTGCCCTCGACGCGTGCACCCCGGCCCTTTGCGGAGGCGGACATCGACCGGGTGGGAGAAGCGCTGGGCGACGCGGGCGCCCGGGCGGTGCTGTGCGACAATGCGCTCGCATTCTACCGAGTGCCGGGAACCGATGCCTGAAGACAACCTGCCGACGCTGGCCTGGATCGTCGGTAGCGGTCTGCTCATGAGCGCACTCGCCCTCGTGGGGTCGCTCACACTGGTGCTGAGCGAGCGCGCCCTCGAGCGGCTGCTGATGCCCCTGGTGGCGTTTGCCGCGGGCTCGCTCATCGGCGGCGCCTTCCTGCACATGATTCCCGCGGGGCTGGCGCAGTATGCGGACGGCGATAGCTTCTTTGTCTGGATTCTGCTCGGCTTCTTCACGTTCTTCATGCTCGAGCAGTTCCTGCACTGGCACCACTCCCACCGGGCCAGGCAAACGGGCCGGCAGCCCATGACCTATCTCATCCTGCTTGGCGATGGCCTGCACAACTTCATCGGTGGTCTCGCGATCGGCGGTACTTTCCTCATCGATATCCGGCTCGGCATCATGGCCTGGCTCGCGGCCGCGGCCCACGAAGTGCCGCAGGAGCTGGGGGATTTCGCGGTGCTTGTGCAAGGAGGCTGGTCGAAGCGGCTTGCCCTGCTGTTCAACGTGCTGTCGGCGCTGACCTTCCTGCTCGGCGGCCTCGTCGCCTACGTCGCCGCGGCCCGCATCGACGTGGCTTTCCTGGTCCCCTTTGCCGCGGGCAACTTCATCTACATCGGGGCGTCCGACCTGGTGCCGGAGGTCAAGCGGCACCAGGAGCGCGGTGCCAGCGTCCTGCACCTCTTCGCCTTCGCCGGGGGCCTGGCGCTCATGTGGCTGATCCGGATCGTTTTTGACGGTTGAGGCCGGGCAGCGACCTTGGCCCCCGGGGCTGCGCGCCAGAAGGACCGGTTCCTGCGACGAATGGCGTTATCGCCAGGCATCGACTGCCGCATACTGGATGCCCAAAGCGTTTCATCCGAGGACCCGGGCATGACTGTCACCGATCGAACGCTGGGACGCATCCTCGGCGGGTTGATCCTGCTGCAGCTGGGCTGCGGGATTGCCAGCAACCTCTGGTTGACGGCGCCGCTGTTCGCCGAGGACGGCTACCTTGCGCTGACCCGCACCGAGCAGCTGACGATCCGCGGCAGCGTCCTGTTCGCCCTGGCTACCGGCTGCCTGGGGGTGGTGATTGCCCTGCTGGCGCAGGCGCCCTTTCGCCGCCGGGGGCCGCTGCCGGGCCGGGCGCTGCTCGTGTTCAGCGCGGTGGCGCTTGCCATCGGCGTCGTCGAGCAGGCCGGTGTGCTGTCGATGGTGTTGGTGGCGGAAACTCTGGGGCAGGCCGCTACCGGCGCTGTCGACCCCGGGCCCGCGGTGCGGGTACTCGGGGCGCTTCTGCGCAATGCCAGCCACTATCTCGGCCTGCTCGCGTCCGGTGTCAGCCTGTTTATCTTCTATGCGGGGCTTCTCGCCCTCCGGCTCGTGCCCCGGTTCCTGGCCAACTTCGGCCTGTTCGCGGTAGCCCTGCAGCTGTACGCCATCGGCAGCGCAGTGCTGGGCGCGGAGGTGAACTTCCTGCTGCTCGCGCCGCTGGCGCTGAGCCAGCTGCTGCTTGCTCTCTGGCTGCTGGTGCGCGGCCTGCCGGCGGCAGGGCCCTCCGGCAGCTAGCGTTCCGCCAGCCCCGCCTGCTGTAGGCGCCAGTGCAGCACGTCCAGCCGGTCCTGGCCGAAGAAGGGCTCGCCGCGGAAGGCGCAGGTCGGCACGCCCCAGTGCCCAGCGGCTTCGTGGGCCGCCTGGTTTTCCTCGATCACGGCCTCCAGCCGGTCCGCTTCCGCTTCGACCTGCCGGTCCAGGGCCGCGAGGTCGAAGCCGGCGCGGGCCGCGGCCTGCGCGAGATGGTCGCCCTCGTGCCAGTGCCTCGTGCCGCCCCAGATCACCCGGGCGATTTCGTCGGCAAAGGCGATGCCGTCGCCCTGCTCGGCGGCAAGGGCGCCCAGGCGGGTCAGGCGATGGATGAAGGGCTGCTCCGCCCCGGTCTGGCGCACACCGTCGTCATCGACGTACTGGTTGACCGGGTCCGGCTCGGGCCAGCTGATCGGCAGGTCGAGGTACTCCGCGCAGCGGATGAGGTCCGTGAGGAAGTAGCCGAGCCATTGCGGGTGCTGGTTGTGGAAGAACTCCGGCGTGCGGATGGCCAGCGGGTAGACCGGCCGGAAGTTCACTGTCAACGCATAGCGGGCCTGCCAGTCGCGCAGGCGCGGGGTCGCCAGGTAGGACCAGGGGCTGCGGAAGGACCAGAAGACGTCGATTTCCAGGGGGGTGGCCATGGCGTTCTCTTGTCGCTGTTGTAATAGCAGGGACGATAGCATGGTCGAGGCGCTCAGCAGCAGGCCCGTCCCCGGGCCGCTGTCCTGCTACCTTTAGGTTTTGGCAATCGGACAACGGGGAGACTGTGCCGTGGCGGAGAGAAGAAATACCGGACTGAACGAGGAACATCGTAGCTTGCTGGACGCCGCGGTGCGGGCCCCCTCCAGCCACAACACGCAGCCCTGGCTGTTCCGGCTCGAGCACGACGCGGTGCACCTGTTCGCGGACCGCACCCGGGCGCTCCCCGTCAACGACCCGGAGGACCGGGAGCTCACCATCAGCTGCGGCTGTGCGCTCCTCAACCTGCGGGTGGCCGCCGCCGCGGCGGGGCTGCGCGCCGCCTGTCGGCTGCTGCCCGACAGCGACACGGAAGATCTGCTCGCCACGGTACACCTTGCCCCGGGCAGCGACACCGCCGGCGACGCGGCGCTCGCTGAAGAAATCGGCCGCCGGCGCACGCTGCGCAAGCGCTTCGACGATCGGGCGGTGCCCCCGGCCGTGCTCCGCGACCTGCTGCGCGCCGTGGAAGACGAGGGCGCCTGGGCAGTCATCGTCGATGGCGAGGCACAGCGACAGGCCGTCGCGTCGCTGGTGTCCGAGGGCGATGCCATGCAATGGTCCAGCCCGCACTGGCGCCGCGAGCTGGCGCAGTGGATGCACCCCCGGCGCCGCGGCGATGGCCTGGCGCTCGCCGGCATCGCCGCGCCCCTGGCGCAGGTGGTCGTGCGCACGGTGGATATGGGGACCGGCGTCGGCGCGAAGGATCATGCGCTGGCGGAGACCTCGCCGCTGCTCCTCGCCATCGGTACCGCCGGTGACGGCAGCGAAGACTGGCTCCGCGCCGGCCAGGCGCTGGAGCGCCTGCTGCTGGTGGCGTCAGGCCACGGCCTGCAGGCGGGCTACCTCAACCAGCCGCTGCAGCTGCCGGCGCTGCGCCACCGGCTCCAGCACCAGCTGGCGCACGACGGCTTTCCGCAGCTGCTGCTCCGCCTGGGCTACTGCGACGAGCCGGGCGAGGCATCGCCCCGGCGGCCGCTGGACGCGGTACTCGTCGCTGCCGCCGACGGCCGGCATCAGCCCCGCTAGCCGGGCTTTCCCCTGACGCCGGCAGCGGCCGCCGCCGGGTCCTGGCGGTAGAAGCCGGACAGCTGCCGATAGACAGCGGGAAGACCGGCCCGGAGCCGCGCCGGCGCCTCGAAGAATTCCTCCGTCAGCACGGCGAAGAATTCGCCCGGCGACTCCGCGGCGTAGGGGTCGATGGCGGTTTCCTCCCCGGCATCCACCGCTTCGCAGAGGGCCGCATAGGCGGCGCTGAAGGCCTCGGTCCAGGCGGCGGGGTCCATGTCCCGGTGTAGCGGCGGCATGCCGTTGGGGCCACCGCTCAGCATGTCGAGCTTGTGCGCGAACTCGTGGATGATGATCGCCCCGTCGAGGTCGCCGTTGGGGCCATCCCAGGCGATGTCGCCCCAGGAGAGGATGACCGGGCCCTGCTCCCAGGACTCGCCGGCCAGTTCCTGCCGGCTCTCGTGGAGCACACCGGCCTCGTCGAACTCCTGCCGGTCGACCAGGAAGGTGTCGGGGTAGACGATGACCGTGCGCCAGCCCCGGTACGCCTCGAGGCCCAGCTCGAGTACCGGCAGGCATGCCTGCGCCGCGATGACCGTGCCCATGTGCTCGTCCACGGTAAGGCCGCCGGCGCCGGCGATCGTTTTCTCGGCGAGGAACAGGCCGGCGAGCACGCGCAGCCGCACGCGCCGGGCCCGGTCCAGGTAAGCGAGGGCCGGCAGGCGGCGACAGGCGGCGTGCCAGGCGCCGAAGCGGATCCGGGTCTGCCACAGGCGCCGCGCGCGGCGGGCGCGACGGCGGCGTTGGCGTAAGCGGGCGAACATACCGATGCAGTGCGGCCTGGGTCGGGGCGAGAGGCGAACGATAACAGGTTCCCTCGCCACGGTGCCTCGCTGGCGGCACTGGCGGGGTTCCGCTAGAGTCAGGGGTTAACGGCCATCCACCACCCAGTCTCGAGGAGCCAGCCTATGTCCACGTTCCGCTACCTCCTTTGCGTCCTCGCGCTCCTGCCGGTTCTCGCCTGCGCCGCGGCCGGTGAGCCCTTCGAGCGCGAGGTGATTGCCGACTTCGACGAGCCCTGGGCGCTGGCCTTCCTGCCGGACGGCCGGATGCTGGTGACGGAGAAAAAAGGCAACCTCTTCGTCGTTTCCCGGGATGGCGACAAGGCCGGCCCCGTGGCCGGCCTGCCCGACGTGGCTTACGGCGGCCAGGGCGGCCTGGGGGATGTCGTCCTGCACCCGGACTTCGCGCAGAACGGCCTCGTCTACCTGAGTTACGTCGAGAGCGGCACCGGCGACACGCGAGGTGCTGTCGTCGCTCGCGGCGTGCTGGATACCGGCGGCCGGAGCCCGGTGCTCCGGGACGTCGAGGTACTCTGGCGCCAGTATCCGAAGGTGCTCGGGTACGGCCACTACGGCCACCGGCTGCTGTTCGACGACGAGGGCTACCTGTGGATCTCCTCCGGCGACCGGCAGAAATTCACGCCGGCGCAGGACATGCAGGCCAATCTCGGCAAGATGATCCGCCTACACGACGACGGCTCCGTGCCCGCGGACAACCCGTTCGTCGATTACCTCAGCGAGGAGCCGCTGGTCGATGATGTCGCCGTGTACGATGAAATCTGGTCCCTCGGCCACCGCAACCCGCTGGGCATCGCCCTCGATGACGAGGGCCGGCTCTGGGCGATCGAGATGGGCCCGGCCGGGGGGGACGAGCTGAACCTTATCCAGCGCGGCGCCAACTACGGCTACCCGGTCGTCTCGAACGGGGAGCACTACGACGGACGCCCCATCCCCGACCACGATACCCGCCCGGAGTTCGAGGCGCCGAAGGCCTGGTGGACCCCGGTCATCTCGCCCGGCGACCTCATGATCTACCGCGGCGACCTGTTCGCGGACTGGCGCGGGGATGCGCTGGCCGCCGGCCTGTCGTCCCAGGCCATTGTCCGCATCCGCCTGGGTGAAGACAGCGCGGAGGAGGTGGCGCGCTACCCCATGGGTGCGCGGATCCGCAGCGTTGTCGAGGGGCCGGACGGCGCCCTCTGGGTGCTCGAGGATGAGCGCCGCAGCAGCCAGGGTCGGTTGCTGCGGCTGACGCCCGCCGGCGGCTGAACCCGGCAACGCGGCGGCTGCGCCGCTAAGGTTCCCGCTGTAGCCCGGACGTTGCTTGAAAACGTCGCCTGAGAGAGGCCGTTCGTAACGAGGAGATCGATCGACCATGGATGCAGTGCAAGTCAGTACCGAGCCGGACCCGCTCGCCCCCTACCGGATTTCGCAGGCCTTTCGCGTCGGCGACCTGGTGATCACCTCGGGCCAGGCGGCCATCGACAAGCGCGGCAACCTGGTTGGCGTGGGCGACTTCGCCGCGCAGGCGGAGCAGGTGTTCGCGAACCTGGCGGAGGTGCTGGAAGCCGGTGGCTCCAGCCTCGCCCAGGTCATCAAGGTCACGATTTACCTCACGGACATGGCCCGCTTCCCCGACATCGTCGCCCTGCGCGAGCGCCACTTCACGCCACCGTACCCGGCGGACACGATCGTCGAGGTGAAGGCGCTGGCCCTGCCCGAGCTGGAGATCGAGATCGAGGCCACCGCGCTGGCCGGGGGTACCACGCAGGTCGCCGAGCAGGCCTGACGCCAGCCCCGCCGACGCCGTGCCCGGCTTCGTATTTTCCTCGACCCTGGCGCTGCCGCTGGCGGACGCGTCGGCGCGCTTGCTCCGCCCGTCGGCGGTGAACGCCGAGCTGGGTCCCTGGCTGCGCATGACGCTGCCGGCGCCCTGGGGCGAGCGGCCCCTGCCCGCCTGGCCGGTAGGCCGGCCGCTGTTTCGGAGTGTCATTCTGCTGTTCGGCGTACTGCCGTTGGACCTCCACCACTTTCGCCTGGAGGCCACGGGGGAGGCGGGCTTCTACGAGCGCTCGAGCTCGCTGGTCATGCGCAGCTGGCGGCACGAGCGGCTGCTGCGGGCGGTGCCGGAGGGGACGCTCGTGGAGGACCGGGTGGTCTTCGCCTGCCGCCTGCCCGGACTCGGCTCACTGCTCGCGCCGGTCTACCGGGCGGTGTTCCGGCACCGGCACCGCCGGCTGCGGCGCTGGTACGCGCAGGTAGGTGAGCAGGCGCCATAGGTACTCCAGCGGCCCGAAGCGGTGCCGCGCCAGCCACCAGGGGCTCAGCCACAGCTGCAGCGCCCACAGGGCAAGGACCATGAGGTACAGCTGCGCCCGCCCCAGTTCCCCCACGAGGCCCAGCCCCGCACCGGTGAACAGGAACAGCGCGACCAGGGAATGCAGCAGGTAGTTGCTGAGGGCCATGCGCCCGACGGCGGCGAGGCGCCGGGTGAGGGCGGCGAGCCTGCCGTGGCGCAGGAGCCAGGCGACCAGGCCGAGATAGCCGAGGGTCATGCCGAAGCGGCCGAGGTGGTAGCTCCACTGCAGCTGCGCGAACGTTCCCATCAGGTCCAGGCCCCCGGCGATGGCGCGGGCCACCTCCCAGCCGTTCACCGCCAGGCCCAGGGCGAAGCCGCCGAGCATGAGCCCGCGAAGGGTTCGCGGGGAGCCCTCGCCACGGAGGATTGCCAGCCGGTACAGCGCCATGCCGAGCAGCATCATCATCAGCGCGTCCCAGAGCAGGAACACGGGGTTCACGAAGAAGAGGATGCTGTTCACCTGCGGCAGGTTCCAGGCGAAGGCGCTGGCGTAGGATCCGCGGCGCTGGCTGAGCTCCTCCTGCACCGCCTCCGCCCCGACCAGGTAGGGAGCGCTGAATTCCCGCCAGCCGGCCGCGGCGCTCTCGAACTCCCGCGGTAGCGTGGCCGGATCGGCGCCGGCAGCCAGCGCCTCGTGGGCATCGCGGGCGAACTGCAGCACCAGGTGGAGCGCGCTGTAGAGTGCCGTACTGAGCAGCGCGACCAGGGCGGCGAGCACGAGCAGCGTGCGCGCCCGGGCGTTGCGCAGCGGGTAGAGGAGGGCGCCACAGACTGCGTAGCAGACGAGAATGTCGCCGAACCAGAGGAGCAGGTAGGCATCGATGAGGCCGAAGACCAGCAGCCAGCCCATGCGCCGGTAGTGGACCGCCGCGCCCCTGGCGCCGTCGCCGGTGGTGAAGAGCAGCAGGCTGGCGCCGAAGAGCAGGGAGAAGAGCCCGCGCATGCAGCCCTCGCCGAGGATCTCGACCGTGGCCCAGGCGATGAGGTCCGGGGACAGCGCGGCGGACAGGTCGAAGCCGGGATGGGAATAGGCCGGCGAGGGCAGGCCGAAGCCGATGATGTTCATGAGCAGGATGCCGAGGACCGCAAAGCCTCGCAGCACGTCGAGGAGAAGGATGCGGCCCCCCGGCGGGGTCGGCGCGGTAGTCACGGCAGGCTCCCGGTCAGCGGTCAGCGGTCAGCGGTCGGGCGGCGGGCGCCGGCCCGCCTGGGTCGGCATTCTCGTTCGCTTCATAATTGTGCCATGGATCTTTTCCCGGAAACCTCATCGGAAGTGATCAGTGCCCCCGGCGCCTCGCTGGTGCTGCACCGCGCGGTGGCGCTCGGCCTCGCCAGCGATGCCCTGCTCGAGGAACTGCTGCGGGACACGCCCTGGCGGACCGGCGACGTGATGCTCTTCGGCAAGCGCTACCGGCAGCCGCGCCTGTTTGCCTGGTACGGTGACCCCGGTGCGAGCTACCGCTATTCGGGGACGACGCTCGAGCCGCTGCCCTGGACGATGCGCCTGGACGACCTCCGCCGGCGCATGGAGGCGCTCGCCGGTGCGCCCTTCAACAGCGTGTTGCTCAACTACTACCGGGACCAGCAGGATGCCATGGGCCTGCACGCGGACGATGAGCGGGAACTCGGCGACCGGCCGGTGATCGCGTCCCTGAGCCTCGGTGAGCCGCGCCCCTTCCGCCTGAAGCACCGCCACGACAAGGCGGTGAAGGCGCTGAAACTGCCGCTGCCCCCGGGCAGTGTGCTGGTGATGGCCGGGGACACGCAGGCGAACTGGAAGCACGAGCTCCCGCGGCAGGCGCGGCCCTGCGGTCCGCGCGTGAACCTCACCTTTCGCTACATCCACCGGACAGGACACTAGCGGTACCAGCGCTCGTGCAGCCTGTCCCAGGCACGGCGCGCTTTCGCCAGCTGCTTTGTCCTGGCGGCCTTCTTCAGCATGGGCAGCCGGGCCTGCCGCCGGGCCAGGGCGCGGGCCAGTGCCGGGTCGTCCAGGGTGAGCTGCTGGCCGGCGAGATTGTCGGCATCGTTCAGCACACCCAGTGCGTCCTGCAGGCGTCCCAGGGTCTTCAGGAGCCGGGAGGGCGGCGGCGCCTCCGGGTCGAGCGCCGCGAGTTCGAGCATGTAGCGCAGGACCTTCAGGTCCTTGCGCAGGCGATGGCGCGCGGCGGCGTCCAGCTTGCCGAAACCCTTCCCGTGGCGCCTCACCCTCGACCACTGCGTATCCAGCGCGGGGCCGAGGGCCGTGGCCAGCGGTTGTCGCAGGCGCCTGCGGCGGCCCTTTCCGAGCGGCATCCAGCCGCCCTCGTCCACGAGGCGGAGTAGCGTGATCACGAAGCCGGTGGCGCCGGCCTCCCGCAGCGCGTCGCGTACCGCCGCGCGCACGGCGTGCCGGCGCGCGACCAGCGCAGCGTCGAGCTCGTCGTCGTGCCCCGCCTCCAGGAGGAGCGCCGTGAGTACGTCCGTATCGCGCAGGGGGGCGAGGAGCCGGCCGAGATCCCGGGCGCGGCGCGCCATGCCCTCGTCGGCGCCCTTGCGCAGCAGGCCGTCCGTCGCCCGGAGCAGGGCGCGCAGGCGGCGCAGGGCCACGCGCAGCTGGTGGGGACCCCCGGGGTCGTCGCGGGTGAACACGATATAGAGGTTCTCGGCGATGCTGCGCGCCAGCTGCGCGAGCATCGCCGCCACGGCGGCCTCCGTATCGCGCTGCGGACCGAGCTCTGAGGGGTTGCTGCGGTCGACGGCAGCGCGCAGCGGTTCACCGCCGCCCGCGAGGGTGAAGCCGCGGGCGGCCTTGCTCGGCTGGACGAGGCGGGCGGGTTCCCCCTCGAGGAGGGTTTGCGCCCAGTTCCAGGCCGGTTCGGCGCCGCCGTCGATGCACTCGATTTCCACCTCGCAGAAGGCATCCACCACGTCGCCGGCGCTGACTGAACCCCGGTCGAAGGCGAGCTCGACGCGACCCTCCGGTGTTTCCAGCAGCCGCGTGGTGCGGTGGATGTCGGAGCGGCAGACGGGCTGCAGGGCCGCGCCGGCCAGCGCGTCCTCGAGCGCCCGGCGCAGGGCGCCGTGCGAGACGCGGGCCAGCGACGGGTTCGGACTGTCGGCCGGGTCCGTGACCTCCGTGACCCGCTGCAGCCCGGGCAGGGCCAGCCGCGCCGCCTTGACCGTCTGCTCCCAGCGGCCCCCGCTGCGGCGCATGCGCAGGAAGAGGCCCGCCTGCATGAGCCGCAGGTCGCCGGCATCATAGTAGATCGAGAGCAGCCTGCCGGTGCCGGCGCGGCCCACGGTGGCGGGGCGCAGGGCCCGGTGCCGGCGCAGCCGCGCCAGGGTGGCGGCATCGACGCCGGCCTTGAACTCGATCTCTTCGTGCTTGCTGCCCATGGCGTAACGATCCGTCATGGCCGCGGGAAAATCCAGTGGCGCGGCGGCACGGGGCGGTATACTCGCCCCGTGCGACGGCGGGGAGGCACCATGACGGGACGGCAGGGCACGAGCGACTGATGGAAGGTTTCGGCACGTCCTACCAGCTCCTGCTGACCCTCGGCGGTGTCTTCCTGCTCGGACTCGTGACCTCGACCGTCGGCCGGCGTACGTTCCTGCCCCGGGTCACGCTGCTCCTGCTGTTCGGCGTGCTCATCGGCGAGGCGGGGTTCGGCCTGGTCCCGGCCGAAGTCAGCGAACTCTTTCCCGTGGTGGCGGACATGGCCCTGGTCATGGTCGGCTTCCTCCTCGGCGGTCAGCTCACCCCGGCGCAGCTGCGCAGCGCGAGTGCCGAGGTGCTCTCCGTCTCCCTGGTGGCGGCACTGGTAACGGCGGCGCTGGTCGGCGGCGGGCTCTGGGCCCTCGGGCTGCCGCTGCCGGTGGCGCTGGTGGTCGGCTGCATCGCCTCGGCGACGGACGCCACGGCGGTCTTCGACGTGGTGCAGGAAACCGGCAGCGACAGCCGTTTCAGTCGGGCACTGCTGGCCATCGTCGCCCTCGATGATGTCTGGGCCCTGGTCCTGTTCAGTGCCGGCATGGCCCTGGCGACGGCGGCGGTTGGCGCTGCGGGCGAAACCGGTTTCGTGCTCGCGGCGCTGAGAGAGGTTTTCGGTGCCTTGTTCCTCGGCGGCGCCCTCGGTGTGCCGGCGGCCTTCCTGACGGGCCGGGTACGCCCCGGCCAGCCGATCCTCTCCGAGGCCGTGGGCCTCGTGTTTCTCTGCGGCGGCCTCGCGCTCTGGCTGGAAGTATCCTTCCTGATCTCGGCCATGACCCTCGGCGCGGTCGTTGCCAACCTTGCCCGGCACCACGAGTATCCCTTTCACGCGATCGAGGACATCGAAGAGCCGTTCCTGCTGCTCTTCTTCGTGCTGGCGGGGGCGAGCCTCGATGTCGTGGCACTGGCGCAGATCGGGCTCATCGGGGCGTGCTATCTCGGGCTGCGCTCCCTGGGCAAGGTGGCCGGCGCACGGCTCGGCGGGCTCGCGGCCGGCATCGATGGCCCTTCGGGCCTGCAACTCGGCTACGCCCTCCTGCCCCAGGCGGGCGTCGCCATCGGCATGGCCCTGGTTGCCGCAAACCACCTGCCGGAGTACCGGACCCTGCTCCTGACCCTGGTCATCAGCTCCACGGTGGTCTTCGAGATCGTCGGCCCGGTCTTTACCCGCCGCGCCGTAATGCGCGGTCAGCTGCACGAGGGCGCTGCGCGCCCTTGAGCGATATCAACGGCGGCCGCCGGCGGGGCCGCTATACTGGCCGCTCCAGCCTGCCGGGAGAATCCCATGCTGCACCGCCTGATCGTCGCGCTGCTCGTCGCTGTCCTCGCCGGCTGTACCGGCATGCCCGATGGCGTGGAGCCGGTCGAGGGCTTCGAGGTGGAGCGCTACCTCGGCCGCTGGTACGAGATCGCCCGGCTGGACCACAGCTTCGAGCGCGGCCTCGATGGCGTGAACGCCAATTACAGTCTCAACGACGATGGCTCGGTGCGGGTGCTCAACCGGGGCTACGACCTGGAGGCAGGCGAATGGGACGAGGCTGAAGGCGTCGCCCGCTTCGTCCAGGGGCCGGCTACGGGGCACCTGAAGGTGTCCTTTTTCGGCCCGTTCTACGGCTCCTACGTGGTCTTCGAACTGGACAAGACCGACTACCAGTATGCCTTCGTGTCCGGCTTCAACCGCTCCTACCTCTGGCTGCTGGCGCGCACGCCGACGGTGGATGAGGCGCTCAAAGAGCGCTTCGTGGCCAGGGCGGAGGCCCTCGGGTTCGCAACGGACGACCTGGTCTGGGTCGACCAGTCGAGGAACGAGGCGCCCTGAGCCAGCGGGAAACGCCGCCCGGCCCTTCTGGCTCTTCCCGGGGCCGGGCGGCGGCGCCGTCAGATGGCGCCGTCAGAGCGCTCGATCAGCTGCCACTGGCCGCGCTGGTTGTCGCGCTCGATGTAGCGGTATTTCACCGCGGCGCCGTGGGGCGCATCGGTGATGTCATCGGTACTCGGCGCCTTGAACTGCACGCGGCGGCTGCGATTGCTGCGACTCATATCGCAGGGCGCTGCCTCGCCGGCTTCGGCGCTGCGGAACTTCACGTAGACATCCTGGCCGAGCTGGGCGGCCTTGCGCTTGTCGACGTTGCCTTCGAGGATGCAATCCTGGGTGATTTCGGCGTAGGCGGTACCTGCTACGAGGGGCAGGGCCAGGGCGCCGAGGATGCTCAGTGTTTTCGTTTTCATGGTCAGACTCCTTCGCCTCACGGCGATAAATTCACGTCCCTGTAACATTAATGTAACGATGCCATGCTAGGCACTGGTTAAAACCCTACCCTGCGACCCCCCGAAAGGCAAATCTGTAACCGTTTTGTCACAAAATATTCATATTTGAGGATTCCGCGGCCGGGGAGGCGGGTTCGCCGGGGTGTCCCGGCAATGCCCGTCGCTAACCCGGCGCGGCTTCAGGGGGCCTAGCCCGCGTCCGGGGAGTGCGGGAGGTGCCCCGCCGCGGAAACCCGGGACACCCAGTAGCGCAGTCGCTCGCGGCCGCAGGTTGCCGACAGGCGCTCGAGCAGCGGCGGCAGCTCAAGGGCCTCCGCCAGGATCTCGAAGCGATCGAAGTCCCGGTAGCCGGCCACCTGCTCGGGGATGCTGAAGTGGCTGTGCTCGCGGCTGAAGCCGAGGGCCGGCAGCAGGGTGAAGCCGGAGAGGGCCTCCCAGCCCATCAGCACATCGACGAAATCGTCGCGCCGGTCCCTCGGCACCATGAGGACGAGGAGTCGGGGATCAGTCATGGCGCTTGCCCTCCGCAAACTGGTAGCACACCGGCAGCAGGTAAAGGGTGGTCAGGGTGGAGGTCAGCAGCCCCCCGATGACCACGATCGCCAGCGGCCGCTGGATTTCCGCGCCCGGGCCGCTGGCAAAGACCAGGGGCAGCAGGCCGAACATGGCGGTGGTGGCGGTCATCAGGATCGGCCGCAGCCGCTGCCCGGCGCCGCGCAGGATGCGCTCCTCGAGGCCCAGGGCCGCGCTGCGCAGCTGCTCGAAGTAGCTCAGCATCACCACGCCGTTCAGCACCGCCACACCGAGCAGGGCGATGAGGCCCACGGAGGCGGGAACGGACAGGTACTCGCCGCTCGCGAACAGCGCCATGATGCCGCCCATGAGGGCGAAGGGAATATTGCCGAGGATGAGGCCGGCCCGCACGAGGGAGCGGAAGGTGGTGAACAGGATGATCAGGATCAGGGCGAGCGCCACGGGGATCACCAGCAGCAGATTGCGCATGGCGCGCTGCTGGTTCTCGAATTCGCCGCCGAAGGCGACGCTGTAACCCGGGGGCAGCGGGGCGCGCTCGCGCAGCTGCGCGCGCAGCTCGTCGACGAAGCCGACCACGTCCCGGCCCGTAACGTTCAGCGTGATGGCGCCGAAGCGGCGGCCCTGCTCGCGTTCGATGAGCAGCGGCCCCTCCTCGTAGCTGATGCTGGCCAGCGTCGCCAGCGGCGCGACGCTGCCGTCGGGCAGCACCACGGGCCGCTGCGCGAGGGCAGCGGGGCTTGCGGGCCGGTCCGTCGCGCCGGCCGGGGCGGCGAAGACCACCGGGGTGCGCCGCCGGCCCTCGATGATCTCCGAGACCCCCAGGCCCTCGAGGCCCGCCCGCAGGCGGTCGGCGAGGGCCTCCGTGTCGAGACCGTGCCGCGCCGCGACCTCGCCGCGCACGCGCACGGCGAGAAACTTGCCGCCCTCGGTCACCGCGGCCTTGACATCCACCGCGCCCTCGATGCCCCGCGCCACTGCGGCGCTGCGCTCGACGAGGTCCGCGAGCGTGGCCAGGTCATCGCCGAAGAGCTTGATGGCCACATCGCCGCTGGTGCCCGTGAGCATCTCCGACACGCGCATCTGGATCGGCTGCGTGAAAGTGGTGTTGATGCCGGGAAAACGCGCGAGCACGGTGCGGATGCTGTCCTCGATGGCGGCCTTGTCCGCCGCCGCCCACTCGTCGCGCGGCGCCAGCTCCATGAAGATATCCGTCTCGTTCAGGCTCATGGGGTCGAGGCCGAGCTCGTCGGAGCCGGTGCGCGCCACCACCTGGCGGATTTCCGGCACGCCGGTGAGGAGTGCCGTCTCGATCTGCTCGTCGAGGTCCACGGAGGCGGCCAGGGTGATGGTCGGTGACTTCTCCAACTGGACGATGATGTCGCCCTCGTCCATCACCGGCATGAACGTCTTGCCGACGATCGCGGCCAGCACCGCGCTGATGGCGAGCAGCACCGCGAGGACCGCCGCAAGCGGCGCGGGCCGCGCAAGTACCCGGCGCAGGGTGGTCGTATAGAAGGCCTGCAGCCGCTGCATGAAGCGCGGCACCGTGGCCGACTCCGCGGTCAGCAGCAGCGAGGCGAGAATGGGCACGAGGGTCAGGGCGATGACCAGCGCCGCCAGCATGGCGTAGACGATGGTCAGGGCGACCGGTGTAAACAGCTTGCCCTCCAGGCCGGTCAGGGTCAGCAGCGGCGAGAACACGATCAGCACGATCACGGTCCCGGATACGACCGGCGTGGCGACTTCCTTGGTCGCGCGGTAGATCACGTGCAGCCGCGGCAGCGGTGCCTCTTCCGCGAGCCGCGTGACGGTGTTTTCGACCACGACGACGGAGGAGTCCACGATCATGCCGATGGCGATTACCAGCCCGCCGAGGCTCATGAGGTTGGCGGACAGCCCCGTCAGGTCCATGAGCAGGAAGGTCACCAGCGCAGCCAGCGGCAGCGACAGGGACACGACCAGGGCCGCGCGCAGGTTGCCGAGGAACAGGGCCAGCAGGCCGATGACCAGCAGCACCGCCTGTACCAGCGCGCTGGTGATCGTGCCGATGGCCGTGTCGATCAGCCGCGCGCGGTCGTAGAACACGTTCAGCGTCGTGCCCGGGGGCATGCTCCGTTCGAGCTCGGCGAGCTTTGCCTTCACGCCCTCCACCACGGCGCCGGTGTTGGCATCCTTCAGGGCGATCACCAGGGCCTCTGCGGTCTCCTCGCCGTCCCGGGTCACCGCGCCGTAGCGCGCCAGGTGGCCGATCTCGACGCGGGCGAGATCTTCGAGGCGGTAGAAGTCGCCGGAGGGCGCGGGTACGGGGACAGCGGCGAGGTCCGCGGCACCGCGCAGGCGGCCCTCGGTGCGCACCACCAGCACGTCGTTGCCCTGGCTGATCCGCCCGGCACCGACGTTGCGGTTGTTGTTCTCGATGGCGCGGCGCAGGTCCTCGAGGCCGAGGCCCAGCTGCGCCAGCCGATTGCTGTCCGGGGTGACCTGGTAGCTGCGCGCGTAGCCGCCGAGGATGTTGACGTCCGCGACCCCGGCGACAGTGCGCAGTACGGGCCGGAGCTCCCAGTCGAGGAGCTGGCGCTTCTCCATGAGATCCAGGTCGGGGTTCTCCACGGTGAACATGAACATTTCCGAGAGCGGGGTGCTCATGGGCGCGACGCCGCCCTCCACGGTGGCGGGGAGCCGGTCGCGGACGTTGGCCAGGCGCTCGTTGACCTGCTGCCGGGCCCAGTAGATGTCCGTGCCCTCGACGAAGTCGAGGGTGATGGCGGTGATCGCGTACTTCGTGGTCGAGCGCAGCATGGCCTGGCGCGGAATACCGAGAAGCTCGGTCTCGATCGGGTAGGTCACTCGCCGCTCGATCTCCTCCGCGGTCATGCCCGGGGCTTTCAGGATCACCTTGACCTGGGTCGGGGCGATATCCGGGAAGGCGTCGATGGGCAGCTGCAGCCAGGCGCGCAGGCCGAGGCCGGTCACCGCCAGGGCGAGGACGGCGACGAACAGGCGCTGGGTGAGGGAGAAGCGGATGATCGCGGGCAGCATCATTCGCTCCCCAGGCCGAGGAGCATGCCCTGCGCGGCGCTCACCGAGGCAACGAGCACCTCGCGGTCCGCCAGCGCCGGATCCCGGGCGACGGCGTAGCCGCCGGCCGTATCGCCGAGCACCGTGACCGGCCGGGCATGCAGCCGGTCGCCGTCGCGCACGAAGACATGGGGCTCGCGCTGCCACTGGAACAGCGCGGCCCGCGGCACGACCAGCGCAGCGGCGGTGTAGCGGGGGCTGATGCTGAGCACCGTGCCCGGCGTCCAGCGGCAGTCGCCGCTGAGCGGCTCGCTCCAGGCCGCCACGAAGAAGCCGTCGGCGACCCGGTCGATGCTGGCGATGGCGAGGGTGCAGTCGCCGGCGGCGAGGTCGCGGAGGCTCTCCGCCCGGTCGACGGGTACTTCGACCTGGACACGCAGGGCATCGTCGGGAACGACCGAGAACAGGACTTGCCCCTCGCTGCGCGCCGGGCTGCGCGAATCAAAGTGAAGCGTTCCGCGGATGGGGGCGCCGACCAGGAGCCTGTCGGGGTCGTCGTCGGGCCGGAGGAGCTCGCCGAAATGGCGCATGTGCTCGTACTCGAGGCTGAGCTCGAGGTAGCTGTCCTGGATCGCCGCCCAGCGCTCTGCGGGGAGGGCGCCGTCCTCGTAGAGGGGCCGGTTGCGGTCGTAGCGGGCCTCGGCGAGGGCGTGGCGCTCGGTGACCGCCTCGAACTCGAGTTGCCAGTGGTGGATCTCCGGCCCCTCGAGACGCACCACCGGCTCGCCGGCGGCGACGGGCTGGCCGGGCACGGCGACGAAGCTCGCCCGGTGGGCGGTCCGTGGCAGCAGCACCCGGTAGTCCTCGCCGCCGCGGGCGCGGACGACGCCGCGGAGCGGGGCGCCGGGCACCCGGTCGATCGCGGTCGCCGGCGCGAAGCGCAGGGCGAGGTCGCCGAGGGCAGCGAGGGGCACGTCCTGGGCGCGGGCCAAGCCGGCGACACAGAGGAGCAGGAACAGGGTGGTGCGCATCAGGGGGTCCTCCCGGCAGCCTGGCGCAGGCGCGCCGCGTTGCGCCCGATCAGGGCGTCGGTCCGCGCCAGCGCGGCGCGGGTGTCCAGTACATCCAGCAGGCGCTGCAGGCGCAGCTCCGCCTCGATCTCGTTGCTGGCTTCGAGGGCGGTGACCTGGGCCTCGATCCGGTCCGCCAGCAGCGCCGCCTCAGCGAGCAGTTCCCGGCGCCGGTCCAGGTGCTCCGCCTCGGCGCGGAGCGTGTCCCACTGCCGGCGCAGCGACAGCCAGAGCTGGTCCCGGGCGATGAGGTAGTCGCGCCGGGCCGTGCTCTGCTGGCTGCGGTTGCTGCTGCTCTGGGTGCCGAGGAAGTTCAGGGGCATCTCCACGGCGAGGCCGTACTGGTCCTCCGTGAACTGCGGCCCCTCGAACTCGCGGGCGACAAGGGAGAGGTTCCAGCTGGCGCTGGCCGGGGCGGCCAGGGCGAGCTGGGTGCGCTCCTGCGCGCGGGCCGCCTCGAGGCGGCGCAGGGCCGGGTGGCCCTGCCACTCCGGGGCGGCTGGCGGCGGCTCGTCCTCGCCGAGCTCCCTGGGCAGGCTCGCCAGACCCGTGAGCGCCTGGAAGAGGGTTTCCTCCCGCTCCAGGGCCCGCGCCGCCTCGTCGACGGCGAGCTCCGCATCGACCAGGGAGCGGGCGGTGATCAGCGCCGTGTAGCGGGGAATGGCACCGCTGTCGGCGAGGCGGCCCAGGCGGTCGGTCAGCTCGGCGAGCAGGCTGCGCCGCTCGCGCGCCGCGGCGAGGTCGAGAGCCGCCAGGCGGTGGGCCCAGGCCGCCTCGCGCACCTGGCCGGCATAGAGCCAGCGCCGGTAGGCGGCGGCGGCCTCGGCGTAGTCGCCGGCCTGCGCTTCCAGTTCGCCGTCGAGGCGCCGGCGCGCGGCGGACTTGATCGGCAGGTTGAGGCTCACCTCGGCCTCGTCGGTGCCCAGCGGTTCCTGGCTGTCGACATAGCTGGCAGAGAAGGTCGGGACGCCGGAGAGCCAGCTGCTGGCGGCCGGTAGCGCTGTGTCCCCGAGCGGGCCTGCGCGCTCGAGAGCGCCGGCGAGGGCATCCTCGAGGTCGGCGGCCGCCCCCGGGGTGGCCGCAGCAAGCAGGGCGGCAAGGAGCAGGCAGGGTCGTGGCGTCGATCGGTACACTTCTCGTAACATGGGCGCGGTCCGTGGCTATCTGTGCCAGCCTAGGCGGGTTCCGGGGCCGCTACCATCCGGCAGGTGCCCCCTCGGTCGCTGTAGGGTATATGTCCCATGAGGCCAAGTACCTGTTATCCGGAGAAAAAATGAAAGACCTCCTGATTGCCCTGCTGCTCGGGGCCATCGTGCTGCTGAAGCTGGTCGATGTATTGGCCGACATGGACATGGATCTGCCCGTCGCCCATCTCGCCCAGGAATGGACCCTCCTGCTTCTCTCGCTTTTCGGCTGTGTTTACCTGATCGGTGAGTTTCGGCGGCGTACCCGTGAGCAGCGGCAACTCGCGGCCTCGCTCAGCCTCTCCCGGGAGCGGCTGGCCTCCCTGGATGCGGAACTGCGCGAAGCCCGGCAGCGCCATGGCGAGGCGGTGCTCCGCCAGTTCACGAACTGGCAGTTGACCCGCAGCGAACAGGAGGTGGCCATGCTGCTCCTCAAGGGACTGAGCCTCCGCGAGATCGCCGCCGTGCGCGATACCCGCGAGAAGACCGTGCGCCAGCAGGCCTCCAGCATCTATGCGAAATCGGGCCTGGAGGGCCGGCATGCCCTGGCCGCCTGGTTCCTCGAGGATGTGCTCTTCACCCAGCCCGCCTAGCTGAAAACCCCCTGCAGGTACCAGCGGTCCCGGCGCCGGTCCCGGAAGACCCAGTAGCGGCCGCCGTCCCGGCCCTCGGCGACAAAGTAATCGCGGCTCACGGGCGCTTCCCACCAGTTGTCCTCGATGCGTTCCGGCCCGTGCAGCAGCACCAGGCGGCCGTGGCCGTGGAGGCTGCCGTCGTCGCCGGCGCGCAGCGGCACGGGCTCCGGCATGAGCCAGAAGGGGCGCAGGGTGCCGCAGGCTGCCTCGCCGGTCGCGGCGGGCTCGGCGCTGGTTGCCGCAGCCAGCTCCGGCAGGTGCTCGCTGCGGCAGGCGAGGTGGCGGATGGCCTGCTGCCCGAGGCGGTTGCGCAGCCGGTCGCGGAGGCTGGCCAGGGGCTCTGCCCCGGCCTCGGCGAAGAGGTCGCCGCCGCCGGGGGTGGCCGGCGCCAGGTCGTCGCAGCTGAGGACCAGGGTCTCCGCGCCCCCGGCCAGTGGATAGCGCTCCAGGCGCGTGCGGGTGAGCCCGGCCCAGGTCGCCGCGTCGCCGGTGTCCGCGCTGGCGCGTACCGTGAGCGCCTGGCGCTGCCCGCGAACACCGATGAAATGCCAGTGCAGGGTGCCGGTCTGCTGCTGCGTATTGCGCAGGAAGGCGACCAGGGCGTCGAGCAGGCGGCGGATCGCCGGCTGCAGCTCTTCGCTGCCGGTCACTTCGTAGCCGAAGCGGTGCCGGGCGCGGAAGCGCAGCGGCGGCCGGAAAGCGGGCTGGCGGTCATGGGCGCGGCCGGTCACCTGCTGCAGCAGGGTCACGGCCTCGCGGCCGCAGCGCCGCCCGAGGGCCCGCTCCGGCAGGGCGAGGACATCGCCGAGGCGCGCGAGGCCGGCTTCTTCCAGAGCCCCGAGCGCCGGGAGCAGGGCTGCCAGGCGGGCGAGGGGCAGCGGCGCCAGCCGCTCCTCGAGGGGCTGCTCGATGGCGCTGGCGGCCGGTTCCCCGGCGAAGCTCAGCAGCCAGGCCGCCTTCGGCGTCGGTGCGAGGCCGCGGCGGCAGCCAAGGGCGCGCTGCGCGAGGCCCCGGTCGACGCTGCCGAGGAGCGCGGCGATGCCCCCGAACAGGCGCAGGCAGCCGCCGACCTCGAGGAGCAGGCAGTCCTCGCGCCAGCGGTGCAGGCCGGGCGTGATGCCGTAGGCCCAGCAGCACAGCTCTTCCAGGCTGTCGGCCTCCCGGCCCGGGTCCCGGGCCAGCAGCTGCAGCTCGTCGCCGGCGAGGGCCCGGGCCGTGGCGACGCCCTGGCCCGGCGCCAGCCCCAGGGCGGCGGCGGCATCGTTGACCTGCAGCAGCCGCTGCCGCTCCACGAGGGCCAGCGGGCGCTCGCCGCTGTTGTCCTGGCACTCCAGCGCCAGTCGCGGAAAGCGCAGGCACAGCCACAGGGTCAAGGCTGCACCCCGGTGCGCGGCGGGCGAGGGGAAAGCCCGGCCAGCTTACGATAAATACTGTACATTCATACAGTATCCGCATGCGCCCCTCGCCTGTCCAGCGGGCCAGGCCCCGGGGGCGTTGGCAATCCGGTCCCCGCTGGTTCATCATGCGCAGCCTCGGCGGTTCCGTCCGCCCCCTAGCTTTTCACGCCAGCCAGTTCTTCACGCACAGCCAGTAAGGAGCATCCCGTGTTTCGAGCCTTTCGCTTGCCCCTGGCCTTTTTCCTCGCCGCCGGCCTCCTGGCCTGCGGCCAGGACGGCGGCCCGGCGGCTTCCAGTGGCCCCAACGACCGCGGCGAGGCCGCCGTGTCCGCTTTCCGCGCCTTCCTCGACGAGGCCTATGCCGAGGACATGGCGCGCTACCCGCTGACCGCGACCTACCGCGGCATCAAGACCTGGAACGACCAGTGGAATTCTGTCTCCGAGGCCTTCCAGGAAGAGACCCGCGCCATCAACGAGCGCCGCCTCGCGCGGCTGCAGACCTTCGACCGCGACGCCCTGCCGGCGGACGAGCAGCTGTCCTGGGACCTCTACAAGCTCAACCTCGAGCGCCTGCTGGCCCGGGATGCGTTCCGCCACCACGACTTCGTCATCACCCAGTTCCGCGGGCCGCACACGCAGGTGCCGAGCACGCTGATCAATATCCACCGGGTGAACAGCCGGGCGGACGCCGAGGATTACATCGGCCGCCTGAAGCGCGTCGGCGACTACTTCGACCAGGTGATCGCCCAGCTCGAGATCCGCACGGAGAAAGGGCTCACGCTCGCCGACTGGCAGTACCCGAAGATCGTGCAGGCGGCGCGCAACGTGATCTCCGGCGTGCCCTACGACGACAGTGGCGAGGACTCCACGCTGTGGGCCGATTTCCAGGACAAGGTCGCCGGGCTGGCGCTCGACGAGGCAACCCGTGAGCGGCTCCTCGCCGAGGCGCGCACGGCGCTGGTCGAGGCTGTCGAGCCCGCCTACGAGCGGCTCATCGCCGCCGTGGAGACGCAGGCACAGGACGCCGCAGAAGCCGACGGCATCTGGCGTTTCCCGCGGGCGGAGGACTACTACGCCACGCGGCTCGACTGGTACACGACGACAGACCTCGGCGCCGACGAGATCCACGAGATCGGCCTTGCCGAGGTCGCGCGGATCCACGGCGAGATGCGCACCATCATGGAGACCGTGGACTTCGAGGGCAGCCTGCAGGACTTCTTCGCGTTCATGCGCACGGACGAGCAGTTCTATTACCCGAACACCGATGCCGGTCGCGCCGACTACCTCGCCGAGGCCCGGCGCAGCATCGACGCCATGCGTGAGCGCCTGCCCGAGTACTTCGGCCTGCTGCCGGAGGCGGAGATCGTGGTCAAGCGGGTCGAGGCCTTCCGCGAGCAGTCCGCTGGCAAGGCCTTCTACCAGGCGCCGCCGAAGGACGGCTCCCGCCCGGGCATCTACTACGCCAACCTCTACGACATGGCGAACATGCCCAGCTACCAGCTGCAGGCCCTGGCTTTCCACGAGGGCATTCCCGGGCACCACATGCAGCGCGCCATCACCGTGGCCCTGGAGGACATCCCCGAGTTCCAGAAGTACGCGAGCTTCACCGCTTACACGGAGGGCTGGGGGCTCTACTCCGAGGAGCTGGCGAAGGACATGGGCTTCTACGAGGACCCGTACTCGGACTTCGGCCGCCTGGCCATGGAGCTCTGGCGCGCCTGCCGCCTGGTGGTCGACACCGGCATCCACAGCAAGCGCTGGAGCCGCGAGAAGGCCATCGACTACCTCCTCGAGAACACGCCGAACCCGGAGGGTGACGCGGTGAACGCCATCGAGCGCTACATCGCCATGCCCGGCCAGGCCACGGCCTACATGATCGGCAAGCTGAAGATCATGGAGCTGCGCGAGGAGGCGCGCCGGGCCCTGGGCGAGGACTTCGACATCCGCGCCTTCCACGACGAGGTACTGAAGGACGGCCCGGTGCCGCTGTCGATCCTCGAGCAGAAGATCGAGCGCCTGGTGTCGGCGGCGCAGGCGGGCTGACAGGCCGCCCGCGGGTGCGCGGCTCCCGGCCGCGCGCTCCTGTCCCGCCTTGCCCCGGTCCTGCGGCTAGATCCCGCCGTGTTCCAGCAGGTAGGTGATCGCGCCCTTGATCAGGAAGCCCAGAATGCCCATGGCGAGGGCCAGGAACAGCACGAAGGTCCCGAAGCGGCCGGCCCCGCTGCGCCGTGCCAGGTCCCAGACGATGAACACCATGAACAGCATCAGGCCGCCGACGCCGAGCGTTACGCCGTAGTCTGAGAGCCACTGGTCCATGGGGGGCGGTCCGTCTTGCGAAGGGGGGCGGAGTCTAACGGACTTCCTGCCCCGCACAAAGTGACTACCGGGTGGGCTCTACCCGTTCACGACCTCGGTGGTGAGGGCCGTGCTGGCGGTCATGGAGTTGGTGATCAGGCAGGCCTGCTCGGCCTTGTGGAGCAGGCGGTCGGCTTTTTCCGGGTCCGTGTCGGTGGGGATGCGCAGCGTAGCGCTGACCTGGACTTCGGTGAAGCGGGTGACGCGCTCGACGCGGTCGAGGGTGCCGGTGGCGGTGCACTCGATGTCGGTCCACTCGAGCTTCGAGGCGCGGGCGATGGCGCGGAAGCTCAGGATGAAGCAGTCGGCGACGGCGGCCATGAGCAGGGACTCCGGGGACCAGCGGTCGCCCGGGCCGCCGAACTCGGCCGGGGCCGCGGTGACGATCTCCGGGAGGTCCGGGGCCCGGACCAGGACGTTGTCATCGGCGCCGGCGCTGGCGGAAACGGTGTAGTGGTGGGGTAGCTCTTGCATGGGGTGCCTCCCTGGCTGTGGGTGAATGCGGCGGATTTATACCCCATGGTGCCACGGCTCGCTACCCGGTGCGACGCTATGCCACACGTTATGCCACACCTTATGCCACAGGAGCGGTGGCGGGCTTCGCCGCGGCCGACGTGAAGGCCGGCAGTTCCCACAGCTGCGGCTGGCCGGGGACATCGTCGCTGGCCGGCAGGGAGACGTCGATGCCCTGGCGGCCGCCGCGCTGCTTGAGGAGGTGCACCTGGCGATAGGCCGGGAGCTGCAGCCGCAGGGGCGCCGGCGCGTGCTGCTGGGCCGCGGGCGTGGCCCGGAACAGGACCGCGAGGCTGTCGCCGGCGGTGGCCGCCAGCTGCAGCTTGCGCAGTTCCGCGTAGCGGTAGTCACCGGCGCCGAGCCAGCTGAAGACGGCGCTGCAGGTGGGGCTGCGCAGGGCCTGCTCGGTGCTCCAGAGCAGGTCTTCGCGGCTGCGCGGGTGCACCAGCAGTACCTGCTGTGTATCGATGCCGCGGGCGGCGAGCAGCGGCGCATAGGGCGTGCAGGGCGGGGCGATGAAGACCTGCCAGCGGCCGCGGCTGCTCAGCCGCTCCATGGCCGGCAGGAACAGGCCCATGGCCCCGAGGCCGTTGGCGTCGCTGAGCAGCTCGACGGTGTTGCCCAGGGGCCAGCCGTTGTGGACCAGGGCGCCGTCGAGGGCGGCGTAGCCCGTGGCCAGCGTGTCCCGGCCGTGGTGGTCGCTGTTCGCCGGCGCGCCGCCGAAGAGCGGCTGGCCATCGCGGCCGAGCCAGGTGTCGCGACGGCTGACGACTTCCCGCAGTGCATCGTTCATGGTGTGCTCTCCCTTTGCAATACAAACGTTGCGAATACAAACGTTGCGAATACTGTATGCATGTACAGTAGTCGTCACTGTCGGGGAGCGCAAGCTGGCCGGGAATAACCTGCCCGAAAAGGCGACAGGTTGTCAGGGGCTGGCGATGTGCAGCAGCAGCTGCTCCAGGGCGAGCCACGGGTCGCCCGGGCCGTAGCCCTTGGCGGCGGCATCCGCGGCCAGCGCCAGGGACAGGGCCGTGGCGGTGCTGGCGGGGTCGTGGCGGCCGAGCGCCGCCTGCAGCACACCCATGCGCGACTTCCAGACCCGTCGCGTGGCCAGCGCCTGCTGCGGCCGCTGGCCGCCGGCGACGTCACGGGCGAGGTCATCGAGCAGGCGCACCTCGCGGCTGGTGGCCCAGCAGGCCACCGCCGGCTCGACACCTTCGCCGCGCAGTCCGGTCAGCATGCGCAGGGCGTGAGCCGTGTCGCCGGCCAGGGCGGCGTCGATGGTTGCGAAGAGGTTGAAGCGGGCGTTGTCGAGGACGCTGTCGGTGACCGAGGCCAGGGTGACGTGGTCCGTGCCCAGGAGCTTGAGCTTCTCGATCTCCTGCAGGGCCGCCAGGAGGTTGCCCTCGACGCGCTCGGCGAGCAGCGCCAGGGCGTCCCGGTCGATGCCCATGCCGGCGCCGCGGATGCGCCGCTCGAGCCAGCCCGGCAGCTCCCGCGGGCGCACGGGCCACACCTGCACCGTGCCGCCGGCGCGGTCGATGGCCTTGTACCACTTGCTGCCCGCGGCGCTCTTGTCGAGCTTGCCGGCCACGATCAGCAGGCGGTCGCCGGGGTCCGCCAGCTCGAGGTACTCGCAGAGTGCCCTGCTGCCCTCGGTACCGGGTTTGCCGCCCGGCAGCCGCAGCTCCACCAGCTTGTGCTCCGCGAAGAGCGACAGGTTCGCCGCGCAGTCGCGCAGGGCCTGCCAGTCGAAGTCGCGGCCGTCGGCGTCGAGCACCTGCCGCTCGCTGCAGCCGCCGGCGCGGGCGGCGGCCCGCAGCTGGTCGGCGCACTCCTGTACCAGGAGCGGCTCGTCGCCGCTGACCAGGTAGACGGGCAGCACCGACTGCGCGAGGTGGGCCGGGAGCTGCTCCGGGGTGATGCGCATCAGCTGCTGCTGGCGGCGAAGAAGGCGATCCGGCGGATGATCTGCTGCGCCAGTTCCCCGCGCATCTCGTCGCGGAGGATGCGTACCTCCTCCGCCTTGCCCACCACGTTGCGCGGGTCGTTCTCCATCTGCTTGGCGACCTGGGCCGTTTCCGGACCCATGACCAGGGCGCCGCGGTCGTCGCGCACGGTGAAGGTGGCGCGGAGCGTCAGTTCGAACTCGGCGGCCCGGGCCTCGGCGTTGATGGAGAGGTTGCGCTGGGCGAAGCGCTCGGGCCCCAGCTCGAGGCGGTGCGTCGCCTCGCCGATGTCGACCCAGCGGATGCCGCTGGCCGTGAACCGGGCGCGCAGCACCCGGGTGAACTCGCTGTTCGGGCTCGCCGCCTGCAGGTGCATGGCCTGCCAGCTGTCCGGCAGCGCGGTGCCGCCACCGGTGCCGCGCAGGTGGAAGCCACAGCCCGCCAGCGTGACCACCAGCGTGACCAGCAGGACGGCGGCGAGGCGCGGCAGCAGCGTGACCATCAGCCGACCACGATGTTGACGAGCTTGCCGGGCACCACGATCACCTTGCGCACGGTCTTGCCTTCGAGAAAGCGCTGCGCGTTGGGCTGTGCCAGCGCCTCCGCCTCGGCGCCGGCCTTGTCGAGGGTTGCCGGGACCGACATCTTCGCGCGTACCTTGCCGTTCACCTGGACCACCATCTCGATACTGTCGCGTGTGAGGGCGCTTTCGTCCACCGCGGGCCAGGGCGCCCAGGTCACGTCGTCCTCGTGGCCCAGGGCGCGCCAGAGGTGGTGGCAGGCGTGGGGCACGACCGGGCAGAGCAGGCGCACGGCGGCGTCCAGGCCCTCGCGCAGCACCGCGCGGGCCTGCGGATCAGCGGCGTCGAGGCGGCCGAGCTCGTTGCACAGCTCCATGACCGCGGCGATGGCCGTGTTGAAGGTCTGGCGGCGGCCGTAGTCGTCGCTGACCTTGGCGATGGTTTCGTGCACCTTGCGCCGCGCGTCGCGGGCGGCGCCGCCCGCGGCCGCCGGGTCCAGGGCCGGTACCGGGCCTTCGGCAACGTGCTCCGCGACCATGCGCCAGAGCCGTTTCAGGAAGCGGTGCGCGCCCTCCACGGCCGAATCGGACCACTCCAGGGACTGGTCCGGCGGCGCCGCGAACATGCTGAACAGGCGCACGGTGTCGGCGCCGTAGCGCTCGATGAGCGCGGTCGGGTCCACCGTGTTGCCCTTGGACTTGGACATCTTGGCCCCGTCCTTGAGCACCATGCCCTGGGTGAGCAGCCGCTGGAACGGCTCGTCGGAATCCACCAGGCCCTCGTCGCGCATGAGCTTGTGGAAGAAACGCGCGTAGAGCAGGTGCAGGATGGCGTGCTCGATGCCGCCCACGTATTGGTCCACGGGCAGCCAGTAGTTGGCGCGCTCGCTGTCGAGCATGCCCGCCTCGTAGTCGGGGCAGGTGAAGCGGGCGTAGTACCAGGACGACTCCATGAAGGTATCGAAGGTGTCCGTCTCGCGCTCGACCTGCTGGTCATCGAGCTCGAACTTGCGCCACTCGGGGTCGGCCTTCAGCGGCGAGGTGACACCGTCCATGACCACGTCCTCCGGCAGCAGCGCCGGCAGCCGGTCCGCCGGGATGGGAAGCTCGCCGCCGTCCGGCAGGTTGAGCATGGGGATCGGCGCGCCCCAGTAGCGCTGCCGGGAGACGCCCCAGTCGCGCAGCCGGAACTGCGTGGTGACGCGGCCCGCGTCGCGCTCGGCGAGCGCCGCGGCGATGGCGTCGAAGGCGGCCTCGAAGGAGAGCCCGTCGAAGGCGCCGGAGTTCACCAGGCCGCCGTGGTCGGTGTATGCCGCCTCGCTGATGTCCGCCGGCCTGCCGCTCTCGTCGCAGATGACCACGGTCATGGGCAGGTCGTAGCGCCGGGCGAATTCCCAGTCGCGCTGGTCGTGGGCCGGCACGGCCATGACCGCGCCGGAGCCGTAGTCCATGAGCACGTAGTTGGCGACCCACACGGGGATGGCCTCGCCGGTGAGCGGGTGCCGGGCGGTGAGCCCCGTGTCCATGCCGCGCTTTTCCGCCTGGGCCGTCTCGGCCTCGGAGACGCCGCTCTTGCGGCACGCCTCGATGAAGGCCGCCAGCGCCGGGTTGTCCGCCGCCAGTGCAGCGCTGATGGGGTGCTCGGGCGCGAGGCTCAGGTAGGTCACGCCGAAGAGCGTGTCCGGGCGGGTCGTGTAGACCTCGATGCGCGCCTCGCCGGCAAGGGCCTCGTCGAGGCTGAAGGCCAGTTCAACGCCGCGGCTCTTGCCGATCCAGTTGCGCTGCATGGTGCGCACCTGCTCGGGCCAGCCGTCGAGCTCGTCGAGCCCCTCGAGGAGCTCGTCGGCGTAGGCGGTGATGCGCAGGAACCACTGCGGGATCTCCCGCCGTTCCACCAGGGCACCGGAGCGCCAGCCGCGGCCGTCGATGACCTGCTCGTTGGCGAGCACGGTCTGGTCCACCGGGTCCCAGTTCACCGTCGCCATCTTCTTGTAGACCAGGCCCTTCTCGTAGAGGCGGGTGAAGAACCACTGCTCCCAGCGGTAGTATTCGGGCCGGCAGGTGGCGAGCTCGCGCTGCCAGTCGAAGCTGAAGCCCAGGGCCTTGAGCTGCGCCCGCATGTGGTCGATGTTGCTGTAGGTCCAGGCCGCCGGCGCCGTCTTGTTGGCGATGGCGGCGTTCTCCGCCGGCAGCCCGAAGGCGTCCCAGCCCATGGGGTGGAGGACGTTCCTGCCCTGCATGCGCTGGTAGCGCGCGATCACGTCGCTGATGGTGTAGTTGCGCACGTGCCCCATGTGCAGCCTGCCGCTGGGGTAGGGGAACATGGCCAGGCAGTAGAATTTCTCGCGCTCCCGGTCTTCGCTGGCGGCGAAGCTTCCCTGTTCCTCCCAGTAGGCCTGGGCCGCCGCCTCCAGTGCCTGCGGGTCGTAGTGCTCGTCCATGGGTCGTTTCTGGTTCCGTTGCGTCAGGTCGTCGGGCAAGGGCCCGGCTCCGCGCGGGCGCACGAAGCGGTCAAGAAAGAAGCGGGATGGTATCAATATTCCGTCGTAGCGGCGACGCTCAGCGGCCCTCCCGCCAGAACAGCCGGTATGCCAGCTTCATCAGCAGCAGCAGGACCGCGCAGCCGCCGATCACCGGCCCCGTGCCGAAGCTGGTGAAGGGTGTGTGGCCGAGCATGGCGCGGGCGTCGCCGACCAGCGTGGTCTCTTCGAACTGCCGGGTGCGCGCCCGCACCCGGCCGCGGTGGTCGATGATCGCCGTCACCCCGTTGTTGGTGCCGCGCAGCAGGTAGCGGCCGTTTTCCAGCGCGCGCATGCGCGCCATCTCCAGGTGCTGCAGGGGGCCGATGGAGGCGCCGAACCAGGTGTCGTTGCTGATGGTGACGAGCAGGTCGGCGTCGCGGGAGCCGCTCGCCACCAGCCCCGGGTAGACGATCTCGTAGCAGATGAAGGGCGCGGCGCGGTAGCTGCCGGCGCGCAGCGGTCCCTGGTCCGCCGGGCCCCGGCTGAAGTTCGACATGGGCAGGTCGAAGAAGGCGATCAGGCCGCGTAGCCACCGCTCCAGGGGCACGTACTCGCCGAAGGGCACCAGCCGCTGCTTGTGGTAGAGCCCCGAGCCCTGGCCGAGGGCGGCGATGCTGTTGTGGAAGACACCGGCCTCCGGCGCCGTCGGGATACCGGTGATCAGGGTGCTGTCGGCGAGGCGCGCGCGCCGGTCGATGGGGTCGAGGAAGGGGCGCACGTTGCGGTAGAGGCGGGGGATGGCCGACTCGGGCCAGATGACGACGTCGTGCTCGAGCTGCGGCCCGATGGCCGCCTCGTACTGGCGGAGGATGTCCGGGTAGTAGCGCGGGTCCCACTTCTTCTCCAGCGGGATGTTCGGCTGGTAGAGGGCGACGGAGAGCGGCAGCTCGCTCGCCGGCGCCACCCATTCGACCTGCCCCAGCTGCCGGCCGCCGCCCCAGAGCACGACGAGGATCGCGCCGTAGACCGCCAGCGCGGCGGGCCGGCGGCTGCGCCAGGCGAGGAACAGGCAGCTGGCCGTGAGCGCCACGGCAAAGGAGATGCCGTAGACACCGGCCACCGGCGCCCAGCCGGCGAGCCAGCTGTCGAGGTGGCCATAGCCGAGGAACAGCCAGGGGAAGCCCGTGAGCAGCCAGCTGCGCAGCCACTCGAAGAGCACCCAGAGGGCCGGGAAGCCGAGCAGCATGCCGCCCGGTAGCGGTCGTACCCAGGCCGTGTAGGCGGCGGCGAAGGCCGCCGGCAGGAGCGCGAGGCCGGCACAGAAGACGACCGTGAGGAACAGCGCCAGGGGAACGGGCGCGGCGCCGTAGACATGGATGCTGACGTAGACCCAGGAGGCGCCGGTGCCGAACAGCCCGGCACCGAACAGCCAGCCGCGCCAGGCCGCCCGGCGCGGGCCGCAGGTGCACAGGCTGTAGCCGAAGAGCGCGGCGCCGGCGATGCCCGCGGGCCAGAGGCCGAAGGGCGCGAAGGAGAGGGTCAGCAGCGCGCCGGCGACCGGCATGAGCGCGCTCATCCAGCGCGCCGATTCGCGGGTGCCGTTGTCCGCGCTGCCGGCGTCCGGGCTGCCGGCGTCCGGGCTGCCGGGGGCGCGGGCCACGCTCAGTCGTCCACGGGCCGCATGCGCAGGCTGTGGATCTTGCGCTGGTCTGCGTTGATGATCTTGAACTCGAAGTTGCCCACCCGGGTGGTCTCGTTGCGGGCCGGCATGTGGCCGAAGGCGTGGATGACGAGGCCGCCGATGGTGTCGAATTCCTCGTCGCTGAAACCGGTCTCGAAGTACTCGTTGAAGTCCTCGATGGGCGTCAGGGCCTTGATGAAGTACTCCTCGTCGCCGATGCGGCGGATGAACTGGTCTTCCTCGACGTCGGTCTCGTCCTCGATCTCGCCGACAATCTCCTCGAGCACGTCCTCGATGGTCACCAGCCCCGCGACGCCGCCGTATTCGTCGATGACGATGGCCATGTGGTTGCGGTTCTGGCGGAACTCCCGCAGGAGGACGTTGAGGCGCTTGCTCTCGGGCACGACGACGGTGGGCCGCAGCAGGTCGCGGATGTCGAAGGCATCGGTCTCCTTGCGCAGGATCTGCGGCAGCAGGTCCTTGACCAGCAGGATGCCGAGCACGTCATCGGGGTTGTCGCCGATCACCGGGTAGCGCGAGTGCGCCGAGCGGATGATCTGCGGCAGGATCTCCTCGAGGCTGCTCTCGGCCTTGATCACCACCATCTGAGCGCGCGGGATCATGATGTCCCGGGCCTGCATGTCGCTGACCTGCATGGCGCCCTCGATGATGCTGCGGGCATCCTCGTCGATCACCTCGTTCTCGGCGGCGACGCTGAGCACATCCTCGAGGTCGCGCCGGCTGCGCGGCTCCGAGGAGAACAGCTGGCCGATCTTATTGAGCCAGGAACGTTCGTCGCCATCCTGGCCGTTGCGGTCGTCACTCACAGTGCAGGAATTCCTCCGCGGCTTCGCTGCCGTAGGGGCAGGGCAGCCCGAGGCTGCCGAGAATGTCGGTTTCCAGGGCCTCCATGGCGGCGGCCTCGGTCGGTGCCTGGTGGTCGTAGCCGAGCAGGTGCAGCGTGCCGTGCACGGCGAGGTGCGCCCAGTGCGCCGCGACGGCCTTGCCCTGCTCGCGAGCCTCCCGCTCGACGAGGGGCGCGCAGAGGACGAGGTCGCCGAGGAGCGGCAGTTCGAGGCCCGGGGGGAGGTCGGCGGGGAAGGACAGCACGTTGGTCGGACCGCTGCGGTCCCGGAAGCGCTCGTTCAGCGCCGCCATTTCGGCGTCGTCGACCACGCGCAGGGCGATCTCGGCGTCGCCTTCGCGTCCGGCGCCGGCGAGGGCGGCGCCGACCCAGCGCTGGAATTCTTCCTCCCCGGGCACGGACGCCTCACAGGCCTGCTGTACCACGAGGTCGAGCGTCATGATCGGCGATTGTTTTCCAGGGTGGTGGCGCGGTCGTCGTGCTCGTCATAGGCCTCGACGATGCGCTGTACCAGCGGGTGGCGCACCACGTCGCCGTTGGCGAACCAGGTAAAGCCGATGCCGTCGACGTCCTGGAGAATCTGCGCCACGTGGGTCAGGCCCGACTGGGCGCCGCGGGGCAGGTCGATCTGCGTGGCGTCGCCCGTGATGACCGCCGTGGAGCCGAAGCCGATGCGGGTGAGGAACATCTTCATCTGCTCGCGGGTCGTGTTCTGCGCCTCGTCGAGAATGATGAAGGAGCCGTTCAGCGTGCGGCCGCGCATGAAGGCGAGCGGCGCCACCTCGATGATGCTGCGTTCGATGTACTTGTTAACGGTCTCGAAGCCGAGCATCTCGTAGAGTGCGTCGTAGAGCGGGCGCAGGTAGGGATCGATCTTCTGCGCCAGGTCGCCGGGCAGGTAGCCGAGCTTCTCGCCGGCCTCTACGGCGGGACGCACGAGAAGAATGCGCCGCACCCGCTCCTCGAGCAGCGCCTCCACCGCACAGGCCACGGCGAGATAGGTCTTGCCCGTGCCTGCGGGCCCGATGCCGAAGTTCACGTCGCAGTGCTTGATGCTGCGCACGTAGCCCTGCTGGTTCCTGCCCCGGGGCTTGATCGAGCCGCGGCGGGTGCGGATCACCTGCAGGGGTTCCACCGCCGTACCGTCGGCGGCCTCGCGCGCCGCCTCCGCCCGGGCCTCGAGGCCCGCCTGCTGCAGCTGCAGGTGCAGGGACTCGGGCGTGAGCGCCACGCCCTGGCAGATCTCGGCATAGAGGTGCTCGAGGAGCTCTGCAGCGGTCTGCGCCGCCGCCTCGGGGCCGGTGACCAGGAAATTACTGCCCCGGGACGCGATACGTACGCCCAGCCGGTGCTCGATCTGGCGCAGGTGCGCGTCGAGCTGGCCACAGAGCATGGCCAGGTGGCGGGCGTCGTCGGGTTCCAGGGTGAGGCTGAATTCTACCGCCTCGCTGTGTGGGCTCTCGTCGGTCAAAATGTCAGGTGCGGCGGGTGCCGGTGCATGAGTCATTGAGAATAACGGGGATTTGCGGGCCGTCAACCTGCGGAAGCGGCCGCCGGCGCGGGCGCCAGGCGCCCGCGCAGGGAGTTCGGCAGCGCTTCCTCGATGCGCACGTCGACGAACTCGCCGATGAGGGCATGGTCCGTACAGGCAAAGTTGACCACGCGGTTGTTCTCCGTGCGGCCCTGCAGCTGCCCCGGGTCCTTCTTCGACACGCCGCTGACCAGGATCGTCTGCGTGCTGCCGACCATGCGCCGGCTGATTGCCTGCGCCTCCTGGTTGATGCGCGCCTGCAGGATGTGCAGCCGCTGTTTCTTGGTCTGTTCGTCCGTGTCGTCGGGCAGCTCGGAAGCCGGGGTCCCGGGCCGGGCGCTGTAGACAAAGCTGAAGGAGCTGTCGAAACCGACGTCTTCGACCAGCTTCATGGTCGCCGCGAAGTCGGCCTCGGTCTCGCCGGGGAAGCCGACGATGAAATCGGAGGAGATGCTGATGTCCGGGCGCAGCCTGCGCAGCCGGCGGATCTTCGCCTTGTACTCCAGCGCCGTGTGGCCGCGCTTCATGGCCGCGAGCACGCGGTCGGACCCGCTCTGCACCGGCAAGTGCAGGTGGTCCACCAGCGCCGGGATCTCGGCGTAGCAGTCGATCAGCGCGTCGGAGAACTCCACCGGGTGCGAGGTGGTGTAGCGGATGCGGTCGATGCCCGGCACCTGCGCCACGAAGTGCAGCAGTTCGGCGAAGTCGACGATCTCGCCGAGGTGGTTCTCGCCGCGGTAGGCGTTCACGTTCTGGCCGAGCAGGGTGACCTCGCGCACGCCGCCCCCGGCGAGCTGGCTCACCTCGAGGATGACGTCGTCCAGGGGCCGCGACACTTCCTCGCCGCGGGTATAGGGCACGACGCAGAAGGAGCAGTACTTGCTGCAGCCCTCCATGATGGACACGAAGGCCGTCGGCCCCTCGACCCGGGGCTCCGGCAGCCGGTCGAACTTCTCGATCTCCGGGAAGCTGACATCCACCACGAGCGTGCCGCCAGCCCCGCGCTGCGCCATCATCTCCGGCAGCCGATGCAGCGTCTGCGGCCCGAACACGAGGTCCACGTAGGGGGCCCGCCTGCCGATCTCGGCGCCTTCCTGGCTGGCCACACAGCCGCCGACGCCGATCACGAGGTCCGGGTTCTTCTCTTTCAGGTGTTTCCAGCGGCCGAGCTGGTGGAACACCTTCTCCTGCGCCTTCTCGCGGATGGAGCAGGTGTTCAGGAGCAGCACGTCGGCCTCCTCCGGGTCGTCCGTGGGCACGAGGCCGTGGCTCTCGCGCAGCAGGTCCTGCATCCGCGCGGAGTCGTACTCGTTCATCTGGCAGCCGTGTGTCTTGACGTACAGTTTCCTGACCACGTCCAATTCCCGGGCGATGCCCTGTGCTCCTGTCGGTGAATGTTGTCCGTCGGCAAAACGGCCGCGCATTATACCGGCCGAGCCCGGTCAAACCTAGGGTCGATGGTTTTTGTCTTTTTTGGTGGTACCATGGCCGGCCGCCTGCCCAGCGGCCTCTGCCACAGCCCACCCGGCTTTCAGCACACGATCAGCACACAGCCACTACACAATCAGCACTGAACCTACGAAACCCTATGGCGCAGCAACCGGTCTACAAGGTCATTTTCCAGAACGGCAACGAGGTCGTCGAGGTTTACGCCCGGCAGATTTTCCAGAGTGACCTGTGGGGCTTCATCGAGATCGAGGAGTTCGTTTTCGGCGAGCGCTCGCAGCTGCTGGTGGACCCGAGCGAGGAGAAGCTCAAGAACACCTTCAGCGGCGTCAAGCGCAGCTATATCCCCCTCCACTCGGTGATCCGCATCGACGAGGTCGACAAGGAAGGCACCGGCAAGATCTCCGAGGGCAAACCCCGCGGCAACGTCGCCGCCTTCCCCTTCCCCCCGAACCATCCCGGGCAGCACGGACCCGAGGAATAACCCTCCGCTTCAGATGCGAGTTTTCCTGAACGCTGCTTGCGGTGCTTCGTAGTTCGGAGCCGCTGCGAAAAGGGGCGCCGTGATGAGAGCCCTGTCGGCTGTTGGGGCGGCTTCGTAGGTCGGAGCCGCCGCAGAAAAGGGGTACCGGGATACGCAAAAAGCGCCATCCATGGCAGCTCGGGCACGGCCATCCGTGGCCGTGCACGATCCCGGTACCCCTTTTCCGCGCCGGCCCCTCACGGCGTAGCCAGCGAACGGCCTTTCAGGGTCTTCCTGCGCTGCACTTTGCGTGGGCGCTAGCGGCGTGGCGGGAGGGGGTGTCCCGGACCGTGCGAGGCAGGACGCCGAGCCCGAGCCGCCATGGATGGCGAATTGGCGT
>CAYTJQ010000035.1:0-36189 GCA_964438205.1 uncultured Alteromonadaceae bacterium
ACCTCGGCGTTGACCAGGTAGTGGGGCGTGACGCCGAAACGGCCGGAGGCGATCTGCTTGATCTTGGACACGCGCTCGGTGCCGAAGCGGGCCGGGTCCTCGCCGCCCTCGCCCGAGTTCGAGCGCGCGCCGATACGGTTCATGGCCGCGGCGAGGGCCTCGTGGGCTTCGGGGCTGAGCGCCCCGAGGGACATGCCGGCCGAATCGAAGCGCTTGAGGATCTTCTCCAGCGGCTCGATGGCATCGAGGGGCAGCGGCTGGTCGGCGCACACCGGTTCGAGCAGGTCGCGGATCGTCGCCACCGGGCGCTCGTTCACCAGCGTGGCGTAGCGCCGGTAGACCGCGTAGTCGCCGCTCGCCACCGCCTGCTGCAGCGTCGTCACCACGTCGGGGTTGAACGCGTGGTACTCCTGGCCGTGCACGTACTTGAGCAGGCCGCCCTGCTGGATCGGCTTGCGCTCGCGCCAGGCATCGAAGGCGAGGCGGTGCTGGTCCGCCTCGAGCTCGGCAAAACCGGCACCGGCGATACGCGAAGTCACGCCGCAGAAGCAGCGGTCCACCACCTCGTCGGCCAGGCCGATGGCCTCGAAGAGCTGGGCGCCGCGATAGGAACTCACCGCCGAGATGCCCATCTTGGACATGATCTTGAGGAGGCCCTTGTTGATGCCCTTGCGGTAATTCTTGAAGCAGACCCCCGGGTCACCCAGGAGCTCGCCGCTGCGCAGGAGGTCCTCGAGCACGCTGTAGGCGAGGTAGGGGTAGACGGCAGTGGCGCCGAAGCCGATCAGGCAGGCCAGCTGGTGCGAATCGCGCGCGCTCGCGGTCTCGACCACGATGTTGGCATCGCAGCGCAGCCCCTCGGCGATGAGGTGGTGATGCAAGGCACCGGTGGCCAGCAGGCTGTGGATCGGCAGCCGGTCCGGGGCGATCGCCCGGTCCGAAAGGACCAGGATCGTCACGCCCTCGTCGCGCACCAGCCGGGCGCACTCGGCCACCATGGCGGCAATGGCCTCGCCGAGACCGGTGGTCGCCGGGTCGTAGGTACAGTCCACGTCCCGCGGCGAGAAGCCCTCGCGCTTCAGGTTGATCAGCGTGTTGAACTTGCCCTGGGACAGCACCGGCGAGGTGAGGATGACCCGGTCCGCGTGCTCCGGCCCCTGGGAGAAGATGTTCTTCTCACCGCCGAGGTCCGTCTCCAGGGACATGACGATGGCCTCGCGCAGCGGGTCGATGGGCGGGTTGGTCACCTGCGCGAACTGCTGCCGGAAATAGTCGTAGAGCGAGCGCGGACCGGCCGAGAGCACCGCCATGGGGGTGTCGTCGCCCATGGAGCCCACGGCCTCGTTGCCGCTCTCGGCGAGCGGGCGCAGCACCTGCTCGCGCTCCTCGAAGCTCACCTGGAACATCTTCATGTAGGCGTTCATGCGCTCGGGCTCGATGCCCGGGGTGACCTCCGGGTCGAAGCTGCCGACGATGCGCTCGGCGTTTTCCTTGAGCCAGCGCTTGTAGGGCTTGCTGGCCTTCAGGCGGTTGTCGATCTCCTCGCTCTGCAGCAGCTCGCCGGTGTGCGTATCGACCATGAGGATCTGCCCCGGACCGACCCGGCCCTTGGCGATGACATCCTCGCTGCGGTACTGGTGGGTGCCGACCTCCGAGGCCAGCGTGATGAAGCCGTCCTTGGTCCGCACCCAGCGCGCCGGGCGCAGGCCGTTGCGGTCGAGCAGGCAGACCGCGTAGCGGCCGTCCGTGAGCACGATGCCCGCCGGCCCGTCCCAGGGCTCCATGTGCATGGAGTGGTACTCGTAGAAGGCCTTCAGGTCCGGGTCGATGGACTCGATGTTCTGCCAGGCCGGCGGGATGAGCATGCGCAGGGCCCGGGGCATGTCGACACCGCCCGTGAGCAGCACGTCGAGCATGTTGTCGAGGCTGGAGGAATCCGAGCCCGTGCGGTTCACGATCGGCGCGATCTCGCGGATGTTCGGCAGCCGCTCCGATTCGAACAGCGCCGTGCGCGCGTCGGCCCAGTTGCGGTTGCCCTGGATGGTGTTGATCTCGCCGTTGTGCGCGAGCAGCCGGAACGGCTGGGCCAGGGGCCAGCGCGGCAGCGTGTTGGTGGAGAAGCGCTGGTGGAACACGCAGATCGCCGTCGTCAGGCGCTCGTCGCCCAGGTCCGGGTAGAAGCGCGGCAGGTCCACGGGCATCACCAGGCCCTTGTAGCTGAGCACGCGGCCGGAGAGGCTGCAGATGTAGAAGTCGTCATCGCCCTCGTTGGCAAGCTCCGCCTTGCGGCGGGCGACGAAGAGCCGGGTGGAGAGCCCGGCCTCGGTGAGCTCGCCGCCATCGAGGAAGACCTGCTCGATACGCGGCAGCGACGCCAGGGCGATCTCGCCGCAGACGCTCGGGTCCGTCGGCACGGCCCGCCAGCCGAGCACGGGCAGACCCTGGTCCTCGAGGGCGCCCTGCATGGCGGTGCGGGCCGCAGCGGCACGGGTCTCGTCCCCGGCCAGGAAGACCATGCCGACGGCAAAGTTCGCGGGCAGCTCGACGCCGAGAGCCTCGCGCGCCACGGCGGCCATGAAATCCCGCGGCATCTGCATGAGCAGGCCGCAGCCGTCACCCGTCTTGCCGTCCGCCGCGATGCCGCCGCGGTGGGTCATGCAGGTCAGGGACTCGATGGCCGACTGCAGCAGGCGATGGCTCGCATCACCGGCCGTGTGTGCGATCAACCCGAAACCGCAGTTGTCACGGAACTCCTCAGGTCGATACAGGCCTGCTCTCATAAGATTCCCAAAAAATAAGATAAATCAGCTGGTTACCGCGGCAGTCGCCTCGCCACGGCGACGCTGGGCAGGGCGGGGATCGGCAATTTTACACAGATGGGAGGGGGCGAACAAACCACCTCCGGGTGGTCCTAAATGGCCACGGCACTGCCAAGGAGGGCATCGATTTCCTGCCCGTCGACGTCGTCCACGACCACTGCGCGGCCGATCTCCCGCAGCAGGACGACACGCAGGCGACCGTCGAGGACCTTCTTGTCCCGGGCCATCAGCGCGAGGAAGCGCGCCGCGTCCATGTCCGCCGGCGGCACCACCGGCAGGCCGGCGCGACGCAGCAGGGAAAGGAGGCTGTCCACCTCCGCCGCAGGCACCCAGCCCCGGGCCGCGGACAGGCGCAGGGCGAGCACCAGGCCGACCGCCACGGCCTCGCCGTGGAGCCAGCTGCCGTAGCCCTGCGCGTTCTCGATGGCGTGGCCGAAGGTGTGGCCGAGGTTGAGAATCGCGCGGACACCGCCCTCGCGCTCGTCCTCCGCCACCACCGCGGCCTTGGTCGCGCAGCTGCGCTCGATGGCCTCGGCAAGTACGGCCTCTTCCCGCGCGAGCAGCGCCGGCAGGCGCTCGCCGAGCCAGCGGTAGAAGCCGGCATCGCGGATCAGCCCGTACTTGATCACCTCGGCAAGGCCCGCGGCGAACTCCCGGTCCGGGAGTGTCTGCAGCACCTGCAGGTCGATGAGCACGGCCACCGGCTGGTGGAAAGCGCCGATCATGTTCTTGCCGAGGCGATGGTTGACCCCCGTCTTGCCGCCCACCGAGGAGTCGACCTGGGCCAGCAGCGTCGTCGGCAGCTGCAGGAACGCCGCGCCACGCTGGTAGCAGGCGGCGGCGAAGCCGGTGAGGTCACCGACCACCCCGCCGCCGAGGGCGATGAAGGTCGTGGTGCGGTTATGGCCGTCGGCGAGCGCGCGGTCGAGGATGGTCTCGAAGCTCTCCAGGGTCTTGTGCGCCTCGCCGTCCGGCAGGATGACCTCGGTCACCGCCACCCGAGCGGCCAGCGCGTCGCGGAGCCGGTCGAGGTAGAGCGGCGCTACCCGGTCGTTGGAAACGATCACCGCCTGGCGCCCGGCGAGGTGCCGGGCGAGGAGCACCGGGTCGCCGAGCAGGTCGCGGCCGATGTAAATGGGGTAACTGCGCTCGCCGAGGTCGACGTGCAGCGTGTGCATGATCAGCGCCATGGCGCGGGTCCTGTCAGCTGTCGGTGGCGGCGCGCAGGGCAGCCAGCACGCGCTGGGCCACAGTCTTGGGGCTGCTCGAATCGGTGTCAATCACCAGGTCCGCCACCGCGCGGTAGAGCGGGTCGCGCTCGGCAAAGAGGCGCCGGAGCGCGCCTTCCGGGTCGGGCGTCTGCAGCAGGGGCCGGTTGCGGTCCTTGCGCGTGCGGCGAAGCTGTTCCTCGAGAGTCGTGCGCAGGTAGACGACGAAGCCTCGCTCGGCCAGCACCTGCCGGTTTGCGGGCCGCAGCACCGCGCCGCCACCGGTCGCCAGCACCAGGTCGTTCCAGCTGGTCATCTCCGCGATCACGGCCTCCTCGCGGTCGCGGAAGCCCGCCTCGCCCTCGACGTCGAAGATCCACGGAATGTCCGCCCCGGTCCGGGCCTCGATCTCCGCGTCGGAATCGGCGAAGCCCAGGCCCAGGGAGCCGGCCAGCTGGCGGCCGATGGTGGTCTTGCCGGCCCCCATGGGGCCGACCAGGAAGACCCGGCGCAGATCGGGCACGGCCTGCCGGGGACCCCGCTAGTCGAGGAGCGTATCGGCGAGGATGCGCGGGGTGATGAAGATGAGCGTCTCGGTCTTCGTCGACTGCCGCGCTTCGTTGCGGAACAGGGCACCCACGTAGGGGATATCGCCGAAGAACGGGACCTTGTTGACCGTTTCCACCAGCTCCGTGCGGAACACGCCGCCGAGGACCACGGTCTCGCCGTTGCCCACGAGCACCTGGGTGGTCAACTCCGTCGTGTCGATGGCGGGGATGAGGCCGCCCTGGCCGCTGGGCACGAGGTCGCCCACGGAGTCCTGGGTGATCACGAGGTCGAGGAGAATCCGGTCGTCCGGCGTGATGTTCGGGGTCACGTCCAGGGACAGCACCGCCTCCTTGAACTGCACCGCCGTCGCGCCGGAAGCCGCGGCCTGCTGGAAGGGAATCTCGGTACCGGACTTGATGTTCGCCTGCTGCTTGTCGCCGGTGATCACCTTCGGCTGCGACACCACCTCACCCTTGCCCGCTGACTCGAGGGCGTTGAGCTCGGCGGTGAGGAAGAGGTCATCGGAGGTAAAGCCGACGGCGAAGCCGCTGGTCGCGCTGCCGACGCCGAGGTCCACCAGGAGTGCGCCCGGGTAGGACAGGGCCGGCTGGGTACCGTTGATGACCGAGTTGTTCAGGTTCACGGCGTTGGCGCTGTCGCCGGTGATGGACAGGATGTTGCCGTCGGCGTCCGGGTCGAGGTAGCCGCCGCCCCACTGGATGCCCAGCTCCTTCTCGAGGTCGGACTGGGCGATGACGATGCGCGACTCGATCATCACCTGGCGGATCGGGATGTCGACCTGGTCGATGAGATCGCGGATCTCCGCCAGCTTGGAGGAGGTCTCGGTGACGACCAGCGAGTTGGTGCGCGGGTCCACGATCACCGAGCCCCGGGAGGAGATCAGCGTGCCGCCCTCCTCGGAGCCGGCCTGGAAGAGCTGCACGATCTCCGCGGCCTTGGCGTAGCGGATGCGGATGAACTCCGAGCGCAGCGGCGCCAGCTCGGCGATCTGCTTGTTGGCCTCGATCTCCTGGCGCTCGCGCTCGGCGATCTCCGCCGCCGGTGCCACCAGCAGCACGTTGCCGACCTGGCGCTTGTCCAGCCCCTTGGTCTTGAGCACGAGCTCCAGGGCCTGGTCCCAGGGTACGTTCTTCAGGCGCAGGGTAATGCGGCCGGAAACCGTGTCGGAGGCGACGAGGTTCAGCTCGGTGAAGTCGGCGATGAGCTGCAGCACCGCCCGCACCTCGATGTCCTGGAAGTTCAGGGAGATGCGCTCGCCGACGTAGGCGAACTCGCTGCGGCGCTCTTCCACCTCGGCTTCGGTGAGGGGCTTTACGGCGACCACGTACTGGTCGTCCGCCTGGTAGGCGAGGTAATCGAAGTCCCCGGTGGTCTTCAGGGTAAACGTGGCGCCGCGCTCGGTGGTGCCGACATCCACGGAGACAACGGGGGTGGCGAAATCCGTGACGTCGTAGCTGCGCCTGAGCCGCTCGGGCACGTCCGTATCGATGAACTCGACCTTGACATCGCCGCGCTCGCTGAACACGTTCACGTCCACGGCGGGATCGGACAGCTCGAGCATCAGCCGGCCCTCGCCGTCGGGGCCGCGCTGGAACTGGAGGTCCTCGATGCGCGAGACGACCTCAATGACCTCCTCCACCGCGGACTTGACGCGGTTCGGGTCGGAACTGCGCTTGAAGTACTGGCCCTTGGAATCCTGGCCGACGGTGAGGAAGAGGCTGTTGCCGTCGACGCGGGTCTCGTAGGGCACCAGCTTGACCAGGTTGAGCACCAGGCGCGTGCGCTCGCTGGCCTCGAGGACGAGAACCTCGGTGGCGTTGCCGTAAGGCAGGCTGAAGCGCTTGCGGTCGAGGCGGCTGGCCGTGTCGGGGAAGTCGATGGCGATACGCGCCGGCTTCTCGATGGTATAGGACTGAAGCTCCGCGGGCGGCGGGCCATCGAAGTCGAGGCGTACCTCGAACTTGCTGCCGGGCCGGGAACTGAACTCGATAGCGGTGACCGCGTGGGTCGCGGCGGCGGCCGCCGCGAGGTCTACCAGGGTCGCCACGCCGGCGAGCAGCAGCGCCAGCGCGAGCCGTCCCCCTGAGCGTTCTTGTCTCTGTGCCATGATGCCAGCTCCCCGTTTTGTCCTGCTCTTCCCCATGGCCGTCATTGTGGTGATCATCTACAAGCCACTCAGTTCGATGGTGCGCGGCCGCTCGACCCAGCCGTCGCTGGTACCGTCACTGACGATCTCTACCACGGCCAGGTAGGTGTCGGTCAGCTCGACGATCTTGCCGTGGTCGCGGCCGAGGAAATTGCCCTCGGTCACTCGGTGGATGCCGCCATCGGGATCCCGCACCAGCGCCCACTCGCTGCCGCCCCGGGCCAGCGTGCCCACCATCGACAGCGAATCGAAGGTGAACTGCTCGAGAAACTCCTTCGGCCGCTCCATGTCCGGCTTGATCGCGTCCTTGCCGGCGAGCCGGGCAATATCGCGCACGGCGATGGGCCGGTCGAAGGGACTGCGCATCCGGGTGGCGCTGTAGGCGAAGGGCTCATAGGCCTTGAAGGTCGGGATCGGCGCGATGACACCGCCCGGCCGGGCCTTCTTCTCGGCCATGAACTGGTCGAGGTCGGAAAAATCCTTGCCGCCACAGGCACCCAGGGCCAGGGCGAGGGCGGCGACGGCGACAGGGCGGGCACGCTTCAACATCGCTAGCTGTCCCCGTCCTTGTAGCGGTAGGTCTTCGCGGTGATGTTCATCTGCAGCGCGCTTGCGTTGCTGCCGCCGCCGGAAATCACGAAGTCGTGCAGCGTCACGATCCGCGGCAGGCCGGCCATGCTGCTGATGAAGGCGCCGAGGTCGTGGTAGGAGCCGCTGGCGGAGATGGCGATGGGCAGCTCCACGTAGAACTCCCGGCTGACTTCCTTCTGCAGGTCGATGGAGGCGATCTTGAGGCCGTTCTGGAGCCCCTTGTTGGTGATGTCCTCGAGCAGCCCGGGCACTTCCGTGTCGGAGGGAAGCTGGCTGATCAGGGCGCCGAAACTCTCCTCCATCTCGGTCATCTGCCGGCGGTAGGCATCGAGGTTGGCGACCTGGAAGGCCTTCTTCTCATATTCCTGCTTGAGCTTGCCTTCCTCGGCCTCAACCCGCGCGAGGTTATTGCGCAGTTCCTCGACGTGGTAGTAATAGCCCGCCGCCACCAGCGCGCCGAAGAGCAGCAGGCAGAGGATGCCCTTGACCAGCACCGGCAGCGTGCCGATGTTGTCCATGTTGAGGTCGGAGAGATCGAACTCCCGTAAGGCCCGCAGGGAATCTTCAAGCGCCATCAGCTCAGCCCCCCGTCCCTTCTTCATCCTGCGGCAGATCCACCATCACCGAGAGATCGAAGGTGGCGGCCTGGTCCCCGAAGGCCGGCGCCGCGCGAACCGCGTCGAGATTCGGGTTCTCCAGCCATTCGGACCCGTCCAGGCGGCGCATGAGGCTCGAGACCCGGTTGTTGGATTCGGCCACGCCGGTGATCTGCAGCTTCTTGGCCTGGGCCTGGACGCGATTGTAGAAGACCCCGTCCGGCACCGTGCGCACGAGCTGGTCGAAGATCCGCACGATGATCGGCCGGTTCCCCTGCAGTTCCTGGATGACCCGCATGCGGTCGATCAGCTGGTTGCGCTTGCGCTGCAGGTCGCGGATCTCCGCCACCTGCTTGTCCAGCTCCTTGATGTTCTCCTGCAGGTAGGCGTTGCGGGAGCGCTGGTGGTCGATCTGCGCGTTCACCACCCGGTCCGCGAGCACCACGAGCAGCACGGCGCCGATCGCCACGAGGCCGAGGATGGTCAGGAACTGGCGTTTCAGTTCTTCGCGGCGGGCATCGCGCCAGGGCAGCAGGTTGATTTGCGCCATCAGTCGAAGCTCCGCAGGGCGAGACCACAGGCGATCATCATCGCCGGCGCGTCGCTACCGAGGGCCACGGCGTTCACCCGCGGCGAGATGCTCATCTCGGCGAAGGGGTTGGCCATGGCGGTGGGCGTACCCAGCCTTTCCTGGACCAGCTCGACGAGGCCGTCCATGTAGGACACCCCGCCGGCCATGATGATGAAGTCGACGTCGTTGTACTGGCTGGAGGAAAAGAACAGCTGCAGCGACCGGGTGACCTGTTGCACGACGGCGTCCCGGAAGGGGTTGAGGAGCTCTTCCTCGTAGTCGTCCGGCAGCCCGCCCTGCTTCTTGGCGAGGCCCGCCTCCTCGAGGGGCAGGCCGTAGCGGCGCATGATCTCGTCGGTGAGCTGCTTGCCCCCGAAGAGCTGCTCCCGGGTGTAGATGGTCTGCCCGTTGGCGAGAACACTGAGGGTGGTCATGGTGGCGCCGATGTCGACGACGGCGACGACGGCGCTCTCCTCGAGGCCGAGGTTCTCGCGGAGCAGCCCGTAGGCCCGCTCCATGGCATAGGCCTCGACATCCATCACCTTGGGTTCGAGGCCGGCGCTCTCGATGGCCTCGACGCGCGCATCGATCGTTTCCCGGCGGCAGGCGGCGAGAAGCACCTCCACCATGCCCTCGCGGCCGGGCACGGCGCCCTGCACCTCGAAATCGAGGGCGACCTCCTCCAGGGGATAGGGAATGTACTGGTCTGCTTCGAGGGTGAGCTGGGTCTCCATCTCTTCCTCGGTGAGCCCCTCGGGCATCTGCACCTGCTTGGTGATGACCGCGGAGCCGGCGACGGCGGCGGCCACCAGCTTGAGCTTGCTGCGCGACTGGGCCAGCACACTGCGGATCGCGTTGGCAACGCCATCGATGTCGCTGATCGCCTTCTCCACCACCGCGTCCTGCGGCAGGGAAGCCACGGCATAGCTCTCCACCCGGTAGGAGTCACCGGAGCGGCTCAGCTCGAGCAGCTTGACCGTGGTGGAGCTGATATCCAGCCCCAGCAGCGCCACCTGCTTTCTCTTCCCTAAAATGCCAAGCAAGTCATTTTCCTATATGATTCACAGACTTAGCTTTCTTTTATATTCTTATACTTCAATTTCGGACGATAAGCCAGTCTGCGCCACAAGTTAAACACAAAAAAAGCATACTATTACCACAAGGTAAACCTTTTGCCGTATTCTGCCCGCCCTCCTGACACAGACCCGGAGTTGTCTTGAGTTTCCTGCGCCGACTCCTGCGCCTCGCCATCCTCGGCAGCCTCGGCCTCGCCTGGCTGCTCGCCGGCGTCTACCTCTACCTGGGCCCGGGGCTGCCCGATGTGGAAACGTTGCGCGACGTGCAGCTGCAGACGCCCATGCGCGTTTACACGGCGGACGGCGAGCTGATCGGCCAGTTCGGCGAACAGAAGCGCAACCCGCTGGCCTACGCCGACATCCCGCCGCAGTTCATCGAAGCGCTGCTCGCCGCCGAGGACGACGGCTTCTTCGAACACGGCGGCATCGATTTCATGGGGCTCGCGCGGGCGGTGACGGAGCTGGTCATGACCGGGGAGAAGCGTTCCGGCGGCAGCACCCTCACCATGCAGGTGGCGCGCAACTACTTCCTGTCGCTCGAGCGCACCTTCCTGCGCAAGTTCAAGGAAATCCTCCTCGCCATCGAGATCGAGCGGCGCCTCGGCAAGGAAGAGATCTTCGAGCTCTATTTCAACCGGGTTTTCCTGGGCCACCGCGCCTACGGCTTCGAGGCCGCGGCGCAGGTCTACTACGGCCGAAGCATCGGCGAACTGACCCTGGCAGAGCACGCGATGCTAGCGGGGATTCCCAAGGCACCGTCCCGGGACAACCCGCTCTCCGGCCCGGAAGCCGGGCGCGAACGGCGCGACTGGATCCTCGGACGCATGCTCAGCCTTGGCTTCATCACCCGCGCCGCCTACGAGGAGGCCGTGCGCGCACCGGTGACCGCAGACCACCACGGCCCGCAGGAGAGCCTCGACGCCCAGTACGTGGCCGAGATGGCGCGCAAGGAGATGCTCGAGCGCTTCGGCAGCGGGGCCTACACAGCGGGCTACGAGGTCTATACCACCCTGCGCAGTGATCTGCAGCGGGTGGCGCAGCGCGCGGTCATCGACGGGCTGCTGACCTACGACCGGCGCCACGGCTACCGCGGGCCCGAACTCGAGCTGCCGGTGCCCGGGGCGGTCGCGCCCGACGCCGGAAGCGACCCCAATGCGCCGCCCGGCGCGGCGCCGCTGCCCCGCGAGGCCTGGCTCGCCACCCTCGGGGAGCTGCCGGCGGTAGCCGGCCTGGCGCCCGCCGCGGTCACCGCCGTGGAGGCCGACCGGGTACGTATCCTGCTCGCCGACGGCAGCGACGACGAGGTGCTATGGGAAAACGGCCTGCGCCAGGCCCGGCCCTACCTCAGCGAAAATGCCGTCGGCAGCGCCCCGGACCGCCCGGCGGACGTGCTCGCTGTCGGCGACGTCATCCGCGTCGACCGCCGCAACGGTGCCTGGCGCCTGTCGCAGGTACCCGCCGCCCAGGCGGCGCTGGTCTCCCTGGACCCGGACGACGGCGCCATTCTCAGCCTCGTCGGCGGCATCGGTTTCGAGCTGTCCAAGTTCAACCGCGCCACCCAGGCCGAGCGCCAGCCCGGGTCCAACTTCAAGCCCTTCCTTTATGCCGCCGCACTCGATGCGGGCTTCACGGCGGCGAGCATCATCAACGACGCCCCCATCGTCCTGGAGGATGCCTCCCTCGAAGGCATCTGGCGCCCCGAGAACGACGGCGGCAAGTTCTACGGCCCGACCCGCCTGCGCTGGGCACTGACCAAATCGCGGAACCTGGTATCGATCCGCCTGCTGCGACAGCTCGGGGTGAGCCGCCTGATCGACTACGCCGGCCAGCTCGGCTTCGACACCAACGATTTTGCCCCGGACCTCTCCCTCGCCCTGGGCACGCACGCGATGGCCCCGCTCGAGCTGGCAGCGGCGTACGCGGTACTGGCCAACGGCGGCTACCGGGTGGAGCCGTACCTCCTTGCACGCATCGATGACAGCGCCGGCGACACGGTCTGGGCGGCCGATCCGGTGCGGGTCTGTCGCGACTGCGAGGGCCTGGAGCTGAGCATGGAGGAGATCCTCGCCGGCGAGAACGCGAACGGCCGCCGCAGCGCCGCGCGGGTCATGGACGAGCGGGTGAACTTCATCCTAGACGACATGCTGCAGGATGTGATCACGCGCGGCACGGGGCGCCGCGCCCTGACCCTGAAGCGCAAGGACCTCGCGGGCAAGACGGGGACCACCAACGGTCCGATGGACGCCTGGTTCTCGGGCTACAACCGAGACGTGGTGACGACCACCTGGGTCGGCTTCGACGCCTATACGCCCCTGGGGCGCAGGGAGTTCGGGGGCACGGCCGCCCTACCCATCTGGATCGACTTCATGCGCGAAGCGCTCGCGGAGAGCCCGGACCGGGAGCGGCCGGTGCCCGCGGGCATAACCAGCGTGCGCATCGACCCGGAGACCGGGCGCCTGGCCGGCGCCGGCGACAGTGACGCGATTTTCGAGTATTTCCGGGAAGAGCATGTGCCGGCGCCCGCCGAGGGTGGCGGCGAGGACGTGCCCGGTAAGACCGGGACCGACGACCTGATCCGGGATATCTTCTAGCAGCTGGCCGCGCCCGCGCGGGCGGGGAAGCATCGCGGCGGCGCGGGCGCGCCGCCGACGGGCCTCAGCGCTTGGCGCCGCGGTTGCCGAAACGCTTCTTGAAGCGGTCGACGCGGCCGCCGGAGTCGACGATCTTCTGCTTGCCCGTGAAGAACGGGTGGCACTGCGAGCAGACGTCGATGTGGAAATCCTGCCCCAGGGTCGACCGGGTGGTGATGGTGTTGCCACAGCTGCACGTCGCCGTGACCGCCTCGTACTTCGGGTGGATATCGCTTTTCATGGCGCTGACTCCTGCCGTTCGGCGCCGCCACCCGGTCCGTGCCGGGCACCGCGCCTGTGGGTGCCACTCTCCGGGCAAGGGGCCCGGGGAAAAAGAGCGCGAATACTACCAGAACGGCGCCCCGGTGCAATAGCCGGCGGCTCGTCCAGGCGGGCCGCGCGATGGCAATGCTAGACTGCGCCGACAGCCGCGAGACCCAACCCATCGATGCCCGTCATCCTCCGCATCGCCGTGCCCGGCAACCCCCTGCGCCGGTACTTCGACTACCTCCCGCCGGCGGACCTGGACCCGGCCGCGGCAGCCGCGCTGGCGCCCGGCTGCCGGCTCCGGGTGCCCTTCGGTCGGCGCAGCGTGGTGGGGTTCCTGGCAGAGGTCGCGGCACAGAGCGACCTGCCCGCCGACAGCCTGCGCCCGGCGGAGGCGCTGCTCGACGCGGCGCCGCTGCTCACGCCCGCCGTCGCCGGCCTCTGCCGCTGGGCGGCGGCCTATTACCAGCACGCCCCGGGCGACGTCTTCGCGGCCGCCTTCAGCCAGCGCCTGCGCAGCGGCCGCGGCCCGGCTCGGCACGCCTGGCGGCTCACGGACCGGGGCGCGGGCCTCGCCGACGATGCGCTGGCCCGGGCACCGCGGCAGCGCGAGGCCCTCACCGCCCTGCGCAGCGCGGCACCGATTGCGGATGACGAGCTGGCCAGCGCCGGCATCCGCCGCGAGGCCCTGCGCGAGCTGGCCCGCAAGGGCCTCGCCGAGCGCTGCGCACCGGGACCGCGGCCGACCCAGCTGCGCGAGCCGGGGCCGGCGCTCGCGCCGGAGCAGGCAGCCGCCGTCGACGCGCTCGGCGACGACCTGGGCCGCTTCGCCTGCCACCTCCTGGAGGGCGTGACCGGCAGCGGCAAGACGGAGATCTACCTGCGCCTCATCGCCGCCTGCCTCGAACGCGGCGAGCAGGCGCTGCTCCTCGTGCCGGAAATCGGCCTCACACACCAGACCCTCGCCCGCTTCGCTGCGCGCTTCGACGCACCCATGGCCGTGCTCCACTCCGGCCGCGCCGCCGGCGAGCGCAGCGACGACTGGGAAGCGGCGGCCAGCGGCCGCGCGGCGGTGGTCATCGGTACGCGCTCGGCAGTGTTCGTGCCGCTGCCGCGCTGCGGCGCGATCATCGTCGACGAAGAGCACGACGCCTCCTACCGGCAGCAGGACGGCTTCCGCTATTCCGCCCGGGACGTGGCCGTGAAGCGGGCCCAGCTCGAGGCCTGCCCGGTGCTCCTGGGCAGCGCCACACCATCGCTGGAGTCCCTGCACAACGCCGGCGCGGGCCGCTACCGGCACCACCGGCTCACGCGGCGGGCGGCCGGGGCCAGCCTGCCGGCGCTCACCGCCGTGGACCTGCGCCGCCAGCCGCTGCGCGCCGGCCTGTCCCCGGCCCTGCTCGCGGCCGTGGAAGAGTCCCTGGCCCAGGGCGGACAGGTGCTCCTGTTCCTCAACCGGCGCGGCTATGCGAGCAGCCTGCAGTGCCACGACTGCGGCTGGGTCGCCGGCTGCGACCACTGCGACGCCCGGCTCACGGTGCACCGGCGCCGCCGGCGGCTGCAGTGCCACCATTGCGGCGCTCGCAAACCGCTGCCCGCCGCCTGCCCGGCCTGCGGCGGGGGGCAGCTGCTCGCCGGGGGCCTGGGCACGGAGCAGACGGAGGAGTTCCTCGCCAGCGCCCTGCCGCACTGGCCGCTGTACCGCGTCGACTCGGACGCCATCGACGGTCCCACTGCCATGGAGGCCCTGCTGGCCGAGGTCGGCCGCGGCGAGCCCTGCATTCTCCTCGGCACGCAGATGCTCACCAAGGGACACCATTTCCCGGCCGTGGTCCTGGTCGGCGTCGTCGACTGCGACGCCCTGCTCTTCGCCGGGGACTTCCGCGGCGAAGAGCGCCTGGCCCAGCTGCTGACGCAGGTCGCGGGCCGCGCCGGGCGCGCGGGCCGCCCCGGGCGCATGCTCCTGCAGAGCCACTACCCCGACCACCCGCTGCTGCGGGCGATCCTCGAACAGCCCTACGGCGAGGTCGCCGCGGCGCTGCTCGCGCGCCGTTCGGAGGCGGGCCTGCCGCCGCTGGGACAGCTCGCCCTCGTCCGCGCCGACAGCCCGCGCGCCGGCGACGGCGAGCGCTTCCTGGCCGCCCTGCGCCGCGGCGCCGAAGCGGTACTGCCGCCGGGAAGCCAGCTCGTCGGCCCGCTGCCGTCGGCGCTGCCGCGCCGGGCCGGGCGCTACCGGGACCAGCTCCTCTGCCTCTGTCCGGACCGGGCCAGCGGCAGCCGCGCGGCCGGTGCCCTGGTGCATGCCGGGGAAGCGCTGCGCCCCCCCGGGGGCCTCAACTGGTTTATCGAGATCGACCCCCTGGAGACGCTCTGAGCCCGCCGGGCAGCTGGCCAGCGGCGCGTAGACGCGCGATAATGACCGGCTTTCACGGCGCCCCGTCCGGGGAACCTTCCGCAACCGCAAACGGGCTTTATACCCGCATGAATCGCACCCGCATGAATCGCACATGAAAAGCCTGATCGAGCGCCTTCTCGGGGACGCGCTGGCCGCGCTGGTTGCCGACGGCACCCTGCCGGCAGGCACGGACCCGGCGATCCAGGTGGAGCGCACCCGCGACCCGTCGCACGGCGACCTCGCCAGCAACGTCGCCCTCGCCCTCGCCAGGGACGCGGGCATGAAACCCCGGGACCTCGCCGGGCGCATCAGCGAGGCGCTGCCCGCCGACCCGGCGGTCGAGCGGACGGAGATCGCCGGTCCGGGCTTCATCAACTTCTTCCTCGCCGCCGACGCCAGCACGGCGGTGGTGGCCGAGGCCCTGCGCGCCGGCGAGCGCTTCGGCGAATGCGACGAGGGCGCCGGCCGCAGGGTACAGGTGGAGTTCGTCTCGGCGAACCCCACGGGCCCGCTGCACGTCGGCCACGGCCGCGGCGCGGCCGTCGGCGACAGCCTCTGCCGCCTGCTCCGGGCCACCGGCTGGGAGGTCTCCAGCGAGTTCTACTACAACGACGCCGGCCAGCAGATCGAGAACCTCGCCCGCTCCGTACAGGCCCGCTGCCGGGGGCAGGCGCCCGGGGATGCCGCCTGGCCCGAGGACGGCTACCGCGGTGACTACATCATCGAGGTCGCCGAGGCCTACCTGCGCTGCGACAGCGTCGCCGCCGAGGACCGGCAGGTCACCGGGGCCGGCGACCCGGAGGACCTCGAGGCCATCCGCGACTTCGCGGTGGCCTGGCTGCGCCACGAGCAGGACCTGGACCTGAAGGCCTTCGGCGTCGACTTCGACGTGTACTTCCTCGAGTCCTCCCTGTACCGCTCCGGCGAGGTCGACGACGTGGTCAGGCTGCTCGTCGAGGCCGGCAAGACCTACGAGCAGGACGGCGCCCTGTGGCTGCGCACCACGGCCTACGGCGACGACAAGGACCGGGTCATGCGCAAGGCCGACGGCGGCTATACCTACTTCCTGCCGGACGTCGCCTACCACCTGAACAAGTGGCGCCGCGGCTTCACGCGCGTCATCAACGAGCAGGGCGCAGACCACCACAGCACCGTCACCCGCGTGCGCGCCGGGCTGCAGGCGCTGGAGCAGGACATCCCCCCCGGCTGGCCCGACTACGTGCTGCACCAGATGGTCACGGTCCTGCGCGACGGTGCCGAGGTGAAGCTGTCCAAGCGGGCCGGCAGCTACGTCACCCTGCGCGACCTGATCGACGAGGTCGGCCGGGACGCGACGCGCTATTTCCTCGCCGCCCGCGCGCCGAGCTCGCAGCTCACCTTCGACATCGACCTCGCCCTGTCGCAGAGCAACGACAACCCGGTCTACTACATCCAGTACGCCCACGCCCGCGTGTGCAGCGTGCACCAGCGCCTCGCGGAGGCGGGGCTGGCCTGGGACCGGGAGGCCGCCCTCGCGCAGCTCACGCTGCTCGGCAACGAGGAGGAGCAGGAACTGCTGCGCGCCCTGGCCCGCTACCCGGAGACCGTGGCCCGGGCCGCCCGCGAGGCCGAGCCGCACGCGGTCGCCAATTACCTGCGCGAGCTCGCCGGCCACTTCCACACCTTCTACAACGCCCACAAGGTCCTGGTCGACGACCCGGCGCTGCGCGACGCGCGCGTGGCCCTCGCCGAGGCCGTGCGCCAGGCCATCGCCAACGGCCTCGGCCTGCTCGGGGTCGGCGCGCCGGAGCGCATGTAGATGGCGGCGGGAGGCAGGACACAGGGCCGGCGCCAGGGCGCAAGCCGGCGCAGCCCGGCGGACGGCGGCGAGAGCCGCGGCCGGCTGCTGCGCTGGTACGGCGGGGGCGTCGCCACCGGCGTTCTCGCCAGCTTCCTCGTCTACCTGGCGACCCTGCCGGGCGGGCCTGCGGGGGAGGCGCCCGCGGCGACGCCCACGGCCGGGAACGAGCCGGCGGCAGAGCCCCGCTACGAGTTCTTCGAGGTGCTGCCGCGGCAGACCATCGAGGTCGAGGTGGACCCGGCGGAGGTCGCCGCCCAGCGAGGTACCGGCGACGACGCGGTCTACCTGCTCCAGGCCGGCTCCTTCCGCCGCGCCGAGGACGCGGACCAGCGCCGCGCCGAGCTGCTCCTCCTGGGCCTCGAACCCCGCGTGGAGGAGACCAACGGCAGCAACGGCCGCTGGTACCGGGTCCTCCTCGGGCCCTTCCCCTCGCGCTCGCGCATGGCCGCCGCCCGCAGCCTGACGGCCCAGCAGAACATCGACACGCTGCTCATGCGGCGCAGCGCCGACGGCTGAAGCCCCGCCGCCCTTTTCGGCTGCGCCTTCCAGCCGCTCTTGAATTGAAGCGCTGCCGCACCCATAGACGGTAGAAACCCCGGCGGAGAACGCTCGTGAAGCAATTCGACGGCACCACCATCCTGTGCGTGCGCCGCGGCGACCGCGTGGTGATCGGTGGCGACGGCCAGGTGTCCATGGGGCACACGATCATGAAAGGCAATGCCCGCAAGGTCCGCCGCCTGTACAAGGACCGCGTCATCGCCGGCTTCGCCGGCGGCACCGCCGACGCCTTCACCCTCTTCGAGCTGTTCGAGGGGCAGCTCGAGAAGCACCAGGGCCAGCTGGTGCGCGCTGCCGTAGCCCTGGCCAAGGCCTGGCGCACGGAGCGCAGCCTGCGCCAACTCGAGGCGCTGCTCGCCGTCGCCGACCGCGACACGTCGCTGGTGATTTCCGGCAACGGCGACGTGATCGAGCCCGAGCACGACCTCATCGCCATCGGCTCCGGCGGCAGCTACGCCCAGGCGGCGGCACTCGCGCTCCTCGGCAACACCGACTTAGGCGCCCGCAGCATCACCGAGAAGGCGCTGGCGATCGCCGGCGACATCTGTATCTACACCAACCATCAGCGCAGCTTCGAAGAGCTGGAGACCGGCCACTGACCATGTCCTCCATGACCCCCCGGGAAATCGTCCACGCCCTGGACAAGCACATCATCGGCCAGGACGACGCCAAGCGCGCTGTCGCCATCGCCCTGCGCAACCGCTGGCGCCGCCAGGCCGTCGACGAGGACCTGCGCGGCGAGATCACGCCGAAGAACATCCTCATGATCGGCCCCACCGGCGTCGGCAAGACCGAGATCGCCCGGCGCCTGGCGCGCCTCGCGAACGCGCCGTTCATCAAGGTCGAGGCAACCAAGTTCACGGAAGTCGGCTACGTCGGGCGCGATGTCGAGTCGATCATCCGCGACCTCGTGGAAACGGCGGTAAAGATGGAGCGCGAGGCCGCAGTGCGGCGGGTTCGCCCGCGCGCCGAGGAGGCCGCCGAGGAGCGGATCCTCGACCTGCTGCTGCCCGCGGCCCGCGACGGCGAGGGGAGCAGCGGCGAGAGCACCCGGCAGCTCCTGCGCAAGAAGTTCCGCGAGGGCGAGCTCGACGAACGCGAGATCGACGTGGAACTCAGCACGGCGAGCCGCAGCGTCGACATCATGACGCCGCCGGGCATGGAGGAGATGACCAGCCAGCTGCAGAGCCTGTTCTCCAACCTGTCGAAGCAACAGCGCAAGACGCGGCGGCTGACCGTGAAGGCCGCCTTCGAGGCCCTCTGCGAGGAGGAGGCGGCAACACTGGTGAACGAGGAGGAAATCGTCCAGCGGGCCCGCGAAGCGGCAGAGCAGAACGGTATCGTTTTCATCGACGAGCTCGACAAGGTCGCCAAGCGCGGCGAGACCGCCGGCGCCGACGTGTCCCGGGAAGGGGTGCAGCGCGACCTGCTGCCGCTCATCGAGGGCTGTACCGTGAGCACCAAGCACGGCATGCTGCGCACGGACCACATCCTGTTCATCGCCTCCGGCGCCTTCCACCTGTCCCGACCCTCGGACCTCATCCCGGAGCTGCAGGGCCGCCTGCCGATCCGGGTCGAGCTGCAGGCGCTGACGCCGGCGGACTTCCGCCGCATTCTCGCCGAGCCCGATGCCTCGCTCACGCGCCAGTACGAGGCCCTGCTCGGCACCGAGGGGCTGAAGGTACGCTTCACGGATGACGGCCTCGAGCGCATCGCCGAGCTCGCCTGGCAGCTCAACGAGAGCACCGAGAACATCGGTGCCCGGCGCCTGCATACGGTCATGGAACGGCTCCTCGAGGAGGCCTCCTTCACCGCCGCCGACGCCAGCCTCGCCGGTGACGAGCTGGTCGTGGACGCGGGCTACGTCGACACCCAGCTCTCGGACCTCGCGGCCGACGAGGACCTGTCCCGCTTTATCCTGTAGTTTCGGCCCCGGCTCTACGGGTAGGAGACACGCCATGGCTGCCGACAACACGCCGCGACCCGAGGGCCTGCGCCTGCGCCGCGGCTCCCGGGTACTGGAGGTCAGCTACCCCGGCGAGACACCCTACGCGCTGCCCTTCGAGTACCTGCGCGTCCACTCCCCCTCGGCCGAGGTACGCGGGCACGGGCCGGGCCAGGCCACGCTGCAGACTGGGAAGAAGCACGTGCTGGTGGAGACCGTGAAGCCGGTCGGGCACTACGCCATCCAGCTGGTCTTCGACGACGGCCACGACAGCGGCATCTATGCCTGGGATTACCTGCGCGCGCTCTGCGTGCATCACGACGCCTGGTGGCAGGACTACCTGGACCGGCTCGCCGCCGCCGGCGCCTCCCGGGACCCGGACACGCAGGTGCTCCACTTCGATCCCTGAACCCCCGGGGCGCCTGACCCGCCCCGGCCATCGCGCTACAATGGCGCCCCCGCCCGGCCCCGGGGACGCACCCCGGGCGACTCACCACGAGCGGCGCGCGATGAAGGGCTCACCATGAAAGACGCATCATGAAAGACGCATCATGAAAGAAAAGAATACGACGCACTTCGGCTACCGCGAGGTGGACAAGGACGAGAAGGCCGGGCTGGTCGCCGGGGTCTTCGACTCCGTGGCCTCGCGCTACGACCTCATGAACGACCTGATGTCCGGCGGCATCCACCGGCTCTGGAAGCGCTTCACCATCGAGCTCTCCGGTGTGCGCCCCGGGCACAGCGTCCTCGACATCGCCGGGGGCACCGGCGACCTCGCGGCGAAATTTTCCCGGATCGTCGGCGGCACCGGCCGGGTCATCCTCGCCGACATCAACTACGCCATGCTCGCGGTGGGCCGGGACAAGCTCCTCGACCATGGCCTCGCGGAGAACCTCGAGTTCGTGCAGGCCGATGCCCAGTGCCTGCCGTTCCCGGAAGACAGCTTCGACTGCATCACCATCGCCTTCGGCTTGCGCAACGTGACCGACAAGGACCTGGCGCTGCGCGCCATGCTGCGCGTGCTCAAGCCCGGCGGCCGGCTGCTCGTGCTGGAGTTCTCCAAGCCGAAAAACCCCCTGCTCTCAAAGGCCTATGATGCCTACTCGTTCAGCGTGCTGCCGATCATGGGCCGGCTGGTGGCCGGCGACAGCGACAGCTACCGCTACCTCGCCGAGTCGATTCGCGTGCACCCGGACCAGGAAACGCTCAAGGCGATGATGGAGGACGCCGGCTTCGCCCGGGTCGAGTACCACGACATGACCGGCGGCGTGGTCGCGCTGCACCGCGGTGTGAAGGCCTGAGGGCCGGCCGCTCACCATGATCGTCAGCCCGACCCTGCACACGGCCGCCATCGCGGCGCTGGAACGGGCCGTGAACGGCGCCCTCGCGCTGTCCCCGCACAGCCGCCGGGAACTGGCGGCCCTCGCGGGCCGGGTGATCGCCATCGACTGCACGGCGCCACCGTTCAGCGTCTACCTCGTGCCCACGGCCGAGGGCGACCTCGGCCTGCGCGGCGTCCACGAGGGACCGGTGGACACGCGGGTGCGCGGCAGTGGCAGCGCCTTCGTCGAGCTGGCCGGCTCGGCGGACCCTGCGGCCACGCTGGTGAACGGCGAACTCTCCCTGGAGGGCAACAGCGCCCCGCTCACGGAACTCTCGCGCATCGTCGCCGAGCTCGATGTCGACTGGGAGGCGCCCCTCGTGGCTACGCTCGGCGACGTCGCCGGGCATCAGCTCGCCCGGGCCCTGCGCAGCCTGTTCAGCTTCGGCCGGGACGCGGGCCGCAGCCTGGCCCGGCAGCTGGACGAGTTCGTGCACGAGGAGGCGCGGCTCACCCCGCCGCGGGCGGAGCTGGAGGACTTCTACAGCGACGTGCAGGCCCTCGGCCTCACCGTCGACCGCGTGGCCGCCCGCCTGGAGCGAGCCCGCGTCCGCCTGGCGCGGCTGGGCGAAGACTGAGCATGTCGCGCCTCGCGCGCCTCGCGCAGATCCTGCGGGTGGCCGGGCGCCACCGCCTCGATGAGCTGCTGCCCGCCGGCAGCCTGCCGACGCCGCTGCGCCTGGCGCTGCGGCTGAACCCCTGGCGGCTGCAGGCCCCCGCGGAGCGGCCCCGGGCCGAGCGGCTGCGGCTGGCGCTCGAGGAGCTCGGGCCGGTCTTCATCAAGTTCGGCCAGACCCTGTCTACGCGCCGCGACCTGCTGCCCGTGGACATCGCCGACGAGCTGGCGCGGCTGCAGGACCGGGTGCCGCCGTTCCCCGCGGCCGAGTCCCGGGCCATCATCGAGCGCGAGCTCGGCGACAGCGTCGGCCGCCTCTTCGCCAGCTTCGAGGCCGCGCCCATGGCCTCCGCCTCCGTGGCGCAGGTGCACGCCGCGACGCTCCACGACGGCCGCGAAGTGGTGGTGAAGGTCGTGCGACCGGGCATCGAGGCGGTGATCCGCCAGGACATCGCACTCCTGTTCACCCTCGCCCGCCTCGCCGCCCGCTACCTGCCCGAAGGCCGCCGCCTGCGCCCGGTGGAGGTCGTCGCCGACTACGAACACGTGATCCTCGACGAGCTCGACCTCGGCCGCGAGGCGGCCAACACTTCCCAGCTGCGGCGTAACTTCACCGACAGCAAGCTGGTCTACGTGCCCGAGGTGCACTGGGACTACACCCGGCGCAAGGTCTTCACCATGGAGCGGATCCACGGTATCCCGGTGACCGACCTCGCGGCCCTGCGCGCCGCCGGCACGGACCTCAAGGTCCTCGGTGAGCGCGGCGTGGAGATCTTTTTCACGCAGGTCTTCCGCGACAGCTTCTTCCACGCCGACATGCACCCGGGCAATATCTTCGTCGATGCCTCGAATCCGGCGGACCCGCGCTACATCGCCATCGACTGCGCGATCATCGGCAGCCTGAGCGACTCGGACCAGTACTACCTCGCCCGCAACCTCCTCGGCATCTTCCGCCGCGACTACCACGAGGTGGCACAGCTCCACGTGGAGTGCGGCTGGGTGCCGCCCGATACGCGGGTGCAGGACTTCGAGCAGGCCATGCGCGCGGTCTGTGAGCCGGTCTTCGAGCGGCCCATCGCCGAGATTTCCTTCGGCCAGCTGCTGGTGTACCTGTTCCGCACCGCGGCCCGCTTCGACATGGAAGTGCAGCCCTCGCTGGTGCTCCTGCAGAAGACCCTGCTCAACATCGAGGGGCTGGGCCGCCAGCTCTACCCGGCCCTCAACCTCTGGGATACGGCCCAGCCCTTCCTCGAGAAGTGGGTGCAGGACCGCTACTCGCCGCAGAGTATGTTCAAGCGCATCCAGCACCACGCACCCGGGTGGCTGGAGCAGTTGCCCCAGCTCCCGGACGTGGTCATCGAGAACCTGCGCGAGGCCCGCGATAGCGAGGCGCGGCTGCAGGCGGAGCTCGCGCGCCAGGCTCGCCGGCAGGACGAGGCCCGGCGCGGCGAGCGGCGCCGGCTTCTCGTCGCGGCGCTCTGCGCCCTCGGCGCTGTGGCGCTGCTGCCCGGCGTCCGCGCCGGCCTGGCGGCGGTGCCGCTGCCCAGCCTGCTCCTCGGCGTCGCGGCGCTGGTCCTCGCCTGGCCCCGGCGGGCACAGCCCTGAGGCAGCCCTGAGCCTTCTGTGAGGCAGCCCTGAGCCGTCTGTGAGACAATCCCGCGCCGGCAGGCGGCCACGGAACTCCCGATGAACGACGACCTGATGAGCGCGATTCACTGGAACGAGGACGGGCTGGTCCCGGCCATCGCCCAGGACGCGGCCAGCGGGCAGGTGCTCATGCTGGCCTGGATGAACCGCGAGGCCCTGGCCGCGACCGTGGCCGAGGGGCGCGCGGTGTACTGGTCGCGCTCCCGGCAGCGCCTCTGGCGCAAGGGCGAGGAATCGGGCAACGTACAGCAGCTGAAGGGCCTGCGTCTCGACTGTGACGGCGACACGCTGCTGCTCGCCGTGGAACAGGTCGGCGGCATCGCCTGTCACACCGGCCGGGCACACTGTTTCTACCGCCTGCTCAAGGACGGCACCTGGACCATTACCGAAGCGGTCAGGCGCGACCCGGCCAGCCTGTACGGGCGCGTGCGGGGAGGCGAACATGAGTGACGACATCCTGGGGCGCCTCGGCGCGATCATCGCGGAGCGCCGGCAGGCCTCCCCGGAGGAGTCCTATGTTGCCCGCCTGCAGGCCGCGGGGCTGAACAAGATTCTCGAGAAGGTCGGCGAGGAGGCCACGGAGGTCATCATCGCCGCCAAGGACGCCGACACCGGCGCCGACAAGGACGCGGGGCGCGAAGCGCTGGTAGGCGAGGTGGCGGACCTCTGGTTCCACTGCCTGGTCATGCTGGAGCAGGCCGGCACCGGGCCGGAAGCGGTACTGGCCCGGCTGGAGGAGCGCTTCGGCCTTTCGGGGCTGGCGGAAAAGGCGGCGCGCGAGCGCTCAGACTAGGACGCTCATCGCAGGAACAGGCAGAGTAAGAGGAAAACACCATGGGACTCGGCGGCATCAGCATCTGGCAGCTCCTGATCATTCTCGCGATCGTGATCATGCTGTTCGGCACCAAGCGCCTGCGCGGCCTCGGCAGCGACCTGGGCGGCGCCATCAAGGGCTTCAAGAAGAGCATGCAGGACGAAGACACTGCGACCGGCAGCGAGGGCGAAGAGCCCAACGGGGATACGAACGCCTCGGAAGAGCGAACGACAAACGGCGACAAGCCGGCGCAGGAAGACGACGACCAGCGCCGCGCCTGATCTGACGTCCCATGTTCGATATCGGTTTCGCCGAACTGCTGCTCATCGCCGTGGTCGGGCTGCTGGTGATCGGCCCGGAGCGGCTGCCCGGCGCCATCCGCACCGGCAGCGCCTGGCTGAACCGGCTGCGCCGCGGCTTCAACGAGCTCAAGCACGAGGTGCAGCGGGAACTGCACAACGACGCGGTGATGGAAGAGCTGCGCAAGACTTCCGAGAGCGTGCGCAAGGAGACGGAGCGCTGGCGCGAGGACCTCACCGGCGCCGGTGAGACAGCCACGCCCGGCAAGGCAGAAGAGAAAGCGAGAGAGAAAGCGAGAGAGGAAGCAGGCGAGGAAGCACAGGACAACGCACCGGCGCGAGCGGGCGAAGGCGGCACCGGGGAGACACCCGGCGACCGGTCCCCCGGCCCCGCGGCCGACCCCGGCCGGACGGACCCGGTCCCGGGCGACGACGGAGAGCGGCGGTGAGCGACGACCCGAACGACAGCGCCATGCCGCTGGTCGCGCACCTCACGGAACTGCGCGACCGCCTGCTCCGGGCCATCCTCGCCGTGCTGGTGGTGTTCATCTGCCTGTTCCCCTTCGCGAACGACATCTACACCTTCGTGTCGCAGCCGCTGCGCGCCCTTCTCCCGCCGGGAACGAGCATGATCGCCACGGAAGTGGCCTCGCCCTTCCTCACGCCCTTCAAGCTGACCCTGTTCACGGCGCTGTTTCTCGCCATTCCCTACGTGCTTTACCAGGCCTGGGGCTTCATCGCCCCGGGCATGTACAAGCACGAGAAGCGGCTGGCCTTCCCGCTGCTCGCCTCCAGCATCCTGCTCTTCTACTGCGGCGCGGCCTTCGCCTACTTCGTGGTGTTCCCGCTGATCTTCGCTTTCTTCACCAGCGTCGGTCCCGAGGACATCGCGATCATGACCGATATCAACCGCTACCTCGACTTTGTGCTCAAGCTCTTCTTCGCCTTCGGCATCGCCTTCGAGATCCCCATCGCCGCGGTGCTGATGATCTGGGCCGGCGTGACCACGCCGGAGAGCCTCGCCCGCAAACGGCCCTACATCATCGTCGGCTGCTTCGTCTTCGGCATGCTGCTCACACCCCCGGACATCATTTCCCAGTCCCTGCTCGCCCTGCCCATGTGGCTGCTGTTCGAGGCGGGGGTCGTCGCCGGGCGCCTGCTCGTGCGCGAGCGCAGGGAAAGCGGCAACAGCTAGCATCCCGCACCGGGGCGGGCCTACACTAGCGGTGCCCCCGACCCGGAATACCCCATGTACCGCCTCCTTGCTCTCTCCATCGTACTCTTCTGCTGCGTGGGCAGCAGTCACGCCCGGGAGGGCGCGCTGAATACGGCTTCCGTACGCGACATTCTCGAGCAGGAGGAAGCGGCCGCGAAACTGCTCGAAAGCAAGGGCAGCGCGATAGACGCGCACCGGGAAGATACGCCCCTGAACACCATGCTCGGGCTGCGGGAGGCGATCCGCCTCGGCGACTGGAAGCGGGCTTCGCAGTACCTGGACACGCGTTACCTGCCGCAGCCGGCAGCGAGCCAGGACCCGGCGGAACTCGCCCGTAAGCTCGTCTACGTCTGGAACCAGCACAACCTCGTCGATCTTTCGCGCCTTTCCGACCAGCCGCAAGGCAACCTCGACGACGGCCTGCCCAGCTACCGCGACCAGATCGGCCAGGTTCGTCTGCCGGAGGAGGATATCCCGGTCTTCCTACAGCACATACCGGGGCCGAACGGCGAGCGCGTCTGGCGCATATCGAACGCGACGGTGGCCCAGGTTCCCGCCATGTGGGCGGAGCTCGGCTACCACCCGCTGGCCATTCGCATCGGCGAGTTCCTGCCGCCCTTCCGCTTCCTCGGCATGGAGAACTGGCAGCTGGTCGGTGCGATCGCAGCCTTCATGGTAGCCTGGCCGATCGCCGCTGCACTGGGCGGGCTTCTCTCGCTCGTGACCCGGCGGCTCATCGGGCGATCGGGACGGCCGCTCGCGCGCTTCTTCCGCGTACCGCTCAGGTTCTTCCTGTTCCTGTTCATCGCCCGCGCCCTGATCATCGATCACCTGGGGCTGTCGATGGCGGCGCGTATCTACGTGCAGTCGGCGGGCGTCGATTTCGTGGCCTGGGGTATCCTGCTGCTCGGTTTCATCACGCTGGTGCGGGACTACCAGGTACAGCGGATGGAGCAGACGGGGCGTTCGCAGTTGACACCCCTCGTGCGCCCCTTTGCGCTCATGATCAAGGTCACCGTGGTCATCGTGCTGGGCCTGCTCTGGGCCCACCAGGCCGGCTACAACATGTCCACGGTGCTCGCCGGCCTCGGCGTAGGCTCCCTTGCCGTCGCCCTGGCGGCGCAGAAGACGCTGGAGAACGTGATCGGCGCGGTCATGCTCTACACGGCGCGCCCGGTGAACCCCGGTGACCTGTGCCGCTTCGGCACCATCGTGGGCTGGGTCGAGGAAATCGGGCTTCGGTCGACGACTATCCGCACGCTGGACCGCTCCCTCATGGTGATCCCCAACGCCATGTTCTCATCGCTGGAAATCGAGAACATCTCCGCCCGCGACCGCATACGTTTCTACCGTCACCTGCACGTCCTCGCCGGCAGCGCCGACCAGTTCCGGGTGCTGCTGACCGAGCTGCGGCGCTTGTTCCTCGCGCACCCGCGGCTGCAGCAGGACAGCGTCTCCGTCCGCCTCGAGCGGCTCGAGGGTGCCGCGGCGGTGGTGCGCATCGACGCGCGGGTGGACACGCGGGACTACCAGGACTTCCTCGCGGTCGCCGAGGACCTCAACCTGCGCATGCTAGAGCTCGTCGCCGGTGCGGGGCTGTCCCTCACCGCGCCGGGCCAGTACGTCGCCGTGGACCGGCACCGGCAAGGCGCCCCGGAGGACCGGTCCGAGGCCGAGGCCCGACTCGCCGGCTGGCGCGAGGAGGACCGCTGGCCCTTCCCCGACCTCGGCGACGACGAGAAGGCACAGCTCCGGGGTACCCTCGACTACCCCGCACGCGGACCGGCCTGATGGCAGAACGACGCCTGGAACCGCTGCTCGCGGTCGCCCGCTACCTCGCCCCCTACCGCTGGCGCCTGGCGGCGGCGGCCACGGCGCTGCTGGTGACCGCCGGGGCCACCCTGGCCATGGGCCGGGGTATCCAGTTCCTCATCGACCGCGGGCTCACCGGCGGCACCAGCGTCGAACTCAGCCGCGCCGTGGGGCTCATCCTCTTCATCAGCACACTGATTGCCGCGGGCACCTTCGTCCGCTTCTACCTCGTTTCCTGGCTGGGGGAGCGGGTGAGCGCCGACCTGCGCCTCGCGGTCTTCGACAACCTCGTGCGCCTGCACCCGGCCTACTTCGAGGACAACCGGGCCGGGGAGATCCTCTCCCGGCTCACCGCGGACACCACCTTGCTGCAGACCATCATCGGCTCCTCCCTGAGCATGGCGCTGCGCAACGCCCTGACGCTGACCGGCGCCCTCGTCATGATGTTCATCACCAACCTGGGCCTGAGCCTGATTATCGCCGCCACGGTGCCCCTGGTACTGCTGCCGATCCTCATTTTCGGGCGCCGGGTCCGGCGCCTGTCCAGCGAAAGCCAGGACAGCATCGCCAGCGTCGGCAGCTATGCCGGCGAGATCTTCCAGAACATCAAGGTGGTGCAGAGCTTCAACCGCGAGGCCCACGAGTCGGCCGCCTTCCGGCGCGAGGTGGAGCGGGCCTTCGCCATCGCCCGGCGCCGGGTGCGCCAGCGGGCCATCCTCGTCGGCGCGGCGATCCTGCTGCTCTTCGGCGGCCTCGCGGCGATGATCTGGTCCGGGGGCCAGGACGTGATCGCCGGGCGCATGAGCGGTGGCGAGCTCGCGGCCTTCGCCTTCTACGCCATCATGGTCGGCAGCGGCTTCGCCACCCTGTCGGAGGTCTGGGGTGAACTGCAGCGCGCCGCCGGGGCGGCGGAGCGGCTGCTCGAGCTCGCCGCCGCCGAGAGCGCGCTGGCGGACGAACCCCGCCGGGCGGCCGGCGGCGGCGCCCGCCTGGCGTTCGAGGCGGTGACCTTCCACTACCCCTCGCGGCCGGCCGCGCCCGCCCTGGTCGATTTCTCCCTGGACATCCCCGCCGGCCGCTCCCTGGCGCTCGTCGGCCCCTCCGGGGCCGGCAAGAGCACGGTGTTCGAGCTGCTGCAGCGCTTCTACGACCCCGGGTCCGGCCGCATCACCCTCGACGGCGTCGATCTCCGCCACCTGTCCCTCGCCGACCTGCGCGAGCAGCTGGCGCTCGTACCCCAGCAGCCCGTGCTGTTCAGCGCGGACGTGCGCTACAACATCGCCTACGGGCGGCCCGGGGCCACGGATGCCGAGATCGAGGCGGCGGCGCGGCGCGCCCACGCCCACGAGTTCATCGAGCGGCTGCCCGAGGGCTACGGCACGGAACTCGGCGACCGCGGCGTGCGTCTCTCCGGCGGCCAGCGCCAGCGCATCGCCCTCGCCCGGGCCATCCTCAAGGATCCGAAGATCCTCCTCCTCGACGAGGCGACCAGCGCGCTGGATGCGGAGAGCGAGCACCAGGTGCAGCTCGCGCTGGCCGAGGTCATGGCCGGACGCACCACGGTGATCATCGCGCACCGGCTGGCGACGATACGCCACGTGGACAGGATCGCGGTGATGGACGGCGGCCGCCTGGTCGCGACCGGCAGCCACAATGAGCTACTCGCGGAGAACCCGCTCTACGCCCGCCTGGCCAGCCTGCAGTTCCGCGACGAGCCGGTCAGCGAGGCGCCCCTGCGCGCTTGAGCAGGCGCAGGCGGTCCTTGCGCTCCCGGTTGACCCGGGCGAGGTCGCTCGCCGTGTCGCGGGTGAGCTGGGAGAGCTCTCCCAGCCAACTCAGGGTGAGCCGGGCATTGTTGGCGGCGCAGAGCAGCGGCGCCTGCAGGGGCCGGTCCAGGGCGATGTAGACGGCCTCGCGCAGCGACGAGCGCAGGTGATCGCCGGTAATCGTCGCGCCGCCCTGCCAGGCCATGGTCATGACCTCCCAGGACTCGAGCAGCGCCTCGATGCCGACCCATTCGATCACCGCGCCCTGCTCGACACCGTGGCGCAGGCTCCGCCGCACCTTGCGCGCGAGGTGACGGAACTCGCGCTGCACCCGGCGCCCGAAGACCGGGTCCGCCGCGGGGTTCAGGCTGTCCTCGGCCTCGAGGTCGCGCCAGTCGCTGCGGGTGAGCACGGAGTCGATAAGGGGAAAGACTTCTTCTTCCTCGAGATTCATGTGCTCGTGGGCGCGCTTGACGTAGGCGCGGCCCTTGTCGACCACCTCGCGGCCGGAGAGCTCCCCGGCCCGCCAGCGCTCGATCACGTAGAGCACCTCGCGCCCGTCCCGCGCCATGCGGTCGTGGTCGCGCTCGAGCTCCCGGACCTCCCCGGCCATGCCGTGGTCGACCTCGGCGACGTGGTCGTAGATGAGGTCTTCCCGCGGATGGTGGAAGCGGTCCGGCCAGGTCACCATGTAGTCCATGATCTCGTAGAGCACATGGGTGTCGACGAGGTCGCCGCGCTCGATGGCATTCAGCTGTTGCGACAGCAACGCCATCACTGCGGCAATGTGGCGGTGCTCGGCACGCAGCGCCACCAGCATGGCGGCCTCGTGCGGGCCTGCCGGCTTTTCCCGGCGCGGGCTGATGGCCATGGTGTTCTCCGAGGAATCGTCAGTGCCGGAAGCGTAGCGGAGGCGGCCCGGAGCGGCAACAAGCGAACCAGCACCAGGAAAAACGCCGGCGCGAGGGCCGGCGTGCGAGGCGGCGCTGCCGCGGCTCAGTCGAACTCGCGGATCAGCCCCGTGATGGTCTCTTTCGCATCGCCGAAAATCATCCGCGTGTTGTCCTTGAAGAACAGCGGGTTGTCGATGCCGGCGAAGCCCGAGGCCATGGAGCGCTTGAGCACGAAGACCGTCCGCGCATTGTCGACGTTGATCACCGGCATGCCGTAGATCGGCGAGGATTCCACCTCCCGGGCGGCCGGGTTCACGACGTCGTTGGCGCCGATGACGATCGCCACGTCCACCGTGTCCATGCGCGGATTGATCTCGTCCATCTCCAGCAGCAGGTCGTAGGGCACATCCGCCTCGGCGAGGAGCACGTTCATGTGCCCGGGCATGCGACCGGCCACCGGGTGGATGCCGAAGACCACCTCGGCGCCGTTCTTCTCGAGGAGTTCGCGCAGTTCGTTGACCACATGCTGGGCCTGGGCGACGGCCATGCCGTAGCCCGGGATGATGGCAACGCTGGTGGCGGCCTCCAGCACGTAGAAGGCGTCCTCCACGGACAGCGGCTTGACCTCGCCCTCGATGGCGGCCGCGGCCTCCACCGGGTCTGCAAAACCGCTGAACAGCACGTTGGTCAGGGAGCGGTTCATGGCCTTGCACATGATCTGCGTGAGAATGATCCCCGAGGCGCCGACCAGGGAGCCGGCCACGATGAGGATGTTGTTGTTGATCGCGAAGCCCGCGGCGCAGGCGGCCAGCCCCGAGTAGGAGTTCAGCAGCGAGATGACCACCGGCATGTCGGCGCCGCCGATGGGGATCACCAGCAGCACCCCGAAGGCCAGCGCCAGCGCCACCAGCAGCAGCAGCCAGAGGTCTCCGCCGGGGAAGGCGATGAACAGGAGCGAGAAGAACACGATACCGCCGACCACGGCGAAGCTCACCAGCTTCTGGTTCGGCAGCGCCTTCAGGTGACCGAGCTTCTCGCTCAGCTTGCCCCAGGCGATGATCGAGCCGGTAAAGGTCACGCCACCGATGAGGATGGACAGCACCACCGTGATGAGCGTGAAGGTGCCGGCGCTGGCGCCCACGGCGGCGATACCGACGCAGAGGCTGGCCAGGCCGCCGAAACCGTTGAAGAGGGCCACCATTTCCGGCATGGCGGTCATCTGCACCAGGCGCGACGCCGCGGCACCGATGGCGCCACCGATGATGAAGCCGGCGAAGATGTAGCTGTAGTCGACGATGCCCTGGTCCATGAGCGCGGCGACCACCGCCAGCAGCATACCGACCGCGGAGATCTGGTTGCCGCGCCGCGCCGTGGCCGGCGAGCCCAGGAACTTCAGGCCGAAGATGAACAGCGCCGCCGCGACGACGTACGCCAGCTGGATACCGATCTGTGCAGACGCCATGCTCAGCCCCCCCGCTTCTTGAACATGGCCAGCATGCGGTCCGTGACCATGTAGCCACCGACCACGTTGATCGAGGCCAGGGCCACGGCCAGGGCGCCGAGCCAGTTGGCGAGATCACCCCGGCCCGTGCCCGCCAGCGCGACGGCGCCGACCACGGTGATGCCGGAGATGGCGTTGGCACCGGACATGAGCGGCGTGTGCAGCGTCGCCGGTACCTTGTTGATGAGTTCGAAGCCGACGAAGATCGACAGCATCAGGATGAACATCAGGAATACGGCTTCCATATCACTCCCCTCCCGCCAGCAGGTTCTTGATGGTTTCGTTGACGACCTCGCCACCGTGGGTGATCACGCAGCCGGAGAGGATGTCGTGCTCGAGGTCGATGAGCAGCTTGCCCTCTTCCTCGTTCCAGACGTCGTCGACCAGGTTGAACAGGTTGTTGGAGTACATGACGCTGGCATCGCGGCAGACATGGTTCGGCAGGTTGCCCTTGCCGATCACGGTCACGCCGTTGATCTCCACCACCTCGTTGGGCACGGAACCCTCGACGTTACCGCCGGTTTCCGCGGCCATGTCCACGACCACGGAGCCGGGCTGCATGCCCTCGACCATGTCCCGGGTGACGATCACCGGGGGCTTGCGGCCGAAGACCTGTGCCGTGGTGATGACCACGTCGGACTCCGCGATGACGGCCTTCTGGGCCTCGCGCTGCTTCTCGATCTGCTCCGGCGTGAGCTCCTTGGCGTAGCCGCCGGCGGTCTCGCCCGTCTCCCCGAGGTCGATCTCCAGGAAGGTGCCACCGAGGGAGCGGACCTGCTCGGCAACCACGGGGCGGGTATCGAAGGCCGTGACCCGGGCACCGAGGCGCTTGGCGGTCGCAATCGCCTGCAGGCCTGCCACGCCGGCGCCGATAATGAAGACCTTGGCCGGCTTCAGGGTGCCCGCCGGCGTCATCATCATGGGGAAGATGCGCGGCAGGTGAGCCGCCGCCTGGATGACCATGACGTAGCCCGCGAGGTTGGCCTGGGAGGACAGCGCATCCATCTTCTGGCTGCGCGTGGTGCGCGGGATCATTTCCATGCTGATGGCGCTGACCTTGCGCTCGCGGAAGGCATGCACCAGCTCGTGCTCGTTGAACGGGTCGAGGTAGCTGATGTGGATGCAGCCTTCCTTCATGCCGCCGATCTCCTCGACCGTCGGCTTGCGCAGGCGCAGCAGGGCATCGGCCTCGGCGAACAGCTTGTCGCGATCGGTCACGACCGTCGCTCCGGCTTCGGTGTACTCGGCGTCCTCAAAGCCGGCGCCGGCACCCATGCCGGCCTCGACCTGCAGGTCGGCGCCGAGCCGCACCAGCTTCTTCGCGGATTCCGGGGTAATGGGAACGCGGTTCTCCCCCGGGTGGGTTTCTTTTGGCACACCTAAGAGCATGTCATTCATCCCCTCGTTAACATGTCGTCGCTGATGTCGCGGCCCGGTGCAGGCAGTCGGGTGCGCCCGCGTTTTTCCATGGCACAACCCCCTCGGCGCCCGTTGACGCCGGGGCGCAGGCTCACAGGGGCGCTGACTTTAGCACAGGAAAAGCGGAGCGGCATCCGCAGGGGGAGGCCCCGCGGCGGCACCTCAGCCCGCGTGCAGCGTGAGGAACGGGTTCATCCAGCGATGCTTCCAGCCGGTGAAGCGCAGGGGTGCGTCGAGCACCGCAAGGCAGATGCAATCCTGCCCCGGCAGCGCGCGCGGCGCATGCGCTTCACTGGCCTGCCGGAGGGTGAAATCCCCGGGGTGGTAGGTTCCGCGGTCGTCACTGAAGCCGCCCTCGAGGACGAGGGTCATCTCGCTGCCGCGGTGGTCGTGGTCCGGGATCGTTCCCCCCGCCTTGATCTGGTAGAGGGCGAACTCGTAGTTCGGATCGCCGGTCTTCAGGTAGGCGATGCTCAGCGCGGAGGTGATCTTCCGCCACGCGAGGTCGGAAAAATCCCCGCTCATCAGTCGCTGCAGCAGTGCGGGCACACCGTTGCGGCTGCGCCGCGGCGTAGCGTAGGAGAGGGGCGGCGCCTCGTCGAGGCGGGCCAGTACGGCGTTCAGCAGCGCGTCGCCGACCGGTGCCGCATCCTGCACCTCGAACAGCGCGGCGCCCACGTCCTGCAGTTGCTCCGCGGTCCGCTGGCAGTCGTCACAGTAGTTGAAGTGCGCGGAAACACAGGCAAGCTGTGCGAGCGACAGGGTGCCCGCCGCGTACTCCGTGAGAAGTTCCAGTTGTGGATGATGGTGCGTGGCCATTGTCTCTAGCTCTGTTCGGCACGCTCGAATTGGACCTGCATTTTCTGCATCGCCAGCCTGACCCGGGACTTCACGGTTCCAAGGGGCAGGTCGAGCTCTGCAGCGGCTTCGGCGTGCGATTTACCCTCCATGTACACCTTGGCGAGGATCTGCATCTGATCGGGAGGCAGACCCGCCATCACTTCTCTTATACGCTCACCGCTGCGTTTGGACTGCAATTGGGCCAACGGTTCCTGGTTTTCTTCGTGCTCGGGGGCGAAATCCTCCGCCGCCAGGGGCGTATCGAACTTCTGCAGCCGCCGGAACAGGTCCGTGCGGCAGTTGCGTGCGATGGTGTAGACCCAGGTGCTGGCCGCCGCCTTCTCGGGATTGAAGGCGCCGGCTTTCTGCCAGACCTTGAGCATGACCTCCTGCACGAGTTCATCGGCGTGGTTCGCCGACAGGGTCGACCCGGAGAGGGCAAAGGCCTTGATGAGCGGCGCAAAGTGCCGGAACAGCCGGGTGAAGGCGGCACGGTCCTGGTCTTTGGCGATCTTCACCAGGCACTCGCTCCACTCGTCGGTGCGGCGCCCGGCCTGCGGCCAGCGCACGACCTTCTCGTCACCCTGCGCTGCGACTACCTGTTGCTCTGCACTGCTTTCCATGAGATCGCCTCCGGGCTCTCGGTTGAACAGCATACGCTATCACGCGGGAAAGCACCCGCCTGCCATTGACCAGGTTTTGACCACTAGTTGTCTTGTTTTTCCTGGGCAGAAAGCCCGGCGGCCAGGCGGCCCCGGTGGACCGGGAACGCCCGCCCGGCTGCGGCCACTGCCCGGCCGCCGGCGGCGTTGATCCGGCGACCCCCGGCCGGCGTAGTCTCCTCGTAATCACCGAGGTCTCCACTTTGCAAATCGCGGTAATTGGTTCTGGCATCTCCGGGTTAGCGTGCGCTCACTACCTCAGCGCCCAGCACCGGGTCGACGTGTTCGAGGCAAATCGCCAGGTCGGCGGGCACACGGCCACCGTCGATGTCCAGCTCGGCACCCGGCGCTACGCGGTAGACACCGGGTTCATCGTTTTCAACGACTGGACCTACCCGAACTTCATCGCCCTCCTCGACGAGCTCGGCGTCAGCAGCCGGCCGACGTCCATGGGTTTCTCCGTGCACGACGAGGCGACCGGGCTGGAGTACGCCGGCAGCGGTCTGACGGGGCTTTTCGCCCAGCGGCGCAACCTGCTGTCGCCGCGCTTCCTCGGCATGGTGCGCGACATCCTCCGCTTCAACCGCGAGGCCATCGAGGACCTGGACGCCGGCCGTGTCGACAACGCTACTACCCTCGGCGCGTACCTGGACCAGCGCCGCTACGGGCGGGCGTTCCGGCGCCAGTACCTCGTCGCCATGGCCTCCGCGATCTGGTCCGCCGACTGCGACTCGGTCCTCGACTTCCCGCTGCAGTTCTTTCTGCGCTTCTTCCGCAACCACGGCCTGCTGTCGATCCGGGAGCGGCCCCAGTGGTACGTCATCGAGGGCGGGTCCCGGGAGTACCTGCGGCCCCTCTGCCAGCGTTTCGAGGACCGCATCCACACCGGCTGCGCGGTGACCGCGATACAGCGCCAGTCGGACCGGGTCACCCTGACCCTCGCCGGCGGCGAGCAGCGGCAGTTCGACCAGGTGGTCATCGCCACCCACTCGGACCAGGCGCTGGCCATGCTGGCGGACCCGAGCGACGCGGAGCAGGCCGTGCTGGGTGCGCTGCCCTACCAGGAAAATGACGTCGTGCTGCACACGGACGTGCGCCTGCTGCCGGAGAACCGGGCTACCTGGTCGAGCTGGAACTACCGGCTGGGCGTTGATGAGCAGCGCGCGGTCGTTACCTATAATATGAACATCCTGCAGGGACTGGAGGCACCGGAGACGTTCTGCGTGACCCTCAACAACACCAGCGCCATCAATCCGCACAAGATCCTCGGCCGCTTCAGCTACGCGCACCCGGTGTTCTCCCTCGCCGGCGCCCGCGCCCAGGGGCGCTGGGGTGACATCAACGGGCAGCGCCGCACCTGGTACTGCGGCGCCTACTGGCACAACGGCTTCCACGAGGACGGCGTAGCCAGCGCGCTTCGGGTAGCCCGGGCCCTGGCCGGGAGCGAGCAAGCCGCGGCATGAAATCGCGGCTGTACACCGGGCTGCTGCGCCACCGCAGACACCGCCCCCGCGACCATGCCTTCAGCTACCGGGTCTTCATGCCCTATCTCTGCCTCGACGAGCTGCCCGGGCTGTTCGACGACATTCCCCTCTGGTCGGCCCGGCGCTGGGCCCCGGGCCGCTTCCGCCGCGACGATTTCCTCGGCGACCCGGCGCAGCCCCTGGCCGACGAGGTCCGGCGGCGCATCCGTGAAGAGACCGGGCGGGAGCACCGCGGGCCGATCTACCTGCTTGCCAACCTGCGCTACTTCGGCATCCAGATGAACCCCATCTGTTGCTACTACTGCTTCAGCGAGGACGAGGACCGCCTCGAGTACCTGGTGGCGGAAGTCACCAATACGCCCTGGAACGAGCGCCACAGCTATGTGCTCTGCGCCGGCGACGCGGCGCGCCTGTCCTGCGACTTCGACAAGGCGCTGCACGTCTCGCCCTTCAACCCGATGGCGCAGCGCTACCACTGGCGCAGCAACACCCCGGGGCGGCGCCTCGGCATCCACCTGGCCAACAGCGCAGGCGGTGACCTCGTGTTCGACGCCACGCTGGCGCTGACCGCGGAGCCGTTGACCGCGCGCAACCTCAACCGCATGCTGCTGCGCTATCCCTTCATGA
>CAYTJQ010000036.1:0-23722 GCA_964438205.1 uncultured Alteromonadaceae bacterium
TTGCACGCTGCCTGCCTAGCGGGCAGCCTCGTTCGCGATGCGGTGCAAGGCATCCCGCATCTTGCCAAGGACCGGCATGGACGGGTCGATGCCGTGGCGTTCGGCGAGCCAGAGCGGGTCGTTCCAGCCGACGGTGACGCCGCCGCCCGTGTCCGCCCAGACCAGGTATTTCAGCGGCAGATCGATGCCCACTGCGGGGGCCGCCTGCATCAGCACCGTGCCGGCGGCGGGTTTGCCGAAAATAAGCAACTCGCTTGCCGGCAGCGTCATCGCGACGCGCTCGGCGCCGGCGCCGTGGTCGATCCGGGCAAAGATCGTGAAGCCCTGGGTCTTCAAGGCCCGCTCCAGCCGATCGACAGTGGCGGCGACGGAATGAACACTCTTCACGGTGACCACCCCTTCCCCCGTCCCGGCGCCACAGAGCGGTGCCAAGGCCAGTAGACCCAGTGTGAGCAGGAATACCCTCATGGCGAAGCCTCCGTTGATGGCTCGTCGACGATGTGCACCTGCGTCATGCGCACGTCCAGGGCCGTGGAGATGGCGGTGTTGTTGCCAGTCTCCGGGTCCGGGTAGGCGTCCGCCAGCCGGCGCAGGGCCTTGTAGAGAGAAATGGCAGAAATCTGCCCGTTGGCGAGGTGGTGCGTGGAGTCGTTGCGGATGAGCTGGAAATACCAGGTATCGACGTCCGCGTAGCCGGCGAGCAGCCCCTCGGCGCCGGTCTCATCCAGGCGTAGCTCGAAGCGCGCATCGCGGATGCGGTGGATCGAGGGCACCTGCAGGTTCTGCCAAGGGATCACCAGCTCGTCGATCGGCTCGGTGGTCAGCACACCGCTCTCGATGCGCCCGGGGGTCTCGCGGATCAGCGGCTCGCCCCAGCGGCGGTCCACGCGCTGCGTGCCGCCGGGCATGATGTTCTCGCCGGTGGCATCGGTCAGCAGTTCGTCGCGGCCGCGGTAGACGGTCACGGTGATGCTGCCGTCGTCCGCCAGGCTGTCGACGCCAGTGAGGTGGATCATCATCCGGTTGTAGGCCTCGTCCTTGATGGCCTTGCTCTGGAAGATGTGCTCCACACCGTCGGGACCGCGGAAGCCGATGATGCAGCCCACGGCCCGGTAGACGGCGTTGTCGATGCCGGGGGTCCCGTCGGGGTGCTCGAAGTCGTCGGGGCTGGTCTCGCCGTCCAGGTCGAGGCCGTAGGCGTAGCGGCCCTCCACCATGTAGAACGGGAAGCCGTCGGGCTCCGTCGTCGGGTGCCAGGTGGCGATTTCCTGCGCGAGCTGCGTCGTCTCCATAGCGAGGCGGCCGGGCTCGGGATAGAGCGCGGCGAACTGCTCCCGCGGACCACCATTGAAGCCCTGCGGACACTCGCTGGCATCTTCTGTCTGGTACACGGACCAGAACAGGTCCGTGAAGACGTAGCCGATCTCGCCCCCGGGCGGCGCCTCCGCGATGGCGCCCCTCGCACCCAGCAGCAGTGCGACGGCCAGTGCTGCGGTGCGCTGCATCAGAGAATCCCCTGCATGTAGTCGTCCCTGAGCCAGAAGGCGCGCAGGCCGTTGCGCATGCCGCGCCATTCGCCGGTACCGCCGCCGGCGACATCGCCGGGACGCTCGTCGCCGCCGAAGGTGTAGACGGGACGGTCGCGGTAGGCCCAGACGCGCAGCGCCCCAGGCGCGTCGTCCGCGGCGAAGCGGCCCGTGCGCGGGTCGATGGTGACGATGGTCCAGGTGCGATTCGGGCTTTCTTCCTCTGCACCGGCGCGCACGTAGGGCCAGTGCGCGAGGCAGCGCGCCGGGTCGCCCCCGCCGCACATGGCGAGGCGGTAAACCTGCGTGTCGTCCGGGTGGTCGCAGCCGAGCTGGTCCGCCGAGTCGTCGGCGCAGTAGTAGACGTAGATCGTCCGGCCCTCGCGATCGGCGAGGACGTTACCGGCGAGCGTCGCCTGCACCGTGAAGCTCGCCGGCCAGGCCGGGGCGGGCTGCAGAAAGACGTTGCGCCAGCCGGGCACGTCACTGCCCTGCTGCGACCAGGAGTGACGGTCGAGGCGGTGGGTGTACAGCGGCTGACCGCGGAACACCCACTGGCGCACCCCGGGCGAGCGCTCGAGGAGCGTCCAGTCGCCCTGCGCGGCGGCGAGCGCGGGGGCCGTCACCGGCGCCCAGCGCTGCAGGCAGGGGCCCCGGCAGGCCGAGGCTTCCGCGTCGTCCTCCACGTAGGCGTAGACGGCGTCATTGCTCGCGGTGGTCAGCATCCGGCCCACGCTCGTCGCCTTCACCGCGAAGCCCGGCGGCAGCGCCGGCGGCGGTCCCACGGGTACGCGGTAGGCCGGATCATCGCGCTGGTAGCGCCGGCGGGTGCCACCGAGCACATCGCCCGGGCCGCGATCGCGGGCGGAGGTGTAGAGCGGCTGTTCCTCAAAGGCCCACTGGCGGCTGCCGTCACGGCGCTCGATGATCGTCCAGTCGCCCACGGGTTCGGCATCCTCCGCGGCCAGCACCGGCGGCCAGCGGTCCGTGCAGGCGGGGCGCTTGTCGAGCTCTGGCAGCGGGATTCCCGCCGGATAGGGGCTCATCAGGCCGGCCGTCACCGTGGTGGGCTCACCGTAGCAGCCCGGCGAACCCGGCGCTTCACCGCTGTAGCCGTTGCGCAGCACGTGCTGGGGCCATTCATAGAGCGTGCGGCCGTCGGCGTCGGCGAAGACCGGCCCCTCGAGCTCGCTGACGATCACGTGGAAGCCCGGCGGCATGGGGACCTCGCGCCACGTCCGCGCGGTCTCGTCACCGGCGACAGCGGTAACGGCAGCGCCGAAGGCGGAGGCGAAAGCCGCGACCAGGGCCAGTGCGGCGAAAAGCACGGCGCGGCGGCCGCGGGTACTGCGATCAGACAAGAATGTCACCGATCTCGCTGGCGGTCGTGTTGCTCTTGGTGCCCCAGCTGTCGATGTCGACGCCCATGAGGCGCTGTGCAGTGTAGCCGAGGCGGCAGCCGGGCGTGCCGCCGCCATCGATGTGCAACCCCGTTCGCACGCGGCCGCCGGCGGTGCCGGCGCTGAACATGGGAATGCCCTCGATGGCGTGGATCTTGGCGTAGGACTGATCCGTGGTCGCATAGACGAAGGTGTTGTCGAGCAGCGTGCCATCGCCCTCGCGGAAGCTGGCCAGCGCCTCGACGAACCAGGCCCACTCCTCCATGGCCCGACGCGTGAACCAGGACGTGTTCGGCTGGTAGCCCAGGGCCGGGTCGACGGCCTCCTCGTGCGTCGCCGTGTGGTGCGGCTTGTCGTAGCCCGGCCGCGTCGTTGCCGAGAACGCCGAGGCGTAGAACATGTTGAACACCCGCGTCTGGTCGCAGGCTACGGCCATGAGCATCAGCTCGCCGAGCAGGCGGTGCCGGCGGGCGACCAGGTCCGCGTCGAGGCCGGCGGGCAGCGCCGGCGGCGGGTCGACGACCACGCAGGCCTCCCGCGGCTCCGGCCGGGTCAGCTGCAGATCGAAGCGGCGCTCGAGCTCGCGCAGCCCGGTGAAATACTGGTCGAGGCGGGCCCGGTCTTCCGCGCCGAGGGATTTCTCCAGGGCCTTCGCATCCTCGCGCACCGCCGAGAGCACGCTCTTGCGTACCATCACCTTCGGGTCCGGTGTGAAGGTCTCGGCGTTCGGGTCCTGGAAGCCCGCGCCAAAGAGCCGCTCGTAGAAGCGCAGGGGCGACCACTCCGGTGCATTCACGGAATTACCGCCCTCATAGCTGAAGCTGTCGCGGACGTCACCGGTCGCGGTCGCGCTCAGGCTGCGAAAGCGGGTGGCGTTGCCGAGCTTGCGCGCGATGGTCACGTCCAGGGTTTCCCCGGGGCGGTTCTCCCGGGTCATGGGCGCGCTGCCGGAACGCAGCACGACCCAGCCCGAGTGGTGGCACAGGTTGGGCGCATCGTCGCGGAACACGTGGAAGTTGGTGTAGAGGTTGATGTGCTGCTGCACCGGGGCGAGCGCGGCGATCTCCTCCGGCAGGTCGAAGGCGGCGCCGGTGCGCTTCGGCACGAACACCGGTTCGCTCATGCCGAGGCCCCAGGACCAGGTCCCGAAGCGCTGCGGTACGGGCAGCCCGCTGGCCAGCGCCGAGCCGTTCTCGTTGAGGAAACAGTTGAGGAGGGGCAGCCCCACGGTAACCGCTCCGCCGTTGAGTACGCCGCGCAGGAAGCGCCGCCGCGTGAACCTGCTCATCGGGTGCCCCCCGTGTCCCTCAATGCCAGTTGTGCCTCGGTGATCCGCGCCGGGGCCGTCGGCGGCGGCTCGTGGTCAAGCTTAACAGGTTCCGTGGCCGGCCGGAGCGTGCGGAAAGCGGGGCTGGTAGCCAGTGCCTCGAGGAGCCCGCGCAGCCGGTAGCCCTCCTCGGCGAAGCGTTCCTCCAGCCGGGCCAGGGCATCGCGATCGTACACCGGCGAAGGCGGGCCCCCGGTGCCCCAGGCGTAGACCCGGTTCACCAGGCAGGCCGGCAGCTTGGGGTGGTCGCGCAGCGCCTCGGCCAGGCCTTCGACCCCGTCGTAGAACACGCCATCGAGTTCGCCGGCCGTATCCAGCGGCGCCCCGTTCTCCGTTTCCCGGTACTGGCCCGCGCCGTCGAAATGCTCGAGGGCCAGGCCCATCGGGTCCGTGACCAGGTGGCAGCCGGCGCAGGAGGGGTTGCTGTTATGGGCGTCGAGGCGCTCCCGCGCGGTCTTCGCGTGTGCGTTCTCTTCCAGCGTCGAGAAATCCACGTTCGGCGGTGGGTCCGGTACCTTCTGGCAGAGCAGTTCCTCGCGCAGCGCCTTGCCGCGCAGCGTCGGCGAGGAGCGCACGGCGTGCGAGTGCACGGCGAGAAAGCTCACCTGGGTGAGCAGGCCGATGCGCGGGCTCTCCTCCCCGAACTCGTGGGGCGTCCAGCCGGGCGCCGCCGGCAGGCCGTAGACAACGGCAAGCGCCGGCGACAGGAAGGTTCGCCGGGTCGTGAACAGGTCGCGGTAGTCGAGGTCGCGCACGAGCACATGGTCGACGATGGTGCGCAGCGTCTGCTCCCGGGCCTGCGCCAGGGTGGACCCGGTCACCCGCGGATAGACCATCGGGTCCTTGGCCAGGCTGTCGAAGGCGTCGAAGGCGAGCATGTCGTCGAAGAAGGCGCGCATGCCCGTCTCGAGGCGGCTGCTGGCGAGCATGCGTTCCACTGCCTGCCGGAGGCCTTCCTCGCTGTGCAGCGCCCCGCTGGCCGCGGCCTCCAGCAGCGCCGCATCGGGCGGGCCGTTCCACAGGAAAAAGCTCAACCGCGACGCCAGCGCGTAGCCGTCGAGACGCTGTCCGCCCGGCCGCGCCGGGTCCGGCTCGCTGCGGTCGGCGATGAAGAGAAACTCCGGGCTGATGAGCAGGGCCTCCAGGGCGAGGGCGAGCCCGGTATAGAACGCACCGGTCTCCTCCGCCGCGCGACCGGCACCGTCCACCAGCGCCGCGAGCCGCTCTTCCGCCAGGGGCCGGCGCTGCAGCAGCCTTCCGGCCTCGCGCAGGAAGGCCTCGGCGCAGGCCGCATCGGCGGCGCCGGCATCCACCGGGCGGCAGGGCAGGAGGAAATCGCGGTGCGTCTCGTCCACGACCTTTGCGGCGATGGCGGCCGCGGAACGCTGGATCTGCGACAGCTGGTCAGAGGTCAGGCCGACGGCCGCCGCGCCGTTCGCCCGCAGCCCCGCCGTGCGCGACAGCGGCGGCATCGGCGAGAGCACGCTGTCGGCGATATCCGCGCCGAACACCGCGGCGATGCTGTTCCGGTATTGCTCGGCGGTCAGCAGCCGCGCACGCTGCGCGGAGCCGCTTTCCGGTACCGCGGCGTTACCGCCGTCGCTGCAGCCGGTAAGCAGCACGAGCGTGCCGAGCAGGCCCAGCAGCACGGCGCGGAGCCCGAGGCCACCCTGCGTCCTTTTCCCTGCCCTTGCCGTCACCGCCATCATCGCCCTCCTGTATCCGTCCGGCGCTGCCGCTCGACCTGTGCCGGGGAGACGACACCCGACGCATTGTCCCAGGCATTGCGGATGTAGGTCAGCACCGCCGCCACTTCCGCGTCGTCGAGGAGAAAGCGATAGGCCTTCATGGGTTTGAGCCACTGTCGCGCGGGGTCCGCGCCGGCCACCTCCGGCCCGTGCAGCACGACGTTGATCAGGGACGCGGGGTTCTCCGCCTGCACCACCAGGCTGCCGCGGTTCAGGCGCGGCGCCATCTCGGGGTCGCCCTCGCCGGAAGGCAGGTGGCAAGTGCCGCAATGCAGGTTGTAGAGGGAACGACCGCGCCCCATGAGTTTTTCGCCGGGCGCTTCCGCAGCCGCGCCGCCGCCCGCCGCGGGCAGCGCTTTCAGGTAGGTCGCCATGGCGTCGATGTCTGCCGGGTCCAGGTAGCGGGTGCTGTTCATGATGACCTCGTTCATCGGGCCGAAGGCCTCGAGGAACGCGTTGCGCCCGGTGGCGAGATAGTCCACCAGGTCCTCGTGGTCCCAGAGCGCGAGGCCCGTGGGATGCGCGGTCAGGTTGGGCGCGAACCAGGGCCGGAAATCACCCCCCGGCACCCGGTCGAGATACTCGCCGCCGGCGTGGCGCAGTTCGGCCTGCTCGGCGCCGAGCCGGTTGCGCGGTGAGTGGCAGGCGCTGCAGTGACCCAGGGCCTCGACCAGGTAGGCGCCCCGGTTCCAGGCGTCGGAGCGATCCGGATGGGGCTCGAAGGGCCCCGGCTCGTGGTAAAGCAGCTTCCAGGCGGCGAGAAGCGGCCGCTGGTCGAAGGGAAAGGCGAGACCATTTTCCGGCGGCGTACTCGCTACCGGCGGCACCGCGCGCAGGTAGGCCCAGATCGCCGCCAGGTCGTCGTCGGTGAGGCGGGTGTAGGCCGTGTAGGGAAAGGCCGGGTAGAGGTGCTCACCATCCGGGCGCACGCCATGGCGCATCGCGGCACGGAAATCGGCCTCGGTCCAGGCGCCGATACCCGTTGCCGGGTCCGGTGTGATGTTGGTGGAGTACAGCGTGCCGAACGGTGTTTCGAAGACCACCCCGCCGGCCATGAAAGCACCGGCGACCGCTGTGTGACAGCTCGCGCAGTTGCCCGCCGTGACCAGGTAGCGCCCCCGCTCCACGGCATCAGTCGCCGCCGTCGCCGTGCCCGCCATCGCTTGAACGCAGGCAATGACCAGGGGGCGGAGGAAACGGCGAAGGCTTGGAAACACGGGTTGGGGCTGACCTCTTGGAAAAAGCCGGTTGACGGACACCCGCACGACGCCAGGTCATCGCGGGTGCTGCGGGAGATGCCGCATTAGGCGTCGTCAGCCTTCGCCTGTCAATACGCGACCCCTACGCGACCCCCCGTTGCGGCTTGGCGGCGCGCCACCGATCAGTAGTATGCTGCGCGCTCCCGACCGCACCGCGACGAGACACCGACCTTGCAGCCTGCTATCCCGCTTCACCGGCCGCGCTCCGCCCGCTTCGCGCCCGCTACCATCACCGCCCTGGCTCTCCTTGCGGGCCTCTGGCCTCTCTTGGCGACTGCGGCGACCGCGGCGACCGCCGCAGCGGCAGCGAAGGGGGACGAGCGCGTAGAGGCGGCCCTGGCGGCGCCGCGCCCCATCGCCGCGGGCGACTCGCCCTGGCTGGAGGAGCTGACCTGGATGGAGATCCGCGACCGCATCGCCGCGGGCACGGACACGGTGATCATTCCCACCGGCGGCATCGAGGAGAACGGACCCTACCTCGCCACCGGCAAGCACAACGTCATCCTCGAAGCCACCTGCCCGGCGATCGCCGCGGCGCTGGGCAACGCGCTCTGCGCTCCGATCGTGAAATTCGTCCCCGAGGGTCGCATTGATCCGCCGGAGGGCGCCATGCGCTTCCCGGGCACCATCAGCCTGGCGCCGGCGACCTACGAGGCGCTGCTGACGGACATCGCGCGGAGCCTGAAACAGGCGGGGTTCCGGCACATCGTGCTCATCGGCGACAGCGGTGGCAACCAGGCGGGCATGGCCGCCGTCGCCGAGCGGCTCGGCGCCGCCTGGGCAAGCAGCGGCAGCGCGATCCACTTCGTGCGCGAGTACTACGACCCGGGCTGGACGGCCACGGAGGACTACACCCGCGACACGCTCGGGCTGCGCGAGACGCGCCACGACGGCTACCACGACGACATCTGGGTGACGGCCATGATGATGGTCACGGACCCGGCGCAGGTGCGCTTCGATGAGCGCGTGGCCGCAGGGCTCGCCAGCATCAACGGGGTACCCCTGGAGCCGCTCGCCGACACCGTGGCGCTCGGCCGGGCGATGATCGACTTCCGCGCCCGCTTCACCGCCGACGCGATCCGCCGGGCCATCGACGTCCATGACTGACGCCACCGGCGGCGCCGCGGCCCTCGGCCCGCGGGCGGTGCTGCGCTTCCTGCTGCCGTCGCTGGCGAGCCTGCTCCTCTTCCTGGTGCCCTTTCGCATCGGCGGCGAAAGCACCATCCTGGTCGCGGAGCTTGCGGCGTTCCTCCGCGAGGGGCTGGCCCCGGTGCTGCCGGCGCTGATCCTCTTCATCGCCGGCGTTTCCGCCCTCGCGAGCCTGGTGCTCAGCCTGCGCGGCCGGGAGCGGGGCCTGCTGGGGATGCTTTTCTGCGTGCGCTGGTACTGGGTGGTTCTACGGCTTGCCGGCGCGGCCATCGCCGCCATGGTGCTGCTCGGGGCCGGCCCCGACGTCCTCCGGGGCGACAGCACCGGCGGTACCATGGTGCGGCAGCTGGTGCCCAACGTGATGACGCTGTTCCTCGCCGTGATCTTCCTGCTGCCGCTGATGACCGAGTACGGGATCATGGAGTTCACCGGCGTGTTGCTCTCGCGCTTCTTCCGCCGGCTCTTCCGCCTGCCCGGCCGCGGCGCCATCGACGCCATGGCCTCCTGGCTCGGTGCGGCGCCGCTGGGTGTGCTGGTGACCATGCAGCAGTACGAGCGCGGCAGCTACAACCGCCGCGAGGCACTCAGCATCGTCTCCTCCTTCTCCCTCGCGTCGGTCGCTTTCTGCCTGCTCATCGCCTCCATCCTCGACATCACGGCGATCTTCCTTCCGTTCTACGGTTCCGTGGCGATCGTGTCGGTGGTGCTGGCGATGGTCGTCTGCCGCCTGCCCCCGCTCTCGCGCGTACCGGAAACCTACCACCGCGAGAGCAGCAACGCCGAAGCCGTGCCCGCCGGGGAGTCTCTCGGCCGCTGGGCACTCCGGCAGGCCGTGGACCGCGCCGCCCGCGCCCACCCGGTGGCGACGCAGGTGAGGCACAGCGCGGTGCGCCTGCTGGACCTCTGGTTCGGCCTCATTCCCACCGTCATCGCCATCGGCACCCTCGCGCTGGCGCTGGCCGAGTACACGCCGGTCTTCACCTGGATCGCCTGGCCCTTCGAGCGCTACCTTGCGCTGCTGGGCGTCCCGGAGGCCGCCGCGGCCGCACCGTCCATGGTCGTGGGCTTCGCGGACATGATCCTGCCCGCCGTGCTCGGCCAGGGCATCGAGAGCGAATTCACACGCTTCATCATCGCGGGTATCTCGGTCACCCAGGTGATCTACCTGTCGGAGATCGGCGCCCTGCTGCTGCGCTCGAGTATCGAGACGAGCGTCGCGCAGCTCGCCGGCATTTTCCTCGTACGCACGGTGCTCGCCCTGCCCCTGTTCGTTATCCTCGGCCACCTGTTACTGGACTGATCCCTGCCCAAGACAATGACCAAGACAATGACCAAGCACGATCTCGCCTGCCCGCACCTCGCGGACCTCACGCCCTACCAGTCGGCGCGCCGCATCGGCGGCAGCGGCGACGTCTGGCTCAACGCCAACGAGTCACCCTTCCCGCGCCAGCCCATGGCGATGGACGTGTCGGAATACCACCGCTATCCCGACCGGGGCCCCGGCGAGGTGCACGCAGCCTATGCGCGCTATGCGGGCCTCGAGCCGGACCAGGTGCTCGCCCTGCGCGGCGCCGACGAGGCCATCGACCTGCTCGTGCGTGGCTACTGCCGCGCCGGCCGCGACCGCATCCTCCTCTGCAGCCCGACCTACGGCATGTACGAAATCTGTGCCCAGGTCCAGGCGGCGGGCGTCGTCGACGTCCCCCTGGCGGCCGACGACAGCCTTGACCTCGATGCCATCCGCGCGGCGGACAACGTGAGCGTGGTGTTCCTCTGCCACCCGAACAATCCCACCGGCAATGCCCTGGCCCCCGAAGACCTCGAGGCCGTCATCAGCCACTTTGCCGGCCGCGCCCTGGTGGTGGTCGACGAGGCCTACATCGAGTTCTGCCCGGAGCGCAGCGTGGTAGCGCTCCTCGCCGCGCACGAGCACCTCGTGGTCGTGCGCACGCTGTCGAAGGCCTTCGGGCTCGCGGGTGTTCACGTGGGTTTCCTGCTCGCGGGTGCCGCGGTCATGGACACCATGCGCAAGATCGTCGCGCCCTACCCGCTCGCCGACCCCTGTGCACAGATCGCCCTGCACGCGCTCTCGGACGAGGGCATCGCCCGCATGCGACGGGAGGTGGACCAGCTGGCCGCGGAACGTGACGACTTTGCGGCGGCCCTCGCCGGACTGCCAGGCGTCATCGGGGTGCGGCCAAGTGCAACGAACTTCGTCACCGCGACCTTCCACCGCGTGGAAGCCGCCTGGGCGGCGCTGCTCGCCGACGGCATCGTCGCCCGGCGCCTGCCGCACTCGCGGCTCGCCGACGCCATCCGCTTCACCATCGGCAGCGCGGCGGACATGCAGCGGGTCCTCGCGGCACTGGCCGCCGTGCCCGGGGACTGACCGCGCGCCGGCGCAGGCTGGCACCGTTCTTGCTGACACAGGGCGAGCAATAACGAGGAACCTGGCCCCGTGGAAGCCCCCCGCAACCCCGACACGCTGGCAGAACGCCTGCAGACGCTGCCCAAGGTAGAACTGCACAACCACCTCGAGGGCGGGGCCATGCACCCCGACCTCGCCCTGCGCCTCGCCGCACGCAACGGCATGACCCTGCCCTTCCACGATGCGGCCGGCGCGGCCGAGTACTACCGCTTCAGCAGCCTCGACCAGTTCATCGACATCCTGCGCACGACGGTGGCCACGCTGAATACCGCCGAGGACTACGCGGACGCCGTGGAGCGCCAGGGCATCGAGGCCCGGCGCCAGAACATCCGCTACCACGAACTGTTCGTGACCTACGGCCTGGTCTCCCGGCGCGGTGTGCCCTGGGAGGCGGTGGTCGAGGGTCTGGTCGAGGGCCGCCGCCGCAACGCCGCAGCGCATGGCGTCGACACCGCCTTCATCATCGACCTCGACCGCACCCTGCCCGCCGACGAGGCCCTCCGCCACGTGGAGCTGGCACTGGCCGCGCGGGAGCGAGCGGGTATCGTGGGCCTCGGCCTGGACTGCCAGGAGGCAGGGTTTCCCGCGGGGCGCCTGAAGCACTGTTTCGCCGCTGCCGCGGAAGCGGGCCTGCCCCTGACCGCCCACGCCGGCGAGGACGGCGGTGCCGCCAGCGTCCGCGACGCCCTCGACTGCGGGGTCACCCGTATCGACCACGGGGTGCAGTCAGTGGAGGATCCGTCGCTGCTCGCGGAGCTCGCCGAGCGCCAGGTGCTGCTGACCGTCTGCCCGCTGAGCAACGTGGCGCTGCGGGTCTTCCCGTCGCTCGCCGAGCATTCCCTGCCGCAGCTGCTCGCCGCCGGCATCCCGGTCTGCCTGAACTCCGACGACCCACCGATGTTCGCCAGCGACCTGCTCACGGAGTGTGTCGCCGTAGAGCGGCAATTCGGCCTCGGCGAGGCGCGGCTGGTCACGCTGTTGCGCAATGCCGTGGTGCACTCGTTCCAGGCGCCCGAGGCAAAGGCGCGGCTGCTGGCGGACTTCGACGAGGCTGCCGCGCGCCTTGGCCACGATTTTGTCCACGACCATGGCTGAGAGCGCGGCGGTCGCCGCGGCAACTGCGCGGGCGCCCGCGGGCGCGGAAACCAAGTACCACATCCTCGTCGGCGTCTATGTCGGTGCCTGGGGCCTGGTCCCCGGGCTGACCCCCAAGCTCATCCCGCTCGACCTGGGCTGGAGCGGCCTCGGGGTGCTCACGGTCAGTTTTGGTGCATTCGTGCACGCCATTACCTTCCCGTGCACCGATGCGGTCGCCGAGGTCTGGGGCGCCGCCCGCGCCCGCCTGATGGTCTACGTGGGCTTCTCCGTCTACGCCGTAGCTATCGCTTTCTACATGCTCGGCACGGCACTGCCGCCGGCCCCCGGCTGGCCCCTCAACGAGGCCTACGTCAGCATCTTCTCCCAGGCCGAGCGCATGATCGTCGCTTCCCTCGCCGCCACCGGCGTTGCCCAGCTGCTGGACATCTTCCTCTTTGAGCGGGTGCGGCGGCTCACCGGGCCGCGCTGGCTCTGGCTGCGCAACAACGTGTCGACGGCCATCTCGCAGTTCGCCGACACGGCGATCTTCTACTCCATCGCTTTCTACGGTGTGATACCCGGTAACCAGCTGCCCCTGATCGTCCTCGGCACCTACCTCGTGAAGCTGGTAATCACCGTCGTGGATACCCCGGTCGTCTACCTGGTGGTGCGCTGGATTACCGGCAGCTGGTCAGGGCAGCAGACGGACGGCCGCGACCGCACCTGTCCATGATCTGGCGCAATGCCTTGCGCTCGATTTTGAATAAAGTTAAGAATTGACCGAGACGGTTGCGCGGGCTCGCTACCGTGGTCCTGGGACTGCCCGGGTAACTTGCTTGTTTGTGTCTAGCAAGTATACTTCCGGGGTCCCGGGAGCCCGTCACGGGCGCGCAGCAGCGACACGACAAGCGACGAGTTCGCTAGAGCGATTTCTATAAAGCCATTTCTATAAAGCTATTTTTATAAAGCGATAAGACGAGGAACACAGCCATGACGACCCCGCAGAAACCCGACTACGATGTCATCGCCATCGGCGCTGGCTTCGCCGGACTCGCCCTGATCCACTACCTGCGCGAGGCCGGGCTCTCCATCCGCGTCTTCGACAAGGCCGACGACATCGGCGGTACATGGACCTGGAACCGTTATCCCGGCGCCATGACCGACAGCGAAAGCTACTACTACTGCCTGACCTTCTCCCCGGAACTGCTGCAGGAATGGAAGTGGACCCGCCGCTACCCGGACTGGAAGGAAACGCACAACTACTTCCGCTTCGTGGCAGACAAGTGCGACATGTGGCCGCACATCCAGCTGAACACGGAGATCGTCGACGCCGCCTACCAGCAGGACAGCAACCTGTGGAAACTCACCACCACCGACGGTGAGACCTACACCTGCAAGTACTTCATCAGCGCCATGGGCATGATCTCCCAGCCGGTGATTCCGAAGATCGACGGTATGGATCGCTTCCAGGGCCCCCTCTTCCACTCCGCGCGCTGGCCGGAAGGCCTCGAGTGGGAGGGCAAGCGCATCGGCATCATCGGCGCCGGCGCGACCACCGTGCAGATGGTGCCCGCCATGTGCGACAAGGCCGAGAGCGTAACCGTGTTCCACCGCACGGCGAACTTCATCCTGCCCGCCATGCAGGCGCCCATGACCGAGGAGTGGGAGAAGGAAATCAAGGAAAACTACGACGAGATCGTCGCCAAGTGCCGGAACCACGTCTTCGGCATGGCCTTCGATACCGCCGACGGGCGCCTCGCCGTGGAAACGCCCCCGGAAGAGCGCGAGCGGATCTTCGAGGAGAAATGGACCGGCAGCTTCCGCTGGGTGTTCGAGACCTTCGAGGACCTGCTGGCGAACCCGGAAGCGAACCGCATGGCCTCCGAGTTCATCATCCGCAAGATGCGCGAGCGCATCAAGGACCCGGCGGTTGCCGACATCCTGGTGCCGAAGATCGACGACTACCCGCTCTTCGCCAAGCGCCCGCCGCTGGATCACGGCTACCTCGAGTGCTTTGACCGCGACGACGTGCACCTCGTGGACATCCGCGACGAGGGCGAACCGATCGTCGAGATCACCGAGAAGGGTGTGCGCACCACGAAGAACGAGTACGAGTTTGACATTATCGTTCTCGCCACCGGTTTCAGCGCGTACACGGGTGCCCTCGAGGCGTTCCCGATCCGCGGCGTGAGCGGGCAGACCCTGGCCGAGAAGTGGCAGGAGACCTCCAAGTCGATCATGGGCGTCTGCGTGGCGGATTTCCCGAACATGTTCGTCATCACCGGCCCGCAGGCGCCCTTCGCCAACCTGCCGACCTCCATCGAGCAGAACGCCATCTGGATCACCAACTGCATCAGGAAGATGGAGAGCGAAGGCTACGACGTCTGCATTCCGAAGCCGGAGGCCGAGGAGGAGTGGTCGAAGCACGTGGCCGAGGTGCACAACGCGACCCTCATGAACGAGGGCGACAAGGTGCACTCGTGGATGATGGGCGCGAACCTCGAGACCAAGCCGCCGCGCGTGCTCATCTACTTCGGCGGCGCCAACAACTACTACGACAAGCTGGACGAGTCCGCGAACGAGGGCTTCCCCGAGCTCGAGTTCGAGAAACGCGCGGGCTGATACCGGTAGCCCGGCGCTGCCACCGGCCTGGAAACAGCGCTAACCCCGGTCGTTGTGCGACGCAACGCCGGGGCGGGTCCCCCGCAACGCGGTGCGAAGCTATACTCGCGGGCGAAACCGCCGAGACAAGCCCGTGGAAGCCATTAGTCGTCCGTTGCCGGCACAATATCAAGAAGCGCTCGAGAGCCTGACCGGTTAACCGGTTCACGCCCATGAGCACAGCGCTGCTTCTATCCGTCATCCTGACACCACTTCTGCTCGCCGCCTGCTGGTTCTGGCCACGACTGCGCACGATGGCACGCTTTCTTGTTCCCCTCGCACCGCTACCGGCGTTGACCGTCGCCCTGCTGGGTGCGGAGGGGCAGCTGGAGCTGCCGTGGCTGCTGCTTGGAGCAAGCTGGGGTCTGGACGCTACCGGTCGCCTGTTCCTCGGTCTAACCGCTGCGCTCTGGCTTGCGGCCGGGATCTACGGCCTTGGCTATCTGTCTCGAGACCCGAACCGATCCGCGTTCCAGCTGGCCTGGCTGTTGACCCTGGCCGGAAACCTGGGTCTCGCCATCTCGCAGGACATGCTCAGCTTCCTGCTTTTCTTTACCCTGATGAGTGTTGCCGCCTACCCGCTCATCATCCACGACCGCCGGGCCGAGAGCCTGCACGCGGGGAAGATCTACATCGTGCTCGTCGTGGTCGGGGAACTGCTGCTGTTCTGGGCGACCGTCATCACAGCGAGCGAAACCGGGGAGCTGGAGCTGAAAGCGGCATCGACAGCACTGACCCACGCGCCGCACTGTGGCCTGGTTTCGATACTGTTACTGATCGGTTTCGGCATCAAGGTCGGCATCATGCCGTTCCATAGCTGGCTACCCCTCGCCCACCCTGCCGCCCCGGCTCCGGCCAGCGCTGTGCTTAGCGGTGCCATGATCAAGGCCGGCCTCCTCGGCTGGATGCGCTTCCTGCCGGCGGGTGCTGCACCGCTTTCCCCGGCAGGTGACCTGCTTCTTGTCCTTGGTCTGGGGTCCACCTTCCTGGCGGTGCTGATTGGCCTCGTGCAGCACAACCCGAAGACGGTGCTCGCCTATTCGAGTATCAGCCAGATGGGCCTTGCCTCCATGGTCGTGGGCGCCGGGCTGCTGATGCCGGAGATCCGGGCCGGACTCACGACGATCCTTCTCGTCTTTGTCACTCATCACGGTATCGCGAAGGCCGCCCTGTTCCTCGGCACCGGGCTCGCCCAGGCATCACTGGCAAAGCGCTGGCAGCGCGCCCTGGTCGCTGCCGGCCTGGCGCTCGCTGCAGCCTCCCTCGTGGGCCTTCCAGGCACCGTGGGTTATGTCGCCAAGAAAGCGCTTGCAGACGGGGCCGGCCATTTCATCACGGTATGGGGCCCAGCCCCGGCCTGGCTTTTGACGGCAAGCGCTGTGGCAACGGCGTTACTGCTGTGTCGCTTCCTCGTGCTCACCTGGCCCGGCGTCCGGAAATCCGCAGGAGCGGTTCCGCCCCCGGCGATGGCCTGCGGCTGGGTTCCGCTGCTCGCGGCGATCATCGGCCTGGCCGCGTTGCCGGGCCTCATCACACCTGCAGCACCCGACTGGCACAGCTACACCCCCGCCAAGCTCTGGGCAGCCAGCTGGCCGGCCCTGTGCGCCCTGCTCGTCGCCGCCCTGGCCCTGCGCAAACCGCTCCCGTTCAACATTCCGACGGTGCCGGCCGGCGATCTCGTCGTCCCCGTGGAGCGCTTTCACTCCGCCTTGAAGCGGTCATTTTCAAGGTAGAAGGGTACGTCGCCGCCGCAGGCGCAGCACGCCGGTCGCAATGGCCGTGCCCAGGAGTGTGGCGATCATGCCGGCGATGACCTGCAGCGACAGGCTTTCCCCGAGCAGCAGCACTCCCCAGGCAAGCGCGCTGACCGGGACCAGCATGGTAACGGTCGATGTTGCCGTTGCTCCCGCGCTGGAGAGCAGGCTGAAGTAGAGCAGCAGTGCGCCCGAGGTGCTGAGGGCGGCCAACCCCAGCGCCGAGCCCCACGCCAGTGAACTCACCGGCGCGGCCGGCCAGAGCAGGATCGTCGGCAGCAGTAACGCAAGCGCCGCGACCGCACAGCTGCCGGCGGCCAGCACGCGGCTCGGCAGGTGGGCCAGGTGCGTACGCGAGTAGTTCCCGCCGAAGCCGTAGCACAGCGTGGCGGCCAGGGCAGCCAGGATGAACCAGCCGTCGCCCCCCGCCTCGAAATCGAGGCGCCCGGAAGAGAGCACGCCGACGCCCGCCAGCGCCAGCGTGAGCCCGATGATCTGTTCGCGCAGTATCGGCGTGGCAAAGAACGCCATGCCAATGAGTGCCGTTGCCACGGGGGTGGCCGCGTTGATCAGCGAGGTGAAGCCCGCCTCCAGGCCGACGGTAGCGAACGCCAGCAGCGAGTACGGCAGCGCGGCAGTGCTGAGGCCGAGGATCACCAGCGGCCTCGCGTTGGCGCGCAGCAGGCGCAGGTGCTCACGACTGGCCAGGAGCGGTAACAGGAGCAGTGCGCCGAGCCCCATGCGCACGCCGATGAGACTGACCGGTCCGAACTCCGGCGCCGCCACCCGCATGAAGATGAAGGAAAACCCCCACAGCGAGGACAGCAGGAGCAGGCGCGCGGTATCGGCAGGCGACATGCAGCGCTAACCCCCCGCCACCCGCATTCAGGGATTCAGCGGCACGAGCGCCCCGCCGCGCCGACGGCGGCGGGCGCGATGATAGCGCTGGCGCGCCTGCGCCAGGGCCTGCGCCAGCTGCCGCGGCTGCGGCGCCTGCCCGCGGCCGGCGAAACAGTGCGCACTCAGCGCCTCGATGGCTTCCTGCAGGGCCGCATCGCCGTAGTCGCGGGCAAAAGTCCGCGGCGACAGCCCCGGCTCGAGCCAGCTCAGCCAGCATTGCAAAGCGCTGTAACGCTGCACATCGGGCCCCGATCGCAGGGCGCGGCGAAGGTCCCTGAACGCCCGCGGCTCGGAAACGCGCCACGCCGCCAACCACTGCCGTGCCCGCGGCAACGCGGCGCGCCCCGCGACCAATGCGAGCACCAGCAAGGCGCCGCCCAGCAGCGCCGGCCACCCGCGCGCTGCGCCGTCCGCCACTGCGTCGGAGGCGTCCGCGACCACCGCCGGGCCCGAGACCGACAGCTGAAGCGCCTCGGCACGGGCGGTGCGGACCTCCCCGGCCTCCGTGTCCCAGTAGTCGATGGCCACGGCGGGCACGGTGTAGACGCCGCCGGCCTGGAACACCAGCGTGAGGCGCTCGCTGCGCGTTGCGAGCCCGTCGTCATCGGCGTAGCGCGGCGCATCGGCGTAGACCGACACCCTCCCCGACTCGACCAGGGCGTCGAGGTCCGGGGCGAGAGGCGGCAGGAACATCGAGGGCAGGCCGTCCAGGGCGGCCGTGTAGGTAAGCACTACCGCATCGCCCACCGCCAGCTCGCCGTCGTCGCCCTGCACGGCAAGAGAGACTTGCAGGTCGCGCCCTGCAAGGTACGGTTCCAGGCCCTCGGCGCCGGCGGGAACGGTGCCGCGGAAAAAAACCGGTGGCAGCGCCACGTCGCGCACGATCGGGTCGGCGCCAGGGTCAGCATAGGTTACGCGCACAGTCGCACCTTCGATCCGGTAGCCGGCGGCCGCGAGCGGATAGACCTGGTACTCCCTGACGATCCCGGACCAGCTCTCGCCATCGATGCGCTCGCTGGTCGGGAACGAGCTGTCCGCCGGCAGGCGGGTGATAGCGTTGACCAGCTCGAAGTCCGGGTAGACCGGCGGCCGGGGGAACCAGGTGGGTACCAGCACCGTGACGCGCAGCGACAGGGCTTCGCCGACGCGCACCGTTTCCGGGGTCACCGCAACGCGCACCAGGGGATCGACCTGCGCGCCGGCAGCTAGCGCCCAGAGCAGGAGCGAAAGTGACAGCAGCCTCCTCACTGGTCCCGCTCCCGGCGCAGCTGCTCGATCCGGAAGCGCGTGCGCAGGAAATCGGCGGTGCGCGTATCCACGGTCCTCATCCATTTCTCCGCGGACTGCTTTTCGATAGTGCTGTCGCGGGTGATCTCGATCGACTTGCCGTGGTTGTCCTCGTTGTCGAAGGTGACGTCATCCGCCCCCAGCTCCGATTCGTCTTCGGTGTCGCTCTGCTCGCGCTGCTCCTCGATGTAGTCCAGGGTCCACCACGCCAGGGCCAGGTTGTCGCCGGCCTCCACCCACGCCGGCGCCATCGCCACCGCCTGCTCGAAGGCCTTGATGGCGCCGCGGTAGTCGCGCCCCTTGTACAGCGCGTTGCCGCGATTGTAGAACCCCTCGGCGCTGGGGAGCCTGCCGAAAGCAGCGGCCGCCGCCTCGTACTTGCCGCCGCGGTAGGCCGCAACGCCCTGCCAGGCGGGATCCTCGAAGCGTTCGAGGGCGCGCGCGTAATCCCGGTCGTGGAATGCCCGGGTGCCCTGCTGGTCCCGCGAGAGCCACAGGTCGGCGAAAGCCTGTACGCCGGCGGACTCACGGGCCAGCGCCAGCAGCGCCACCACGGTCACCAGCGCAAGCTGCACGCCGGGCCGGCGGAGGCGGGACACAATCGGGCGCCGGCTCACCATCGCATCGTCCAGCCGCGGCGGAACCAGGAGAGCGACAGAAGCAGCGCGGGCCACAGGGCCAGCCAGGCCTGGTCCTCCCAGCGCGCATCAGGGTCATCCGCCGCCAGCTGCCGGGACGAGATGTGACGCAGCAGTGCCCGCGTATCGCCGTCATCCGCCGCTGCCCTGATCACGGGCACGCCCGCTTCCCGCTCGACACGCCGGAGCGGCCCGGGGTCGATGCGCGTAGCCAGCCGCTCGCCACTCGGCGCCAGCGCCGGCGAGCCGTCGGGCAGCAGCGCGACCCCGCCCTCTTCCCGGCCGACGACAAGGCTGACGACGGCGGGTGCGCCGGCCGCCGCCCCGAAGCGCGTGAGCGCGGGAACGTCCGCGTTCTCGAAGCCGTCGTTGATGAACAGGACCGTCGCCCGGGCACTGTCGTCGCCGAGGAGTTGCCGGGCAAGCGGCAGCGCTTCCGCTGCGCGGCTCCCGACGACCGGCATGATGGCCGGGTCGAGGCTCTCGAGGAAGGTCTGCAGCACCTGGACATCGTTCGTCGGGGGCATCACCACGTGGGCAGAGCCGGCATAGGCAAGCAGTGCCGTGCGCGAGCCGGTGCGCGCCTTCACCAGGTCGAGGACCTCGTAACGGGCGCGGTCGAGCCGGGTGGGGAGCAGCTCGTTGCTGCGCATGGAATCGGAGACTTCGATGGCGATAACCAGGGGCGCAGCTTCCCGGAACCAGGGGCTCTGCTGCTGGCTCCAGGTCGGGCCGGCGGTAGCCACGGCCAGGCACAACATGACCAGCGCGACGCCGTCGACCGCACGCAGGCGGGCGGCGCCGTCGCGGTCGATGGTCAGCGCATCGCGCAGGTGCGGTGCCAGGAAAGTTTCACCGCGCGGCGAAGCCTGGCCCCGCCGTCGCACCAGCCACCAGGTCAGGGCGATGACGGGCACCGCCAGGAGCCAGAGGGGGCGCAGGAAGTGAAAGGCCTCGATCACGCCGGGCGCCTCAACCGGGCGCGGCGGAGCAGGAGCACGGCGTAGGTCCCCAGCAGCAGCAGGAGCGCGAGGCCGGCCGGCCAGTGCACGACCGACGACCGCGGGCGCCAGCTCTCGCTGCGCACGTCGGCCGCCGCGAGCGCATCGATGCGGGCGTAGACGGACGCCAGGGCAGTCTCGTCCTCGGCATCGAAGAACAGGCCACCGGTGCGCTCGGCGATGTCCTCGAGCACGGTGAAATCAACACGGTCCTCACCGGTAGCCTCCCTGTCGCCGATACCGATCGTGTACACGGCGATGCCTTCGGCGGATGCAATCGCGGCCGCATTGACCGGCGTCATGTTGCTGACCGTATCGTTGCCGTCCGTCAGCAGGATCATGAGCCGGTGATCGACCGCGCTGGCCTCGAAGGCATGGATGGCGAGGCCGATGGCGTCCCCCAGGGCGGTCTGTACGCCCGCCATGCCGACCTCCAGGAGCTGCACGAGCTCCAGGGCCGTCGCCAGGTCCCGCGTGAAGGGCAGCTGGATATAGGCGCGATCGCCGAAGACGATGAGGCCGATGCGATCGTGCTCGCGGGCGGCTATGAAGTCGCTCACCACGCGCTGTACCGCTTCGAAGCGCGAGACCACGGCGTCCTCGCCGTCGGGGAAGTCGCGGTAGTCCATGGAGCCGGAGAGATCGATGGCGAGCATGATGTCGCGCGCAGCCTCCGTGCGGACAATGGGCTCACCGATACGCTCGGGCTTTGCCACGGCGATCACGAGCAGGCACCAGGTCACTGCCGCCACCAGCAGCTGCCAGCGGCTTCGCCGCAGCACGACCGCGCCCTCCCCCGCCGTTGCGCCGGCGGCGTTCACGACCTGCTCGAAAAAGGGGATGCGCAGCGCCGCCACGCGCTTGCGCCTGGGCGGCACGAGGAGCATGACGAGCACAGGGAGCGGGAGGCACAGGAGCGCCCAGGGACAGGCCAGCTCAAGCATCGTGATGCCTGATCCAGCGACGCGCCGCCACGATCACCGCCGCCGGGTCCTCGACGCGCTGATAAGCCACTGCCGCAAGCATCGGGGCCGTTTCCCGTACCAGGCTGTCACCGGGAGCCTTCTCGGTGAGAAAGCTCGCCCAGGCGTGCCCATGCAGCGCTGCGACCGGCTCACGGGTGTAGGCGCTCATTGCCGTTCGCTTGAGCACGATCCCCACGCCGGCCAGGGCATCGGGATCTGACTGCAGCTGCCGTTCGATGCGCTCGAGCTCGACCTCGGCGTCGCGCCGGTACCGGTTGCGGCGCCACTTGAGAAAGCCGTGCACCAGCAGGATCGCGAAGACGGCAAGTACCCAGGCGCCGAGGATTCGCCAGCCGACCGTCGTCGGGAACATCGACACGGGCGCCGGAAGGACCAGGTCGTGCAGCAGGTCGGCCAGCTGCGGCAGGCTGAGCCCCTCGAAGCGGCCGCTCACCGCGCGCGTCGCCGCGGCGCGAGCTGCCGCAGTTGCTCGCGCAGCTGCTGCAGCGTGTCTTCACCGGCGCTCAGGGGCAGCACCGACAGGTTGATGCGGTGCTGCCAGTCATGGATGCGGGCCAGCCGCTGCCGGGTGTAACCGCCGACGGCCGCGCGCACGCCCGCGGCGGAGAAATCCACCTCCGCCTGTGCCAGCGCATTGCCCACCACCTGCTTCCGCGCGGGAAACTCGCGCAGCGCCTGGGGATCGTAGACCAGCGAAAGCAGCACATCGTTGTGCGCGGCGAGCGAGCGGAGGCGCCGCTCCGTACTGTAATCGATGCCGTCGAAATCGGAGAACACGATAAGGAGGTGGTCGTGCCCCGCCGTCCGCGCGGCCCGGTCCAGCACGGCATTGAGCTGCCGGGTGCTCGCCTTGACCCGGCGATCGGCGCTGAGCCGGTTGTTCATCGCGGTGATGGCCTCGAGCAGCGCGAACACGGAACGGCGACTGCGTCGCGGCGCAACGACCCGGACCGCTTCGTCATCGAACACGATGCCGCCGACGCGATCCCCGGCACCGAGGATACGAAAGGCGGCGATCGTGGCCGCCTCCGCTGCTGTCACGGACTTCATGTTCAACTGCGACCCGAAGAACATCGCCATGCGCTGGTCGACCACCAGCAGCGCCGGCCGGTCGCGCTCCTCCGTGAACACGCGAACATGCGCGGAGCCGGTGCGGGCCGTGGCCTTCCAGTCAATGGCGCGCACGTCGTCGCCGGGCAGGTAGTTGCGCATCTCCTCGAAATTGAGGCCGCGCCCGCGCAGGCGGGACCCATGGCGGCCGCTGAGCACGCTGGCCGCCGGCTGCCGCGGCAGAAAGCTCAGGCCCGCAGCCGCCCCTTCGAGGCTTCGCAGGTAAGGCAGGGAAACATGAATGCGGTGGTCGTTTGCCATCGGGAATCAGTGCTCGTGGCTCGCCATGGGCCGCGGCTCAGGGGAGGGCTACCCTCGCGATCACCTCGTCGATCACCTGGTCGGCGCGGACGCCCTCCCCTTCGGCGGCATAGGACAGGCCGAGGCGGTGGCGCAGGCAATCGTGCAGCACCGCGCGCACGTCTTCCGGGTCCACGTAGTCGCGGCCCTGCAGCCAGGCATGGGTGCGGCTGCAGCGATCGAGGGCAATGGACGCGCGCGGACTGCCGCCGACATCGATCCACGCCGCCAGTTCCTCGCTGTACTTCTCCGGCGTCCGGGTGGCATAGACCAGGTCCGCCAGGTAGCGCTTGATGGCGTCGGAGACCGGGATCGCCGCGATCTCCCGGCGCGCAGCAAAGATCGCCTGCTGCGGAATGCGCTCATCGCCGGGCGCCGCCGAGGGCGCCGGACCTCTCCCCGCCTCATCGCCCGCCTCTGCGTCCGCTTCGGCCTGCCCGGCGATCTCTTCCCGGCGCACGAGGTCAACGATCGCGACTTCGTCCTCGACCGGTGGGTACTCGATATTGACATGCATGAGGAAGCGATCCATCTGCGCCTCCGGCAGCGGATAGGTGCCTTCCTGTTCCACCGGGTTCTGCGTCGCCATGACCATGAACAGCGGCGGCATGCGGTGCGTGGTACCGGCCACCGTGACCTGCCGTTCCTCCATGGCCTCGAGCATCGCCGCCTGCACCTTGGCCGGCGCCCGGTTGATCTCGTCGCCGAGGACAATGTTGGCGAAGATCGGCCCCGGCTCGAAACGGAAACTGCCGGCGCCATCGGCCTGGTAGTAGACCTCGGTACCGGTGACGTCCGACGGCAGCAGGTCCGGCGTAAACTGGATGCGGCTGAAATCCGCCTCGATGTTCCCGGCCAGGGCCTTGATGGCACGGGTCTTGGCAAGGCCCGGCAGCCCCTCGACGAGCAGGTTGCCGTTGGCAAGGAGACCGATGATCAGCCGCTCGACGACCGCCTGCTGGCCGACGATCGACGCCTGCATGCGCTCCCGGAGGAGTTCGACCTGGGCATGGGCGTTCACGGGATCAGCGCCGGAGCAGCATCAGCAGAGCACACATAATGACAAGCAGTCCTCTCCATGAGGTCTATCGACTCCCGAAAGATGGCCTGCACGGCGCCCAAGGTCAACAGCGGCCCCTACCCTGCACCCTTGCATAGCGTGAGCCCCGCG
>CAYTJQ010000036.1:23822-34971 GCA_964438205.1 uncultured Alteromonadaceae bacterium
GGCGTAGCGCAGGCCCGTCATTCGCTGCCGGTCATGGCAGGTATCTCCCCGGTAATGGCTCAGGCACGAGACACGAACCAGACATTCATCGGGTCGTGGTCCAGCGTGTGGCGCTCGATGTCTTCGAATCCCGCGTCGCGCAGCATTCGCTCCGCGGTCTGCCATCCCCACATGGTGCCCAGGCCTTCGCCGCCCTGGCCGATGGACACGGGCGTGCAGTGAATAGTCGAGATGCTGTAGAGCAGGGTAGCAAAGGGAAAGTCGAGGTTTTCCTCAAGCTTTGCCGACGCTCCGATATCCTGCATCAGGTATATGCCGCCTTTCGTCAGTGAATCGTGCAGGCCGGTGATCAGTGCCTGCGGGTCGCGCTGATCATGGACCGCGTCAAAGCTGGTGATCAGGTCCCAGCGCCCCGGCTCGCGGTATCCGGTGAGATCACGCGCCTCGAGCTGCAGGTTGCCCAGACCGAGGCCCCGGGCGCTATTCCGGGCGTATTCAATGGCATCGGGGCACAGGTCATAGCCGGTGAAGTGGCTGTACGGAAAGCGGGCGGCCAGGTCCATCAGTGCCTGGCCGCGTCCGCAGCCGGCATCCAGTACCTCGATACCCGAGTCCAGTCGTTCGGTGATTCCCGGGATCAGGGGCAGGATGTGGTCGAACAGCGCGGCGGCCACGGTCTGAGCGCTGTCCTCCGCCATTACCTCGTGAAAGCAGGGGTAATCCTCGTAGCGGGTTCCCTCACCGCTGCGGAAACAGTGCAGGGTGCGCTCCTCCATACTGCCCATCAGGGCGATATTCTGGGCGTACACGGCCAGGTTGCCCGGCGCGGCATCCCGGGTCAGCGAGGCGGCGTGCTCGGCCGGCAGGGTGTAGCGGCGATCGGTCGGTGCGTAGACGACGATACCCGCCACGGTCATGACTGCCAGCCATTCCCGCAGGTAGCGCTCGGCAAGCCCGGTGGCGCCGGCGAGTTCTTCGCTGGTGCAGGAGCCCCGTGCCGCCAGGGTGTCGAACAGGCCAAGGCGGTGCCCGAGGGAGATCATGGTCGCCGCGGCGCCGGCATCCAGCATGGCCGCAATGCGTTCACAGAAGGCCTCGGCCCTGGCCGTAGCAAAGGGGTTCGATGTCATATCGTTCATGGCGATGTCCTCAGGTGTGTGCAGGGACGACACCTTAGGGGAAGGCGTTGCGCGGGCGTGAGCGGGCTTTCGGACGGGAACGGGGCAGATCGGTCATTGCGGCAACGCTATTCTCTCCCGGCGCGTGTTTCGAGTATTCTCCCGGCATGCCGGAGACCCCGCCGCTGGTGCGCGTCGCCCTGCTCGCGCTGCCCGAGTCCTTCCCGGCCGTGCTCTACAGCCTGCATGAGCTGTTCGGCGCGGTGGGTCAGCTCTGGTCCAGCGTCACCGGCGAACCCGAGACGGCGCGCTGCCGCTTTGCACCGGTGCTGGTCTCCCGGGATGGCGCTCCGCTGCGTTCCCCGGCCGGCTCCACCATTGCCGTGGAGGCCGCACTCGATGCGGTGCCGCAGGCGGACATCGTGATCGTCACGGACCTCGGCCTGCCACGCGACTTTGATCCGCGCGGTCAGTGGCCGGAAGAGGTCGCCTGGGTGAGCGAGCGCTATGCCGAAGGCGCCATCGTCTGCTCGGTCTGTTCGGGCAGCATCTTCCTTGCCGAAGCCGGCCTGTTGAACGGGTTGGAAGCCACGTCGCACTGGTCGGCGGATCAACTGTTCAGGACCTGCTATCCCCGGGTAATCCTCCGGCCCGAGCGTATCCTTGCACCCGCAGGCCCCGAGCATCGCATCGTCACCGCCGGTGGCGCCTCCACCTGGACTGACCTCGGGCTCTACCTGCTGGCCCGCTTCGCCGGGGAGACCGAGGCGCGGCGCATGGCCCGCCTGTTCGTCATCGGTGACAAGGCTTCCGGCCAGCTGCCCTTCGCGGTGATGGCCCGGCCCCGGCAGCATGACGATGGCGCGATTGCCGCGGCCCAGGTCTGGATAGCCGAACACTACGCAACGTCCAATCCGGTAAGCCACATGGCCGCGATCGCGGGCATGACCGAGCGGACCTTTGCCCGTCGTTTCCGCCGGGCCACCGGCTACAGCCCGGTGGAATATGTCCAGGCGCTCAGGCTGGAGGAGGCCAAGCAAATGCTGGAGACCACCGACGCGCGCACCGATGCGATTGCCGAACAGGTAGGCTACACGGATGCGGCCTTCTTTCGCCGGATCTTCAAGCGTTCCGTGGGCCTGACACCTTCCCGCTACCGACGGCAGTTTGCCGCCGTGCACCAGGGGCCGCTGCAGGCTGCCCGGTCACCATCCACCCCGATCCGGGAGCGGTGACGCCGGCCGCTACGACCTGGCAGGCGCTCTGCCGGCAATCGGTACCACCAGTTCCATCAGCTGCGAAACCAGTTCCTCGCGGCTGAGATGGTCGACCTCCGCGGCAAACACCGGGTGATCGATCAGCTGGGCTGCGCCGAACGGCACTGAATTATTGAACAGCGCCAGGAGTTTTTCGTCTACGCCGGGGTGGCGGCCGGCAGCCTGGGCGGCGATTGACGCCTCGCGTGCAGCCAACTGGAAGTTCCGCATTGAACGCAGCAGGTCTTCATCGGCACTGCGCTTGATCTCGGGATGGTTAATGGCGTTGAACAGCGGCCGGTTGTCCAGCGCCCAATGCAAATAGCCGCGCCCCATGGCATTGAGCCGCAGCATCGGATCCTGTCCGACGGCATCGGCCGCCGCCATCGTGGCCCGGTGCGCCTGTTCGTAGCCTTCTGTGGCCAGCGCTGCCAACAGCTCGCTCTTATTGCGAAAGTGGCGATTGGGGGCAGCGTGAGAGACCCCCAGCTCCCGGGCCAGGCCACGCAGCGTGAGGGCCTCGATACCGTCGCTGGCGATCACCTGCGCCGCGAGTTCAATAAGGGCCCGGCGCAAATCTCCGTGGTGGTACTGCTCGCGTCCCATCCGTTGCTACCCGTGGAAACCGTCAGTGTTTCACAGCAGAAATATGTAGACAATGCCTACTTTATGACCTAATGTAGACAACATCTACATAAGCGCTGGAGCAGACCTATGCAGCAGGAACTGATCAACAGCATGCCGTTGGCAACTTTGTTGGGTGTGAAGCTGAGCAAGGCAGACGCAAGGCAGGTGGAAGGCTATCTGGAGGTAACCGAGGCAATTTGTACCCTCGGCAACACGCTACACGGTGGCGCAATCATGGCATTGGCGGACTGCCTGGGGGCGATCGCAGGATTTCTGAATCTGCCCGCAGGCGCCAGCGGCACAACGACCATCGAGAGCAAGACCAACTTCCTGCGCCCGGCACCGATCGGCACCCGCGTGACAGCGGTGACCACGCCGGTCAATGTCGGCAAGCGCCTGTCCGTGTGGACCACCACACTACGAGGTGATGACGGCAAGTCCATTGCCGTGGTGACGCAAACGCAACTGGTTATCCCGTAGTCGAGAGGAAAGCTCTCTCGCACCACTCGTGCGCCGTATTTCACCACTCGCACAGACCCCACTTCAGCTTCGCCCTTCAGACACTTAACTTGCGGGACTATGCCCAGAGCGACACTTGCTCGCCTGCTTAACATCGGATGGGGAGAAGCGGTAATGAAAATCGTGCACACAACAGCAGCGCTGGTAGTGACTGGCGCTCTTGCGGCCTGTGGTGGCAGTGGCGACAGCAGCGCGGTGGATGCTGAGGCACCGCCGGTCGCTGATAACCCGGCTCCGGTTGAGCCGGAACCGCTGGTGCCATTCCAGGAGCTGTACGATCAGGGCGTCGATCGCTACCTGGGTGTCTATACCCCGATGCTTTCCCAGGCTGCCGACAGTGGCGCTGTCACCCATGTGTTTGGTGAGGGCGACGGCCCGCTTTGCTACACCGGCAACCCTTTTTCAATGTCAACCCGCGATGGCAGTAGCGACGCGCTGCTGATCTTTGTGCAGGGTGGTGGGATTTGTGGCACCCAGGCCTGCGAAGCGGTGGAGGATCCGATTCCCTTGTTCGACATCGGCCTGTTGAGCGCCGCCGATCAAGACAACCCCGCAGCGGATTTCAACCTCGGTTACATACCCTATTGCGATGGCACGCTGTTCACCGGCGACCGCGACCTCGATACGAATGGAGACGGCATCAATGACCGCTTTTTCCGGGGTGTACACAATCTGTCTGCCGCTCTGGATGTCATCGCCAACACCTATCCCACGCCCAGCAGGATACTGCTCGCCGGCAACAGCGCCGGCGGCTTTGGCACACACACTGCGCTTCCGCTCCTGCGGCGCTTGTATCCCGAGGTGCCGGTAGACCTGATTAATGACTCGGGTACGGGCATTCTGGAACCGGGCGACCAGGACGGCCTCAACGAGTACTGGAATGCAGCCAGCAACTTCCCGGCGAGCTGCACCGACTGCATCGGTGACGACGGCAACCTTACCGGATACCACAGCTATCAGCTGGCAGAGGACGAGAACGTGCGCATGGGATTCATCAGCTCGACCGCGGATGAAGTCGTCCTCAGTTCATCAACGATCGACCAGGCCACCTTCGAGAGCGAGCTGCGCGAGGCGGTGGCCGAGCTTGAAACTGCCTACCCGGACCGGTTCCGCAGCCTTGTTAACGAGGGCGAAGAGCACACGTTCATCCTGAGGCGCTTCGATTTCGAGATCGGCACTACGACGGTACGGGAGTGGATTGCCGACATGCTCGCCGGCAACGCCGACTGGCTATCAGTCACAGGCAGCGACGATGGGGCGGCCGACGCCTGCCTCGCGGAGGCCTACCCCATCTCCGCGTCGCTCGACCCGGGTAGTACCAACACGGGGCTATACGCGACCGTGACCCCGTTCGAGCACGCGGACGTCGAGCGCACCCACGTTTACCGGGCCGACTTCGGCGGGTCGCTCACGTCACCTGTCGATAACGCAGTCCGGGTCCGCGAGTACGACGGCATCCACGAGGCGCCCTACAACATCGTGACGCGCGATCGGGACGAGTTGTTCGTCTACGGGGGCACCCAGGGCGAGCGTGAGGAGGCCGAGGGCCCCTACGTCGTCAAGCTCGATGCGACGACCCGGGAGGTCGTCTGGCGGACGGACCTGCGCGACACCAAGGCTCGGGGCGAGTTCTTGTGGCCAGGGCTCGTCACGGTGCACGGCAACGGAGATCTGTACGCGATCTACGGCACGCGCCTGGCGCGCCTCGATCCCCGCGACGGCACCGTCAAGCTGGAGATTCAGCTCCCGACTCCCGCCGGTTCGATCCCCGAGGACATCAACTACAACGGCTTCACCGTCCTCGAGTCCGGGGTGATCGTCACCAAGTCGTTCGGACGCCCCGCGGGCTGCACCGACCAAGGGGTCGACGCGTTCCAGAACTGCGTGAGCGAGGACAACCCGCTGCCGCCCTCGATCGTCGTGTCCGTGGACCCCGACTCGCTCGACGTGCTCGACACCTACCAGCTCGAAGAGGGCGCCGGCGGACGACTGACGCGAGCGGTGTTCGACGGTCGCGAGTACGTCTACGTGCCGGGTGACACCACTATCGTGCGCTTCGAGGTGGACGGTACGGGCGCTCTGTCGCTCGACGAGGGTTGGAGCGTCGCGGACTACCTCGACGAAGGACAGTCCCCGGCCTCGGCCCCGGTTGCCATGGGGGACTGGATCGTCTTCCAGACGAACGCGTCGCGCTCGAGCTCGCCGTTGAGCGTGTTCGCCGTCGCCCAGGCCGACGCGTCGGTTCGGCTCGAGACCAGGCCGTTCAGCCAAGGGTCCCCGCCCGTGAGCTTCATTCCGTCGGCCCTCACCGTCGACCCCGACCACCTGCGCATCTACCCCATGGACACGGGGCGGGGCCAGCTTGCTTCCATCGAGCTGGTTGATGGCGAGCGCCTCGAGACCCGCTGGGTGGTCGACCAGGTGACGCTCAACCACACCTCGCTCGTCGGGCCTGCTGACGCGCGGGTGTTGGTCGCGACCGATGCCCCCGACCTGCTGCCCGCCATCCTCGGGCAGACGGAGGGCTACGAAGAGCAGGTCGTCTGGCGCTCTGCGGAGACCGGCGAGGAGCTCGCCCGCAGTGCGCTCCTCGCGCCGATGCTTCCCGGTGACCCCCTGGCGCCGGGCTTCTTTGGCGTCTGGTTCTATCCGGGTGCCGATGGCACGCTGATCGAGCTCGAGGTCGAGGGTCCCCAGCTCGCGGCGTGCCGCGAGAAGCAGGCGGACGACGGGTAGGCGAAAAACCCTACCCGTTCAGCGTCCCGCCGCTCACACCCCCGATTCATCATCAACCTAAGCGCCGGGCCTGCCCTTGGACGCCAAATCACTCCCACTCGATCGTCGCCGGCGGCTTCGAACTGATGTCGTAGGTGACCCGGGAAACGCCGCTGATCTCGTTGATGATGCGGTTGGAGACGGTCTCCAGCAGTTCGTAGGGCAGGTGCGCCCAGCGCGCGGTCATGAAGTCCACGGTCTCGACGGCGCGCAGGGCGATGACGTACTCGTAGCGGCGGCCGTCGCCGACCACGCCGACAGATTTGACCGGCAGGAACACGGCGAAGGCCTGGCTGGTCCTGTCGTACCAGCCGCTCGCGCGCAGTTCCTCGATGAAGATGGCGTCTGCGCGGCGCAGGAGGTCGGCGTATTCCTTCCTGACCTCGCCGAGAATGCGCACGCCGAGGCCGGGGCCCGGGAACGGATGGCGGTAGACCATGTCCCAGGGCAGGCCCAGCTCGAGGCCGATCTTGCGCACCTCGTCCTTGAACAGCTCGCGCAGGGGCTCGACCAGCTCCAGTGCCATGTCCTCGGGCAGGCCGCCGACGTTGTGGTGCGACTTGATGACGTGGGCCTTGCCCGTATTGGCCCCGGCGGACTCGATCACGTCCGGGTAGATGGTGCCCTGGGCCAGCCAGCGGACGTCCTCGAGCTTGCCTGCCTCGTCGTCGAAGACCTCGATGAAGGTGTTGCCGATGAGCTTGCGCTTCGTTTCCGGGTCGTCCACGCCCGCGAGGCGGCCGAGGAAGAGGGCCTCCGCATCGACGCGGATCACCCGGACCCCCATGTGGCTGGCGAACATCTCCATGACCTGGTCGCCCTCGTTCAGGCGCAACAGGCCGTTGTCCACGAACACGCAGGTGAGCTGGTCGCCGATGGCGCGGTGCAGCAGCGCCGCGACCACCGAGGAATCGACGCCGCCGGAGAGCCCGAGCAGCACCTTGTCGCTGCCGACGGTCTCGCGCACCCGGGCGATGGCGTCCTCGACGATGTTGGCGGGCGTCCACAGCGCCTGGCTACCGCAGAGGTCGTGCACGAAGTGCTCGAAGATGCGCTTGCCCTGCAGCGTGTGGGTGACTTCCGGGTGGAACTGGATGCCGAAGAAAGGCTTCTCCCGGTGCGCCATGGCCGCAATCGGGCAGCTCGGCGTGGCGGCAGTGACGTCGAAGCTCTCCGGGGCGCGGCTGACCTTGTCGCCGTGGCTCATCCACACGTCGAGCAGCGGCGTGCCGTCGCTGTCCAGGTGGTCACGGATGTCGCGCAGCAGGCCGCTGTTCGCGGTAAGGCGGATCTGCGCATAGCCGAACTCGCTCGTCGGCGAGCCCTCGACCTCGCCGCCGAACTGAACGGCCATGGTCTGCATGCCGTAGCAGATGCCGAGCACCGGCACGCCGAGCTCGAAGACGATACCCGGGGCCCGCGGCGAACCGGCTTCGGGGACGGACTCGGGGCCGCCGGAGAGGATGATGCCCTTCGGGGCGAAGGCGCGGATCGCGTCGTCGTCGAGATCCCAGGGGCGGATCTCGCTGTAGACCCCGCTTTCCCGCACCCGCCGGGCAATGAGCTGGGTATACTGCGAGCCGAAATCCAGGATCAGGATCTTCTCGGCATGGATGTCGGTCATGGGCGGGGGTCCGGCGCCGGGCGCCTCAGCTGACGGGGTAGTTCGGCGCTTCCTTGGTGATGGAGACGTCGTGGACGTGGGACTCGGTCATGCCCGCGGCGCTCACCCGCACCAGCCGCGGCCGGGTGCGCATCGTGTCGATGTCCCGGGAGCCGGTATAGCCCATTGCCGAGCGCACGCCGCCCATGAGCTGGTGGATGATCGCCGAGGCGGGCCCCTTGTAGGGCACCCGGCCCTCGATGCCTTCCGGCACGAGTTTCTCCGCGCCCTTGCTCGCATCCTGGAAATAGCGGTCCGAGGAGCCCAGCTGCGTGGACATGGCGCCGAGGGAGCCCATGCCGCGGTAGGCCTTGTAGGTCCGGCCCTGGTAGAGCTCGACCTCCCCCGGAGCCTCCTCGGTGCCGGCGAACATGGAGCCCATCATCACCGAGTGGGCGCCCGCGGCGATGGCCTTGGCGATGTCGCCGGAGAAGCGGATGCCGCCGTCGGCGATGACCGGGATGTCGGTGCCTTCCAGGGCCGCCGTGACGTTGGCGATGGCGGTCATCTGCGGCACGCCGATGCCGGTCACTACCCGGGTGGTGCAGATGGAGCCCGGACCGATGCCGACCTTGACCGCGTCTGCCCCGGCCTCGGCCAGCGCCTTCGCCGCTTCGCCGGTGGCGATGTTGCCGCCGATGACCTGCACCTCGGGGAAGTGCGCCTTGATCCACTTGACGCGGTTCAGCACGTTGCGCGAATGGCCGTGGGCCGTGTCGACCACGATCACGTCCACCCCGGCGCGGACCAGCGCGGCAACCCGCTCGTCCGTATCCGCGCTGGTGCCCACGGAGGCGCCCACGCGCAGGCGGCCGTGCTCGTCCTTGCAGGCGTGGGGGAAGCTCTCGGCCTTGTCGAAGTCCTTCACGGTGATCATGCCGGTCAGGTCGAAGTTGTCGTTGACCACGAGGATCTTCTCGATCCGGTGCTGGTGCAGGAGCCGCTGCACCTCCTCGGCGCTGGCGCCCTCGCGCACCGTCACCAGCTTGTCTTTCGGCGTCATGATGCTGGCCACGGTCCGATCCAGGGAGGTTTCGAAGCGCAGGTCGCGGCGGGTGACGATGCCGACGAGGTCGTCGCCATTGAGCACGGGCACACCGGAGATACCATTGGCGCGGGTGAGTTCGATCAGCTCGGCGATGGTCGCCGACTGCTGGATGGTGATCGGGTCCTTGACCACGCCGCTCTCGAACTTCTTCACGCGGCGCACGTGGTCCGCCTGCTCGGCAATGCTCATGCTCTTGTGCACGATGCCGACGCCGCCCTCCTGGGCCAGCGCGATGGCGAGGCGCGACTCGGTGACCGTGTCCATGGCCGAGGAGATCAGCGGGATGTTGAGGGCGATCTCCCGGGTGAGGCGCGTGCGCAGGGACACGTCCGTGGCCACGACGTCCGAATAGCCGGGCAGCAGCAGAACATCATCAAAAGTGAGGGCTTCCTCGTCGATGCGAAGCATGGCCGGGGTCTCCGTTGGCGGGGAGGTGATAAACGTGCAATTATAATTCTTCGACTCTTCCAAGGTAAACCAGCGACCGTTGCAGACGAGCGTCAGCACACCCCCCGCCATCACCGTCAGCGTTCTCGCGCGGGAGGTAAAGACCCTTCTCGAGAGCCACTTCGACTTCGTCTGGGTGGAGGGCGAGATCTCCAACCTCGCCCGCCCCGCCTCCGGGCACTGGTACTTCTCCCTCAAGGACGACGGCGCCCAGGTGCGCTGCGCCATGTTCCGCCGCGCCAACCAGCGGCTGCGTTTCACTCCCGAGAACGGCGACGCCGTGCGCCTGCGCGCCCGCGTCTCCCTGTACGAGGCCCGGGGCGACTTCCAGCTGATCGTGGAGTTCCTCGAGCCCGCGGGCGCCGGCGCCCTGCAGGCGCGCTTCGAGGCCCTGCGGGCGAAGCTCGAGGCCGAAGGGCTGTTCGCCGCCGAGCGCAAGCGCCCCCTGCCGACCGCACCGGCCCACCTCGGCATCATCACCTCCGCCACCGGCGCGGCGCTGCACGACGTGCTCACGGCACTCCGGCGCCGCTGCCCGCTGATCCGGGTCTCGGTGCTGCCGGTGCCGGTGCAGGGCGTGGAGGCGGCGCCGGCGCTCTGCGCCGCCATCGCCCGGGCCAACCGCTGGCACGAGAGCGGCGCCGCTGCCTTCGACGCGCTCATCGTCGGCCGCGGCGGCGGCTCTCTGGAGGACCTCTGGGCCTTCAACGAGGAGAGCGTGGCCCGGGCGATTGCCGGCAGCACATTGCCGGTGGTGAGCGCCGTGGGCCACGAGACCGACATCACCATCGCCGACCTGGTGGCGGACCAGCGTGCCCCCACGCCCTCGGCGGCGGCAGAACTGCTCAGCCCGGACCAGGCCGACTGGCGGCTGCGCCTGGCACAGCTCGACGAGGCGCTGACCCGCAGCGTCGCCCGGCGGCTGCGCGATGCCGGCCGGGAGCTCGCCCACCTGCGGGCGCGCCTCAAGCACCCCGGCACGCTGCTGCGCGAGCGCGCCCAGCGCCTCGATGACCTCGAGGGCCGGCTGGCGCGGGCACAGGCCAGTGCGTTCCAGCGGGAACGCCAGCGCCTCGACCGGCTGACGGCGCGTCTCCTGCGCCGGGACCCGCAGCCGCGGCTCGCCCGCCTCGGCGATCGCCTCGACGGCGCCGAGCGCCGCCTCCGCCAGGCCATGGGCCATGGCCTGGCGCGCCGGCAGGACCGGCTATCGCGCCTGGCCGCCCTCCTTGACTCGCTGAGCCCCCTGGCCACCCTAGGCCGGGGCTACGCCATTCTCAGTGATGAAAGCGGCGCCATCCTGCGCCGGTCACGGGACACGGCCGTGGGCGAGGCCGTGCAGGCGCGGCTGGCCGAGGGCCGGCTGGCGCTGCGAGTCGCGGGTATCGAAGAGGACGACCGCTGAGGGCGGCCGCCCGGGCGCCGCTCAGTACTTCGCCGGCAGCCGCGTGTTGATGATGATGTGCCGGCCCTCGAAGCGGATGTACTCGCCGATGGTCAGGTCCTTGAGGATGCGGGCGACCATCTCGCGGGAAGCGCCGACGCGGTCGGCGATGTCCTGCTGCGTGAGCTTCTCCGGGATGAACAGCGAGCCGTCCTCGCGCTCCTCGGCGAGGTCCATGAGCACGTTGGCCACCCGGCCGTAGACATCCTGCAGGGCGAGGCTTTTCACGTCCGCCGTGAGCTTGCGCACGCG
>CAYTJQ010000037.1:0-34292 GCA_964438205.1 uncultured Alteromonadaceae bacterium
CGGCAAGTCTCTAAGATTTTGATTCATTCGCGAATCTTACCTCTCTCGTGTGAGCTGTCGAGCGCACATAACGCCCAGGTTAATGTGCCAGCGCGCAACGTGCGGTGGTCACATTCACCTAATGGTTATGCAGCATCAAGGGGCCGAATGCGCGAGACTTCTTTCTTTAGCGCTTGACTGGCTTCCCACAGGTCAACGGCGCGCTGCGCGTTCAGCCAGAACTCGGGTGAATTGCCAAACAACCGTCCCAAACGAATTGCCATCTCGGGACTAACCGCCCTGCGCTCACGCAGTAGTTCATTCACGGACTGGCGCGATACCCCCAGTGCCTCCGCCAGTCGGGCAACTGTAAGGTTGTAGTCCGGCAGGAAATCTTCTCGCAGCATCTCACCCGGATGGGTGGGCCTGCGCTTCATGCCACCGGTATTGGAAATAGCCATCCTCATCACCTCCTTCTAATGGTAGTCGCAGACTTCCACTTCATAGGCATCTCCGTCTTCAAATCGAAAACAGATGCGCCACTGGTCATTTATCCGGATCGCGTGCTGGCCCTGGCGCTCATCAAACAAGGGGTGCAAGCGGTTGCCGGGAGGGACTTTCAAGTCTTCCAGCCGCTCCGCCAAAGTCAGAGGGAAGTTTCTTCGATTTCCCAGTGCGATACAGCTCCCGCGTATGCTTGTCTGCGAAAGTTTTGATCATTTAACGAAACTGTACCTTGTCACGTGACGCGTGACGCGTGACAATATGCTGGCTGCGGATGGTCGTGGGCGCTGAATAACGCCGCGCTCTGCGGCAAATTTGGAGCGCAGCGGAAAATTTGTCCGATAGAAGCGCTTTGTTATACGGAATTTGGATCTATACCCAGTTGTTCGCATACGGGCGAAGTCAAATTTTAGAGATTTTGCTCTCGCCTGATATGAGTGCCGAAAATTCAATCGAATCGAGATCGTTCTTCATTGATCTCCTCCCGTTCGATATTTCGATCCAGGTATTCAATCTCTGATTCAATCCACTGCGTTATCTCATAATCAAATCCAGTAGCCAACCATCGACGAAACTTCTCTCTCTTACGTTTCAAATAGACGCTTGTAGGCCCACTCCACCCTCCAGAGTGGAAATTGGCGCTGATGCCGCTTTGAACTCCGTCGAACTGCCCGTATTTACGAAGTAACTCTCGCGTAAGTTTTCCTCCATTTATGTCATCGAGTGTTCGAGGAGCTGCATGAGCTATGAGTCCCGCCCTTGATTCTGGGTTTTCATCGATCCATTCAATAATTTCTTGAAATGGCAAATCAGCGATTGCGCCTCTAGGCTCTTTTTCTTCAAACCCTCCTAGCCCTCCTTTAAGCCAATTCAATATATCGCTCCGCCACATCGGGAGAGTTTCTTCCAAATGAGCCTTTATGATTCCCCAGGCACCTGAAGGATTTGCTTGTACTAACTCATTCGCGAGGGGCTCAACATCCGAGTCATAGCTTAAGCGGTAAACCTCTCTCATCTTCGTGAGCAATACGTCAAGTAGCGGTAATGCACAGCTCTCATCCCACTTAATTAACTTTTGACATACATTTTTCCAGTGATATCCCCTCATTACATCTGGGCCTTCATCACTAGGCACAGACCGCGATATCACTCCAAATACAAATTCTGAATCAACTGGAGAGGACTCGTCGAATGGGATCGGGTCTAATAACTCAACCAATAAATACACAGACTCCTCAGACTGATGGGAATTTATTTGTTGAAATAAAGTTTCTAGCCGTTCCTTAGGAACGTGATCTATTGACCTCCCATATCGAAGTGAGCTGAACTGTTGAGGAGAAATCCATCCCTTACCCAATACACTCAAACACTTCACAAACAAACCATCATCGTAGTCAGAGCTAAGTACAATATGCGCCCCTAACCAAGCAGTGCTTTCCGATTCAAGGAAACAATCTACAGTGGTAATATATAGCTCTTTGTTGTCTTTCCTTAATTCTGAAAGGTAACCGTACAAACAGGTTTGGTGTTTAGCCGTAAGGGTAACTTCAATGAGTTGAGGTAAGAAAATTCTATCTGTATCGTTTTGAGCCAGCTGCTCTCCAAAAAACCATAACCCCTGAGCGCTCTTCTCTGGAGTTAGAAGATGACGAATTTCATTAAACTTTTCAGAGGATCGCGCTATACGACGAGCCAAAGCTTTTACAAGTACTTTTGCACGTGATCTAGTCTTTCCTCTCTTCTCTCTGCGCTCCTCTTCCCATTCAATCCAGTCTACATCAAGTACATAACGATTAAATCGACTTACTAAATCACGCCTCGTGTAGCGGCGTTCAAGTATTTGTAGTCTCTTTGTTATTTCAGGATGTTTACCATCGTCCTTATATTCTCTCCAATGCCAAAAGAAACTATTTAGCTTTTCTGGCAGCATTGCATCATCATTAACGAGTGTATCTAGTACCTGAAAAGCTAACTCCGTACATGGTGGTGTTCGTATCTGGTGTTCAACAGCATTAAGTAATGCATTACAAACCTCCGGACGAAGATGAGATGGCCAATTTTTTGTTTCATTAACCAAAGTCTGGAAATAAACGAACTGAGCTTGCCACCAATCACCATATGTTTCGGGTATCCATAATTTTGCTCTTTCTTTTAAACCCTGATACTCAGGGCCAACGGTTCTGAACCCCATGCCACGGGTGTCGAGCGATGCTTCTGCGGCTTCAAGCCCAAGATGTCGCTCAGCATCACTCTGAGCTCGAAGAAGTTTCAGAAAAGCTGGGAGTCTTGCATCAGGGGAAGATTCCGTTGCAGCCCACTCAGGGCCTATGCGAAAGAGGCCAAGTATCGTTCCCGTAGAATTATTTGAGTTACTAGCATTTTCATTAACGGCTAATCGGATTAGCAGTTTCATTGCTCTAACAGAGTAGCACGGCCAGACCGCAATCTTCTCAAGCGTCCAGACGAATTGTTGTCTATTTTCCCTTAATTTCGACAATTCTTCGTTAGTCCATTTCCCAATAGTGGCTTCAAGAAGTCTCAATACTGAAGCTGGACTGGCCTCAGCTAGAATGGATAGAAACTGGGATCCCTTTTCTGATGTTATAACTTCGTTTTGAGAGTAAATGCCTTTTAAGTTAAGAATATCGTCAATAACATGAGCAGTATCAGCTTCACCCGCATATTTGAACATATTCATAAACCAAGTATGCAGAGACTCAGGCATGGAGGAAAATGTTCGAGTAAAATCAAACCCTCGACCATAGCGCTCCCAAAATTGTTTCCACAAATAGATATGCAGAGCCTTTGGAACAAAAAAAAGCGTTCGACTACCTTGCAATACTCTTCGCGCACGAAGGTCTTGTACTATTTCTTGAAAGCGAGCCCAGCCAATAGTTGGGTCAATATTACGAATTAGTTCAGCGATATACGCTGCTTCTTCTCCAACTGGAGCTTCATAACCAAACCGGCTGAATAGTGCTAAATGCTGTGCAACACAATCAATTTGCCTTGCACTTGCTTCATCCCGGTTTCCGTATCCATGAAGAAATCTTGTCCAAATGGGTATCGTAGCTGGCGGCTTTAATAAGTCGGCGGGATTAGCGCACAGATTGTCAGCAACGGCTTGGGCTACTCGGGGTGATCCTTCGCAGATATTTACCCATCGATCTAGCTCCGGTGATTCCCCAAAACGATGGGCAAGTATCTTTTTAATTGTATCGTCTGGCAGATATGGCGTATTTATTCGATCAATTTCTTCATCGCGCGTTTCATCTCGTCCATGGTCCATTGAAACAATTTTCAAATGGCCACAGCGTGGCTTTAAATGTCTCCATATACCTGAGAGTTCGCTCTCAGGAAGTTCATCTATGACTAATATGAGTGGTTTGTCATGGCCAGATTTCAGTAACTGGCGAAAAAGTTTTGTCTGACCAAACTGAGAACCATGCTGTATATAAAGAACATAGGGAGAGATGGCTTTGTCTTTCAACGACTCAAGGACGATACGAGTCTTGCCTAAGCCTGCTTCCCCAAGAATACGAATATGCTTAGTTTCTCCTTGCAGGCCCGCACGAATATGGGAGATTATTTCAGTCTGTTTCGGAGACTCCTCGAATGCATTTGTCATATGCGCGTCATGCCGCCACTCTTCAAGAGTCCAGGCTTCCTGAACTGGATCAGCCGTCAATAGAGATGCTGTTCCAGGGTAACGCTCAGAAAACTCTGCGATTTGACTTGCTCCGAGAACATCGACTTTCTGCTCGTATTCTTCAAATCCTTTTTCTGCCAGAATCGCCACGATCAGAGCTTTAGCATCATTACGCTGCTCTGGTGTCAGATCGTGGCCAGTGCAGATAATCGAGTAGTGGCCTTTTCGTTTAATAAGCCTTTCAACCTCAGAGCATAACTCCCCTTTACTATTAAGTAATTCACCCCTGATTGAATTCGATGTCCAAGGTTTAAACGTGGTTCCTGATTTAATCTGAAACCCGGTAATGCCAGATTGAAAAATACAATCTTCCGGAATTTGTCCATGGGATGTATTGACTTCCGCATCGATACCTCCGTCTGGGGTCATTAGCCTATCGGAAATAGTTAATGCCGATGGGCCTAGTTTGGCGTAGGCGCATTCTGCGCGGAGAATAGCGCGAATTACAGCTATAGACCGCTCAGGGCTAAGCGAAATCACTGACGGTATTGGAACATCCCATAGACTATTCATAAAAACACATTGATTGCTTAAATCTCAACGACCGCATTCGAAAGTGGATACTCGTGTGTGACCGTATAATGCCGCCGGCACAGGCGAGCGAAACGCAGAGTAGCGAGTCCAGCACACAAAGTGTGCGTTGTGCCCGGCCTTGTTAAGTGTTCAATCAACGGAACGCCCCAATAGTTTCGACAAGAAAGCAACCCACTTTACTTCATTACCTCGAGCCTGCTTTCTAATGGCATAGTTTCTAATTGCAAAGTAGACCCCTACCAGCAGAGAAGCGACAGCTACCCACTTAAAGAGATACGACCTGCGTTCAGCAATTACCTCTAGACCGGCATGGACAGGACGCCCCTCAGCGCCTGCAACATAATTCTCAATCCACCCTGGAATCAAAAAATAGAGCGCCACAAATGTGGAAAGCCCGAACAGTAGCGCGCCCCACCATGGCAAACGGGCGGTAATGAAGGCAGCATCACCAATCATAGACGATGCTCTTGTTCTTCTTTTCCGTCTTCGTGCCATAAATAGGTAGGGTGACCGCTTAACAGCTAAGTATACGGACCATTCCGCCTATCCCCGTTCCTGCTATCTACCCGCCTGAATCTATTGCGATCATTTTTTCGTCCTGGCATCAAACAGTTACGCAGCGGTCAGGATAGATACTGCATTCAACACGACCGCTCCGGTCTATCAATCCGCGCGCCGGGAGCGGTCCCGCACTCTCGGCCAGAACCATGAAACACCACCGTCTATTCGAATCAGCCTAGGCAGCAAACCCAGCCCCCGCAATGCATCTGGCACCAGACCCCCCGGATCATAAGACCCAACACACACTCCCTTGCGCCCCCGCCCCCCACGACGTAGCTTATCTCCACCCAAGAAAGGCAGATCCCCGCATGACGATCAGCGTAGGCGTGGTGATGGATCCCATCGCCGATATTACGTACAAGAAGGACAGCACCCTGGCGATGCTCTGGGCGGTGCAGGACCGGGGGTGGGAGCTGTGGTACATGGAGCCGCGGCACCTGTCGCTGGTGCAGGGGGTGCCGCGGGCGTTCATGGCGCCGCTGGAGGTGCACCGGGATTCGGGGCACTGGTTTGACCTCGGCGAGGGGCAGGACCGGGATCTGGCGGAGCTGGACGTGATCCTCATGCGCAAGGATCCGCCCTTCGACAACGAGTTCGTCTACAACACCTACATTCTCGAGGCGGCCGAGCGGCTGGGGACGCTGGTGGTAAACCGCTGCCAGTCCCTGCGCGACTGCAACGAGAAGATGTTCGCCAACCAGTTTCCGGAGTGCTGCCCGCCGGTGCTGGTGAGCGGCGACATGGCGCGGCTGCGCGCCTTCTACGATGCGCACGGCGACGTGATCTACAAGCCGCTGGACGGCATGGGCGGCACCTCCATCTTCCGCGTGGGGCCCGGGGACCCGAACCTGTCGGTGATTCTCGAGATGCTCACGGAGCACGGCACGCGCACGATCATGGCCCAGCGCTACATTCCCGAGATCAGCGAGGGCGACAAGCGCATCCTGGTGATCAAGGGTGAGCCGGTGCCCTACTGCCTCGCGCGGCTGCCCTCCCGGGGGGAGACGCGCGGCAACCTCGCCGCCGGCGGCACCGGGCGGGCGCAGCCGCTGTCCGAGCGGGACCAGTGGATCGCGGCGCAGGTGGGCCCGACGCTGGTGGAGAAGGGGCTGCTGTTCGTCGGCCTGGACGTGATCGGCGACTACCTCACGGAGATCAACGTCACCAGCCCCACCTGTATCCGCGAGATCGATGCGGCCTACGAGCTGGATATCGGCGGCCAGCTCATGGACTGCATCGCCGCGGAGCTGGCGGCGCGCGGCTAGCGCCGTGGCCCTTGCGGCGGCCCCCGCGGCGGCACCCGCTGCCCCCCGGGACCGGCTGGTCCTGGCGCTGCTGCCCGCTGCCGCGCTGCACGCCCTGCTGATCTTCGGCATTACCTTCAACGCGCTCACCCGCGAGAGTCCCCCGCAGCAGCTGGAAGTGACCCTGGTGCAGGCCCCGGACGGCACGCCGCTGGCGGCCAGCCACCTCGCCCAGGCCGACCAGCGCGGCAGCGGTGACCGGGCCGCGCAGGACCGGGCCCCGCGGGCGGCGCCGGCGCTGCCCGTGCCCACGCAGCGGGCCGAGCAGCGCGCGAGCCGCGGCGCGGGGGAGGGCGGCGACACGACGCGGGCCCTGCTCACCGCCCGGCGCAGCGAAACGCGCGCGGTGGCCGAGCGCGGCGAGACCGCCGGCGGCGACCCGGCAGACGAGCTGGCCGCTCTGCAGCGCCGCCTGGCGGCCCTCGAGGCTTCGGTGCAGAACCAGGAGGAAGCCAGTTCCACCGCGCCGCGGGTGCGCACGCTCACCGCGGTCTCGGCCAAGAGCGCGGTGGAGGCGGACTACCTGCAGGCCTGGCGGGAGCGGCTGGAGACCGTCGGCAATGCCTATTACCCCCGCGCCTCCCTGCGCTACGGGCTCTACGGTGCCCTGCGCATGCGCGTGGTGCTGCGCAGCGACGGCAGCCTGGAGAGCGTGGAGCTCCTGGACTCCTCCGGCTATGCGGTACTCGACGAGGCCGCGCTGAAGATCGTGCGCATGGCGGCGCCCTACGCGCCCTTTCCCCCGGCCCTGCGCGACAAGGCCGACAAGCTGGAAATCATCCGCACCTGGGACTTTGCACCCGTCGGGGGGTAGCGGCCCGCAGGGCTTTGGGGGCAAACTGTTTCCATGGCCACTGCCCGACACTCCAGCCAATGCCTGCGGGATCACTTCCTGCTCGCCATGCCCAGCCTCGACGAAGGCATCTTCGCGCACAGCGTGACCTACATCTGCGAGCACGGCGAGGCCGGCGCCATGGGCCTGGTCATCAACCGCCCGCTGGACCTCGACCTCGACGAGATCTTCGATCACCTGGAGATCGAGACGCGCCACGACTTCAGCGACATTCCCGTGATGGCCGGCGGCCCGGTGCAGACGGACCACGGCTTCATCCTCCACCGGCGGGGCCCGAAGTCCTGGGATGCCACCCTGCAGGTCACGAAGGAGCTGCGGCTCACGACCTCCCAGGACATCCTCCGCGCCATCGCCGCGGGCGAGGGCCCCGGCGAGTACCTGGTGGCCCTCGGCTACGCCGGCTGGTCCGCCGGGCAGCTCGAGGAGGAGATCACCCGCAACAGCTGGCTCACCCTGCCGGCCGACCCGGCGATCATCTTCCACACGCCGCCGGAGCAGCGGCTGCAGGCCGCCGCCGGGCGCCTCGGCATCGACATGAACCTCATCAGCAGCGAGGCGGGGCACGCCTGAAACCGGCGGGGTAGGCAATGAAGGAGGTGCGCACCCTGCTGGCCTTCGACTTCGGCCTCACCCAGATCGGCGTCGCCGTGGGCAATGCCGTGCTCGGCACCTGCGAGCCGCTGACGGTGCTGCGGGCGAAGGAAGGGCAGCCGAACTGGGACGAAACGGCAAAGCTCCTCGAGGAGTGGCAGCCGGACCTGCTGCTGGTGGGGGACCCGCTGAACATGGACGGCACGCCGAGCGAGATCGGTGAGCGCGCGCGGCGCTTCGCCCGGCGCCTGCACGGGCGCTTCGGCAAGCCGGTGGCGCTGGTGGACGAGCGGCTGACCAGCCACGCCGCCAAGGCCGAGGCGCGGGAGCGCGGCCACCGCGGCGATTATCGCAGGGACCCGGTGGACAGCCTCGCCGCCCGCCTCATTCTCGAGAGTTGGCTGGAGAGCTGGCTCGCCGGGAACGGCTAGCCGGGCCTCAACCGTCGTCGATGCTGAGGTTGACCCGGCTCTCGACCCCGCGCTGGCCCTTGTCGTGCAGCTTGATGCCGAGGCGGACGTCGTTCGCCGAGTCGGCGCTGCGGATCGCCTCTTCCCGGCTGATCAGGCCTTCCTTGTAGGCGGCGAGCAGGGACTGGTCGAGGGTCATCATGCCCTGCTCGTTGGAGCGGGAGATGACGCCTTTGATCTCGTGCACCTGGCCGTTGCGGATGTGATCGGCGATCAGCGCGGAATTCAGCAGCACCTCCATCACCGGCACCCGCCCGGGGCCGCTTTTCCGCGGCAGCAGCTGCTGGGCGATCATCGCCTTCAGGTTCAGCGACAGGTCCATCCAGACCTGGTTGTGCATCTCGGACGGGAAGAAGCTGAGGATGCGGTCCAGCGCCTGGTTGGCGTTGTTGGCGTGCAGGGTGCACAGGCACAGGTGCCCGGTCTCGGCGAAGGCGAGGGCGTGGGCCATGGTGTCGGCGTTGCGCACCTCGCCGATGAGGATCACGTCCGGCGCCTGGCGCAGGGCGTTCTGCAGGGCAATCTCGAAGGAGGCGGTATCGAGGCCCACCTCGCGCTGGGTCACCAGGCAGCCGGCGTGGTCGTGGATGAACTCGATCGGGTCCTCCACGGTGACGATGTGGCCCCGGGAGTTGCGGTTGCGGTGCCCGACCATGGCGGCCAGCGAGGTCGACTTGCCGGTGCCGGTGCCGCCCACGAAAATGACCAGGCCGCGCTTGACCATGGCCAGTTCCTCGATGATCGGCGGCAGGTTGAGCTCGTCCACCCGCGGGATCCGCGTCTGGATGCGCCGGATCACCAGGCCGCATTTGCCGCGCTGCACGAAGGCGCTAGCCCGGAAGCGGCCGTACGCCTCGGACTGCAGGGCGTAGTTGCACTCGTGCGTGCGCAGGAAATCGGACTTCTGGGCATCGGACAGGGTGCCGAGCACGAGGTCGCGCACTTCCTCCTCGTCGAGGGCGGGCGTGTCGAGGCTGTAGATCTGCCCGTCCACCTTGACCGCCGGCGAGGCCCGGGCCGTCAGGAAGCCGTCGGAGCCGTTCCTCTCGACGACCTCGCGCATGAGCTCTTCAACGTTCATGGCCTGTGACCTCTCTGGGGGCCCTGGAGTCTAGAAGTCTTCGGGAATTCGCGCCTTCTCGCGGGCGTGGTCGCGGGAGACCACGCGCTTCGCGACCAGCTCCTTGAGGCACTGGTCCATGGTCTGCATGCCCACCGCATGACCGGTCTGGATCGCCGAGTACATCTGCGCCACCTTGTCCTCGCGGATCAGGTTGCGGATCGCCGAGGTCGCCCGCATGATCTCGTGCGCCGCCACCCGGCCGCCGCCGATGCGCTTCATCAGCGTCTGGGAAATCACGGCCTGCAGCGACTCCGACAGCATGGAGCGGACCATGGCCTTCTCCGCCGCCGGGAACACGTCGATGACCCGGTCGATGGTCTTGGCCGCGGAGGTGGTGTGCAGCGTGCCGAAGACCAGGTGGCCGGTCTCGGCGGCGGTGAGGGCGAGGCGGATCGTCTCGAGGTCGCGCATCTCGCCGACCAGGATGATGTCCGGGTCCTCGCGCAGCGCCGAGCGCAGGGCCTCGGCGAAGCCGAGCGTATCGCGGTGCACCTCGCGCTGGTTGACCAGGCACTTGCGGCTCTCGTGCACGAACTCGATCGGGTCCTCGATGGTGAGGATGTGCTCGTACTTGTTGTCGTTGATGTAATCGATCATCGCCGCCAGCGTGGTCGACTTGCCGGAGCCGGTGGGGCCGGTCACCAGCACCAGGCCCCGGGGCATCATGCACACGTCGCGGAAAACCTGCCCCATGCCGAGGTCTTCCATGGTCCAGACGCGGGAAGGAATGGTCCGGAAGACACCGCCGGCACCGCGGTTCTGGTTGAACACGTTGACCCGGAAGCGGGCGACGCCGGGCACTTCGAAGGAGAAGTCGGTCTCGAGGAACTCCTCGTAGTCCTTGCGCTGCTTGTCGTTCATGATGTCGTACAGCAGCTCGTGGACCTGCTTGTGCTCGAGGGGCGGCAGGTTGATGCGGCGCACGTCGCCGTCGACGCGGATCATGGGCGGCAGCCCGGCGGATAGGTGCAGGTCCGATGCGCCCTGCTTCGCGCTGAACGCCAGGAGTTCAGTAATGTCCATGCTTCCGGTCCCCCTCGACACGTCCGCTGTCGCCGCAGTAAGCGCCTTACGCTACCATGCAGCCATGAACGTGGATTGCATTGCGGGCAATATAGCAGAGGTCCGGGAGCGGGTCAGGGCCGCGGCAGAAAAAGTCGGCCGCGACCCGGCGACGGTCCAGGTCCTCGCCGTGAGCAAAACGCACCCGGCCGAGGCCGTCCGCGCCGCCTTCGCGGCCGGCCAGCGCCACTTCGGCGAGAACTACCTGCAGGAGGCCGAGGACAAGGTCGCCGCCACCGCGGACCTCGACATCCAGTGGCATTTCATCGGCCCGATCCAGTCCAACAAGACCCGGGCCATCGCCGCGCACTTCGACTGGGTGCACAGCCTGGACCGGCTGAAGGTCGCCCGGCGGCTCGCCGAGCAGCGCCCGGCGACCCTGCCGCCGCTCAAGGTCTGCCTGCAGGTGAACATCTCCGGCGAGGCGAGCAAGTCCGGCGTGGAGCCCGACGCGCTGCCCGCCCTGGCCGGCGCCGTGGCCGAACTGCCCCGGCTGGAGCTGCGCGGCCTCATGGCCATCCCCGCGCCCTTTGCGGACGAGGCGCAGAAGCGCGAGCCCTTCGCCCGCCTCGCCGCCCTCCTGGCCGACCTTCAGGAGAAACTGCCGGGGCTCGATACGCTGTCCATGGGCATGTCCGCGGACCTCGAGGCGGCCATCGCCGAGGGCGCGACCCTGGTGCGCATCGGCACGGCGATCTTCGGCCCGCGGGGCACGTGATCTACAGCAAGAGCGACGTGTATACTCGCGGGTTTCCCGAGACACCGGAACTGAAGCCGTGGCAGAGATCCGCATAGCGTTCATCGGCGCCGGCAACATGGCCGCCAGCATCATCGGCGGGCTCGTGGCCCAGGGGCATCCGCCGGCAACGCTCAGCGCCAGCGACCCGTCGCCGGAGAGCCTGGAGCGCCTGCGCGCCGTGGCACCGGTCGCGACCGGCACCGATAACCGGGCCGCGGTCGAGGCCGCCGACGTGGTCATCCTCGCCGTGAAGCCGCAGGTCATGAAGCAGGTCTGCACCGAGATCGGCCCGGCGCTTGCCGGCGGTGACACCGTTGCCCTGTCCATCGCCGCGGGCATCCCCGTGGCCAGCCTCGAGCGCTGGCTCGGCCCCGGCGTCCCGGTCATCCGCTGCATGCCGAACACGCCGGCGCTCCTCGGCGCCGGCGCCAGCGGCCTCTATGCGACGGGCGCGGTGAACGAGAGCCAGCGCGCCCATGCGGCGAAGATCCTCTCCGCCGTGGGCCTCGTGCGCTGGGTGGAAGCGGAAGACGACCTGCACGCCGTGACCGCCGTCTCCGGCAGCGGCCCGGCCTATTTCTTCCTCTTCATGGAGGCCATGGCGGCGGAAGGCGAGCGCCTGGGCCTGTCCCGGGAAACCGCCACCGCCCTCACCGCCCAGACCTGCCTCGGCGCGGCGCGTATGGCGGCCGAGAGCGGCGTCGAGCTCGCCGAGCTGCGCCGGCGGGTCTGCTCCCCCGGGGGCACCACCGAGCGCGCCATCGAGAGCTTCCGGGGCGACGGCCTGGAGGCCACGGTCACCCGGGCCATGGCCGCCTGCCTCGCCCGGTCGAAGGAAATGGCCGACGAGCTGGGCTGAGCAGTCGAGCTGGGCTGCGTTGTAAAGGATACGGAACCATGAGCGCCATGAACGAGATTTTTGCCTACCTGGTCCAGACCGCCCTGAGCCTGTACCTCCTGGTCATGCTCCTGCGCTTCCTGTTCCATTTCGCCCGGGCCGATTTCTACAACCCGATCAGCCAGTTCGTGGTACGCGCCACCAACCCCCTGGTGCGGCCCACGCGGCGCCTGTTCCCCGCCTTCGGCCGTTTCGACAGCGCCTCGCTGGTCCTCGCCGTGGTCCTCCAGGCCCTGGGCATCGTCACCCTGCTGCTGCTTCACGGCGCCGGTCTCGTCGGGCCCACGCTGATCCTCGCCTGGTCGGTGATCGGCGTCTTCGGCCTGCTGGTCAACATCTACTTCTTCGCCCTGCTGGCCATGATCATCATCAGCTGGGTCGCCCCCACCAGCCGGCACCCGGCGCTGCTGCTCCTCTGGCAGATCACCGAGCCGGTGATGGCGCCGGTGCGGCGCATCCTGCCGCCCATGGGCGGCCTCGACTTCTCGCCGATCCTCGTCTTCATCCTGATCAACGTGCTGCAGATCGCCCTGCGCCACATGGCTGCCGGCGTGGGCCTGCACCCGGCGCTGGTCATGGGTGTGTGACGGGACGACCGTGGCAACGCAACCCGCTGCCGGCTCCGTCGGGCTGGTCACGCCGCAGACGCTGCACTTCGACGACCCGCTGACCCTCGCCTGCGGGCGGGTGCTGCCCGCCTACGATCTCGTCTACGAGACCTACGGCGAGCTCAACGCCGCGCGGGACAACGCCGTCCTCGTCTGCCACGCGCTGTCCGGCCACCACCACGCCGCCGGCCGGCACAGCCCCGACGACCGCAAGCCCGGCTGGTGGGACGAGTGCATCGGCCCCGGCAAGCCCATCGACACGGAGCGCTTCTTCGTCGTCTCCCTGAACAACCTGGGCGGCTGCCACGGCTCCACCGGGCCGGCTTCCATCAACCCCACGACGGGGCAGCCCTGGGGGCCGGAGTTCCCGGCGCTGCGCGTGCGCGACTGGGTGCACAGCCAGGCGCGGCTCGCGGACCTACTCGGCATCGACTGCTGGGCCGCCGTGGTCGGCGGCAGCCTCGGCGGCATGCAGGCCATGCGCTGGGCGCTGCTCTACCCCGACCGGCTGCGCCACTGCGTGGTCATCGCCGCCGCCATGAAGCTCTCCGCGCAGAACCTCGCCTTCAACGAGGTCGCCCGCCACGCCATCCAGTCCGACCCGGACTTCGAGGACGGCCACTACCTGCGCGCCGGCAGGGTACCGGCCCGGGGGCTCGCTCTTGCGCGCATGGTCGGCCACATCACCTACCTGTCGGACGACGCCATGGCGAGCAAGTTCGGCCGCGAGCTGCGTTCCGGCAGCTTCGAGATCGGCGGCGACGAACCGGTGGAGTTCCAGGTGCAGAGCTACCTGCGCTACCAGGGCTCACGCTTCTCCGACAGCTTCGATGCCAATACCTATATCCTGATGACCCAGGCGCTGGACTACTTCGACCTCGCCCGGGAGTACGGCGACGACCCGGTGGCCGCCTTCGAGCACGCGCGCTGCCGCTTCCTCGTGCTGTCCTTCTCCACGGACTGGCGCTTCCCGCCGGCCCGTTCGCGGGAGATCGTCGACGCGCTCATCGCCGCGCGCCGCGAGGTGAGCTACGCGGACATCGCCGCCGACGAGGGGCACGACGCCTTCCTCATGCCCATCCCGCGCTATGTTGCGCTGCTGCGCGCCTACCTGCAGCAGGTGGCGGTGAGCTGATGCGCCAGGACCTCTCCCACAGTGCGCGCTGGATCGACCCGGGCTCCCGGGTCCTGGACCTCGGCTGCGGCGACGGCGAGTTCCTCGAGTTCCTGCGCGAGACGCGCGGCACCGCGGGCACCGGTATCGAGATCGACGAGGACAACATCACCCGCGCGGTCGGCCGCGGCCTCAACATCGTGCAGCAGGACCTGGACCGGGGCCTTAACAACTTCCCGGACCGGAGCTTCGACACGGTCGTCCTCGCCCACGCCCTGCAGGCCGTGCACTACCCGGACCGGGTGCTCGCCGAGATGCTGCGCGTCGGCCGCCAGGGCATCGTCACTTTCCCGAATTTCGGCCACTGGCGCTGCCGGCTGCACCTGGCGACCCGCGGCCGCATGCCCGTGTCGCGCTTCATGCCCTACAACTGGTACGACACGCCGAACATCCACTTCTGCACCGTGCGCGATTTCGAGCAGCTCTGCGCGGAGCTCGGCGTGCGCATCCTCGCCCGCGACATGGTGGGCGCCGGCGCATCAAAGCTGGCCCGGGCCTGGCCGAACCTCTTCGCGCAGACCGCCATCTACCACATCACGAGGCCCGTATGAGCGAGATCGTCGTCGCCAGCGGCAACCGCGGCAAGCTTGCCGAGCTGGCCCGCACCCTCGCGCCGCTCGGCGTCCGACTGCGGCCCCAGGACGACTTCGGGGTACCCGAGGTGGAGGAGACGGGCCTGTCCTTCGTTGAGAACGCCATCCTGAAAGCGCGGGCAGCCGCAGCGCATACGGGGCTGCCGGCGATCGCCGACGACTCGGGCCTGGCGGTCGATACGCTGGGCGGTGCGCCGGGGATCTACTCGGCGCGCTACGCCGCTATCGATGGCGAAGGCGCCGGCGACGCGGCCAATAACGCCAAGCTGCTGGAAGCCCTCGCCGGCGTCCCGGCCGAACAGCGCGGCGCGCACTTCCACTGCGCGCTGGTGTACCTGCGCAGCGGCGACGACCCGACCCCGGTGATCGCCGAGGGCCGCTGGCCCGGCCGCATCCGCGAGGCGGTGAGCGGTGACGGCGGCTTCGGCTACGACCCGCTGTTCGAGCCCGAGGGCCTGGCGGTGACCGCGGCGGAGCTTTCGCCCGCGGAGAAGAACCGGCTGAGCCACCGCGCCCGCGCCAGCGCCGTGCTGCTCGAGGCCCTGCAGGGGCTCGACGCCACACCGTGAACCGCCGGCCGCTGGGGCTCTACGTGCACCTGCCCTGGTGCGAGCGCAAGTGCCCCTACTGTGACTTCAATTCCCACGAGCGCGAGCAGCTCCCCGAGAGCGCCTACGTCACGGCCCTGCTGGCGGACCTCGATGGCGAAGCCGCCGCGGCGCAGGGAAGACCGGTCGACACCGTGTTCATCGGCGGCGGCACGCCCAGCCTGTTTTCCGGCGAGGCCGTCGCACGGCTGCTGCAGGGTATCGGTGACCGCGTGGCGCTCGCCGCCGACGCCGAGATCACCCTGGAGGCCAACCCGGGGAGCGCCGAGGCGGCGAAGTTCAGCGCCTTCCGCCGCGCGGGGGTGAACCGCCTCTCCCTCGGCATCCAGAGCTTCGACGACGGCGCCCTCGCCCGCCTCGGCCGCGTGCACGACCGCGCCCAGGCCCTGGCGGCCGTTGCCGCGGCGCGCGCCGCGGGCTTCGACAACCTCAACCTGGACCTCATGCACGGCCTGCCGGGGCAGGACCTGGCGGCCGGCCTGGCGGACCTCGCCACGGCCATCGCCCTGGGCCCGGAGCACCTGTCCTGGTACCAGCTGACCATCGAGCCGAACACGGTCTTCCACCGCCGCCCGCCCGTGCTGCCCGGCGAGGCCATCCTCGGCGACCTGGAAAGCGAGGGCGCGAAGCGCCTCGGGCGCGCCGGCTACGGGCGCTACGAGGTCTCGGCCTGGAGCCGGCCGGGCCGGCGCTGCCGGCACAACCTCGGCTACTGGACCTTCGGCGACTACCTGGCCATCGGCGCCGGCGCCCACGCCAAGGTCACCGCGGCGGACGGCCGCGTGCGCCGCTATGCCAAGCGGCGCCAGCCGGAGGCCTACCTCGACGCCGCACCCGGTGGCTTTAGCGCCAGCGAGCGCTGCCTCGAGCCCGCGGAGCTCGCCGGCGAGTTCATGCTCAATGCGCTGCGGCTGGTCGAGGGCGTACCCCGCGCGCGCTTCGCCGAGGCGACGGGATTGGACGATGCGGTGATCGCGGCCACGGTGACCGCGCTGGTGGGGAAGGGGCTGCTGCGGGACGACCCGGCGCACCTGGGCACCACGCCGCTGGGGCTGGCCTTTCTCGACGACGTGGTCGGGGCTTTCTTCGCGGACCCGCTTTTCGAGGGCTAGCGGCGCTGGAACACGAGGTCCCACACGCCGTGGCCGAGGCGCTCGCCGCGCTGCTCGAACTTGGTGAGGGGCCGGTGTGCGGGGCGGGGCGCATAGCCACCGGCCTCGGCCGTATTTTCGAGCAGGGGGCAGGCCGAGAGCACCTCGAGCATCTGCTCGGCGTAGTGCTCCCAGTCCGTGGCCAGGTGCAGCCGGCCGCCGGGGCGCAGCCGCGAGGCGGCCAGTTCGACGAAGGGCGGCTGGATCAGGCGGCGCTTGTGGTGCCGCTTCTTGTGCCAGGGGTCGGGGAAGAAGACCTGCAGCGTGTCCAGGCTGTCCGGCGCGATGCCGTCCCGGAGCACCTCCACCGCGTCGTGGCACAGGACGCGCACGTTGCCGAGGCCCTGCTCCTGCACCAGGTGCAGGAGCTTGCCCACGCCGGGGCGGTGCACCTCGATGCCGAGGAAGTTGCTGTCCGGCGCCGCGGCCGCCATCGCCGCCAGCGAATGCCCCATGCCGAAGCCGATCTCCAGCACCCGCGGGCCGGGGCGGCCGAAGAGCGCGTCGAAGTCCAGGGGCTGGCCGCTGAAGTCGATTCCGAGGCGCGCCCAGCCGGCCTCCCAGGCCCGCCGCTGCGCCACGGTCATGCGGCCGTGGCGCAGCACGAAGCTGCGGATCGGCCGGTGCGCGCGCGGGGTGTCTTGGCTCACGGACCGGCGCCGCCCCTCAGGGCAGCAGTTTCCAGGCAGCCGCAGCGAGGCAACCCCAGCCGGCGATGAAGGCGAGGCCGCCGAGCGGGGTGACCGCACCGAGCCACTTGATACCGGTGATGGCGAGGAGGTAGAGGCTGCCGGAGAACACGGCGATGCCGATGAGGAAAAGCCAGCCGCTGGACTTCAGCAGCGCCGTCGCCGGCTGCGACAGCAGCAGCACGCCGACGAGGGCGAGCGCGAGGGCGTGGTAGAAGTGGTACTGCACCGCGGTCTCGAACACGCCGCGGGCGTACTCGTCGAGGCGCCCGCGCAGGGCGTGGGCGCCGAAGGCACCGAAGGCGACTGCCAGCAGGGCCGCCAGCGCGCCGAGGGAAAGAAACAGCTTGGCCACGGGTCAGGCGGCGATGGCGGTCCGGAGTTTCTTCATGGCCGCCTGCTCGAGCTGGCGGATGCGCTCGGCGGAGACCCCGTACTCGCCCGCGAGTTCGTGCAGCGTGGCCTTGTCGTCGGCGAGCCAGCGCCGGGCGACGATATCGCGGCTGCGCTCGTCGAGGTTGCGCAGGGCCTGCTGCAGCCGGCCTTCGCTCTGCGCGCGCCAGTCCTCGGACTCTACGGCGTCGGCCGGGTCGCCGCCCTGGTCCTCGAGGTAGTACTGCGGCGCCTGCCAGCCGTCCTCGTCGTCGCTGTCCACCGGGGCGTCGAAGGCGAGGTCGCGGCTGGAGAGCCGGCCTTCCATGCGCTGGACTTCCTGTACGTTGACGCCGAGGTCGTCGGCGACGGCCTGGGCTTCCTCGGCGGTGAGCCAGGCCAGGCTCTTCTTGGCGCTGCGCAGGTTGAAGAACAGCTTGCGCTGGGCCTTGGTGGTGGCGACCTTGACGATGCGCCAGTTGCGCAGGATGTATTCGTGGATCTCCGCCTTGATCCAGTGCACGGCGAAGGAAACGAGGCGCACGCCCTTTTCCGGGTCGAAGCGCTTGACGGCCTTCATGAGGCCGACGTTGCCTTCCTGGATCAGGTCGGCCTCGGCCAGGCCGTAGCCGCTGTAGCTGCGGGCGATGTGCACCACGAAGCGCAGATGGGACATGACCAGCTCGCGCGCGGCCTGCACGTCGTTCTGGTAACGGAGCTGCCGGGCGAGCTCCTGCTCGCGCTCGGCGCTCAGTACCGGGATGCTGGCCACTGCCTGGACGTAGGCGGCAAGGTTGGCCCCCGGCGCCATCTGGTCGATGGGCTGAAGCTGGGTGCTCATGCGGTTCCCCTCCAAAACTGATGACCGATTTTAGCACTCAACGACTTAGAGTGCTAATTTCCTGGAAGTTCCCCGGGGCCCAGCCGGAGCTGTCGCCCCACGGCGAGCCAGGCGGCGATGAGGCCGAGGGCGCCGCCGGCCAGCACCAGCCCGAAGGCATCGATGAGCCCCAGGCCGGCCAGGCGCCAGTCCGCCCCGTAGGCCGCGGCCAGCTGCGCCACCGGGCCGCGTAGCGCCGCGAACACCGCGGCCACCAGCAGCGCCGCGACGGCGCCGCCACCGATGCCGTACCAGAGCCCGGAATAGAGGAAGGGCCGGCGCACGAAGGCATCGGATGCGCCCACGAGGCGGGTGACCTCGATCTCCTCCCGACGGCCCTCCACGGCGAGGCGGATCGTGTTGCCCAGTACCAGCAGGACCCCGGCTGCCAGCAGCAGCGCCACCACCAGCACCAGGCGCGCGCCCAGCTCCGTGAGCCGTCGCAGGCGCTCGAGCCAGGCCAGGTCGAGGATGACCTCGTCGACGGCGGCGAGCGCGCCGATCTCCGCGGCCAGCGCCGCCGCCTGCGCCGGGTCCGCGGGAACGACCAGCAGCAGGTGGGGCAGGGGGTTGTCCTCGAGGCCGCCGAGTACGTCGCTGAAGCCGGAACGGGCGCGGAACTCGGCCAGCGCCTCCTCCCGGGAGCGGAAGGTCACCGCGGCGATAGCCGTACGCTCGCCAAGTTCCCCGGCCAGCGCCTGCCCGGCGGCGGCGTCGACCGCGGGCCGCAGGAACACGGACAGCCGGGCCTGGCTGTCCACCCGCCCACCGAGCGCGCGGAGGTTGTCCAGGGACAGGGCCAGGCTCACCGGCAGCGCGAGCGCGATACCCACCACCAGCCAGGTCAGCAGGCTGCCCGTGGGCCGCTCGAGCACCCGGCGCAGGCTGTCCGCCGCAGACAGGCGGTGATGGCGCACCCAGGCATTGAGCCGGTGCGAGACCCGCGTGCGCTGCACGCGCGCGCCCTCGCGGCGGGCCATCAGGCCGGCGCCCCCAGCAGGCGCCCTTCGCGGAGCGTGATGATCCGGTGCCGCAGCCTTGAGATCAGCGCGAGATCGTGGCTGGCGATGAGCACGGTGACGCCGACGCGGGAAAAGTCCTCGAACAGGGTCATGATCTCCGCCGACAGGGCCGGGTCGAGGTTGCCCGTGGGCTCGTCGGCAAGCAGCACCGGCGGCCGCCCGACCACGGCGCGGGCGATGCCCACGCGCTGCTGCTCGCCCCCGGAGAGGGTCACGGGCATGGCCCGCTCGTGGCGGAGCAGGCCGACCTTGTCGAGGGCGGCGCGCACGCGCTTGCCGACCTCCCGGTGGTCGTAACCCGCGATGTACAGGGGCAGGGCCACGTTGTCGAAGACGCTGCGGTCGAAGAGAAGCCGGTGGTTCTGGAACACCACGCCGACCTCGCGACGGTGCGCCGGTATACCGCGCCGGGCGATGCGCGACAGGTCACGGCCATTCACCACGACGCGGCCCCGGGTCGGCCGCTCGAGGAGCATGACCAGGCGCAGGAGCGTGGTCTTGCCCGCGCCGGAGTGGCCGGTGAGGAACACGAGCTCGTCGGCGCCGATCTCGAAGGAGACATCGCGGAGTGCGTCGTGGCCGCCCTCGAAGCGCTTGCTGACCCGCTCGAAGGTAAGCACCGCGGGCTCAGGTCCGGTCGAAGAGCGCGTCGATGAACTCGCCGGCGACGAAGGGGCGCAGGTCCTCCGCGGTCTCGCCGACGCCGATGAAGCGGATCGGCAGGTCCAGCTTGCGGGCAATGGCAAAGATGATGCCGCCCTTGGCCGTGCCATCGAGCTTGGTGAGGGTGATGCCGCTCACGCCCACCGCCTCGGTGAACGTGTCCGCCTGCGCGAGGGCGTTCTGCCCCGTGCCCGCGTCGAGCACCAGCATCACCTCGTGCGGCGCGGCCGGGTCCAGCTTGCGGAGCACGCGCACGACCTTGCGCAGCTCGTCCATGAGGTGGTCCTTGTTGTGCAGCCGGCCGGCGGTGTCGGCGATGAGCACATCGACGCCGCGGGCGCGGGCAGCGGCAAAGGCGTCGTAGAGCACCGAGGCGCTGTCGGCGCCGGTATGCTGGGCGATCACCGGCACGTCGTGGCGATCGCCCCAGACCTGCAGCTGCTCCACGGCGGCGGCGCGGAAGGTGTCGCCGGCGGCGAGCATCACCGAGCGGCCCTCGCCCTGGAACCGGCGGGCCAGCTTGCCGATGGTGGTGGTCTTGCCGACACCGTTCACGCCGACCATGAGGATCACGAAGGGCGAGGCGCTGCCGACGGCAAGCGGCTGCTCGCAGGGCTCGAGGATGGCCAGCAGCTCCTCGCGCAGGGCCTCGCGCAGGGCCTCGGGCTCGGTCAGCTCGCGGCGCGAGACGCGCTGCGTGAGCTGCTCGATGATGTGCAAGGTCGCGTCCACGCCGACATCCGCCAGCAGCAGCCGGGACTCGAGCTCCTCGAGGAGCTCGGCGTCGATTTCCTTGCGGCCCAGGAACAGGTTGCCGAGGCCGGCGACGAGGTTGTCACTGGTGCGGCCGAGGCCGCGGCGCAGGCGGGCGAAAAAGCCGGAGGGCGCCTCCGCGGGGGAGTCCGGTGGGGTGGCGCCGTCGCTCGCGGGCGCCTCGGCGCCCTCGTCGGCAACGCCTTTCCTGCGCTTGAAGAACTTCATGTCGGCCGTGCTAGAGTGCGCGGGCGGGCGCCCGCGGGGCGCCTATGCTATCACCGTGGCACAGGCGGGAAAAATGGCGGCAGGGAGGGGGCGCGGGGGCATCCGCATCATCGGCGGGCAGTGGCGCGGCCGCCGCCTCGCCGTGGCCGACCGGCCGGGGCTCCGGCCCACGGCGGACCGCGTCCGCGAAACGCTCTTCAACTGGCTGCAGGCCGTCGTGCCGGGCGCCCGCTGCCTCGATCTTTTCGCCGGCAGTGGCGCGCTCGGCCTGGAGGCCCTGTCCCGCGGTGCCGGGGCGGTCACCTTCGTGGACAGCGACCGGCAGGCCACGGATCGGCTCCGCGCGATCCTCGAAACGCTGGGCGCCCTGGACCGGGCCGACTGCCGCTGCGAACGCGCGGAACGCTTTCTCGAGCACGGCGAGGGCCCCTTCGACCTGGTATTCCTCGACCCCCCCTTCGCGGGGGACGCGCTGGCCCGGGCGAGCGCCCGGCTGGCGCCGCTCTGCCACGAAGACACGCTGGTCTACGTGGAAACGGACCAGCGCGATCCCGCCGCGCTGCTGCCCGGGGGCTGGACCTGCCACCGCAGCGGCAGGGGCGGGGGTGTGCAGTTCGGCCTCTACCGGCCGCTCGCGGCCCCCGGGTGACCGTTTGTGGCCCTCCGGTGAATTGTTTACCATCGGCGCCTTCAACCTTTGTGAACAGCCGCTGGGAACCGCCGCCATGAGTCGGGAAACGGTGATCTACCCGGGGACCTTCGACCCGATCACCAACGGACACGTCGACCTGGCCGAGCGCGCGGCCCGGCTCTTCGACCGCGTGGTCGTGGCGATTGCCTACAGTGAGAAAAAGACCCCGCTGTTCAACCTCGAGCAGCGCGTTGCGCTCTGCGAGACCTCACTTGCGCACCTGTCCAACGTCGAGGTCCAGGGCTTCAGCAACCTGCTCACGGATTTCGCCCGCAGCCTGGGCGCGCGCTGTGTGCTGCGGGGGCTGCGCGCGGTGGCGGATTTCGAGTACGAGTTCCAGCTGGCGAACATGAACCGGGCCATCTACCCGGAGTTCGAGAGCATCTTCCTGACGCCCTCGGAGCACCTGTCCTACATCTCGTCGTCGCTGGTACGGGAGATAGCGGCCCTCAACGGCAACGTCGAGCCCTTCGTGCCCCCGTCGGTGGCGGAGGCGCTGGCGGCGCGCTTCGCGGACTGATCCTTTCCCGGATCAGTCGTTCTGCCCGCGGGCGTCCCGGAGTTCCTTGTCCTTGTAGCTGTAGCCCGGCTCGCGGCAGCCCAGGCAGCGCATGAAGGTGGCCTCACCGGGGCCGAGCACCAGGGTCTCGGCGGACTCGCCGACGTGCCCTGCCAGCGCGGTGAACGGCAGGCTGACCACGAAGGCAGCGGCCCCGACCGCGGTCATGACCAGGCCGATGGGCCGGGCGACCACGAGGTCGCCGACCATGGCGAAGCCGTTGGGTTTCTCATCCACGGACTGGGCGTGGGCCGTCGGTGCGACGATGGCCAGGGCCAGCAGCAAGGCGGGCAGACGCTTAAGAAGCTTCATGTTTCTCTCCCCCGGACCGGGTGGTCCGCTCCCTTTATCACCGATAGTGTAGCCCGTTCACCGCTGGCAGGCTACGCAGTAGACACTGGCCCGCTGGGCGATGCGCCGCTCCCGGAGCGGGGCCCCGCAGCGCCGGCAGGGCTCGCCCGCCCGGCCATAGACCCAGAGCTGCTGCGCGAAGTAGCCGGGGCGGCCGTCGCTGCCGACGAAGTCGCGGAGCGTCGTCCCGCCCTGGGCGATGGCGGCCGTCAGCACCGCCCGGATGTGGCCGGCAAGGGCGTCGTAGCGCGCGGCGCCGATGCGACCGGCCGGGCGCCGGGGAGCGATGCCGGCGAGGAACAGGGCTTCGGCGGCGTAGATGTTGCCGACGCCGACCACGACGCGCGCATCCATGATGAAGGCCTTGACCGGGGCGCGCCGCCCGCGCGAGCGCCGGTAGAGGTAGGCGCCGTCGAAGGCATCGCCGAGCGGCTCGGGGCCGAGGTGATCGAGCAGGGGATGGCCCGCGTCTCCCGGCAGCCAGTGGAAGCTGCCGAAGCGGCGCGGGTCGTTGTAGCGCAGGGCGACCCCGTTCGCGAGGAGGATATCGATGTGGTCGTGCGCCGCCGGCGCGCTGTCGGCGGGCAGCACGCGCACGGAGCCGGACATGCCGAGGTGCACCAGCAGGCGCCCGGCTGCCGTGCGAAAGAGCAGGTACTTGGCGCGCCGGTCAATGGCCTCGACTTGCTGGCCGGCGAGGGCGGCGGGCAGCGCCGGATCCACGGGCCAGCGCAGCCGCGGCTCGCGCACGGTGACCGCGCGGATGCGCTGGCCCACGGCGTGCGGCGCCAGGCCGCGGCGGGTGGTTTCGACTTCGGGGAGTTCCGGCACGGGGCGGTGCCGGGGTCTAGCTCGCTCGCAGGCGCCTTACTTGATCTTGCCTTCCTTGTAGATCACGTGCTTGCGAACGACGGGGTCGTACTTTTTCATTTCCAGCTTGTCCGGCGTGGTGCGCTTGTTCTTGTCCGTGGTGTAGAAATGCCCGGTGCCGGCGGTGGAATTCATGCGGACCTTTTCTCTCATGATCGTGCTCCTTCAGCCAGCCGTGCTCAGACTTTCTCGCCGCGGGCGCGCAGTTCGCCCAGGACGGTCTCGATGCCTTTCTTGTCGATGATGCGCATGCCCTTGCTCGAGACACGCAGCGTGACGAAGCGCTTTTCCGAATCCACCCAGAAACGATGCTGGTGCAGGTTCGGCAGGAAGCGGCGGCGACGCCGGTTCTTGGCGTGCGATACGTTATTACCGGTAACCGGGCGCTTGCCGGTGACCTGACAGACTCGTGCCATCGTTGTCTCCTTCGGGACCCGGGGACCTGTGCACCGGGGGCCTGCAAAACTGTGGGGCGGCGGGGCACATCTCACCTCGGTTCGGGGGGCCTGCCGCGCGGAGCGCGACTTTATACCAGAAGGTCGGGGGGTCCGCAAGGACTGAATTGCGCGTCAGAGCAGCCCCTGCTCGGCGAATTAGAGCAGCCCCTGCTCGGCAAAAGAAAAGGCCTCGCCGCGGCCGACGATGACGTGGTCCAGCACCCGGATGTCCAGGAGGCCGAGGCCCGCCTGCAGGCGCTCGGTGATCCGCCGGTCCGCGTGGCTGGGCTCGGCAACCCCCGAGGGATGGTTGTGAGCGAGGATTACCGCCGCCGCCCGGTGCTGCAGGGCGCGCACCGCCACCTCCCGGGGATAGACGGCGGCGCCGTCGAGGGTGCCCAGGAACAGGTCCTCGCAGCGCAGGAGCCGGTGCTGGCTGTCGAGGAACAGGCAGCTGAAGACCTCGCGGGGCCGCGCCGCCAGGTGGTGCTGCAGGAAGCGCCGGGTATGCCGGGGGCTGCTCATCACGTCGGCCCGGCGCAACTGCTGCTCGACGCTGCGCCGGGCAAGCTCCACCGCGGCCTGCAGCTGCGCGGCCTTGGCAGTGCCCACCCCGGGTTCCGCCTCGAGGGCCGCGGCGTCCATGGCCAGCACCCCGGCGAGATCGCCGCCGCGCTCCAGCAGGGCGCAGGCGAGGCCGAGGGCGCTCATGCCCCGGCGCCCCGTGCGCAGCACCACCGCGAGGAGTTCCGCATCGGTGAGCACCCCCGGCCCGTGCAGGTGCAGCTTTTCGCGCGGTCCCTCGCCCCGCGGCCAGTCGTCGATCGCCATGTGGCAGCCCCTCCCTGGGCTTCCCTCCCCGGGCTTGCAGCGAACCGTGTCCGGCGGGGAGCCTTGTGCTATCTTCCCGCCCTTCACACGCCCGATTCTCCCAGCCCGGGGCCCGCGATGGCACATCTTTTCAATCGCAATGTCGTCCTAGGCGTCTGCGGCGGCATCGCCGCCTACAAGGCCGCCTTCCTCGTGCGCGAACTGCAGGCGCGCGGGGCCGACGTGCGCGTGATCATGACCCGCGGCGCCGAGGCCTTCATTACGCCCCTCACCCTGCAGGCCCTGTCGACGCACCCGGTGCACCGGGACCTCCTCGACGAGGAGGCCGAGCGCGGTATGGGCCATATCGAGCTCGCCCGCTGGGCCGACCTCCTGCTCATCGCCCCCGCCACCGCCGACTGCCTCGCCCGCCTTGCCGCCGGCCGCGCCGACGACCTGCTGACCACGGTCGCCCTGGCGACCGCAGCACCGGTGCTCGTGGCGCCGGCCATGAACCAGCAGATGTGGGCCGACGCGGCCACCGCAGCCAATATGGCCACCCTCGAGGCGCGCGGTATCCACCGGGTCGGCCCCGCGGACGGGGACCAGGCCTGTGGCGAGGTGGGTACGGGGCGCATGAGCGAACCACAGGCGATTGCGGAGCGCGCCGCCAGCCTCTTCGAGCACGGCGCCCTCGCCGGCCTGCGCGTGGTGATCACCGCCGGCCCCACGCGGGAGGCGCTGGACCCGGTGCGCTACCTGTCCAACCGCAGCTCCGGCAAGATGGGCTTCGCGCTGGCCGCCGCCTGCGCGGACGCCGGCGCGCGCACGACGCTGGTCAGCGGCCCGGTTTCCCTGGCGACACCCCCGCACGTGGCGCGCACGGACGTGGAGAGCGCCCGCGAGATGCTCGAGGCCTCCCTGGCCCTGCTGCCGACGTGCGACATCTTCATTGCCTGCGCGGCGGTCGCCGACTACCGGCCGGAGCAGGCGGCCGACGACAAGATAAAGAAGAACGAGGAACGACTGAGCCTCACCCTCGTGCGCAATCCGGACATCGTCGCCACGGTCGCCGCGGCCGACCCGCGCCCCTTTACCGTGGGCTTCGCCGCCGAGACGCGGGATCTGCTGGCCTACGCTCGCGGCAAGCTCGAGCGCAAGGGCCTCGATCTCGTGGTCGCCAACGATGTCTCCGCCGAGGGTATCGGCTTCAACAGTGACGACAACGCCGTCACCCTGCTCTGGGCCGGCGGCGAGGCCGCGCTGCCGCGGGCGGGAAAGGGCAGCCTGGCCCGCGCCATCGTCGAGCACATCGCTAAACGCTACGCCGCCACCCGCGGTGCCGCGGTCGTTCCCCCGTGATCCGCGCCGGTTTATGATGCAGCGGGGGGGCGGGCCACGATGTTGAAGCCGTGCTGGTGTTGAAGCCATGCTAAAAAAAGAACAGCAACGCAACAGCGACAGCCGCCGCCTGCACGGTATCGACGCGGCAGGCAACGCGCTTCACGACATCCTCTACCAGGGCCTGGCGCTGCTGCTGATTCCCGCCGTGCTCCTGCTGGCCTGGCTGCTCGTACTGCGTCAGCCCGCCCTCGAACGTGAACTGGTCGACGAGGTCGCGGCGGGCTATGCCGCCAGCCGGGCGCAGGCGGTCGCCGCGCAGGCCGCGGCGATACAGGCGCGGCTGCAATCCCTGCTCGCCAGTGACGAGCTCTCCGCACTGCTGCCCGGGCCGACGCCCGACACCCTCGCCGGCGCGGCGGCGGATGCGCTGGCCGGCTTTCCAGATGCCGTGGGCCTGCGTGTCTTCGCCCTCGACGACCGCGGTACTGCCGGCCTCCAGGAGGGCGAGGGCGGCCTCACGAACCACATCGAGATCGACCTCGTCCGCCGCGCCTCGAACGGGGAGCCCACCATGCCGGAGGCCTACCGGGCCGGGGACCGGTGGATCTTCTCCTTTGCCGAGCGCGGGACGCTCTCCGGCGACGGCGAGCGGCTGGTCGCCCTGCTGAGCTACGACGAGCGCCTGTTCCGCGACAGCCTGGCGGTACACGACGACGGGGCGGGCACTTTCACGCTACTGCAGCGGCTGCAGGGCCGCGGTGCCGGCGGGGAAACACGGGTCCTCGGTCCGGGCCCCGGCGACCGCGCGGCACGCGCCGCCGTGGCCGGCACGCCCTGGCTCGTGGTGTTCACGCCCGGGGAAGCTCTCATTGCGTCCCTCGAGGACAAGGTCTCCCAGCCCCTGCTGGCGCTGTTCCTCCTCCTGCTGGCCGGCAGTGCGGGCTTCGCCCTGGTAGCCCGGCGCTACCCGGCGCTGCTGCGCCGCGAGGTCGCCCGGGCCGAGGCCGCCGCGGAACACCGCACCCCCTACACACTGAAGGTACCGGAGCTCGCCCCGATCGCCCGCAGCCTGCGCAAGCTGAGCCTGCGCCGGACGCGCATGGATGGCGTACCCCGCGTGCAGGAAGCTCCGGCGCCCGCGACCGTTTCCAGCGCCCCGAGCCGCGAGGCGGTGTCGGGCCCCGCGGAGGCGCTGCCGGCGCATATCTTCCGCGCCTACGACATCCGCGGCATCGCCGACACGGAGCTCGACGACGAAACGGTCTACCGCATCGGCGCCGCCATCGGCACCCTGGCCGACAGCCAGGGCGAGCAGACCCTCATTCTCGGCTACGACGGCCGCGCCAGCAGCGGCCGCATCAAGGCCGGCCTGGAGCGCGCACTGCTGCAGGCGGGCCGGGACGTCATCGACATCGGCCTCGTGCCGACCCCGCTGGCCTACTTCGCCGCGCACCAGTTCGAGGACGCGACCTCGGCCCTCATCGTGACCGGCAGCCACAACCCGGCGGAATACAACGGGGTCAAGCTGTACCTGCAGCGCAGGCCTGTGGCCAGCGGCGACATCCAGCGCCTGCGGGAGATCGCCCTCTCCGGGAAGTTCAGCCAGGGCAGCGGCCACAAGCTCCAGCGCGAGGTGGCCTCCGACTATCTCGACGAGCTCGTCGGCGATGTCGCCATCGCCATGCCTCTGAAGATCGTGGTGGACGCCGGCAACGGCGCCACCGGGCACCTCGCGCCGACGCTGTTCGAGGAGCTGGGCTGCGAGGTCATACCGCTCTACTGCGATATCGACGGCAGCTTCCCGAACCACCCGCCGGACACCAGCGTGGCCGCCAACCTCGCGGACCTGCAGGAAGCGGTGCGCCGGGAGGGGGCGGACTTCGGCGTCGCCTTCGACGGCGACGGCGACCGGGTGGCCGCGGTAACCGGCAGCGGCGAGATCGTGCCGGCGGACTACCTGCTCATGCTTTTCGCCCAGGACGTGATCACGCGCAACCCGGGCGCGGACGTGGTCTACGACGTGAAGTGCTCCCGCAACCTCGCCCAGCTCGTCACCAGCCTCGGCGGCCGCGGGGTGCTCTGGCGCACGGGCCACACCCACATCAAGGAGAAGGTCGCCGAGACCGGCGCCCTCCTCGGCGGCGAGTTCTCCGGGCACATGGTGTTCGGCGAGCGCTGGTTCGGTTTCGACGACGGCCTCTACGCCGCCGCGCGGCTCGCCGAGATCGTCAGCAGCAGCGAGAGCTCCCTGGACGCGCTCCTCGGTCAGTTCCACCACTCCGCAAGCACGCCGGAGATCATCATCCCCGTGGACGAGGAGGAGAAGTTCCGGCTTGTCGAGGCCTTCCGCCAGCAGGCGGACTTCGGCGACGGCCGCATCAACGACCTCGACGGCGTGCGCGTCGACTACGCCCGCGGCTGGGGCCTCCTCCGCGCCTCCAACACCTCGGCCGCGCTCACCGCGCGCTTCGAGGGTGACGACGAGGCCGCGCTGCAGGACATCATGAGCCGCTTCCGCGAGCAGCTCGCGACGGTCCACCCGGACCTCGACCCCCACTTCTGACCGATCCACACCGGGAACGCCATGTCACTGTCCGCCGACGCCGCCCTGCAGGTCGCCCAGGTCCTCACCGAGGCCCTGCCCTATATCCAGCGCTTCACGGGCAAGACCATCGTCGTGAAGTTCGGCGGCAACGCCATGGTCGACCCGCTGCTGCACGAGAGTTTCGCCCGCGACATCGTGCTCATGAAACTGGTGGGCATGAACCCGGTGGTGGTCCACGGCGGGGGCCCGCAGATCGGCTCGCTCCTCGAGCGCCTGAACATCCGGAGCGAATTCGTGGACGGCATGCGGGTCACGGACTCGCAGACCATGGACGTGGTGGAAATGGTGCTCGGCGGCCGCGTGAACAAGGAGATTGTCGCGTCCATCCACCGCAGCGGCGGCAAGGCCATCGGTGTGACCGGCAAGGATGGCCAGCTCATCCGCGCCCGGCGGCTGACCATCGAGCGCCGCGGCCCGGAGCTGGAGGCGCCGGAGATTATCGATATCGGCCACGTGGGCGAAGTGCGGCAGGTGGACACGGAGCTGCTGAAGGTGATCCTCGACAGCAACTTCATCCCGGTGATCGCCCCCATCGGCTGCGACGACGACGGCCAGAGCTACAACATCAATGCCGACCTCGTCGCGGGCAAGCTCGCCCAGGTAATGCAGGCCGAGAAGCTCATGCTGCTCACCAACGTCGCCGGCCTCATGGACGGCGACGGCAAGGTGCTGACCGGTCTCAGCACCGCGGAGGTCGATGCCCTGATCGCCGACGGCACGGTGCACGGCGGCATGCTGCCGAAGATCAGCTGCGCCCTCGAGGCGGTCAAGTCCGGCGTCGCCAGCGCCCACATCGTCGACGGGCGGGTGCCGCATGCGGTGCTGCTCGAGATTTTCACGGACGAGGGCATGGGCACGAAGATCACCAGCCGGGGAAGCTGAGGCCCTATCCGGCACCTGTATTGCAGGGCTACCGGTCCCCAGCTACGATGGTGACTCACTGCAAGAGCCCCACCCATGCCGCAACGTAAGTCCCAGCGTCGTCAGCAGATCCTCGAGGCGCTGGCGGAGATGCTCGAGGCCAACCCCGGCGACCGCATCACCACGGCGCGGCTCGCCGAGCGTGTCGGCGTTTCCGAGGCGGCGCTGTACCGCCACTTCCCCAGCAAGTCGAAGATGTTCGAGGGGCTCATCGAGTTCATCGAGGACAGCCTGTTCGAGCGTATCGCGCTGATCCTCCGCGAGCAGCCCACCGCGGCCTCCCGCTGCGAACACATGCTGGGCCTGCTGCTCAGCTTCGTGGAGCACAACCCCGGTATTTCCCGCATCATGACCGGCGATGCCCTGGCCGGGGAAAACCCGCGGCTGCACCAGCGCGTGGTACAGCTCTTCGAGCGCTACGAGACCCAGCTGCGCCAGGTACTGCGGGAGGCGGAGGTGCACGAGGGCCTGCGCCCGGTGCTGCCGCTGCCCGTGGCGGCCAACCTCCTCATGGTCAGCGCCGAGGGGCGGATGACCCAGTTCGTGCGCAGCGGCTTCCGCCGCAGCCCGACGACCGACTGGCCGGCGCAGCTGTCGTTCCTGTTCGAGGGTTTCTTCCGCGAGGTGCCGCGCCCGCTGCGGGACGAGCAGGGAGAGCCGCGACAGGAAGAGCCGCGACAGGAGCCCAGCGCGGGCTAGCGTTCCGTGTCCGCCTCGTCGCTGCGGACCATGCGCTTGCGCAGTTCGACCACTTCCAGCAGCGTGCGGAAGCGCTCGATATCGCGCTCGTAGGACGCCACGACCTCGCTGATCTCCCGCTCGCGCTCGACCATGGAGCGCTGGGCCTGGGCCATGTCACGGCGCAGGTCCTCGATCGCCTCGAGATGCGCCTCGCTCACGGGCTCGCCCCGGCGCTCCTGGTCGGCCGCCTGGGCCTGGTAGTTCTCCACCTGCTGGCGCAGGGAGCGCTGCTTGCCCTTGAGGATGCTGACGCGGATGCGCAGGTCGCGGAGCGCCCGGTCCCGGGCGGCCTCGATATCCTCCACGGAGCTGTAACGCAGCAGCAGGGACTGGTCCCATTCCTGCAGCCGCTTGCGCTCGTCCTCGGCTTCCCGGGCCAGGCGCTCCTCGCTGTTCATATTGGCCCGCTCGTCCGCGGTGAGGCTGCGCGGGACCACGTCGACGATCACGCCCTTTTCATTCAGGACCTCGTAACCCTTGGCGACGTGCTCGGGGGGAACCTGGTAGGCAACGACGGCGTTGCCCTCGTCGTTGATATAGCGGTACATCGGCTGGGCCTCAACGGTGCCAGCCGCGAGGAGGGCCATGACTAGGAGGGTCACGAAAAGCCCCGGAATCGCGATGCGAACGCTCATTACCCGGCAATATAGGCGTCGTGACACGCGGGGACAAGTCACACGCCGTACTGCTCGCGGTAGGCGAGCATGGCCTCGAGGGCGCCGGCGGGGGCGTCCTCGCGCTCCCGGAGCCAGTCGATGAGGTGGCCCATGTGCACGATGGACAGCACCGGCACGCCGTGGCGCTTCGCGATTTCCTGCACCGCAGAGCGCTCGCCCTGGCCGCGCTCGCGCCGGTCCAGGCCGATCACGACGCCGGCGAGGCGGGCCCCGGCGGCTTCGATCATGGCGATGACCTCGCCCACGGCCGTGCCCGCGGTAATGACATCGTCGATGACCAGCACCCCGCCCTCGAGGGGCGCGCCGACCAGCGATCCGCCCTCGCCGTGGTCCTTCGCTTCCTTGCGGTTGTAGGCGAAGGGCACGTCGCGACCGTGGTGGTCGGCGAGGGCGACCGCCGTGGTCGCAGCCAGGGGAATACCCTTGTAGGCGGGGCCCAGGAGCACGTCGAAATCGACCCCGGCAGCGACGATCCGGTGCGCATAGCAGCGGCCCAGGGTCGCCAGCGCGGCGCCCGTGGCGAAGGCGCCGGCATTGAAGAAATAGGGGCTCCGGCGGCCCGACTTGAGGGTGAACTCACCGAAGCGCAGCACATCGTAGCGCCGCGCGAGCTCGATGAAAGCGCGCTGGTAATCCTCCATGGAAGGCGGGCCCATTCCTTGATGCAACTCAGTATTCTGGCATGCTGCGATTCTGTATCATACCGCCCTGATAAGGGGGTACGGAATGCGAATCATCAGCTTCAGTGCTGACGGCCTCAGGGAAGCGGCCGGGAAGGGACTCTACGAGTGGCTGGGCGACCAGGATGCGGATTTCATCTGCATCCAGGACCTGCGCTGTTCCGAGTACGACCTGCAGGACGACAAGTACTTCCCCCGGGACTACAACGGCTACTTCTTCGACGACGTGAACGGCAAGGCCAACGGCGTCGCCATCTATTGCCGCAAACTGCCCAAGGCCATCATGACCGGCCTCGGCTTCGCCGAGTTCGATATGGAGGGCCGCTACATCCAGGCCGATTACCAGGACGTCAGCGTCGGCTGCCTGCTCGCACCCGCGGCGGCCGCCGGCGACGGCGAGGCCCTGGCGCGCAAGCAGCAGTTCCTCGAGCTCTACGGCCACCACCTGCAGAAGGTGCGCAACAAGCGCCGGCAGTTCATCATCTGCGGCAACTGGCAGATCGCCCCGAGCGCGATCGATGTCGCCGACACGGAAAGCGCCAGCGGCCAGCCCGGCTTCCTGGGCGAGGAGCGCCAGTGGATGGACGAGCTGCTGGCGAATGGCTACGTCGACGCCTTCCGCGAGATCAACTCGGACGGCGACGAGTTCACCTGGTGGCCCGGCGGCGACCGCGACGGCCCCGGCTGGCGCACGGACCTGCAGATCATCTCCGAAGGGCTGCGCTTCAAGGTCGAGCACGGTGCCATCTACAAGAGCCAGGCTTTCTCCGGCCACGCGCCGCTGATCATGGATTACGACCTGGAGGTCTGAGCGCCTTCTCGCCGCGGCCTCAGCCGGCGGCGAGTACCTCGCGCTGCCGCGCCACCAGGTCGCGGATACCGGCGGTCGCCAGGTCGAGCATGGTGTCGAGAGCGCCGCGCTCGAAAGGCGCACCCTCCGCCGTACCCTGCACCTCGATGAAACCGCCGTCCTCGCCCATCACGACGTTCAGGTCCGTGTGTGCCGTGGAGTCCTCGGCGTAGTCGAGATCCAGTACCGGCACGCCGTCGACGACGCCGACGGAGACCGCCGCGACGAGGCCGAGGAGCGGGTCCTCCAGCAGACGTTTATCGCGCTGCATGCCGTTCAGCGCATCGACCAGCGCCACACAGGCACCGGTGATCGCCGCCGTGCGCGTGCCGCCATCGGCCTGGATGACATCGCAGTCGATGGTGATGGTGTACTCACCGAGCTTCGACAGGTCGAGCCCCGCGCGCAGCGAGCGTCCGATCAACCGCTGGATCTCCTGCGTGCGGCCTCCCTGGCGGCCGCGCGCGGCCTCCCGGCCCATGCGCGTCCCCGTGGAGCGCGGCAGCATGCCGTATTCCGCCGTGAGCCAGCCCTGCCCCTGGCCGCGGAGGAACCGCGGCACGCCCTCCTCCACGGAGGCGGTGCAGATGACCTGCGTGTGCCCGAAGGCGACCAGCACGGAGCCCTCGGCGTGGCGGGTGAACTGGCGGGTGATGCCGATCTCGCGCAACTGGTCCGGCCGGCGGCCGCTGGGTCGCTGCATGGAGCCTCCCTGTCTGTCTCTCGGTTGGTCGGGCCGGGAGTATACGTGAGCCGGCCCGGGACCGTCGCCGTGCTAGCATGACGGCCGTCGCAGCAGACCCCGGAGGCAGCCCAGCGATGGCAGAAAGAGCGATGGTCAACAGCATGACGGCATTCGCCCGCGCCGGCGCCAGCACCGCCTTCGGGGCACTGGTGGTGGAGCTGCGCAGCGTGAACCACCGCTACCTCGACTGCCATTTCAAGCTCGCCGACGAGCTGCGCTCCCTGGAGCCGGCGCTCCGCGAGCGCCTCGGCAGGGCCCTCGCCCGCGGCAAGGTGGATTGCCTGGTCCGCCTCCAGGCCACCACGGCGGACCGCCCCCTCGAGCTGGACCGCGCCCGCCTCGCCCAGGTCCTCGACGCCTGCCGGGAGATTGCCGGCGAGGAGGACACGGTGGCCAAACCGGACCCGCTCGCGGTACTCCAGTTCCCCGGCGTCGCCCGCACGCCCGCCCCCGCGGAGGACGACCTCGCCTCGGCCGCCCTGGCGGTCTTCGACGAGGCACTGGCCTCATTCGCCGAGACCCGCGCCCGCGAGGGCGCGCAGCTCCACCGCCTGGTCCGAGAGCGCATCGACGCAGTGACCCGCGAGGTGGCATCGGTCCGCGAGCAGCTCCCGGCGCTGCGCGCGCAGCAGCAGGCCCGCCTGCGCCAGCGTCTCGCGGAGCTGACGGAGTCCTTGGACGCGGACCGGCTGGAACAGGAGCTCGCCTACCTCGCGCAGAAGACGGACGTCGACGAGGAGCTGGACCGCCTCGACGCCCACGTCGCCGAGGTCCGCCGCGTCCTCGACGCCGCCGGCCCCTGCGGCCGCCGCCTCGATTTCCTCATGCAGGAGCTCAACCGCGAGGCCAACACCCTCTCCGCCAAGTCCATCGGCATCGCCCAGACCCAGGGCGCCATCGAGCTCAAGGTCCTCATCGAGCAGATGCGGGAGCAGGTTCAGAA
>CAYTJQ010000038.1:0-17677 GCA_964438205.1 uncultured Alteromonadaceae bacterium
CGGCTGACGGTCGGCGGCTGCGTCATCGTTTACGCAGGCGATATGGCCCGCGCACCGGATGACTTTACCGCTTTTGCAGCGGACGCCGATTTATTGCTGCTGCACAGCGCCATCCCCGGGGACGCAGGCCCCGTGGCAAGAAGCCTTCACATGCGCCCGGGGGAGCTGGCCGAGCTTGCGCGGCAGACAAAACCGCGGCGCCTGCTGCTGTCGCATTTCATGCGACGCAGCGAGCAGGCTGCCCGGCAGAGCTTCCAGGGGCTGCCCATGCCTGTCATCCTGGCCGACGACGGCCTGATGGTCTCTGTGGAGTAAGGGCACCCGCATGCGGTCAATGGGCTCGGTTCAGAGGGCCGGGGCCTCGCCACACCCTGACTATTTTTCGTAGGACGGCTGCGGGAGCACGTAGCCCTTCTCTTCAAACAGCAGACAACACGCGTCGACCACCTGGCCGTCATACAGCCTGTCAGCGCCCGAGCGTATCTCTTCCAGGGCCACTTCCAGTGCAAGGGCTGGCCGGTACGGGCGATGCGATGCCATCGACTCCACAACATCGGCGACGGCAATGATGCGCGCGTCGAGCATGATCTCGTCACCCTTGAGGCCCCGGGGATAGCCGCTGCCATCCAGGCGCTCATGATGCTGCCGCACGGTTTCAGCGATAGGCCAGGGGAAGTCGATGGGCCTCAGTACCAGGTAGCCCTGCTCGGCATGCTCCTTGACCAGGTCATACTCTGCAGCGGAGAGCTTGCCGGGACGGGACAGAATCTCCGCAGGCACGCGGATCTTACCCACATCATGCACAGCCCCCGCCACCCGCAGGCCCTTGAGGCGATAGGCGTCCAGGCCCAGCTCCTCACCGATGGCGGCCGCCAGCTCGCCCACGCGCCACTCGTGGCCGGCCGTGTAGGGGTCGCGCAGTTCGACCATCTGGGAGACCGCAGAAGCCGTTCCCAGCACGGAGCTTTCGAGGCGCTCGACGTACTCCGCCACCGTCGCCTCGGCTTTTCGCTGCTCGGTGATGTCGCGGCAGGTGACAAGAATTTCGACCTCCCCGTCAATTTCGTAGGAAACCGCAGAAACACTCGTTGCCACCTCTTTACCACTGAAGTTGAGCATCGGCTCGTACCGGGGGGCAGCCGCGGTCCCCGGCTCGCGGCGGAGCCGGGCGATACGCGCCCGTATCTTCTCGTGCTCACTCGGCTTGAACACCTCGTAGATGGATTTCCCGGTGAGCTGCTCCGCCTTGCTGGCGCCCAGCTTCCGAACGCCCGTAGGATTGATATAGGTGATCCTGTCATCGCGATTGGTGAAGATGATCTCGGGCGCGTGGTCGAGAACCCGGCTCAGCTGGGCCTCGCGCAGGGCCACCGCTTGCTCTGCCATCTTGCGCGCCGTTACGTCCGCCGCGATGCTAAGCGCAATCCGTCTGCCGTCGCTTGCAGGACCCAGCGGTACCGAGGAGAAATCCCAGGTAAGCAATCGACCGTCCGCGGCCGTAACGGAGAACTCGCCCTCGTGAAGTCGTTCGCTGAGCTGGTGGAGGCTGGCGATCTGACGGGAGACACCCGCCGCTTTGTCGCCGTAGGCCAGCCGCGTCCAGTCTGCGATGGTAGTGATGTCGTCGCGCTGGTATCCGGTCAACTCGACCAGTGCATCGCTCACGGCAAGGACGCTGCCATCGTCCGCATGCATCACGATCGGCATCGGGGCCTTCTCGATGGCCAGGCGGAAGCGGCGCTCGCTCTCCTCCCGGGCAAGCTCCGCTGTGCGCAGGACGTGGATATCGGTCACCGTTCCCTGCAAGGCACGGACGCTGCCGTCGTCGTTGTAGGCGACGCTGGTTCTGTCTTCCACCCAGCGAGCGGCACCGTCCACCGTGAGGATGCGGTAGCGCTGTGTGAACGCCGGTGCACGACGCTGCAAGTGCTCCTCCACATCCGCCGCCAGCTGCTGCAAATCGTCCGGGTGGACCATGCGGGCAAAGTGTTCCCGGCCGCCCACGAGCTCCTCGGATCGATAACCCCACTGGTTGACATTGGCCGACACAAACGCAATCGGCCAACCCTCCCGGTACTGCCAGCGGAACAGCACGACCGGGCTTGCCTCGATAACATTCTCGCTGGTCTCGAGCGCCGCCCTGCGGCGCAGGTCATCGACCGAATCGCCCAGCTGCCGGGCAAGCTCCGACAGGGTATCGTGCAAGGCCGGCGGCACCTCCGCCTTGTCGTCACGCCTGGCATAGACAACGCCCATGAGCCGGCCCTCGACAAAGAAGGGATAGGCAAAGGCGCCGGCACCAAACACGGCAGTCGCGGTGAAGACGTCTGCGAATTCGTGGTCGTCGACGGTCGGTGCCAGTTCCAGCACCTGCTGCGCGGGGTGGTCATTACCCGGCTCGCCCCCGGGCACCGCACCGGCGGAAGCAACAAGCCGCAAGGTCTGCTGCGGCGTCTTGATCCCGACCCATGCGCAATCCATCTGGCCGTAGTCCACCAGCAACCTACAGAACTCGTGATACATCGCGTCGACACTGTCGGCGTCGTGGAACAGCCTGGCGCCGCGATAGAGCAGGTTGTAGTGCCGGTTCAGCTGCTCCAGGCCGCGTTGCGCCTCGTGCATCTCCGTCACGTCGTGGACAATGGAGAGTAACTGTTCCCGACCGTCGATGCTGACCGGGCCTGCATAGACGTCGACATCGCGAACAGCCCCATCGGCCCGCCGGTGCCGAACGTGAAAAACCGGGACGGCATTCTGCTCTGCCCGGGTCATTTCCCGCTCGATCTCCGCCGGCGGCAGCGTGTTGATATCGTCGATCCGCTTGCTCAACAGCTCGGCGCGGGACCACCCGTAAAAGGTCTCCGCGGCGAGGCTGCAGTCAACGATCCGGTGCGAGGTGGGATCAACAACGAGCACGACAGCGTGATGGTTATTGAGCAGGGCACGAAAGCGGCCCGTTTCTTCCGTGCGCAGCAGGCGCATGAGCGCCCACAGGGTCGCTGCAGTGACGACAACAAAACCCCACCCCTTCGCCACGCTGACCGCGGGAATCTGCGCGGCATCGGGCCAGAAGACAAACAGCAGCCAATCGCTGGCCGTGATGTAGAGAGCAGCTACCAGGAAATAGCCGATGACGATGCGAGCGATAAATTGCTTTGGCACTGTTCTCCCCGCGGCGCCTTGAAAAGCAGCGCTGTCGACCTGACCGGGTACAGTCTAGGCAAACGGCCAGGCTGCGGCTAGCGAGTACTGACTGCCCTTGGAAAGCGGGTGACATTTGCACGGCTCATCCCACCCGGAGCGGCTCTAGGTCCGGCGGGGCGCGCCAAGGCTCGCCAGCGAATCCTGATCGCGCAGCAGAAACAGGGCGCTACAGGCCGCCAGCATTGGCCAGGCCGCAAAGACCCCGGCGGCGTGCTCCGGGCGCGCGAGCTTGTCAACGGACCAGACGAGCATCACGATCGCGATGCCCAACCGAAGCAACAGTAGGGACAAGGCGAGTCTGCTGGTGAAGGTCATGGTACGGCTCCTTTCTTGTGTCAGTTCCGGTGACCGGACTCAACCTACACCTTTGGGCTTGCTTTTTGTACCCTTCGTTACTAAATTAGCACCCAGTTGATCGACCCCCAAGCCGGCTCCGGCGATCACCGGCCGGCACCGACCCCCAGAGGAAACAGCACATGCAAAAGGCGCTTTCGGCAGTGGACAGGGCCTACGATCGATTCCTGCACATGCTTCGCCCCGTCGACGGCCTGGCGCCCCTGTTGCTGCGCCTGTACCTGGCCCCCGTGTTCATGCAGGCGGGCTGGAACAAGCTGGCCAACTTCGAAAGCACGGCGGCCTGGTTCGGCAACCCGGAGTGGGGCCTCGGCCTGCCCCTGCCCGGCCTGATGACGGCGCTCGCAGCCGGCACCGAGTTCTTCGGCGGCATGCTGCTGATCGCGGGCCTCGGCACGCGGCTTATCGCGATTCCCCTCGCCTTTACCATGTTGGTCGCCATCTTTGCCGTGCACTGGGAGAATGGCTGGCTGGCGATCTCTGATGCCTCCAGCTGGCTGGCCAACGAGCGTGTCGAGGAGGCCGTACCGCGCAAGGCCATGGCCATTGAGCTCCTCAAGGAGCACGGCAACTACGCCTGGCTGACAGCGCGCGGGTCGATCACGATCCTGAATAACGGCATCGAGTTCGCCGCCACCTACCTGATCATGATCCTGACGCTGCTCTTCACTGGCGGCGGCCGCTATGTCAGCCTCGATGACTGGCTGGGGAGACGCCGCGGAAGCGCCGCGCACGGTACGCATTGATGGAGGCAGACGTGAAAAGAGGCAGACCCCGTACCTTCGACGCAGAAGCGGTCGCCGAGCGCGCCATGCAGCTGTTCTGGCAGAAGGGTTATGAGGCCACGTCCATGGCTGAATTGCTGGACGCGATGGGCATAGGCCGCAGCAGCTTCTACCAGAGCTTCGGCAGCAAGCAGGACGCGTTCCTCCTGGCTGTTCGACGCTATCGTGACCAGCTTGTCGCCAGGCTGAGGCGCTCCCTCGATGAGGCCGATTCCGGCTGGGGCTTCATTGAACAGACCCTCGCATCTGTGGGCGACGGCACACGCACCGACGGCGGCAGGCGCGGCTGCCTCGTCTTCAACGCGGCCGCTGAAGTCGCCCCCGGCAAGAGCGAGATCGGTGCCCGCGTACGCGCCAGCATCGACGCTTTTACCGTGGTTTTTGCCGACGCCGCCCGGCGGGCCCAGCGCGAGGGGGAGCTCCCCGCCGAGCGGGACGCAACGATTGTCGGTCGCCAGGCCGTCATGGCCATGAGCGGGCTGCAGACGCTCGCCAAGGCCGGCGTGAGTCGCGCCGAGCTGTTGGCACTGGCGAAAGCGACGGCCGCTGGAATGAAAGCGTGAAACAGGAACGGCGCGGGGACATTCGATTCTTTCGACGGCTGTAACGCAACGGACACTGCTGCATCCAAGGGTTGGCTGGCATGCCAGCCCTTCGACCCTGGCGGAACTGCCGGAAGCACGGGCAGCCGCCGGAATCCTTGAACGACGACGGAAAAAGAGGTTTTACCCATGGCTCAATCCAGAACATCCCGCGCCCTCCTTCTCGGCACTGCAATCATCGGCGCCTCTGCGGCGCAAGTGGCCAGCGCTGAAGTAAACCCCTTCGGCGCCACGGAGTTGCCCGCCGGCTACGATCTGCGCGCCATGCAGAGCGAGGGCAAGTGCGGTGAAGGCAAATGCGGTGGTGAAAAAACCGGCGAAGGCAAATGCGGGGAAGGCAAGTGCGGCGGCGAGAAAGGCGACAAGACCGGCGAAGGCAAGTGCGGTGAGGGCAAGTGCGGCGGCGCCTGATGCCCGGAAACAATCCTGAAAGCGTGAACGGGGCCGGCCTCGGCCTGAGGCGGCCCCTGCTGCTCAGCTACTGCGGCGACGACGGGCACCTTTAAGCCACCCGTCCGCAGTAAGCCGAGTACCTAGAGTTTGACCACGGAGTTGCGGTGAGCAGCGAGCTTGCCGCGGCCGACGGCGCTCATTGAATAAAACAGCGTCACGAGCATCGTTGGGAACTACCCTGGCCCGGACGCGCAAGGGTGAAACCGTCCGGCTATACGCCGGGGGGGGCAATTTCATCGGCGAGGACGAGAACACTACCGTCATCTCCGAGGGGGTTCTGACCCCGGGGCGGAGCAGCGGCCGTCCCCGCTACCGGCGCCCGCACGCTAAAGCTACCACTTCAGCAGGAATCTGCTAATTTTAAGGCTCCCCCCACAGGAGCCGAATCATGGATCTGCTTGCTACCGGTGCCCAGCTGCTCTCAGCCCGCCTGGGCCTCAATGTCGAGACCGACACCATCGCCAGTGCACTGCAAAGTCTCATGGGAGACGGCGCAGGCAACCTGGATATCGCCGGCCTGGCCAGCCGCTTTGCAGCCAGCGGCGGCCTGCAGGACGCTCTCAATTCCTGGCTTGGCGACGGCGAGAACGCGCCGATCTCGGCAGACGCCATTCTCGATGTGCTCGGCCGTGGCGACGTGGCATCGTTCGCCGACCAGGTGGGCACGGACACGGAGACAGCGGCAGGCGGTCTCTCGGATGTACTCCCGCAACTGCTGGACCAGGCCAGCTCGGGGGGCGAGCTGCTCTCGTCTCTTGGCGGTGCGGAGGGGCTGCTGGGCATGGCCAAGTCGTTCCTGCGGTAGCGCGTCACGGTTGATCCAGGCTGCCCGCTGCCGAGTCTTTGCAGCCACTCGGTGTTTCTGGCACGGTGTGCTGCGTGGTGCACAGGCTGGGAGTCAAGCAACGTGTTCACGGCGGGCGCAGGCATCGCGATCGGTGCGGGTATCGGCGCAGCGGTAGGCGCTGCAACGGATAACGTCGCGGTAGCTGTCGGCGTCGGCATAGCGATCGGTGCCGCAGTCGGCGCGTCAAAGCGTAGAAGGTAGCGCTGCTACGCCGAGGAACTTCTGGCAGCCGGCGCCGCGGCCCGTTGACGCTCTCAACCTGGCTGTTATCGAAGCTAGCCGGCTTTAAAGTCCTCGCCAGCGGACAGCCCGATGAGCGTACCCGTGATCATTCCACTGGAAATGTAAGCTGTTAAAACATACCTTGTGTCTACCCGGACCCGCGTCCACCGATAACAACCATAATCGAGGTGCCAAATGTTCCAGCTCCGACCCATCAGCGCCACCCTGGGCCTGGCCGCACTTTGCGCGGGTTTCCCCGCCATGTCCCAGGCGGTTCTCGAGGAAGTGATTGTCACTGCGCAGAAGCGCGAGCAGAGCCTGCAGGATGTCCCCCTCGCGGTGACCGCTTTCAGCGGTGAACGGCTCCAGGAGAGCGGGGTCCGTGACTTCTTCGAAGTGTCGAACATCGATCCGGCGCTGAGCGTCGGCAAGAGCCAGACCTCCACCGCGACCAGCTTCAGCATCCGCGGGGTCTTTACCAGCTCCCAGAACTTCGGGCTCGAGTCCTCCGTGGGCCTCTATGTCGACGGCGTCTACCGTGCCCGGCAGAGCGCCATGATCAATAACCTGGTCGACGTGGCCTCCGTCGAGATCCTGCGCGGCCCCCAGGGCACGCTGTTCGGGCGCAACACCCCGTCGGGCGCGGTCTCGCTGAACAGCCGCAAGCCGGACTTCGAGGGCCAGGGCTATGTGGAGGCCAGCGGCGGCGACCTCGACCTGTTCAGCATCGACGGCGCCAAGTCCCTCACGCTGATCGAGGACGAACTCGCGGTTCGCGCCACCGGCTTCTACATGGAGCGCGACGGCTACATCGACGTCCTCGACCTCGGCGATGAGGTGCTCGAGGATCGCGATCGCTGGGGTGGCCGGCTGCAGGCGCTGTGGCTGCCCACGGACGACCTGTCGATCCACCTGATCGCCGACTATTCGGAGATCGACGAGGTCTGCTGCGCCGCGGGCAACTATGTCAACAACCTGCAGGCGCAGCAACTGCCCCCGGGTGCGGCGCCCGTGTTCGGCAGCGACAACAACGTGCTCGCCGCAGGCGGGACGGTCATCGACCAGGACCGGTTCTTCGATTACGAGGTCGCCTCCAGCTTCCTGCCCACCTCACGGAACGAGGACAAGGGCCTGTCGCTGCAGATCGACTGGGCGCTGCCGGCCTTCGACCTCACCAGCATCACGGCCTACCGGGAGTTCGATTCCTACGACGAGATCGATGCCGACTTCTACGACATCGACGCGCTGATCCGCAGCAATGACGCCCGGCAGAGCCAGTTCTCGCAGGAGCTGCGCATCGCCGGCGCCACCGAGAAACTCAACTACGTTGCCGGCCTGTTCTACTTCGAGCAGGAGCTGGACCTGCAGGCGGACACCATCGTCGGCGAGGACACGGGGCAGCTGGTCGGCGTCCCCGCTGCCCTCTTCCCAGCGGGTGGCCTGGCGCGCAACGTCTCGGCGCAGGACAACAAGGCCTACGCTGTCTTCGGGCAGGTCGACTACAACCTGACGAATGCCCTCGTGCTGACGGCGGGCCTGCGCTGGACCCGCGAGCAGAAGGACATGCAGAACTTCTTCACCGAGGTCAATCCCGGCATCGGCTTCGCCTTCTTCCCGCCGCTCGCGCCCCGCGAGGACGTCGACGAGGATATCGACGACGACCAGGTCACCGGCACCGCGAAGCTCAGCTGGTTCGCGCGGGAGGACATGATGTTCTACGTCTCCTACGGCACGGGCTACAAGGCCGGCGGCGTCAACACGGACCGGATCCAGCAGTCGCTGAATACCGTGTTCGACGCCGAGGAATCGCAGTCCTGGGAAGTCGGGATGAAGGCGGAATTCCCGGCGCAGGCGCTGCGCGTGAACCTGGCGTTGCACAGGACCGAGACCGACGACCTGCAGACGATCTCCTTCCAGGGAACCGGGTTTGCGCTGCAGAACGCCGGTGTGGCGGAGGCCCAGGGTGGCGAGCTGGACCTGTTGTGGCAGCCGCTCACAAACACCACGGTCACCGTCGGCTATGCCTACAACGACGCGGAGTACGATGATTTCGAGGCCGGTGACTGCTGGATCGGCACGCCCTTCCACACCGGCCAGCCGGACCCGAGAGCCAACGGCGATGGTTCCTGTGACCGTTCCGGCGGCCTCCTGTCCGGCAACCCGGAGCACACGATGGTCACGTCCCTGCGCCAGGATTTTGCGCTCAGCGGCAACCTCACCGCCTTCCTTTACGGGGAGTACATCTGGATCGACGAGCGCATGACCGACGTGAACAACGACCCGCTGAAGCTCGCGGACGACTACAGTATCGTCAATCTCCGCGCCGGCCTCACCGTGGAGGACTGGGGCCTGCAGATCACGGCCTGGGGCCGCAACGTGGGTGACGAGGATTACACCAACACCATCGCCGACGCCGTGGCGCAGCCGGGGCGCATGATCGCCTACTTCAACGAGCCGGCCACCTGGGGCATCAACGTGCGGAAGAACTTTCGCTAGCGACCGGGGAAGTCCACCAACGGGGTTGAGGGTCGTGGCAAAAGACGGACGACCCTCAAAGAGCGGGCGGAGGCCGAGCGGGAGCCGGCGTGGCTACACGCCACGCGCCCCGCCACCACCTGACTCGGCGTCACCCGGTTTCTCGAACACCATGAAATGCTGCTGAGGCAGGAAGTCCTCGGTCCTGCGATGGCTGAGCCCGATGGCACGCATCTCATCGATCGCCTGCTGCTCGCTCATCTTGTGGAGCGGCTTGATCGGAACGCCCGGGTCCTCTGCGCGATACTCGATCAGGACCAGCTTCCCACCCGGCCTGAGGGCATCGACCATGGCGGTGCCCATCTCGTAGGGGTGGGAGAACTCGTGGTAGGCATCGACGAGCAGGATCAGGTCGACACGATTCCGGGGCAGGTTGGGGTCCGTGACGCTGCCGAGTACCGTCTCGATGTTGGCCGGGGCGCCGTTCTGCTGGCGCTCCTCGATGATGGCAAGCATCTCTTCCTGGATGTCGACGGCCAGCACGGTTCCCCGGGGCACCCGCTCGGCGATGGGGATGCTGAAGTAGCCGGTGCCCGCGCCGATATCGGCAACGATGTCGTCCGGCTCCAGGGGCAGTCGCGCAATCAGCAGGTCGGTTCGCTCCTGCCGCTCGCGCGCCGGGCGCTCGAGCCAGCCGGCCCCGCGGTGCCCCATGACGTGGGAGATCTCGCGGCCCCGGTACACCTTGCCGATGCCATCCCGCGACGGCGTCTTCTGCGTGTACCGGCTCGTCTCGGCCGTCGCGCGGTCGCCGGCGGTGGACGGCCCGCCGCAGGCGCTCGCCAGGGCCAGGAGGCCGACCGCCAGCAGGGTTGTCTTCAGCTTCGCCATGCCTTGTCCTCGTTCTGCTGATCGTTGAATCATCTCAAGGGAGGTACGCAGCTGGTTCCGGGATGGCTTCAACGGCGCGGGGATCAGAAACAGGACGCAGACCGAGGCTTGCACAAAGGCAGCGCAGGCCGCAGCATCAATGGTACTTCAGCTTCCGAATTGCCGCTTGGTAGTGCCCTTCATGGACCTGGACACGGTTCCCCCTGACGTTTTTGGCGCATCCCTCTCCGGGATCGGCCTCAACCTCCTCGTCAGTGACACGATCGCCGAGGCCAACTTCCTCGAAGCGGTTTTCGCCATGCAGAAGTACCGAGTGTCCGCCGACTACGCCATCCTGGTATATCACGGGCATATCCTGCAATTACACGCGGACCATACCTACGCGGGCAATCCGCTCCTCGCGGTCGTCGCCGGGCAGCCCTCGCGCGGCGCCGGCGCGGAGTTCCGCCTCTATGAGACAGATCCCGACGAGGCGGCCAGCCGCGCCCACGCGCTCGGGGCGGAGGTCTTGCAGGAGCCCACCGACAAGCCGCACGGGCTCAGGGAAAGCTACATTCTCTGCCCCAACGGCTACGCCTGGGTGGCGTCGCGGGCGCTATGAACGATCACCACCGGCTCTCAAGAGTAAGGCCCCGCAGGCGCTGCTCATGAAAAAGCTTCCTATCGCCCTGGCAACGCAGGATCTCCCGGCGACGATTGACGACTACAGCGTTCGCCTGGGCACCGCGCTCTGCTCGGTGGTGCCAGGCGAGTACGCGCTCTGGCCCGGCGCGGACTATCATCCCGACGATTGAACGGCGCCCGGCAACACGTGATCCAAGGCGCGAACTGCCACGACAACCCCGAGAGAGGACTCCCGCTTGGCTCTGACATCATCGGAATTCTGGGACCGGATCGCGCCCGCTTACAGCAGGCAACCCGTTGCCGACAGCGAGACCTATACCCGCAAGCTGGCGGCAACGCAGGCGCTCATGCAGCCCTCGATGACGGTGCTGGAGTTCGGCTGCGGCACCGGGTCGACCGCGCTTGCGCATGCCTCCCACGTGGCGCAGATCGACGCGACGGACGTGTCGGCGGCGATGATCGCGATCGGACAGCAGAAGGCGCGGGACGCCGGGGACACACGGCCGCGCGAACAGCCTGTTCCTCGTCGCGAGGAAAGTCGATTCACCCTGACCCGGGAACATCAACCGCTCGAACAACACTGAACGACGGGCTTCACGCTTGATCTCGGCCGGGCATCGACGTAGCGCAACGAAAAATCTAGCTCAGCTGCGAGGTTGTGTCTATCCTTCTGTAGCAGAAGCTCAACGGCGAGCGATGGGAGCCAAGCGAAGAGGACCTGGTTGATGGTATCGATAAAGCATATCCTGATCGCAACGGATGGCTCGGAACTGTCGCTCAAGGCGGCTGCCTTCGGCGGTACGCTGGCAAGGGCGCTCGCGGCATCGGTTTCGGTAGTAACAGTGATCGACGAGCGTATGGTAGTTGCCGAGGCCTGGGGTGGGACCTCGACGGAGGACGCTCGGCGAAGCATCGAGAGCAAAGCGTCGAAGCAGGAGATCCAAAGCACCGTCGAGGCTGTCGGAGACCTACCTTCGCCGGCGCGAACAGCCGTTCTCATGGGACTCCCCGGCGATGAGCTGTGCGACTTCGCCAAGCGAGAAAGCGTCGACCTGATCGTGATGAGCTCGCATGGCCGGACCGGCATAAAACGCGCATTGCTGGGCAGCGTGTCCTACACCGTCGTCAATCAAGCCCCCTGCGCGGTCACCATTGTGCGCTGAGCGCTTTTGATTTTCAGCTATCGCTACGAGGTTCGCCCCTGGAATCGGGCCCTTACGGTCGCGCCACCGGTGGAGCATGCTGCCGACCTCGCAGCCAGCTTCAGGGCGCGGGCGGCAAGCTGGCTATTGCCTTGCGAACCGCACCGATCACCGCATCGTGATCGATGCGGTTGGCATCCTCCACGACCATGCTGATCTGTACTCGCCAGAGCACTTCGACCGCATCCGCATCCAGGAACACCAGCTCCATCTCCGCGGTCTCGACCGGACCGCTCAGCGCTTCCGCGTTGTCGGCGGAGGCGCCGTCAATCTGGCGGTTGACGGAACTGCCGTAAAGCAGGTCATTGGACCCGCCGTAGGACAGCTGGCCTTCATTCAGGCCCGGCGCCGCGATGTACTCGATCAGGAAATCGGCCTCGGACCTGTCGACGCGCCGGTAGCCGAGTTCCGCCATCTCCGCTTCGACACCCGCTCGGATCGAGGGACTCTTTCGAGCCAGCATGTCCTTGCTGTAGGTGGTCTGCGCCGGCGGTTCGCTGCGCCAGGCGTATCGGGTGTACCCGGTGCTCGCGAAGGTCTCGGTGGTGGCCGGTGTCACGTCCACGCCACTGCAGCCTGCAAGGAACGCAAGGAATGCAAAGCAGACCGGGAGCAGCAGGCGGGCGCATGCGCTACCGGCATTGGAGCACTGCATCGTGATAGCCACTACGCGACCTCCTCGCCACAAGCCGCCCGGAGCATAGTTCAGGCTGCAGCGAATTTACACCACGTATTTTCTACGGCTTTTGGTGGCCTGTTCGAGCGCGCAGAGCGCGAAGAGGCGGGCCGCGACCTCGTGTTCGACATCGAGATCACCGGGGTTCGCGCCGGGACCGGGGAGGAGATCGCCCACCGGCATGCACACGGGCCGGGCGGGCACCCGCATTGAGCCGAGGTGCTACCGGGCCTCAGCCTGTAGATCCAGGTTTGCCGGGTCGAAGCGAGACTGCCCGGAATGATACTGCCTGGCTACCGACGCCACCCTTGCGCCCAGGTAGCGCGCCGTCTCCAGGTCGACGGTCTCGATGATCCCTGCCGGCGCATGCGCTATGAGCCCGCTCTGAGCGCCCATGCGGTTGCGCCCCGCCGCATCGAACCCACCCGGCAGGTCGATGCTGACCCAGAACATGCCGTGCTGGTTGGCAAAGACAGAGAGATACTGGATGGTGCTCAGCTGGTCGCCGCTGGGATTGTTTCCGACGGTAAAGCCGGCCGCGAACTTTCCCGCCCAGCGCCGCTGGAACCAGAATTCGCTGGTCGCGTCCGCGAAGGCCTTGAACTGGGCCGAGACGCATCCCATGAAGGTCGGCGACCCGAAGATGATGGCGTCGGTCCGGCTCAACGCGTCCAGCGCCTCGCTGTTGCGGTAGCGGCCCGCTTCAATATCCCTGCCCTCCAGGCTGACCGCAAACGCGTCGATACCGTCAACGGCTGATGCGCCGCTCAGGGCGGCCTCGGCCAACCGGGCCGTAGTGCCCGTCACGCTGTGATACACCACTGCAACACTTGCTTTGCTCTTCATAGTGATTCTCCTTTGATTGCTAAACTACCGTTGATCCCTTCGATCAAAACCGCCGGGCCTCAAGACGTTGTGCTGTGACCGTTGCAAAAATTCCTGCGCCGATGATGGCAGCGCCCAGCCAGGTCAGGAGGCTGTAGCGCTCGCCCAGGAAGACGGTGGCAGTGATCAGGCTCACGGCCGCCGCGACGAACCCGACCTGGCTGAGGAGCACCGGCCCGCCATCTCGCTGCAGGCGATAGAACAGTGGAAAGTTCAGGCCGGCGAGCAGCAGCTGCACGACAACCAGCTCCCTGATTGCTGCCAGCTCAGCCAGCGGAAGCGCCTGCCGGGTTCCGAAGATGATCGCGGCAAAGAACATCGTGGCGACGGCATGGCCCCAGAAGGCCAGGGCATTCGGCGCAGCGCCGGCAGGCCAGTATCGACTGCGATAGATATTCCCGGTCGCCAACGCCACAGGAAGCGCCGCCGCAGCGAGCAACCAGCCGAGTGCCGGCCCCCCGGCAGCGGCACCGCGCGTCAGGCTCACCAGGGTCGCGCCGATCAGGCCGGTCACGATGCCGAGCGTGCCGAGGCGACCGGGCGTCTTCATGCCCAGGACCGTGGCAAGCAGCAAGGTGAAAACGGGGGACAGGGCGAACATCAGGCCGGCGTAGCCGGCGCCGACCCTGGGAATGACGGTAAAGAGCAGCAGGTTGGGTATGATGAAGGAGATGACCGCCGACACTGCCGTGTATCGCAGCACTTCGGCGCCAGGCAGCCGCAGCCCCCGTCGCGTCAGCTGCGTCGGCAGCAACATCAGAACCACCCCCGCTGATACGATCGCGGCCCAGAAAAGCGCGGGAATGCCTGCCTCGCTTGCCAGCTTTCCCAGCGGCAGCTTCAAGCCGAGAAGCGTCCCGCTGGCAAGCAACAGGCTGTGTGGCGCCAGCAGCCAATGCCCGGCATTGGCCGTGCCCGCCCCCGGTGATGGAATGGCAGCCTCGGGATGTCTCCTGTCCGCCGTTTCGATGCTCGCTGTCGTCATGCCCTGTTCCTCCGTGTTCGTGGAGAAGCAGACTAGCGACAGGGCCGGGCGGGATAATCGCCCTCAGAAGAACATGATTGGTGACACCGGCTGACGAATCCCCTTCCGAGGCGGATCATTCCCAGTACGGCGGATCCTTGATATGGCCGGCGAGAAAGTCGGCAAAGGCGCGCACCTTCGGCGACAGGTGCCGCCGCTGCGGGTAAACGAGATAGATGGAGACCTCGGGCGAGCGATAATCGCCAAGCACCTGCACAAGGCGGTTCTTGCGCAGGTCATCGCCCACCAGGAACGTCGGCGTTCGTGCAATCCCCATCCCGGCCAGCAGCGATTCCCGCAGGGCAAGACTGTTGTTCGCCTGCAGCCGTCCGCTGACCGTGACCTGCTCCGGCTGACCATCGGGCGCCAGGAAGTGCCATTGCAGGGCGGAATGCTGCAGGCTGTAACCGAGCACGTCATGCGCCTGCAGCTCGGCCGGTGTCTTCGGCTCTCCGTGGCGCTCGAGGTACGCCGGCGCGGCCACAATCACGTGCCGACAGGGAGCAAGGCGGCGCGCGACCAGGCTGGAATCGGGCAGGTCACTGATACGCACCGACACGTCAAAACCCTCTTCAATCACGTCAAGCTTGCGATCGCTCAGGTCCATCTCGACCGAGAGTTCCGGGTTCTCGCGGAGGAACGCGGGCAGCAGCGGCGCGACATGAAGAATGCCGAAGGACATCGGCACGTTGATCCTGAGAACGCCCCGTGGCTTCTGCTGCAGGAAGGCCACCTCGGCCCGCGCCTCCGCAAGATCGTCCAGGCCCCGGCTCGCTCTTTCGTGAAAAAGCTTTCCCGCCTCCGTGAGGCTCAGGCGCCGCGTGGTGCGATGCAGCAACCGCACCCCCAGGCTCTCCTCGAGGCGGCTCACCTGCTTGCTCACCGCCGGACGGGACACTTTCAGGCGCTCGGCGGCCAGGGTAAAGCTGCCCGCATCGACGACCGCGACAAAGACGGCGATATCGTTGAGGTCTTCCACCGGGGGCCCACTTGTAAGCATCCGTAAACAGATTCTTTCAAAACAGGGCGATTATCAATGACTGTCCCGGCGCTATGGTTTGCCCAGGCAATCACAGCTGGAGAACACCATGAAACAGAAATCCCTTTCCCTCGCTATCGCACTGCTTCTCGGCGTTTCCTTTACGGCACATGCTGAACGCAGTGTTGCAACCAGCCCCTGGGGCCCGGCCGATGAGATCGGCCGCCTGAACCTGATGAACGAGAGCTCCCGGGCCGCCGTGCTGTCACGACTGAAAGGCGGCAGGCTCTACGATCTCTCCGTCGAGTACTTCATCGGCATGCCCAGCTGGCAGGCCGCCGGTGACCCGCACTATCGCATCTGGATGACGCATACGCCCCACGGCACGGTCGTCGATGATCCGCTGAACACGGGAAGTACCATGAACGAACACGTCAGCTACACGGGTGCGGCCGTCTCCATGTATACGCATACGGGTACGCACATCGACGGCCTGGCGCACTTTGGTCTCAATGGCAGGATCTGGAACAACTTCGAGGCCAGGGAGCACCTTGGCGATCGCGGCTGGCGGGTGGCCGGCATGGAAAACATGCCGCCGATCGTCGCGCGCGGCATCATGCTGGATGTGGCGGCGGCCAAGGGCCTTGCCATGCTGCCGGATGGTTATCGGGTGACCCGCGAGGACCTCGTCGAAACGGCGCGCCGCCAGCAGGTCCAGCTGCAGGAGGGGGATGTCGTTCTCATCCGTACCGGGCGCATGCTGCGCTATGAGCAGGCGGCGGCCTACATGGCCAACCCGCCCGGGCTGGGCCTGGAAGCCGCCCGCTTCCTGGTCGAGGAGGCCGGCGCAATGATCGTCGGCGCGGACAACCTCAGCCTGGAGGCCTTCCCTTCCGAGCTCGCCACCGATTACGTGCCGCTCCACACTTACCTGCTGGCGGAACAGGGTGCTCCGATCATCGAGCTCGCCTGGCTGGAAGAGCTCGCTCGCGATGAGGTGTACGAGTTCGCCTTCATTGCCGCAGCGCTCAAGCTCCGCGGGGCCGATGCCGCACCCTTCCGCCCCATCGCCATACCCCTGCGCTGAGGCCTGGCGGCTGTTGCTGCCGAGGTGGTGCTAGCGGCCGCGCCCACCCTCGGCCGCGGCGGGACGCACCGCGCGCTGCGCGAGAAAGTAGAGCAGCGTCCCCAGCCCCGCCAGCGCGGCGAAGATCACCCAGGAGCGCGCGCTGGCGTGCGACGCAATCCAGCACGACAGGCAGATGGCGAGAAACGCCATGGCGCTGTGCAGGCGGCTGGCGATGCCGTGGCGACGCTCGATCACCGGCAGCGCGGCGGCGCTCACGAGGTAGGTCAACAGCCGCGTGAGCGTGCTGGCCGCCGCGAGCACGGCGAAGCCGCCCCAGAGACTGAACAGTGCGGCCAGCACGCCATAGCAGAGAATCGCGTTGGCCGGCGTCAGCCAGCGCCGGTTCACGCGGCCGAACCAGGCGGGCAGCATGCCCTCCTCCGCCATGCCGAAGGCCATGCGCGGGATGGCGACAATCCCTGACAGGGTGTTCGCGGCGATGGAGAAGCCGGCGGCGAGGACGATAGCGAGCGAGCCGATCGGCCCGAGGGAGACCATCGCGGCGTCGGCGAGCGCATTGCCGCTCTCCGTCGCCTCCGGGGCGATGACGCCGAAGGCCCAGATCACGCCCATGTAGACGAGGGTCACCATGGCGAGCATGGCGACCAGGGCGCGCGGCAGGTCGCGCTTCGGGCGGCGCATTTCCCCCGCGGGCATGGTCGCGGTCTCGAAGCCGATGAAGGCGTAGAACGACAGCAGGAGCACGCTCTCGACCTGGCTGAACTCGGGCAGCACGAAGGGGACCGGCCGGTAGCTCCCTAGCGCGGCAGACAGCACCAGCGCGACCAGCGGGAGCAGTTTCAGGGCAGTCAGCAGACCCAGCGCGGCGACGGACTGGCGCATGCCGAGCATGCAGAGCAGCGTCAGGCCCATGATCACCAGTACGACCGTTGCGCTGTGCAGCACGGGATGCGCCAGGAACGGGAACAGCGCCGCGAAGTAGCTCACCATCACGTGCGTATTCGCCGCCACGGCGACGGTGCCCGCAGCATAGCGCGCCCAGCCGGCCTGGAAGCCGAGGAAGGGCCCGAAGGCGGTCTTTCCGAACAGCACCGGTCCGCCGCTGCCCTCGAAGTGCGCAGCGAGCCAGGCGAAGGTCAGCACCAGGGGCAGGAAGATAACGCCACCGATGAGAATCTGCCACGGCGCGAAGCCGCCCACGGCACCGACGAGCGCCGCAGGCAGGGCGAAGATGCCCGCGCCGATCATGCCGTTGACGGGCAGCAGGGCCACACCGAGGAAGCCAACGGTGCGTGGCGGCGCCGCAACAGGCGACGACGAGCGGTGCTCAGGCATCCAGCCCTTCCGGCCGGCGGGCGGTACCG
>CAYTJQ010000038.1:17777-33803 GCA_964438205.1 uncultured Alteromonadaceae bacterium
TGGCCGGCGTCTGCGACGTCTGCATGGGCGGGCATGCTGATGCTGCTCACCCCGGCGCTGGCAGCGGCGGACCCGCCCGACCGCGACTCGCTCCCGGCCCATACCATCATCCAGCAGATGGAGGCGGTGTACGCCAGCGCCGGGTCCTACCTCGACACGGGCATGGTCCGGGAAGTCTTCACGAACGCGAACGGCTCGCGGACGGTCGAGAAACCCTTCAGCACGGCCTTCGTGCGGCCCCATCGCTTTCGCTACGAGTTCCGGGAGAAGGTCCGTCCCTTCGAAGAACGGCAGTTCGTGATCTACCGGGACCGGAACGAGCTGCGCGTGCACTGGGACCTGGAGCATGACATGACGCTGGATACGCTCGACCGGGCCGTCGCGGCCGCAACCGGCGTATCCAGTGAATCGGCTATTACGGTCCCCGCCATGCTGCTGCCCGACGAGATCACCTGGCGGCGGGCGATCCGGTTTCGAAAGCCTGAGCGCATTGCCGACGAAAGCCTGCGCGGCATCGACTGCTACCGGGTCCTGGACCACCCGGGCAGGGGGCGGATCACGCTCTGGATTGGACAAAACGACCTCCTCCTTCGACAAATCGACTTCGAGCTGTCCTTCGACGACTTTCGGGTGCAGCGCACGACCACGTACTTTCCGGAAAGGAATACACCTATCGCCACGGATCTGCTCGAGTTCACGCCGCCGGATGGCAAACGCCGCCAGCGCTGAGCAGCAGGTTTAATGCAAATTGCATAATACGGGCTTTCTACTAGCCTCAAGCTATCGCTTCTGCCTGAACTCCTCTCGAGCGGCTGGCCGTGCGATTGCGGTGAAATAACGCAGATCGATCATTCAGAGAATAATGGAGAATAAAATGATGAAGACAATGCACCTTGCTGCCGCGACGGCAGCATTTATTGCTGTACCGGCCATGGCACAGGAAACGGCCCCCATCGTTCCCGTCGAGATGTTCTACTGCGATTTCCGTGAAGGCGCGGAGATGAGCGACCTGAAGGAGGTCGTGGCAGCTTTCTCCAAGTGGGCGAAGAAGCGCGGAGACTACTCGGCCTGGATATTGACGCCCCAGTTCCGCACGACAGAAGCGACCTGGCAGGTGGGCTGGCTCGGGAGCTGGACCTCCGGGGCAGGCATGGGCGCAGGCATCGATGCCTATCGGGCGGAAGGCGGCGAACTGGCGGCCGCCTTCGACGAGGTGATCACCTGTTCGGGGCATGGCCTTGCGAGCTCGATGGAAATCCATGCACCCGAAGGGCCGCCGGACAACGGGGCGGTCTGGTTCTCGAGCTGCTCACTTGAGGAGGATGCCTCCATGGCGGACGCGTTGAAGGCCCACGGGCAATACGCCGCTGCCATGCGGGACATGGGCGCGAAGGGTGGCAGCAGCTGGGCCTTCGTACCGACCCTCGGCGGCGGAAGCCCGGACTTCGACTACTACCATGTCGCGGCCTGGACCCGCTACGCCGACTTCGGCAAGGGCTACGACATCTACTTCAACGGTGGCGGCATGGAAGCCATGCAGGAAGCTACGGACGGTGTCGTCAGCTGCGACGCGCCGCGCATCTACGATGCGCAGCTCGTCGTGAAGGCCGCCGAATAGCGGCTCGCAGGCGGTTCTCGCAATGCACAGAGGGGCCACAGCGATGTGGCCCCTTTTTTCTCTGCAAGGCTGAACAATCCCGGCCACCCATCACCTCAGTCGCTGCTGGTACACTCGGCCCCATGAGGCCAGCTACAACCAGTGCCAGGGTAAAGAACCGGGTGCTGTTCCAGTCGAGGCGTTTCAGCATCTACCTCGTGCACTACGCCAAGGGGCACCGGGTCATGCCCCACGTCGACATGGTGGCGGAGGGACGGCTCTACAAGCTCAATTGCGTGCTGGTGAAACCGAAACGCGGAGGCGTGTTCTCCTGTGAGCGCAGTATCTTCAATCTCCTCGGCCGGCTCGTGCTCTTTCGGCCCGACCTCCACCAGCACCAGGTGTCGAGGATCGAGGGCGGTAGCCGCTGGTTGCTCAGTTTTGCGCTGACCACGCCCTGAGGGGCCTACCCCCGCTGCCAAACCGATGCGCCCCGGGTGTATCCTGCGCACCCGCTTCCCAGACAACGTACCATGAACTTCGTCCTCGCCCTGCTGCCCGTTATCGCCATCGTGTCCGTCGGGCATTTCCTCGCCTGGCGCGAGAGCCCGCCGGCGGAAGGCTGGCGGGCCATCGAGCGGCTCTGCTACGTGCTGCTTTTTCCCTGCCTGATCATCCGCGTGCTGGCGAACGCGCCCTTCGAGCAATCACCCTGGCCGATTGCCGCGGCGCTGATCGGCGCGCAGTTGCTCATGGCTGCCGTGGGGCACGGCGCGCGCTTCTGGCCCGGCATCCGGCGCGCCACCGTCGGCAGCATCATTCAGTCCAACGTGCGCTGGAACACCTTCGTCGCGCTATCGCTCGCCGGTACGCTCCATGGCGAGGAGGGCATCGCCCTCACGGCGGTCGCCGCCGCGGCCATGATCCCGACGGCGAACGTCATCTCGATCCTGGGGTTCAGCCAGTACGGTGACAGGGAGATCAAGCGGCACCCGTTCCTGGAGCTGTTCCGAAACCCGCTGGTGCTCGCCTGCCTGATCGGGGGGCTCATCAACGCGAGCGGCCTCGGGATACCCGCCGTGGTCGACCGGGTGCTGGAGACCCTTGCCGCGGCAGCCCTCGCCCTCGGACTCCTCGCAGCGGGTGCGGGGCTCGATCTCGGCGCGCTCAGGCGCTCGGGCGTCCCCACACTGTGCTGGTCCCTGGTCCGTATCCTGGGCCTGCCCGCCCTCGCCATCGCTATCGCGCGAGGCCTCGGGGTGGAGGGCGTCAGTCTTGCCGTCATCGCCATTGCCGCCGCGACGCCCACGGCCACCAACGGCTATATCCTGGCTCGCCAGCTCGGCGGCGATGCGCCCTTCATGGCCAACCTGATCGCCACCCAGACGGTACTCGCCGCGATCACCATGCCACTCGTGATGTGGGGTTTCGGCCTGCTCTGAGCCGGCTGCTCAGGCCAGTTCATAGCCCTCGCGCGGGAAGTGCACGTGCACCGTGCCGAGGCGCTCCGACTCCCGCGCGAGGATGTAGCGCTCGCCGGTGGCGGCGACCAGCGTACCGGTGACGCCGACGCGCGCATAGTCGTCCGGCGCGATGGTCACCTCGCTGCCGAGCGCCTCGTGCGAGCCCGAATCCGCCGGCAGCGCCCGCGGGTCGCTTTCCGCGGCCTCGGCCAACGCCTGCTCCGGCGTCATTTCCCGGCGCTCGCCCTGTCCCAGCGCTGCCATGCGATCCAGCCAGGCACGCACCGCGGCGTAGCGCCCGAGCGTGACAGCGCCGCCGACGCTCTGCGCGAGCCAGATGGGGTGGTAGGCACAGAAGTCGGCGTAGCCGGGCTGGTCGCCGCCGAGGCAGTCGCGGTCAGCCAGGTGCGCATCGAGGTCGGCGAGGTAGGCATCGAACAGCCGGCCCGCTTCCGCACCCTTGGGCGGCTGGGTGCTCGCCCCCTTCATCATCCCTGCACGATCGCGGATGAAGCGCAAGGTGCCGAGCGGACCTGCGGATGAAAGCAGCTTGCCCAGCAGCTTGAGCGGCGGCGCCGAGGTGATCGCGGCAAAGAACACATCGCCCTCCGCCCGCTCCGCGAGCGCCTGCGCGCCGGGATCCGCTATCGTCGGCGCGAGTTCTGCGCGGCCGGCCAGGGCAGCCACCTCGGTCGCAATCAGCGCGGTGTCACAGAAGACGTCGGCGCCCACGTGTGCCACGGGAATACGCCGATAGCCCCCGGCCAGCGGATCGACATCCGGCCGCGGCGGGTAGGGCGCGGTGAGGACCGAGCCCCAGGCCTGGCGGGCAAGGCCGAACATGGCACGGATTTTCTCGGCGTAGGGTGACGCCTCGTAATGATGCAGGAAGAACGTGTTGCCGCTCATGCTTCACCTCTTGCCATGCGGCGCGCAGTCAACTGCCCGGCGCCGCGGGAATGCGGATAGCGGGCCCCCGAAGGCACCCATCGTACGAGAGTACGGGATAGCAGCCGACGGCGCACTAGCCCGGCGTGACACTCTGGTATCGATTCGGGGTCGTCATCGCGGGATCACCGGGCCCGGGCTGCCCGGTTTCCGCTCGGCAAAGGAGGCGCAACCACACGCCGTGAAGGAGGTGACCATGGCAACCCGATACGCTCCCCGCGAGGCACCCGTTCCACCGCTGGATCCGTACCGCGCGCGCACCATTGAAGAAGCCGGCGCTCACCTCGCATCCCTGTCGCCGGTCGGCGCCAGCCTGGAAGGTATCGACCTGCGCGGCGAGCGGCCGGCGGATGCCGTCCTCGCCGCGCTCGAGGCGGAGATGGCGAACCGGGGCTTCATCGTCTTCAAGGAGCAGCAGGGGCTGCGCATCATGCACCGGGCGACGGTCAAGGCCCCCTTCGAGCACTTCGCGCCGGGCCACGGGTTGCCGCAGGCGCTCGATATCGGCGGCGCCAATCCCTTCGGCCAGGGGGTCTGGCAGGCCGGGGGCATCGGCTTCCGCTGGGACGCCACGGCGCCGATGCAGAACTGAATACCGCAAATGCTAGACTGGCGCCCGTGACCAATGCTTGCGCATCGGCACGATGAGTCAGTCAAAAACCGAAGGAATGCGTTCACTATGCCTACCGCAATGATCACCGGCGCGAACCGCGGCATCGGCCTCGAGATGCTTCACCAGTACAGCGAAGCCGGCTGGCAGGTGCTGGGAACCTGCCGGGACGTCGCGGGCGCCGAGGCAGCGCGCGCGATCGCCGACGATAATCCGGCCGTTACCCTGTACCCGCTGGACGTGACCGACAGTGCCGCCGTCGCAGCGCTGGCCGACCAGCTCGAGGGCTCGGCCATCGACGTGCTGATCCTCAACGCGGGTGTCATGAGCCCCGCTTCGAATACGCTCGGCAAACTCGACGCGGCGGACTTCCTGCGCGTTCTCGAGGTCAACGTGGTCGCGCCTGCCATCTGTGCCCAGGCGTTCCGCAGCCACGTGGCTGCCAGCGAGCGCAGGACCCTGGTCGGCATCGGCAGCTTTCTCGGCAGCATCGCCAGCAACGACGACGGCGGGCTGTACAGCTACCGTAGCAGCAAGGCGGGTATTCACGCGGTCATGCGCAGCCTGAGCGTCGACCTGCGCGAGCAGGGCGTCACCGCCATCGCCGTGCACCCGGGGTGGGTGCAGACCGACATGGGCGGCGCCGACGCCACCATCAGCGCGCAGGAATCGGTGGCCGGCATACGCCGCGTCATCGACGGGCTGAAGCCCGGCGACAGCGGCCGGCTGCTCACCTATGCGGGCGAGGTGCTGCCCTGGTAAACCCACTTCCACGGTCGCCAGCGAGCACGGCCAGGAGCAGCGCGTTGACGACGAGCGTGGCGGTGGTCTGCGGGACAGCGCGGCCTACCAGCTGGTCCAGCCGCCGTCGACGGCGAGGACGGCCCCGGTGACGAAGGAGGCCTCGTCGCCGGCGAGGAACAGCGCGGCACTGGCGATTTCTTCCGGCGTACCGAGCCGCTTCATGGGGTGCATGGACTCGATCATCGCCTGGCCTTCGGCCGTGGCACAGGTCGTGGCGCGGATAAGCGGTGTGTCGATGCCGCCGGGGGCAATGGCGTTCACGCGGATATCCTGCTCCGCGTAGTCGATGGCGCAGGTGCGGGTCAGGCCGACGACGCCGTGCTTGGCGGCGGTATACGCCGCTGCGCTGGGAAAGCCGACGATGCCGGCGGCCGAGGCGATGTTGACGATGCTGCCCCGGCCCCGCGGGTGCATGCAGCGCAGCTGGTGCTTCAGGCAGTGGAAGATGCCGTCGAGGTTGTTCGCCATCAACGCCCGGTAGGCCGCCGTGTCGGTCTCGTGCAGCGGGCCGGTCGGCCCGAGGATGCCGGCACAGTTGACGGCGCAATCCACCCGGCCGTGCGCGGCGACCAGTGCATCGAGGGAGGCCGCAACGGCCTCCTCGTCGACCACGTCCAGCACGGTGGTGATCAGCTGCCCGCCTGCCGCGCTGTGCGCCGCGGCCAGCGCTGACAGCCGCTCCGCGTCACGATCGATCGCGGCAACGACCGCGCCTTCGGCGAGGCAACGCGTCGCGACGGCTTCCCCGATGCCGGACGCGGCGCCGGTGACGTAGGCAATCTTTCCCTCGAGTTTCATCAGGGTTCTCCAGGCTGTGGTTCAGTGGGCGCACAGTCTTACCACAGGAGAGCCCGTCGTGCCGCCCGTTTGTCGCACGGAAGGCAGACCCTGGGGCGTCGCGGCGGTGCTCAGCCGCTCCTGTCCGCGTCGTCGTCGCTGTTCACGTCGATCGACGCGGCCTTCACCAGCGGCGCCGTCTGCCGCGGCGCTGCCCAGTGGCAGTTGGCACCGAGCAGGTCCTCGATGACGGTGCCGAGATCGCTGTAGGCGCGCTCGGCCCGCGCGCGCTGCAGGGCGGCAATGCGGCTCGTCGACTCGCCGTGATGCCAGGTGAGCCGACCGCTGAGCAGCACGAATCCCTGCTGGGAGAGCACCGCACCCTCGATGCCGACATCCCTCGGCTCGACCGAGCGATAGTGGAGCAGGCCGTGTTCCGCGAGCCAGATGAGCGTCTCGAAGCAGGCGCGGGACTTGCGGTCGGGCAAGCCGGTCATGTCCCAGCGGATCGGACCGGTGAGGTCCTCGACCAGGAGGAGGTAGCGCACGGGAAAGGCCGCGTGGAGCTTGCACAGCGCTTCCGCTGTCACGTAGTAGAAATCATCGATGTGTGCACTGGTCATGGCGGCCGAGGCTACGGTGACGGCAGGCGTTGATCAATGGCCGGCCGGGCGGCCGGCCAGCCCCGGGGCAGTGACGCCAGGTCTACCACCCCCGGCCGGTCCGGCTGTGCTCCCGAGCGCAGCGCCTGGCCGTTCAGAATGGCAGCGAACGTGGGCCCCTGGTGCGGTCCGCTGTCCAACGCCACCGCACGGCGGAAGGACGGGCCCAGCAGCAGCAACTCGGCGGCCGGCTGGCAGCGCGCCGCGGTGTCGCCGGCATCGACCAGGGTCAGCATCAGTTCGGCAACGCCATCGGCGGTGAGATCGCCCACGGCCAGGGAATGAATACGGCACCCCGCGAAGGCGGGCGCCAGCGCGAGGCGGAACCCGGACCGGTAAGCGACGGCCCCAGCCTCGACCCGCAGCCCCTCGAGGACGACCACCGACGGCGCCCCGGACAGCGTCGTCGCCCCGACGAAGCTGTCGTCCGCGCCGCTGGAGAGCGGCGCCAGGGCAAGCGCCCGCCAGCGCCGGGGTTTAGCGAACAGCGGAAGGGCACGGCACTGGCCGCCCGCCAGGTCGACGTAGGCGTCGATCCCCTGGCGGGCGGCGCAGGCCACGATGTCATCGCGACCGTCATCGTCGAGGTCCGAGGTCGCGAGGCAGCGGGACCCGGCTGCCGCCGGCAGGCAGCTGTCGATGCGGGTAAAGCCCGCGCCGCCGTCGTTGCGGAACAGCGACGTCGCGTTCGGCTGCGCGTCCTCCCGCTGACCGAACACGCTGGCGACCAGGTCCCTGTCGCCATCGCCGTCCAGGTCGAGGGCGCGCGCGAGCCGGCTCCGCCCCGTGGGGTATTCGGCACCGGAATCCGCGACCGGGGTAAAGCCACCGCGACAGTCGCCCTGCCAGAGCTCATTGTCATGGCCACCCGCGCCGCGCCCCGCGCCGGCGACGCAGAACAGGTCGGCGCAGGCATCGCCGACCAGGTCTGCCGCCGCGCAGCCGTGGCGATCCGCGCCCGGGGGCAGGGCCCCCGGCACGGGCTCGTAGCCGCCATCGCGATACAGGAAGACGCGATCGGCAATCGGGTAGCGCCGGCTGAGCCCCGCAGAGAAGGCGTGCCCGCCGAGGAAGAAGTCCCGGCGGCCGTCGCCGTCGAAGTCGGCAAGCACCGGCTCGTAAGCGTGCCGCGGCTGCAGCGCCGGGGCCGCGTAGTCGACAACGACCCCCGCCTCGGTAGCGACCGTCGTGACCGGCAGGGCAGCGAGATCTCCCGCCTCGCCACACCCCGCTGCGTTGCTGGCGAGGAGCAGCAGGGCAGCCAGCCCCCGGAGCGCGGCGCGGGATCGGAAGCCGGTCTGGACAGGAGACATCATAGTGACAGGTAACGCACAGGTGGAACGCGGCGCCAAGGATACGGGCGGTGTGGGGGCGGCACAACCGGTCAGCGCCAGGCGAACAGCGGCTGCTCGAAGTGGGCGACCCGGGTATGCCGCCCGAACAGCGCCACTTCCCGGAACTGGTAGAGCATCGCGCCGGTCGGTGCATAGATGACATCCTCGTGAAAGCGCATGGACAGCACCTCGCCATCGCTCTCGGCGATACGCTGCAGCACCGGTGAGTCGCGGCGCGCGAGTTCCCGGAAGCGGAACGGCCGGACCAGTTCGACCTCCGCAGGGTTCGGCGCGAGGTCCTGCCAGGCACAGTCGCTCCAGACCACGACCGGCGTGATCACGTAACCCGAACGGGTGGCGTAGTCGTCGAGCTGGCCGAGCACGTCGCCGGGACCGGCGAGCAGGCCGACTTCCTCGTGCAGCTCCCGCAGCGCCCCTTCGACGGCCGACTCGCCCCGGTCCCGGCGCCCGCCCGGTAGAGCCCACTGCCGCGCATGGGCGCGCAGGGCCGCGCTGCGCCGGGTGACGACGATCGCCGCGTGATCGCCGTCGCGGCACACGGTGAGGCTCACCGCCGCGGGTCGACGCCCCTCGGGCGAGAGCTGCCGGCGCCGGAAGGCGGCGAGGTGTCTCGCCAGCACGCTCCTGAGCCCGGGGCTGTAGTGATGGGGTTCCAGGTTGTCACTCCGGTGGCGGTCCGCCGGCCGCTCACCGGCAGGCACTGACATTCTTCCGGGGCAGCGGGCGCGAGGCAAGTCGCCGCCAGGTGCGACGGTGGGGCTAGGCGCGACGGCGGGGCCCGCCGTATGCTGGAGACAGCGCAACACGAAAGAGCCCGACAGCACCGCTCCCATGTACTACGGCGAATACCTCAACAGTATCAGCCATCTCGTCGGCGCCGTCCTGGCGCTGGTCGGCTTCGGTGCACTCATGGCCATCGCCATCCAGACCGGCGACGCGCGGCTCATCGTCGGCCACGCTGTCTACGGCCTGACGCTCGTCCTGCTCTACACCATGTCCACCCTCTACCACAGCCTTCAACCACCGCGGCTGAAGCAGCTGTTCAAGGTCCTCGACCACATCAGCATCTACCTGCTCATCGCCGGGACCTATACACCCTTCATGCTGGTGACCATAGCGGGGCCGAAGGCGACCGCGATCCTCGCCGTGGTCTGGGCCCTCGCGGCGCTGGGGACCCTGTCGGAAGTCTTCCTGCGCGGCCCTGTCGTGAAGACGATCCAGCTGGTTACCTTCCTGGCCATGGGCTGGGCCTGCGCCCTGGACCTCGAGAGCCTCCGCGCCGCCCTCCCCCGGACCGGTTTCCTGCTCCTGTTCCTCGGCGGGGTCGCCTACACGGTCGGCGTGCTTTTCTACGTGCTCGACAAGCTGCAGCGCCTGACCCACGCCCACGGCATCTGGCACGCCTTCGTGCTGTGCGGGTCCGTGGCGCATTTCATCGCGGTGATCGGCTACGTGCGCTGACGCCGGCGGCGCCGCCGGCAGCACCACAAGACGGCCTGACCGCAGGACACGAAAGTTGACGCACGGCGCGGGAATTATCGTTAGACTCTGCGCCTCCTTATCGGTCACCATGCACGCCCATGATCCTACCGTCCCTCGCCATCGTCGGCGGCTTCATGCTGCTCGTCTGGAGCGCGGACCGCTTCGTCGAAGGCGCTGCCGCCACCGCCCGCCACGCGGGTATGCCCTCGCTGCTCATCGGCATGGTCATCGTCGGCTTCGGCACCTCGGCGCCGGAGATGGTCGTCTCGGCCATGGCGGCTCTGGACGGCAGCCCGACGCTGGCCCTCGGCAACGCCCTCGGCTCGAACATCACCAACACGGGCTTGATCCTCGGCCTGACCGCGCTCGTCTCGCCCATCGCCGTACAGTCGAAGATCGTGCGCCGGGAGCTGCCGCTGCTGCTGCTCATCAGCCTGGTGACGGGGCTGCTGCTGTGGAACGGTGCGCTCAGCCGCCTCGAGGCGCTGGGCCTGCTGGCCGGCTTTTTCGCCCTGATCGGCTGGTCCATTGCCGAGGGCCTGCGCAACCGGCACGACCCGCTTGCCAGCGAGGTCGAACAGGAACTGGAAGCCCACGCAATGCCCCTGGGGCGGGCCGTCTTCTGGCTGGTCGCGGGTTTGCTGCTGCTGATCGTAAGCTCGCGCGTCCTGGTGTACGGCGCGGTCAGCATCGCCGGGGCGCTGGGCATCAGCGAGCTGATCATCGGCCTGACGGTCGTGGCGCTGGGCACGTCGCTGCCCGAGCTGGCCGCATCCGTGATCGCCGCCCGGCGCGGCGAGCACGACATCGCCATCGGCAACATCGTCGGCTCGAACATGTTCAACCTGCTGGCAGTCATCGGCATCGCCGGCGCCATCCACCCGCTGTCATCGATCGCGGCCGAGGTCCTGTACCGGGATTGGCTGACGATGGTCGGGTTGACGCTCCTGCTGCTGGTAATGGCCTTCGGCTTCGTCGGCCAGGGCCGGATCAACCGCCTGGAGGGGCTGGTGCTCCTCGGCTGCTACGTCGCCTACACCAGCTGGCTCGTGCTGCAGGCGACGGGCCCGTGAGCTGAACGCCGGCGCCTAGCGCCGCTTCGGCACTGGCCGTTTCGGCCCTGCCTGTTTCGGGCCGGCTTTGCGCCGAGCGGCCTTGCGGGGTGTGCTTTCGGGGCCGCTACCGGCGCGGGAAATCCCAAGCTTCTGTCCGCTCACCCAGACCGATTGCAGGTGCCGGAAAATCTCCGCGGGCATGCCCTCGGGCAGGTCCACCAGGCTGTGGTCATCGAAGATCTGGATCCGGCCGATGTACTGCGCATCCACCTCCGCCTCATTGGCGATGGCGCCGACGATATTGCCCGGCCGCACACCGTGCTGCCGCCCCACCTCGATGCGGTAGCGCTCGAGGCCTTTCTCCGGGCGGTCGCCATCCCGGCCCCCGCGGGGCCGGCCGGACCCTGCCGGTGCGTCTGCCTGCCTGCCGGATCCGTCGCCGGTTCCCGGCTCTGTCTCCGGCGCAGTCCGCCGCCGGGCTCTTTCACCGCCCTTTTCACCGTCTTTTTTACCACCCTTTTCACCGCCCCTCGCAGCGCGCGAATCCTCACCCGGGATCGCCGGCCTGGTGTCGCCCTGGCTCATGAGCACGAGTGCCGCGGCCACTTCGATCACCGGCACACCGAACTCCTGCTGGTATTCCTCGACCAGTTGCCGCGCCGCGGCCAGTTCCTGGCTGGCGAGCGTTTCCGTGATCCGGGCCTTGAAACGCGCGGCGCGACGGTCCGTGACGTCGTCGGCCGTGGGCAGCGCCATGGGCTCGATGGGCTGCCCCGTGGCGCGCTCGATGGCGCGCAGCAGCCGCCGCTCCCGGTTGGCGGCAAAGAGGATGGCCTCACCGCTGCGCCCGGCCCGGCCGGTGCGCCCGATCCGGTGCACGTAGGCCTCCGGGTCGTTGGGAATGTCGTAATTGATGACGTGGCTCACCCGCTCGACATCCAGGCCGCGAGCGGCCACATCCGTCGCCACGATGATATCGAGGCCGCCTTTCTTGAGCTTCTCAACGGTCTTTTCCCGCTGGGCCTGCGCGATATCGCCGTTCAGGGCGGCGCTGGCGAAACCCCGGGCGGCCAGCTTGTCGGCCAGTTCCTGTGTCGCCAGCCGCGTGCGCACGAAGATAATCACGCCGTCGGTGTCCTCGGTTTCGAGGATGCGCGTCAGCGCGTCCAGCTTGTGCACGCCGGCCATCATCCAGACGCGCTGGCGGATGGACGCGTTGGTGACCGTCTTCTGACGGATAGTGACTTCCTCGGGATCGCGCAGGTGCTTGCCCGCGATGCGGCGGATGGCGTCGGGCATGGTCGCGGAGAACAGCGCGATCTGCCGCTCCCGGGGTGTCTGCTCCAGGATCCACTCCACGTCGTCGATGAAGCCCATGCGCAGCATCTCGTCAGCCTCGTCGAGGATCAGCGTACGCAGTCCCGACAGGTCCAGGGAGCCGCGCCGCATGTGGTCCATGACCCGCCCCGGCGTACCGACGATCACCTGCACGCCGCGCTGCAGGGTGCGCAGCTGCGTCCGGTAATCCGCACCGCCGTAGAGCGGCAGCACCCGGAAGCCCTCGAGGTGGGCGGCGTAGGTCTGGAATGCCTCCGCGACCTGGATGGCCAGCTCCCGGGTCGGCGCCAGTACCAGCGCCTGCGGCCTGGCGTGCCCCGGGTCGAGGCTGGCGAGCACCGGCAGCGCGAAAGCCGCGGTCTTGCCCGTACCGGTCTGCGCCTGGCCCACGAGGTCGCGGCCGGCGAGCAGCGGGGGAATGGTCATGGACTGGATAGTGGAGGGCTTCTCGTAGCCCACCTCCGCCAGTGCTTCGAGAAGAAACGCCGGAAGGGACAGCTCGGAAAAGCTGTCGACAGGGGTTGCCGTGGTCATCTGCGGGGTACCGGGAGTCGAGGAGCCCGCACGGTGGCGGGCGGTGGCGGCACTATACAGGTCCCGCCTCCCTTCGGGGTGTGATTAGTTGGGTTCATCTGGTCCTGCCTCGCCGTCGTCACCCCCCTCGGCAGCGCGCAGGCGACGCAGCCGCTGCTCTTCCTCGGCCATTACCGCGCGGATCTCCGCCAGCACGGCCTCCGTGTCCGCGGCCTCCGTGGGCAGGTCGAAGTGGCCGCTGAGCGGCACCTCCGGGGCGAGCTCACCGGTCTCGAAACGGTCCCACAGCTCCTCCGCGTAGCGGGTTTCCAGCAGCTCCGGCGCGAACTGGCCGTAGTAGCGGGTGACGTTGCGGATATCCCGGGTCAGCATCGCCTGCGCGTTGTTGTTCCCGGCGGCATAGACCGCCTGGGGCAGATCGATGATCACGGGGCCCTCCTCGTTGACGAGGATATTGAACTCCGACAGGTCGCCATGGATAAGGCCCGCCGCGAGCATGCGCAGCACATAGAGCATGAGCAGGGCGTGATCCTCCCGTGCCTGCTCTGCATCCATGGTCACATCGTTCAGCCGCGGCGCCACGTCCCCCGCCTCATCGGTGACCAGCTCCATGAGCAGGACGCCGTCGAAACAGCCGTAGGGCCGGGGCACGCGCACGTCCGCCCGCGCGAGGCGATAGAGCGCATCCACCTCGGCGTTCTGCCAGGTCTCCTCCTGCTGCTGTCGACCGAAACGGGACCGCTTCTCCATGGCCCGGGCGCGGCGACTGTTGCGCACCTTGCGCCCTTCCGTGTACTGCGCCGCCTTCTTGAAGCTCCGCTTCACCGCATCCTTGTAGATTTTCGCGCAGCGCAGCTCGCCGGCGCTGCGGACAATGAACACGTCAGCCTCCTTGCCGCTCATGAGCGGGCTGACGACCTCGTCAATGAGGCCCTCTTCGAGGAGCGGCTGAAGGCGCCGGGGGGCTTTCATGCGGTTATCATCTCAGAAGCGCGGGACGGCAAGCCATCGCCGCCTGCCATGGCCGCCTGCGATAGCCCACGAGCCCGGGACTATACAGGGTTCGGGCGATACTCGCCCGGCGCCGGCTGCGGTAAAAAGACCCGGTTCTACTTGAACGAGCCACCGGCCTTGGCTACCGTTGACCTGGAGCCCCAACGGCCCCGGCCCCCGATGACAAACCACTTCCGCGCCACTGCCCCGGGGCAACCGTTCCGGCTGCTGCTCGCCGGCCTGATCCTTTGCCTCGGCGGTACCGCCCGGGCCGAAGACCTGCTGGGAAAGGCCTACCCGCCGGCGGTGCAGGAGGTCATCGAGCAGCGCTGCGTGGTCTGCCACGGCTGCTACGACGCCCCCTGCCAGCTGAAGATGGATGCCTGGGCGGGTCTCGCGCGGGGGGCGCACAAGAAGAAGGTCTACGACGGGACGCGCCTGCTCCCGGCCGAGTTGACCCGCCTCTACGAAGACGCCCACAGCCTCGACGGCTGGCGCGAGAGGGACTTCTTTTCCGTGATCGATCCCCGCGAGCCGCGGGACGGGCTTCTCTACCGCATGCTCGCCCTCAAGGCCGAGCATCCCCTGCCGGCGAAGGGACCGCTCGCCGAGGACTTCGATTTCAGCCTCGACCGGGACCAGGCCTGCAGCAAGGCGGACCAGTTCGACGACTACCGGGAAAACCGCCCCTACCAGGGCATGCCCTATGGCTTTCCGGGCCTCGATGCAGAGCGGCAAAAGGTGCTCACGGACTGGATCGATGCCGGTGCTCCCGGGGTACCCGCTGCGCCGGTACCGGCGGAGGAACAGCGCAGCATCGACGACTGGGAGCGTTTCCTGAACGGCAGCAGCAACCGCGAGCGGCTCATGAGTCGCTACATCTTCGAGCACCTGTTCATCGGCAGCCTCTACTTCGATGAGCTCGCCGGCAAGCGCACCTGGTACAGCCTCGTGCGCTCGACAACGGCGCCCGGAGAACCGATCGAGCTGATTGCCACACGGCGCCCCTACGACGACCCGGGCACGGAGCGCTTCTACTACCGCCTGCAGCCGCGCTACCTAACACCCCTGGCCAAGCGGCACATGCCCTACGCCCTGAACAGCGCGCGCATGGCGCGCTGGCGGGCGCTGTTCCTCGCCCCCGAGTACACGGTCGATACGCTGCCGGGCTACGACGGCGACGACGCCGCGAACCCGTTCATCACTTTCGAACAGCTACCGGTCAATGCGCGCTACCGCTTCATGCTCGACGAGGCACAGTTCACCATCATGGCCTACATCAAGGGGCCGGTGTGCCGCGGGCAGGTGGCGCTCAATGTCATCGACGACCATTTCTGGGTCGCCTTTGCCGAGCCGAACGCCACCGACCCGGAGCAGAGCGCACGCTTCCTTGCCGAGCACGCACACGAGATGCGCCTGCCGCAGCCGAAGGGGAGCCTGGTGGTCACGCTGCTGCAATGGCGCAGCTATGCGAAGAGCCAGCGCCGCTTCCTGGCGGCGCAGGCGGAAGCCATTGCCAGGGTCATCGAGCAGGACGCGCTGAGCCTCGACCTCGACCTGATCTGGAACGGTGGCCCGGAGCGCAACGACAACGCCGCGCTCACCATATTCCGCCACTTCGACAGTGCGACCGTCACCAAGGGCTTCCTCGGGCAGCTCCCGAAAACGATGTGGATCATCGACTACTCGCTGCTGGAGCGCATCCACTACCTGCTCGTCGCCGGCTTCGATGTCTACGGTGCCGTGGGACACCAGCTGGAGAGCCGGCTGTACATGGACTTCCTGCGCATGGAGGGCGAGCAGGGCTTCCTCCTTTTCCTGCCCGAAGCGGCGCGCGCCGGTGTGCGGGACTACTGGTACCGAGGCGCGCGCGACCACGTCACCGATTACCTCATGTCGCCGGAGAACGCCCGCTACGATCGCCCGACGGCCATCGATTTTCGCACAGACGACCCGCGCACGGAGCTCATGCAACGCCTGAAGGCGCACATCCCCACGGCAGCAAACGCGCGCTACACGGTACGCCGCAAGCAGCTCGCCGGCCTGATGAGCGGCGCGGACGCGAGCTTCAGCTACCTCCCCGAGGTCGCCTTCCTGCAGGTGCTCGACCGCCGCGGCGAGCGCGAGTACTACTCGCTGGTCCACAACCAGGCTTTCAGCAACAACGCCCAGCTGTTCCAGGAAGAGGAACGGCGGCGGCCGGAGGAGGATACACTGACCGTGGCCCGGGGTTTCGTGGGCGCCTATCCGAACCAGTTTTTCCAGGTCACCGAACAGGAACTGGGCCGCTTCGCCGACGCGCTGCGGGCACTCGAAAGCGACGAGGACTACACGGCGCTGGTCGCGCGCTACGGCGTGCGCCGCACCGCCCCCTGGTTCTGGAAGCTCAGCGACGACATCAACGCAAG
>CAYTJQ010000039.1:0-12128 GCA_964438205.1 uncultured Alteromonadaceae bacterium
GCCCTGGCCCGCTACCAGGCCCTGCCGGCGGAGGAGCTGGAGCAATGAATGGCTGGCGCTGGGCACCGCTACGCTACATCATCCGCAAGGCTGCGACGAGCCAGGGTTTCCTGGACCCGATCGAGATCCTCGGCCGGCTGCGCGGCCTCGCGCAGCCCTCGGAGGTCGGCGAGCCCATCGAGCTGCTGCGCGCCGGGGTGGTGTTCCATGCCCGCGGGCTCATCAACAGCAAGGTCATCCAGCACAACCTCGACTGGGTCTGGCCCTACTGGGCGGAGCGGCAGTACGACCCGCGGGACCGTTCCTTCCTGCCGCGGGCCTTCTCCGTGACCCACGTGAACCTGACCCATCGCAACTGGACGGCCGTGGGTTACCCGGACTGCGACGCGCTGCCGGTGGTGGACCCCCGCGGCCTGTTGACGCCGTTCCTCGACGGCTGGTCCATCGACGCGTGGGTGCTCGGCGACGACGGCCGCAGGCTCCTGCCCGCCCGCTGCGACGAGGTCGACCAGCGCTACGAGCTTGCCGATGGCGTTGCCGTGGACACCCGCAGCAGCAGCGACGGCCTGCGGCTGGCGCTGCGCGCGGAGGTCGTCCTCGAGGCGGGGCGACCGGTCTGCCGCCTGCGCGCCCGGGCGACGAACGATCGCGCGGGCGCGGCGCGGCTGGTGCTGGCGTTGCGGCCACAGAACGCGGAGGGGGTCAGTTTCGTTACCCGGGTCGCGCTTGACGGCCGCGAGTGGCACGTGAACGACGATCCGTCCGTGCTCCTGGATCCCGCGCCGGTGGCGCATTACGCGGCGACGTACCAGGAAGGCGACGTCCTGTTCAAGCTTGATGATGATGCTCGAGGCGCCAGCGCCGGCGCCGACTGCCCGGCGGGCCTCGCCAGCGCGGCAGCGGTGTACCCGTTCGACGAGGCCGCGGAGGTCAGTGCCAGCATCCCGCTCGGCGAGGCCGACCCGGCGCGGCCGCTGCTGGCCGATGCCTGGACCCGGGAGCGGGACCGGGCCTGCCGCCTTGCGTGCCCGGAGCCGGAGTACCAGTTCCTCTTCGACGCGGCGGTCACCTCCCTGGTGCTGCACACGCCGGAAGATGCCTATCCCGGACCCTACACCTACAAGCGCTTCTGGTTCCGCGATGCGGCCTTCATCATCAACGCGCTGCTCGCGCTGGGCCTGGAGGCGCGAGCCCGGCGCGCCATCGAGTGCTTCTTTGCCCGGCAGACGCCGCTCGGCTATTTCCGCTCCCAGGAGGGCGAGTGGGACTCGAACGGCGAGGTGCTCTGGCTGCTGGACCGCTACCGCCGTCTGCAGGACGGGGCCGTTCCCAAGCACTGGGGCGAACCGATCGACCGCGCCGCCCGCTGGATCAGCCGCAAGTGCCTGCCGGAAAGTCCCGTCACGCCGCATGCCGGGCTGTTACCGGCGGGGTTCAGTGCGGAGCACCTGGGTCCGAACGACTATTACTACTGGGACGACTTCTGGAGCATCGCCGGCCTGCGCGCCGCGGCGGCGATGCTCGCCGACGACGCCGGCGCAGCGCAGCGCGCTCGCGCCGCCGCGGACCGGCTGGCGGCGGCGGTGGACCGCAGCCTGTCCTCTGCCCGGGAGCGCCTGGGCCGGCCGGCCATGCCCGCCGCACCCTACCGGCGCCTGGATGCCGGTGCCATCGGCTCGGTGGCCGCCGGCTATCCGCTGCAGCTGTTCGCCCCCGACGATGAGCGGCTGCTGGACTGCGTGCGCTACCTCCTCGACGAGTGCTTCGTGGACGGGGCCTTCTTCCAGGACATGATCCACTCCGGGCAGAACGCTTACCTGACCCTGCAGGTCGCCCAGGTGCTGCTGCGCGCCGGCGACCCGCGCTACCTGGAGCTCATGGACGCCGTCGCGCGCCTCGCCAGCCCCACCGGCCAGTGGCCGGAGGCGATCCACCCGCAGACCGGCGGCGGCTGCATGGGCGATGGTCACCACGTCTGGGCCGCGGCCGAGTGGGTGCTGATGCTGCGCCATTGCTTCCTGCGCGAGGAGGGCGACACGCTCGTGCTGGCGGCGGGCATCCCCCGCCGCTGGCTGGCCGCCGGTGAGCCGGTGGTCTTCGGACCGGCGCCGACGACCTTCGGGCCGGTCACCGTGCGCGTGGCGCCGGAAGCGGCGGGCCGCGTGCGCGTCAGCTGGGAGGCGCGCTGGCACCGCGAAGCGCCGGCGCTGCGCGTCGCGCTGCCGGGCTACGCGGCCTGCGGCGAAGACGGCGCCAGCGTGCTGCTCGAGCCCCGGAAGGAAGCGGAGTCACCGTGAATATCGTCCTGTTCACCAACACCTACAAGCCCCACGTCGGCGGCGTCGCCCGCTCCGTGGCCGCGTTCCGCGACGAGTATCGCAAGGCCGGGCACCGGGTGCTGGTGGTGGCGCCCACCTTCCCCGACATGCCGCCGGAGGAGGACGTGGTGCGCGTGCCGGCGCTGCAGAACTTCAATGCGAGCGACTTTTCCGTGGCGCTGCCGCTGCCCACGGGCCTGAACGCGACCCTCGAGGCTTTCGAACCGGACGTCATCCACTCGCAGCACCCGTTCCTCCTCGGCATGACCGCGGTGCGCGCCGCGCGCACCTTTGCCGTGCCGCTGGTGTTCACGCACCACACGCGCTACGAGGAATACACGCACTACGTGCCCGTCGACTCGCCGTCCCTGAAAGCTTTCGTCATCGAGCTGGCCACGCGCTACGCCAACCTCGCCGACCGGGTCTTCGCGCCCAGCGAGAGCATTCGCGACCTGCTGCTGGAGCGCGGTGTCAGCACGCCGGTGCAGGTCATCCCCACCGGTGTGTACGTCGAGCAGTTCGCCGCCGGTGACCGCGACGGCGCCCGTAGGCAGCGGGACCTGCCGACGGACGCCTTCGTGGTGGGGCACATGGGCCGACTCGCGGCGGAAAAGAACATCGGCTTCCTGGCCGACGCCGTGGCAGCGTTCCTCGCCGGCGGCGACGACCGCTATTTCCTGGTCGTCGGCAGCGGCGACGCGGAGGCGGACCTCGTCGCGCGTTTCCGTGCCGCGGGCCTGGCGGGTCGACTGGTTCGCTGCGGGTTGCTCGAGGGGCCGGCGCTGGCCGATGCCATGAACGCCATGGACGTGTTCGCCTTCGCGTCGCAGAGCGAGACGCAGGGCATGGTGCTCACGGAAGCGATGGCCGCCGGCCTGCCGGTCGTGGGCCTCGATGCCCCGGGCGTCCGCGAGGTGGTGCGCGACCGGCTGAACGGCCGCCTGGTGGCGGAGCCGTCGCCGGACGTCTTCGCGGAAGCCCTGGGCTGGGTCCACGACTGCCTGGCAGCGGGGGAGGACAGCCTCGTGGCATCGGCCCGGGAGACGGCGGAGGCCTTTTCCATGGCGCGCTCCGCAGCTGCCGCGATTGCCTGCTACCGCGAGTTGCAGCGAAGCAGCGGCGCTGAGCGCGCCGAGCAGGACGATCTCTGGGACCAGGTGCGCAACCGCATCCGCGCGGAACTGGAGATCCTCGGCAGCCTTGCCGCCGCGGGTGACGGGGCGCTGGAGGAGAGCCAGAGGAAGGGCTAGGCGGGTTTCGCGGCGGCCGCCGGATCGTTGACGGAGACCGCGAGGATCGGTACGGGGTGTCGCAGGAGCCCGCCGGCCTCCGCGAGGCCGTGGGCCCGGCGAATGACCGCCCGGCCCTCGACGACCCGGCCGAAGGGCGCAAAGCCCGCCCCGTCGGGTTGCCGGGCGCCCCCGTGATCGAGCGACGGTTCCGCCTGCAGGCACACGAAGAAGCTGCCGTAGAGCTCGCCCGGCGCAAAGCGCGCGGCGGACACGGTCCAGGACTCGTGGCGCAGGCCGGTGAGCGCCGTGCTTTCATGGACGATCCGCTGCCGCGCCTCGTCGAGACCGCGCGCGGTCCCGAACTGCACCGCATCGATCGTCGCGCCGGGGTCACCTGCATTCAGCTCGCTGGAGAGGACGCGGAAGATACTGCCGCCGGCGAGCCGGCCGCGGCGCGCCTGGTCCAGGAAGTAGGCGGTGGTAGCGGGGGCCTCCACGGTGGCCAGGGCGATGCGAACGGTGCCGAGCGCCGTCTCGATGCGGAGCTGCGACACCGGCGTCAGCGCTCGTCCGACCGTTCGGGGGGCAGCAGCGCGGGCGTGCCCACCCAGAGCAGCGTGGCGTCTTCGCTGCCGCTGTTGCGCATGCTGTGGTCCAGCTGTGTGTTGATGTGGGTCGAGTCGCCGGCGCCCAGGGTGAAGTGCTTGCCGTCGATCTCCAGCTCGATGTTGCCGCTCAGGATGAAGAACAGGTCCTCGCCCTCGTCGCGGTGGACGGCCGGCAGCTCGATACCGGGCGGCACGGTCATGAGCAGGGCGCCGAGGCGCTGGTTCGGGATATCGGCGTTCATCACCCGGTACTGCACCGGTGAATCCAGCTCGAGATAGCGTGGCTCGTCGGCGCGGCTGACCAGGGTCGCGGCAGCGGGGGGGGAGATGAAATAGTGGATATCGGTATCCAGCGCCCGTGCGATGTTGATGAGGGACACGATGGACGGCGTCGCCTTGCCGCGCTCGGCCTGCGAAAGGAAGGCGGCAGAGAGCTCGGAACGCTGGGCCAGCTCCTGCAGCGTCAGCCCCTGCGCCAGTCGCTTTGCCTTCAGCAGACCCCCGATGGAGCGACGCACATGGCGGCCCGTCTTCTCCGGGACGGACTTCTCCGCCTTGGCTTTTCCTTCTTGTCGCACGGTGGCTCCTTGGCGCCGGGGGGCGCGGTTCAACGTCTATAGCATATCAAAAAAGATTGACATGGTTAAAAAATTAACCCACCTTTCGAGGCACGGGGGGGTAAACCCCTGGCGCAGGGCACGGGTGCCACAGACGCCCGCTAGGCAAGCCCGCGACAAGACAATGTGAATGGCTTCCAGGGGAGCAAGCACCATGCACAAGCAGAATAGCAACAGCCAGCGCCGTCTTATCGTCAGCGCCCTCGCGGCGGTACTGGCGCCGTCGGCCCTGGCCCAGGGCGCGGTCAGCGACGAACCGGTCATGCTGGAAGAGGTCATCGTTACCGCGCGGCGTCGCGAGGAAACACTCCAGGCCGCGCCCTACGCGGTGACCGCTTTTTCCGCGGAAACGCTGCAGGATGCCAACATTCAGCGCATGGAGGACTTCGTCTCCCTCACACCCAACGTCACGCTCGCCACGTCCCAGGGCATCGGCACCAGCTTCCTCAGCATCCGCGGCCTGACCCAGGTACGCAACGGCGAAGCGCCGGTCGCCACGGTTATCGACGGTGTGCTGCAGTTCAGCGGTATCCAGTTCCGCCAGGAACTTTTCGACCTCGAGAGCGTGCAGGTGGTGAAGGGCCCGCAGGGCGCGATCTACGGACGCAACGCGACGGGCGGCGCCATCATCATCAACACCCAGCGCCCCACCAACGAGGCGGACGGCTATGTCAGCGTCGGTACCGGGGCCGGTGACGAGTACCTGGTGGAGGGCTCCTACGGTGGTGCCCTCGTCGAGAACCAGCTGTACGGGCAGCTCTCCGGGCGTTACATCGACCGCGAGGGTTACCTCTACAACATCACCCGCCAGGAGAAAGCCGACCGCTTCGAAGACACGGTGCTGCGCGGCCGCCTGATCTGGGAGCCCAGCGACACGCTGAGCCTCGACTTCCGCGCCAGCATGGCGCGCCACAAGGGCCGCGGCATCGGCTTCCAGTTCCAGGGCGTGGATCTTGCCGACGACAACATCACGGCCATCGGCTTCGGCACGGACACGGGCCCGATCGATGCGGACAACGTGCTGCCGGTGCGCGACAACAACCTCGACTACGGCGAGCGCGACATGGACGACTTCGCGCTCAAGGTGGACTGGGTCACCGACGTCGGCACGCTGACCGCCACCACCAGCTACACCGACCTCGAGGAGTGGTCCGACTCCGACCAGTTCCCCTACACCGCCGCGATGAGCCCGCCGGAACTGTTCGGCAACGACGGCACCCAGACCGGCTGGTTCGATATCGAGGCCTGGAGCCAGGAGCTGCGCTTCCGTTCGCCTGACGACCAGGCGCTTCGCTGGGAGATCGGCGCCTACTATCTCGATTGGGACCGCTTCGTGTCGCTGTCGACGGGTGTCGATACCGGGGCCGGCATCATCCGCCTCGAGCGCGAGCCGACCACGGATCCCCGCAACCCGACCACCTCCTTCCTCGCGGATGACAACAGCAACGAGGCCCTGGCGGTGTTCGGCCAGCTGAACGCGGACCTCGGCGAGCACTTCGAGCTCTCGACGGCGCTGCGCTACGACGAGGAAAAGCGCCAGCAGGACGTGTCCCCGCTGCAGTTTCCGGCGGGCGAGCCGGGCGCGCGCAACGAGGAGACCTTCGACATGTGGCAGCCGAAGGTCACGCTGCGCTTTCGGCCCACGGACCAGCACAACCTCTATGCCACCTGGGGCCGCGGCTTCCGCAGTGGCCAGTTCAACCAGAACGGTATCTCGGACGTGGCCGAGTCCGTCGGCCTGGTCGGCATCACCGACGTGGTCGACCAGGAGGAGTCCGAGTCCTTCGAGGTCGGCTACAAGGGGCTGTTCCTGGATGACCGGCTGCGGCTCGTGGCGGCGTCCTTCAGTACCAAGGTGGAGGGACAGCACTTCTTCTCCTTCATCGGTGCGGTAAGCGCCCAGATCCTCACCAGCATCGACGAGGTGCAGCTCTACGGCGGCGAACTGGAGCTAAACTACCGCGTCAACCAGTACCTCGACCTCTATGCCGCCTATGGCTTCACCGACAGCGAGATCGAGGAATACGCGGTGGATCCGTCCGTGGAAGGCAACGACGCGCCCTACATTGCCGACGAGACGATCAATATCGGTGGCCAGCTGGTCGCGCCGTCCCCACTGCCCGGCATCGACCTGTTCGCCCGGCTCGACTACGAGCGCCGCGGCAGCCAGTACTGGGACGTGCAGAATTCCACGGATCGCAGCCCGCTGGACTTCCTCAGCGTGCGGCTCGGTATCGAGGATGCCGACGAGAAGTGGTCCGTCCTCTGGCAGCTGCAGAATGCGCTCGACGAGGAATACAACGCCGAGTGGGTCGCCGGCGGTTTCTCGGCGGCCGCACCGGGCCGGATCTGGAACCTTCGCCTGAGGTACAACTTCTGACATGACGCGCTACCAAGTCTCCGCAGATATCGGCGGCACCTTCACCGATATCGTCATCCAGCCCTCCGACGGGCCGGCCTTCGTCAACAAGGTGCCCACGACCCGGGAAAATCCCGCCGAGGGGGTGATCAACGGCATCTCCCGGGTGATCCCGGACCTGTCGGCCATCGATTACTTCGTTCACGGGACGACGGTCGGTCTCAACGCCTTTCTCGAGCGTCGCGGCGAGCGGGTGCTGCTGCTGACCACCCGCGGGGCGCGCGACAGCTACGTGATTGCCCGGGGCAACCGCGACGCGCTGTACGACCTGCGCTACCAGAAGCCCGAGCAGCTGGTGCCGCGGCGCGATGTGCACGAGATCGGCGGGCGCCTGGCCTGGGACGGCAGCGAGCTCGAGCCGCTCTGCGAGGCGGACTTCGCGCCGATCGTTGAGAAAGTGCAGCGCGAGGGGGTCAACGCTGTCGCCGTGTGCTTCCTGCACAGCTATGCCTACCCGGCGCATGAACTGCGCGCCCGGGAGATCCTCCGCGAGGCGCTGCCGGGGGTGTCGATCTCCCTGTCCCACGAGGTGGCCCGGGAGTGGCGCGAGTACGAGCGCGCCTCCTCGGCGGTCATGAACGCCTACGTGGCACCGGTGGTCGAGCGCTACCTGCTGAGCCTCGAGGAGCAGCTGCGCGAGCGCGATATGAAGGCCGGCGTCCACATCATGCAGTCCAGCGGCGGCGTGGTCACGGCAGAGAGCGCGCGCGACAAGCCGGTGTACACGCTGCTGTCCGGACCGGTCGGCGGGACCATCGCCGGGACGGCGCTCGCGGAGCGCACCGGTCGGCAGAATCTGCTCTGTGTCGACATGGGGGGCACGTCCTTTGATCTCAGCCTCGTCGTCGACGGCAAGGCCTCCACGACCCTGGAGACGGAACTCGAGGGGTTGCCGCTGCTCATGTCCATCGTCGACATCCGCACCATCGGTACCGGGGGCGGTTCGATCGCCTGGTTGGACAAGGGCGCGGTCCGGGTCGGCCCGCACAGCGCCGGTTCCGTGCCGGGCCCGGCCTGCTATGGTCACGGCGGTACGGAGCCCACGGTGACCGATGCCAACCTGTACCTGGGCCGCCTGGGCGCTCGCTCGCTGCTCTCCGGCGAGATGTCCCTGGACGCCGACGCTACGGCGAGGGCCATCGAGACCCTCGCGGCCGGTGCCGGCATGGAGCCGGAGCCCTTCGCCGAAGGAATCCTCGCGATCTCCAACGCGGCGATGGCGGACGCCATGCGCACGATCACCGTCAGCGAGGGCGTCGACCCCCGCGCTTTCACCCTCGTTGCCTTCGGCGGCGCGGGCCCCATGGCCGCGGCGTTCCTGGCGGAGGAGCTGGATATCCGCGAGGTGCTGATCCCGCGCTTCCCCGGCACCTTCTCGGCCTGGGGCATGCTGCAGACGGACCTGCGCCGGGACGTCACGCTGTCGTTTTTCCGCGCGGCCGCCTCCGTGGACAGCGAGGAGCTCGAGGCGGCCTTTGCGGCGCTGGAGTCCGAGGGACGGGAGGCGGTGCTGGAAGAGGGCATCGAGGCCGGCAAGGCCCACTGCGAGCGCTCGGCGGATATGCGCTACGCCGGGCAGGAGTACAGCATCAACATCCCGCTCGAGGCGGGCATCTCCGCCGAGGAGCTGGCGCGGCGCTTCCACGAGACCCACCGGCAGCGGCACGGCCACGCCAGCCCGGCGGCACCGATCGAGTTCGTGAACCTGCGCGTTGCCGCCATCGGCGCCATCGGCAAGTACCGGGGCGAAGACGCGCCGGTGCGCGACGGCGACCCGGTGGCCGGCGAGCGCGAGGCAGTCTTCCGCGGCGAGCGTCACAGGACGGCGGTGCTTTTGCGCGACCGGCTTCGGGAGGGCTTCAGCTTCGACGGCCCGGCGATCGTGGAGGAGCAGAGCGCGACCACGGTGATGCCGCCGGGCTGGACGCTCACCGTCGACCCCAAGGGCAATCTCCTGCTGCAGAAAGGAGCCAGCGCATGAGCACCATCGACCCGATCACGACGGAGATCATCCGCAACGCCTTCGTCGCCATCGCCAGCGACATGAATGCAACGCTGATCCGAAGTGCCTTCACCCCGGTGATCTACGAGGGCAAGGATTGCTCCGTGGCGCTCATCGACGAGCAGGGCGAGGTGCTCGGGCAGAGCCTGGGACTGCCCCTGTTCCTGGGGAACCTCGAGATTTGCGTGAAGATCATGGCGGAGCGCTACGGCTGGGACTACTTCCAGGAAGGCGACGTGTTCTACATGAACGACTCGTACATGACGGGCACGCACCTGAACGACTCCACGATCATCATGCCCATCTTCTGGCGCGGCGAGCGCATCGGTTTCGCGGCCTCCCGCGCCCACTGGCTGGATGTCGGCGCCAAGGACCCGGGCACGCCCGTGGACTCCCGCGAGATCTACCAGGAGGGGACCCGCTGGGGGCCGACGCGACTCTATGACCGGGGCGAACCGCGGGAGGACGTGATCGAGCTGCTGCGCCTCAACAGCCGCTTCGGCGACGCGACCATCGGCGACCTGAACGCGCAGATCGCCGCCGGGCGCACGGGAGAGCAGCGGCTGCAGGCGCTCTTCGACCGCTTCGGCGCCGAGACGGTGCGCGCGGCGCGCGATGAGATCTACGCCCAGACCGAGGCCAAGGAGCGCGAGGCCATTGCCGCCCTGCCCGACGGCGAATACACCGCCGAGGGCACCATCGACGACGACGGGCTCGGCAACGGGCCGGTCCCGGTCCGCCTTCGCCTGACCGTTGCCGGCGACGGCATGCAAATCGACCTCGCGGGTTCCGCCGCGCAGGCCGCGGGCCCGGTCAACTGCGGCCTGACGCAGACCGTGGCCGCCGCCCGCGTGGCCTACAAGCTGCTCATCTGCTCCGACGTGTCACCGAACGGCGGCTCCTTCCGGGCCCTGGACGTCACGGCGCCGGAAGCCTCGATCTTCAACGCGCAGGAACCCGCGCCCTGCGGCTGGTACTTCACGCCCCTCGGCCTGCTCATCGACCTGATCGTGAAGGCCCTCGCGCCGGTGTTGCCGGAGCGCGCCGCCGGTGCGCACTACGGTGATTCCATGGTCATCACCATCGCCGGCACGGACCCCCGGCAGAACCACGCGCGCTACCTCATGATCGAGCCGACCACCGGCGGCTGGGGTGCCTTCGACGGCGGCGACGGGGCGAGCTCGCTGATCAACAACGTGAACGGCAGCTTCAAGGACCTGCCGATCGAGATCTTCGAGAGCAAGTATCCCCTGCGGATTCTCGAGTACAGCATCCGCCAGGACTCCGGTGGTGCCGGCCGCTACCGCGGCGGCAACGGCACCTCGCGCAAGTACCGGGTGGAGGCGGAGTCCTCGCTCTGGCTCTGGTTCGAGCGTTCCGACACGCCGGCCTGGGGGCTGTTCGGTGGCGGCGTCGGCGAGAAGCCCGTGGTGCGCATCGAGCGTCCGGGTGAGGCGCCGGTCGAGTGCCTGAAGATCAACGACTTCTCGCTCCCCGTTGGCACCATCATCCACTCCCTGACCGGGGGTGGCGGTGGCTACGGTGATGCGGCCGAGCGTGACCCCGAGGCGATCCGCGAGGATCTCCTCGACGGGTTCATCTCAGAGGAACACGCCCGCTCGGTCTACGGCTACAGCGGCTGACCCGGTGGGGCAGGGCGGGGCGCACCCGGTCCGGGGTGCCGCCCGCCGCGCTTTTCTTTCAAACCCTTCCAAGCCCCTCCAAACCCTTGCGGCGCCCTTGCGGATCCGTCACCGGTCCCGCGCTCAGTCGGCGTTCAGGTTGTACTTCATGATGCTGCCGTGGCGGCCGCTCTTGTCCCGCTCGAGATCGAAAACATCCCCGGCGGGGACCTGCATCTGCGAGCGCACGGCCGCGATGGCGTCGCGGTCTTGCTGGTCCAGGGTGAACCGGAACAGTTCCGCGTAGCGGTCCAGGTGGGCGGCGTTGCGCGCGCCGATGATGACGGCGGCGACCCGGGGCTGCTCGAGCACCCAGCGCGAGGCCACCGTGGCGATGGTGGTGTCGTGACGCCGGGCAATCGCGGCGAGGGCCTGCAGCAGTTCCTGGAACAGCGCCCAGCCGCCGGCCTCGTCGATCATCAGCTTGTACTTGATGAGCGAACGGTTTTCCAGGGCCGTCGGTTCCGCCTCGCCCAGCCAGCGGTCGCTCAGGAAGCCGCCGGCGAGCGTGCCGTAGCAGAGCAGGTGCATGCCGCGCTCGGCGCATAGGGCGACCAGGGACTTTTCCGGGCGCGGGTCGAGGAGCGAATACTGGACCTGGGTGGTGCTCAGCGCGATGCCGGCGTCGGCCAGTTCCCGGGTCTTTTCCGTGTTGAAGTTGGTCAGCGACAGCCGGTCGATCTTGCCGGCCCGCTGCAGTTCGCCGAGCCACTGCGCCGCCTCCACCCAGCCGGGCACCGCGTAGTTCCACCAGTGGAACTGCACCATGTCGAGGCGTTCCTGGCCCAGGCGGTGAAGAGAGCGGTCGATGATGGCCTCGACATCTGCGCGGGCCAGGGAGCCGAGGGCATCATAGTCCGGTACGTACTTGGTGTGCACGCGCACCGGCCAGGGGTTGGCCCGGCGGCGATTGGCGGCGATGAACTCGCCGATGAGGGCCTCCACGCCGGTGTAGATATCGGCGCAGTCGAAGGTGTCGATGCCCCGCTCCACGAAGGCGAACATGTCGGCCACGGGGTCGGCAGAGAGGCTGTCGCTGTGCCCGTCGGACAGCTGCCAGCCGCCCTTGATGACGCGGGAGATGGTGTAGCCCTCGGCCAGGGTGAAGCGGTCGATCACTCCTTCCACGGGTTGTTCTCCGGCAGCGGTTCCACGGTGGTGTCGTCGCGGCGCACGACCTGGCGGCCGATACGGCTGATGCGGAAGCGCGCGCCGCAATGGGGGTCGGGGCAGGCGATGACATGGTCCGT
>CAYTJQ010000039.1:12228-33081 GCA_964438205.1 uncultured Alteromonadaceae bacterium
GCCTCCGCCGCGACGACCGCCAGGCGCGGGCCACCGGGGAGGGCGAGGGTGGCGCCGTCGAAGGTGGCGGCCAGGGTGGTATCCCTGCGGTTGGTCACCTGTTCCCCGTCGCTTTCGGCCCAGCGGGTGATTGCGAGCGTGAGTGCGTCGCCGTCGCGCTCGTAGCTGCCGTAGCCGGTGACCGCATGCTGCGCGTCGCCGCTGACGAGGATGAAATGGCCGTCGACGAGGGCGAAGACGCCATCCTCGAGCGGGTACAGGATTGCATCGGCCGCATCGCCGAGGCGGCGGAAACTCTGCACGGTGCTGGTGCCGCCGCCGAACTGGATCACCAGTTCCCCGCCGTCGCGGCGCACCGCGATGTCGTGCTCGAGCACGCCGATCGAGGTCAGCGGCGTTTCGCTGCCGGGGTCCAGGCTCAGCGTCGGGTCCGAGGTCATGCGCAGGCCGGCGCCGCCGGGCCAGTAGGGGCCGGCATGGGCCATGGCGCCCTGGGCCTCGAAGGGCTCGCCGTTGAAGATGCTCTGCTGCAGGAAGGTGCCGTCCTTGAACAGGATGACGCCGGTGAGCGGCAGCGACTCGCCGTCGCGGGTGACCAGGTCCGTGTAGGCCCAGAGCCCCTCGACAGCCTGCATGACGCCTTCTTTCATATCGTCCGGCCCGTCGTCGGCAGCCCGTGCCGATGGCTGCAGCAGGCAGGCGAAGAGCGCCAGGCAGAGGGCCGGCAGGGCGGTGGCCGGGTGGCGGGAGCGCCTTCTGTACATGGGGAAGTCCTCGTTGCAGTCACTGTCAGAGAGGCGGGAGCTTACCACGCCCATCCGTGGGAATTGTGCCGCCGCTGCGCCGGGGTGGGTGTTCTTGCCGGCGCCATCGGCCTATGATCGGCGCTGGACGCGTCGTCCTCGAGGGGAGGCCGGCGCCTGCCGTCATCGGGCTTGGATTCATCGAGGGGAGAACAGGGCATGAAAGAGCATGCATTTTCAGCAGTGACTGTACGCCGGCGGGCGCTGGCAGCCGCCGTACTCGCTGCAACCGCCGCGCCGGCCCTGGCGCAGAATGCAGCGCCGCTGGAGGAAATCGTGGTCACGGCGCAGCAGCGCGAGCAGAGCCTGCAGGACGTGCCCATCGCCATCTCGGCCTTCAACACCGAGGACATCCAGAAGAACATGTTCCGGGATGTCACGGACTTCGTCGGCCGCGTGCCCAACGCCAGCTTCATCAGCAACGGCGCCCGTTCACGCCGCGCCATCAGCATGCGCGGGATCACCAACTTCGTGAACGCGAACCAGGCGCGGCGCACCGCGACCTTCGGCTTCTACCTCGACGGCTTCAACCTCGCGACCTCCAGCATCAACCCGCCGATCATGGACATCGAGCGGATCGAGGTGCTGCGCGGCCCGCAATCCACCTATTTCGGGGCCAACGCCCTGGGCGGGGGCATCAACGTCACCTCCGTGGCGCCGAAGTCCGACGAGTTCGAGGGATCGATCATGGCGGACTACGGCCGCTTCGACACCCTGGACGTCGAGGGCACGCTGAACATCCCGCTGGTCAAGGACGTCCTCGGCGCGCGCATCAACTACAAGGACTGGAGCTCCGACGGCAACATCCGCAACATCAATCCGCAGGGTGGCGGCAACGACTTCGATTACCAGTACTGGCGCGCGTCGCTGCTGTGGACCCCGTCCGACAACCTTTCGGTCACCCTGACCGCGAGCGATGCGAGCGAGGACGTCGGCATGCGCGAGGGTGTGCCCTCCGGTGTCTTCTCCACCTTTGCCGGCGGTACGCTGTACTCGAGCTTCCCGGACCGCGACGGCGACGGCCTCGCGGACCCGGACCCGGACGGCGTCGGCTTCTTCCCGGACAACCAGGACAAGGTCAACTTCAATGCGCCGCAGAGCGTGGGGACGGATTTCGAGTACTACATCGCGCGCATCGACTACGACTTTGCCAACATGCGCGCCACCAGCATCACCGGCTACATGGAGTCCGACTTCTTCCTGCAGGGTGACATCGACGGCGGCAGCGGCGACTACTTCCGGGAGTTCCGCACCATCCCCCGCGAGAGCACTACCCAGGAGTTCCGGCTGCAGAGCACCGGGGAGAGCAAGCTGAACTGGAACGTCGGCTTCTTCTACTCGGACGACGAGGGCTTCATCGACAACAAGACCTTCGTCGGCGCCGCGCAGCCCTTCGGCCTGCCCGAGGGCTTCCTCATCGACAGCGAGGAATCGGCCGGCACCTCCGAGGTCATCGCGTTCTTCGGCCAGGCCGACTACGCGCTCACCGACCGGCTGGTGCTCACCGTCGGCGGCCGCTACAGCGAGGAGACCATCGACACGGATATCTCCGGCTTCGGTGGTGGCGTCTCCCAGGAACTGCAGGTGAAGGACACCTTCGAGGATTTCTCGCCCAAGGTGTCCCTGCGCTACGACATCGACGACGACGCATCGCTCTACGCCACGGTCGCCAAGGGCTTCAAGTCCGGCGGCGTGCAGGTGGCGCCGGTCTCCGACCTGGAAACCTACGACCCGGAAGAGCTGTGGAACTACGAGATCGGCTACAAGGCCGACCTGCTCGACCGGACCCTGCGCATCAACGCCGCGATCTTCTACATGGACTGGACCGACCTGCAGGCCGCGTTCCAGGAATCGGGCGTGGATGACCAGGGCGAGTTCTTCATCTTCGGCGGTATCGACAACGCCGACTCCGCCGAGTCCTACGGCGCCGAGCTGTCCATCACCTCGGCACCGGTCGCCGGGCTGGTCATGAACCTCAACCTCGGCTACCTCAAGGCCGAGTTCGAGGAGTTCACCGCCCTGATTGACGGCGAGGATCGTGTACTCGACGGGCAGACGATCCCGAACTCGCCGGAGTGGACCGTCTCTGCGGACGCCGAGTACAGCTTCCCGATCAGCAACGGCCTGGACGCCTTCGTCCGCGGCGAGTATATCTACCGCGACAGCCTGCGCTCGACGGTGGCGGCGCTGATCCAGGAGGGCTTCCCCTGGGAGGTGCCGAGCTACGATATCGTCAACCTGCGCCTCGGCGTGCAGCACGAGAACTACAGCGTGACCGCCTACGTCGAGAACCTCTTCGACGACACCTACTTCACGAACGCCTACCAGAAGGCCTTCAGCGGGGGCCTGCACATCGAACCCGGCGTGCAGCGCTACGGTGTGCGGGTTCGCTACACGTTCTGAGCCCGTGCTGTCGCGAACCCGCCGCAGCCCGGCCCCGGTAGCCGCGCTCGCCCTGGCCGGCGGCCTCCTGGCCGCCGCGCTACCTGCCCGTGCGGACGCCGACCGGCCGGGCGACCTGGTCGCGTCCTATATCGATCGCTGGGCGGCGTTCTACCCCAGCCGCGCCTACGCGCGCGGCCATGCGCCGAGTGCGGCGCGCTTCGAGCAGGTGACGCCGGAAGCGGTCGAGCAGTGGCTCGCGGTCAACCGCGCGACCGCAGCGTCCGCGCGGGAGCGGCTGGCGGCGGCCGGCCTGGCCGCCGAGCGGCGCACGGACCTCGCGGTCCTCGCCGGGGCGGCCGAGGACGAGCTGGCGAAATGGGCCGAGGACCGGCCGCTGCGCGCGCAGCCGGGCTGGTATGCCGAGCGCGTTTCCCAGGCCCTGACCCACCTGCTGGTGCGCGACGAGCCTGCCGGCGCGGCCCGCAGCGAAGCGGCGCTGGCCCGCCTCGCGGGCGTCGAGGCGCTCTGCCGGCAGGGCATCGACGCGCTGGAAACCGGGAAGACGCTGCGCACGGAGGCGGCTTTGCGGACCCTCGCGGGCGCGCGGATCTTCTACGGCGAGGGCCTGCCCGGGATCGTGGCGGACTGGCCGCGCGCGGCCGAAGTCGTCGCCGCCGCGACGCGCGCAGCGGAAGCGATCGCCGCGCTGGAGGCTCACCTGCGCGACGCCGTGCTGCCGGCGGCCGATCCGAGCCCCGCGCTCGGCGCATCGGTCTACGCGGCCAAGCTTTCCCGCCGCACCGGCGGGGTCTACACCCCGGCGGCGCTGCGCGAAACGGCTCGCGATGAGATCAGCCGCACGCGCGCGCTGATGGTCGACGAGGCGGCGCGCTGGCAGGCCTCGCTGTCGCCGGCGCCGCCGGAACCGCTGGCCGGGGAGGCGCTCCTCGCGGCCGCCCTCGCCGCGATGGAGGACGATCGCACCCGCGACCAGGCGGCGCTCCTCGAGGAATTCGTCGCGCTCACGGCACAGGCCGAGGCCTTCGTGGAGGCGGAGGACATCGCCACCGTGCCGAAGCCGACGACGCTGGTCATCGACCTGTCGCCGGCGCATTTCAGCGGAGCGGCGATCGGTGGGGTCTACCCGAGCGGGCCCTTCGACCCGGGGGCCGACACCCTGTTCTACGTGCCGTCGATGCCCGACAGCGCGCCGGCGGGCGCTCGCGAGGGCTTCTACCGTTCCTTCAACACCCATTTCAACACCATGATCATCTCCCACGAGATGTTTCCCGGCCACTACCTGCAGTACAAGGTGGCGGTCTCCGCAGCGCCGGCGCTGCGCACGCTCTTTGCCAGCGGCAGCTATACCGAGGGCTGGGGCAGCTTCTCGGAGGAGCTCATGCTCGACGCGGGCTGGGCCGGTGACGCGCCGCTCACCCGCCTCGCGCACCTGCGCAAGCGCCTCGAGAACGCGACCCGCGCCTACGTGAGCGTGCAAGTGCACAGCGGGGGCTGGGGCCGGGACGCGGTCCTCGCGTTCGCCCGCGACGAGGGCCTGCTGGCGCCGCAGTTTGCCATCAACCTGTGGCAGCGGGTCGTCAACTCGCCGCTGCAGATCACTGACTACATGACCGGCTACCTCGTCTTCAAGCGGCTGTACGCCGCGCAGCACGACGCCGGCACGGCGCCGCGCGCCTGGGTCGACGCGGTGCTGCGCGCCGGCCCGCTGCCCCTGGCCCTGCTGGAGGCCGAGCTCGCCCGGGCTCTCGCCGCGTCGCCGGGCCCCTGACCCTCAAGGAGATAATCCATGCTGCCAACCCTGCGTCAAACCATGCGGACAACAAAGATCCTGGGCGCCGGCCTGCTACTCCTCCTGCTCGGCACCGCCCCGGCCTATGCGGCGGTGACGGCCCTGGTCGGCGGCACCGTCGTCGACGTGGACAGCGGTGAAGCGCTGCGCGACGCGGTGGTGCTCGTGGACGGTGAGCGCATCGCCGCCATCGGCGCCAGCGGCGAGGTGGACGTGCCCGCCGATGCCGAGGTCATCGACGTCGCCGGGCAGTGGCTCGTCCCCGGGCTGATGAACATGCATGTGCACCTGGGGCTGATCCTGCCCGGCAAGATGGCCGCAGAGCTCGCCGGCGAGACCGACCCGGCCCTCGCCCTGCGCATGGCTGCCGCTGCCCGGGAAATCCTGCAGGCCGGGGTCACGACGATCCGCACGCCCGGTGACTCGCGCCATGCCGAGCTCGCCCTCGACCGCTCCATTCGCAAGGGGGAATCCCACGGGCCGCGCATCCACGCGGCCGGTGAGTCCCTGGTGATTACCGCCGGCCACGGCTCGGAACCCGGCGTGCGTTACGCCGACGGACCCTATGAGCTCATCAAGGCGGCCCGGGAGCAGATCAGTCTCGGCGCGAAGTGGGTGAAGATCCTCATCTCCGGGGGTATCGCCACCGATGGCGGCGCGATTGCCGAGGCGCTGATGACACCGGAGGAGATCAACGCCGTGGTCGATGCGGCGCACCGCTTCGGGGTCAAGGTCGCGGCCCACTCCGGCTCCTCCGCCGCGACCAGCGTCGCCGTGGACGCGGGGGTCGACAGCATCGAGCACGGCTACACGCTGGACCGCGAGGTACTGCGCAAGATGCACAAGGCCGGTACCTGGCTGGTGCCGACCATCGTGGTCAGCCAGCCGGCTACCGCGCCGTTCTTCGAGCGCATCGGCTCGCCGCAGTGGTACCTCGACCGCCGCGACTCCGTGGGCAAGCTGCACTGGGAGGCGCTGAAGACGGCCATCGAGGAGGACGTCAACATCGCGCTCGGCACGGACCAGCTTCCCCACGAGCCCAACGACGGCACCACGGCCACGGTGCGCGAGGCCGAGTACTACGTCGAGGCGGGCATGACGCCCCTGGAGGCCTTGCGCGCGGCGACCATCGAGCCCGCGCGCATGCTTGGCGCGGACGATGAGACCGGCTCCCTGGCCGTCGGCAAGTACGCGGATATCGTCGCCGTCCGTGCCGACCCGCTCGCCGATATCGGCGCGCTGCGCACGATCAACTTCGTCATGAAGGGCGGCACGGTCTACCGGGACGACGGCGCCCGCTGAGTCGTGGCCGCGTGCGTGCCGCCCGAGAGTCCGGGTAGGAGCCTGAGCCCGTGAGCGGCCTGCTCCGGGCGCTCGGCAACTTCGTCGGTCCCGCGGCCGTGATGGCGGCGGGCACCATGGGCGCCGGCGCCATCGCTTCCTTTCTCCTCGCCGGAGCCTGGTTCCGCTACGACCTGCTCTGGGTGCTGCTGCCGCTGCTGCCCCTGTTCGTGGTCTCGGCGGACAGCGCCTCGCGCATCGGTGCCCTGAACCCGTCCACGGGCATCCTCACCCTGGTCCGCGGCCGCCTGGCGCCGGCGCTCGCCTGGGTCATCCTCGCCCTCATCGTGCCCGTGCATTTCCTGGTGACCATGGGCCAGGTGTCCGTGATGGTCTCCGCGTTCAGTTCGCTGGTCGGGATCGCGCCGGCCGGGGCGGCCGCGCGCCTGCCCGTCGCGGCCGAGGTCGTCCTGTCGGTGCTGCTGGCGGCGGGCGTGCTGTGGCTGGTGTTCTCCCGCGGCTACGAGCGCATGCAGACGGTCATGTCCTGCCTCATGGTGCTCATGTTCGTCTGCTTTCTCATCGTCGCGCTGCGTGGGCTCTCGGAGTGGCGGGCGATCCTCGCCGGCTTCGTCCCGGCGCTGCCGCCGGACCTGCCGGTGCCCGGCGAGGCGGACCGGCGCGTCGCGACCAGTTCCGTGATCGCCATGGTCGGCGCCGCCATTGCCCCGGCGGCGCTGCTCGGCCTGCCGTACCTGTGCGCCGATGCGGGCAGCGGCCGGGCCGAGCTCACGCGCGCCTTCTGGCAGGCGGTGCTGAACCTCGGCTTCGTCTTCGGTGCCTACGCGTTCTTCGTGCTCGTGGCCGGCGCCTTCGCGCTCTATCCCCTGGCGGACCACGCCAGCTTTGCGGATGTCGGCCAGGCCTCGCTCGTGCTGCGGGCCGCGCTGCCGGAGGGGCTCGCCTTCCTGGGACCGGTGATCTTCTCCCTCGGGCTCTTCACCGCCGCCATGACCACGCTGGTCGTAGCGGCGCAGGTAACGATTTACTTCATACTCGACATGGCGGGCAAACCGTGGCGCTTCACCGCCGACAACCGTCGCTACCATCGCCTGCTCACGGTGTTCGTCCTCGGTGCCGCGGCCCTCGCGCCCTTCTGGGACTTCCCGGCGCTGCTCAAGGTCATCCTGCTCATGGGCGTCAACGTGGTGGCCATCCCGCTGGTCTACGTCATCGTGCTCGCCCTCGCCAACAGCCGCGCGGTCATGGGCGAGTTTCGCGCGGAGTGGTGGCGCAACCTCTTCCTCGGGCTGGGGCTCGCCGTGTCCATCGCCCTCGCCATCGACAAGGCACCGCTCTACTACCGCATGCTGCTTGGCTGAGGCGGGGCCCTTGCAGCGGTCCCGCGGCGCATCTTTGCTATGCTTCGCATCTTCGTCTGAACCACCCGCAGGAGCGACATGGAACAGGACTGGCTCATGGGTCTCGCCGGCGGTCTTCTGATCGGCCTCGGCGCGGCCGTGTATCTTCTCGGTAACGGGCGCATCATGGGCGCTTCCGGCATCATCGGCGGACTCGTGGATCGCAGCGGCTGGTCCACCTGGGCGGAGCGCGTGGTGTTCCTTGCCGGGGTTTTCCTGCTGCCGCTGCTCCTGCTGCCGCTCCTCGGCCGGGAGGCTGACACCCATCTCACGGATGATCCCGTCGTCGTGATCGCTGCCGGCATACTGGTCGGCATCGGCACGCGCATCGCCAACGGCTGTACCTCGGGGCACGGCGTCTGCGGCATTTCCCGGCTGTCGCCCCGCGGCATCGTGGCGACCCTGATCTACATCGTCGCCGGCGGCGCGACCCTGCTCGCCCTGCGCCATTGGCCGGGGGTGATCTGATGCGGCTGCTCCTCGCCTTCCTTGCCGGCGGACTCTTCGGCGGCGGGCTGCTCATCTCCGGTATGACCGATACCCGGAAGGTCCAGGGCTGGCTCGACGTGTTCGGCGCCTGGGATCCGACGCTGGCTTTCGTCATGGGCGGGGCCATCGTGCCCATGGCGGTAGCGTGGCGCTTCACGCGGCGCGGCGCGCCCCTGGCGGGCGGCAGCTTCCCGGTGCCGCCAGCCCCGGTCTTCGACCGCCGGCTCATCCTGGGCTCCATCCTGTTCGGTGCGGGCTGGGGCCTCGCCGGCCTGTGCCCGGGTCCGTCCATCGCCTCGCTGAGCTACGGCGGCAGCGGCGGCCTCGTGTTCCTCGCTGCCATGGTCGCCGGCATGGCCGTCGCGCCCGCGGTCGGCCGCGCCCTGGGGGGCGTCCGGGCATGAGCGAGCTGTCGCCGCAGGAAACGGCGTTTCTTCGCCGGCGCGAGCGCCTGCTGCGCTACTGGCCCTGGGCGGGCGGTGGCCTGCTCTGGCTTCTCGGCTGCCTGCTGCTCTGGCTCTGGATCGAGGTGCCCTACCTGGTGAACCCCCGGGCCCTGGCGCTGGCCGTGGAGGATGGCGCGTTGTCCGAGGCCACGGTGCTCATGCTGGCGACCATGCTGCCGGTGCTTTTCCTGACCCTGCTTATCGTCCTCGCCCTGGTGATCCTCATGCTGTTCGCGGTCCTCGGTCGGGAGCGGCGTCTGCTGCGACTGCTTCGGCGCCACTGCGATTAGCAGCGCCCTGGTCAGAGCAGCTTGCGGTAGTCGGCGCGCACACGCCCCAGCCGTTCCTCGACCATCTGCCAGAAGTCCGGGTGGGTGAAGACGTGGAAGGTGCCGTCGGCCATGGCGAGGCCGATACCGGAGGCGCCGCCGGTGATGATGCCGGTGCTGTCAGTAAAGTCTTTCACGATGGGATCCCTGCAATGGTGGCCAGGGCGCTACCGTAGCACCGACCGTGCGCGGCACCCGGCGCCCGCTTACCCGAAGCCATCGCTTCACCAGAACGCGATCACCGTGACGGCCGTGAGCGCGACGACCGCAGCGGCCTGGTAGCGGAAGTCCGCGTACCAGGGCGGGTGGTCGCGCTCCGGCGTGGCGTCGCGATGCGAGAAGGTCAGGTCGTCGACCCGGGCGTGGGCGGGCGCCGGCGCCAGCAGGAGGCTGTAGCCGACGAACAGCGCGCCGGTCAGCAGGAACAGCAGGCTGGCGACATAGAGAAAATGCAGCGAGAAGCACTCCAGCCGGATCAGCAGGAAGGTCGCCGCCGCCGCGGCGTGGCCGGTAACCAGGGCCGCGAGGGCGCCGCGGCCGTTGCCCCGCGGCCAGAAGAAGCCGAACAGGAAGATCGCCACCACCGGCGACACGATGTACGCGAACATGGACTGGATGTAGGAGAACAGGCCGGGGAAGTTCTGGATCATCGGCGCCCAGACAGCGGCGACGACCATGAAGCCCAGCGTGGCGATGGTGCCGTAGCGCCTTCCCTCCACCGGGGCGAGCTGCCTGCCGCGCGCGGGCTCGAGGAAGTCGAGCACGAGGAGCGTGGAGGCGGAATTCAACGCGGAGTCGACGCTGGAGAGGATGGCGGAGATCAGCCCGGCGAGCACCAGCCCGGTGAGGCCGACCGGCAGGTATTCCTGCACCAGCGTCGGGAAGACCTTGTCCGGTGACTCGATGTCCGGCAGCAGGGTGACCGCGAAAGCGCCCGGCAGCATCATGATGAACAGGGGGGTGAGCTTGAGCAGCCCCGCCAGGATGGCGCCGCGGCGGGCGTGGCTGATGTCCCGGGCGCCGAGCACCCGCTGCACGATGTACTGGTTCAGGATCCAGTAATAGAAGCCCAGCACCGGCACGCCGAGGATGAGACCCGGCCAGGGCAGGACGTCGTCGCTCATGGGCTGCACGATGGACAGGTGGTTGGCCGGCAGGGCCTGCGTCGCCGCCGTCCAGGAGAAGTCGAACTGCGCGAAGGTGATGAGCGCCAGCGCCGTGGTGCCGGCGATGAGTATCACCGCTTGCATCACGTCCGTGTAGACCACGGCGGCGAGCCCCCCGGCCGCGGTGTAGATGCCGCCGATGAGTGCGAGGGCGACGATGAACACCGACAGGTTGAGGTCCGGCAGGAAGACCTGCGCGACCAGCGATCCCGCGTAGAGGCCGGCGGCCGTATCCACGATCACCGAGAGAAAGATCGTGATCGCCGAGAAGTACTTGCGCAGGGCGCTGTTGAAGCGCCGCTCGAGGAACTCGGGGATGGTGGAGATGCCGCTGCGCAGGAAGAAGGGAAAGAAGGTGAAGGCGCCGAACAGCAGCAGCAGGCCGGCCATCCACTCATAGGCCGAGGGCGCCAGCCCGGTGCGGTAGGCGTCGCCGGTGAGGCCGACCAGGGTGGAACTGGAGATGTTGGAGGCGAACAGCGACAGCCCCACGGCGCCCCAGGCCAGGCTGCGCCCGGCCAGGAACAGGTCTTCCCCGCTGCGCGTGCGCCGGGCGACCACCACGCCGATGACGGCAATCGCCAGGAAATAGGCCGCGATGACGCCGAGGTCGACGGCCGCGATGTGGATGTCGAGGTCCGCGATCAGTCCGCTCCGTCAGTTGCAGGGCAGGGGGTCGGCCATTGGCCGCGGCGCAAGAGTCTAGCAAACACTCACCGGGCCGCAACGGCGGGCTTCCGGTCGCCGTTGTCAGCCGCGAAGGCCGGCGCCCCTTTCCGGCTGCGTTCCTCGTGCCCGTCGCCCGCTCGCGGTCCGGTCTCAGGAGCGGTTAAGCTCTACCGGGCCGCGCAGGCCGCGCGGCCCCGCCCGGGCGACGGTGCGAGGCTCCCGGACAAGTCATCGGAGTTGACCATGAAATCCTTCCACGCCATGGGTGTGCGCGAGGTCCTGGCGGAAGTCGGCAGCAGCGAGCAGGGCCTCACCGCCGCGGAGGCAGCCGCGCGTCTCGAACGGCACGGCCCGAACAGCTTGCCGGGTCCCGCACCGAGACCGGCGCTCCTCCGCTTCCTGGGCCATTTCCACAACGTTCTCATCTACGTGCTGCTCACCGCCGCGCTGGTGACCGCGCTGCTCGGCCACTGGGTAGACACCGGCGTCATCCTGGCAGTGGTGCTGGTGAACGCGATCATCGGCTTCGTGCAGGAGGGCAAGGCGGAAAAGGCCATGGGAGCCATCCGGGACATGCTGGCCCCGCGGGCGTCCCTGCTGCGCGACGGCGACCGCGTGCAGCTTCCGAGCGAAGACCTGGTCCCCGGTGACGTGGTGCTGCTTGAGGCCGGGGACAAGGTGCCAGCCGACCTCCGGCTGCTGGCCTGCCGCGGTGCGACGGTGCAGGAAGCGATCCTCACCGGCGAATCGATGGCCGTGGAAAAGTCGGTCGAGGCAGTCGCAGAAGCTGCGCCACTGGGCGACCGGTCAAGCATGCTGTTCTCGGGCACCCTGCTCGCGAGCGGAAGCTGCCGCGGCGTCGTCACGGCGACCGGTGCCGCCACGGAGATCGGCCGGATCAGCGGCCTGCTGTCGGCGGTCGAGGGCCTGGAAACGCCCCTGCTACGACAGATGGACCGCTTCGCCCGGATACTCACCCTGGTCATCCTCTCCCTCGCCGTCGTGCTCCTGGGCTTCGGCTATTTCCTGACCGGGCAGCCCTTCGCTGAGTTGTTCATGGCTGTGGTGGGGCTCTCCGTGGCCGCCATTCCCGAGGGGCTGCCGGCGGTGCTGACCATCACCCTGGCCGTGGGCGTACAGGCGATGGCGAGGCGCTGTGCCATCGTCCGCCGGCTGCCTGCCATCGAGGCCGTGGGCGCCGTTTCCGTTATCTGCAGCGACAAGACCGGCACCATGACGCGCAACGAGATGATGGTGGTCACCGTGCTCACCGCTGCCGGTGACCGCTACCGGGTGAGCGGGGAGGGCTACGCACCGGAGGGCCGTATCGAGCCCTGCACGCACGACGAGGACGTGGAGCGTTCCCTCGAGATGCTGGCCACGGCCAGCGCCCTGTGCAACGACGCGGCGCTGCGCCACGGCCAGGACGGCAGCTGGACCGTCCAGGGCGATCCCATGGAAGGCGCTCTGCTGACGCTGGCAGGCCGCGCCGGTCGGCCGGCGCGGGAGCTTCGGCGCCGGTGGCGGCGCACCGACGAGATTCCCTTCGACGCGCGGCATCGCTTCATGGCGACGCTGCACCACGACCACGAGGGGCAGGGCGTCATTTTCCTGAAGGGGGCGCCGGAGGCGGTCTTCGAGCGCTGTGGCAGCCCGGCCGGGGAGGCGGGAACCGGGTTCGACTTCGGGCACTGGCAGGCGCAGGCGGAGCAGATCGCCGCCAGCGGCCAGCGGGTGCTGGCCCTGGCGCGGCGCCCGGTGCCAGCGGAGAAAACCGTTCTGGAGGCGGCTGATGTGGCGGGCGGGATGGAACTGCTGGGCCTGGTCGGCCTGATCGACCCGCCGCGCGCCGAGGCCATTGAGGCGGTGGCGCGCTGCGCCGAGGCGGGCATCGCGGTGAAGATGATCACCGGTGACCACGCGGGGACGGCCGCCGCCATCGCCGCCGAGCTGGGCCTTGCGCGGCCGGAGCGTGTGCTGACCGGCGCGGACATCGAGCAGCTCGACGACGCGGCGCTGGCGGAGGCCGCCCTGACCTGCGATGTCTTCGCCCGTACCAGCCCCGAGCACAAGCTGCGCCTGGTGGTGGCCTTGCAAAGCCGCGGACTCGTGGTCGCCATGACCGGGGACGGCGTCAATGATGCGCCGGCCCTCAAGCGCGCCGATGCGGGCATCGCCATGGGGCGCAGCGGCTCCGAGGCGGCGAAGGAGGCCGCGGAGCTGGTCCTTGCCGACGACAACTTCGCCTCCATCGTAGCCGGCGTGCAGGAGGGGCGGACGGTGTACGACAATCTGCGCAAGGTCCTGCGTTGGACGCTGCCCACGAACGGCGGCGAGGCCATCACGATCATTGTCGCGCTCATGCTCGGCCTGTCGCTTCCGATCACCCCGTTGCAGATCCTCTGGGTCAACCTGGTCACCGCCGTGACCCTCGGCATCGCCCTGGCCTTCGAGCCCACGGAGCGCAATGCCATGTGCCGTCCGCCCCGGGATCGGGACGAGCCGCTGCTCAACCGGGAACTCGCCTGGCAGGTGGTGTTCGTGTCCGGGCTTTTTGCCGCCGGCGTGTTCGGCATGTACCGTTGGGGCGTCGCTCAGGGCCACAGCCTCGAGCTCGCGCGTACCCTGGCGATGAACACCCTTGTGGTGATGGAGATCTTCTACCTGTTCTACATCCGCAACCTGCACGGTACGTCCTTGACCCTGGAGGGCCTTCGCGGTACGCCGATCGTCTGGGCCACGGTGCTTACGGTCACGCTGGCGCAGTGCGCCATCACCTACCTGCCGCCGCTGCAGCCGATGTTCGGCACCGCTGCGGTTCCGGTCCGCGAGGGCGGCGTGATCCTGGTCGCCGGCGTCGTCGTATTCGCCATCACCGAGAGCGAAAAGCAGTTGCGGTTGCGCTTCCGGCGGTCCGGGGCCTGGCCGCCCCGGCGCTGTGCGAAGAAGTAAAAAAAAGGCCCCCTGCGGGGGCCTTGGGTGCTAGGGTGGGTTGCGTCGTGGCGTCAGCTGTCCTGCATCTCGTTCAGGCGCTCGCGAATGCCCGGGTCGGACTGCGCCGCCGCGGCGATCTGATTGTATTCATCGACGGTGAGTCCGAAGGATTCGACCGCCTCCACCATCGACTGGGAGGCCTTTTCCTGCAGCGATTGCGCCTCCTCGGTGCTGCCTGCCTGCGGCAATGCCTGCTGGTATTCCTGGCGGATTTCAGCGATGCGGCCCGAGATCTTCTGGAACAGCTCGAGATCGGAATCGCTCACCTCGGCCGTCTGTTGCTGCGTCTGGGGCGGCGCGGCATTGCCCTGGGGACCCTGGCCCTGTGCCGAATCGTACTGCGCGCTGGCGAGGGGCGCAGCGCCGGCGCCGAGAACGAGCGCGAGAGCGATGGGGGTAGCTTTGAACGTCATGCGTTTCCTCCTTGCTGGGTTGTTGACGCACACCAACGCTTTCAAGGCGCGTGCCAGCGCTTCCCTTTCTGGGGGTAACCTATTGTATTTATTGAATAAAAAGTCTTCCCCCGGGTTTCCCCGGCCGGTTGCTGGTGGCCAGCTGGGTAAAGCGGGTGTATCGTTTTGATACATTTCTGCAGTAAGCTTTGACGAAATGATACAACCACCGATCGTCGGCCGTTCCCTGAACAGCCTACAGCTCACGCTCCTCTTCTCCGTCGCTCTTCCACTGATCCTGCTCTCGGCCCTGGCCACGCGCGTGATCCTCAGCGAACTCAACGCGTCCCGGGAGCAGTCCCTGAAAGGGGACCTCGCGCTTGTCGCCCGGGCCATCCACGGACCGGTGAGCGAAGCCCTGCACCGCGACAGCCGCGACAGCCTGGAAGCCAGCCTGGAGTCTGTGTTCTCCCTGGGCCGGGTCTACGGCGCGTCGGTCTACGATGAGAAGGGGCGGCGCATCGCCGCCGCCGGCGCCACGGAACGCGACATGACCGACAGCCGCATCACCCGCCGGCTTTCCAGCTCCGGCGAGACCCAGGAGGACTACCGGGAGATCGACGGCGAGGAGGTGTTCTCGCATTTCCTGCCGCTGTTTGATACTCACGGCCAGGCCAGCGGCTTCATCCAGCTCAGCCGGCGCGAAACTGATTTCCAGGCGGCGCTGCAGCAGCTCACCTGGGCCGTGTGGGCCGGCTGGGTCGCCCTGGCGCTGGCGATCATCACCATTGTACTGGTCGGTCACTACCGCAGCGTCGGCCGGCATCTGCGCACCCTGGTCGAGGGGCTGCCGCGGATCGCCGGTGGCGATTTCGAGCAGCGTTTCGTTGTGCAGGGGCCTAGGGAGGTGCGCGAACTGACCGATGGCCTGAACAGCATGCTGGCCCGCCTCGGCGAGCGCGAGCGCGAGCTGGCGGCGCAGCGCCGGGAGGAGCAGGTCCTGCAGCGCCGCCTGGCGGAGGCGGAGCGGCTGGCCGCCGTGGGCAGGCTGGCGCGGGGCTTTGCGCACGAGCTGGGGGCGCCGCTGAGCGTGATCGAGGGCCGCGCCCGGCGTATCGGCCGGCACAGCCCGGAGGCGGAGCCGGACCTGCAGGCGCTGCGGCTGCAGGTGCAGCGGGTCGAAGCCCTGGTGCAGGACCTCCTCGCTTACAGCGGTGGCGGTCCACGCGGCCGCGTGGACCGCTTTCCGGCGCGGGCTCTCGCGGAAGCGGCGCTCGAGACGCTGCGGCGGGAGTCCGGGGACGGGACGCCGTGCCTCACCCTGGCGGCGGGCGCGGGCAGTGACGCGCTGCTGCGGGCCGATGAGCGGCGGCTTGAGCTCGCGCTCCTGAACATCCTGCGCAACGCCCGCCAGGCGGCGTCTAGCGCCGTCACCCTTACCGTCCACGGCGAGGGTGACGAGATGGTTTTCGAAGTGGGCGATGACGGCCCGGGCCTGGCCGCTGCGCCGGAGGTGCTGCTGCAGCCCTTCTGGAGCTCCAAGCCCTCGGGCGAAGGCTCGGGCCTCGGCCTTGCGATCAGCGCGGCCATCGTCGAGGAGTACGGCGGCAGTCTCAGCCTGCGCGACGGCGACCGGGGCGCCGTCGTCACCCTGTCCCTGCCCCTGGATGGCGCGCAGGTGGAGGCTGGGCAATGACCAGTGAGCCCGTACTGCTGGTGGAGGACGACGCGGAGCTGCGCAAGCTGCTCTGCGAGGAATTGGAGGGCGAGGGCCTGGAACCGCTGCCGGCGTCGGACCTCGCCGCGGCGCGGGCGGCGCTCGCCGAGCAGCCCGTGGCGCTGGTGATCAGCGACCTGCGGCTCCCGGATGGCGAGGGCACGGCGCTGCTGCCGCTCCTCGACCGGCTCACGCCGCGGCCGGCCATGCTGGTGATCACGGCCTTCGGCACCGTCCGCCAGGCCGTCGACGCGCTGCGAGCCGGGGCGGACGATTTTTTGACCAAGCCGCTGGACTTCGATCACCTGCAGCTCACCGTGCGCCGGCTGCTGGCGGCGCGTGCCCGGGACCGGGAACTGGACCGCTACCGGGAGCTGCTGGCGATGCCCAATTTCCACGGCCTTTACGGCAGCAGCGAGGCGATGCAGAGCTTCTTCGAGCGGCTTCGGCGGGTGGCCCGGGCCCAGGGGCCGGTACTGCTGCTCGGTGAGAGCGGCACCGGCAAGGAGCTGGCGGCACGGGCCGTGCACGCGGAGAGCAGCCGGCACGACGGCCCCTTCCTGGCGGTGAACTGCGGCGCCATCCCCGGCGAACTGCTCGAGAGCGAGTTCTTCGGCCACCTGCCCGGGGCCTTTACCGGCGCCCGCAGCCGGCGGCCGGGGCTGCTGCAGGAGGCCGATGGCGGCACGCTGTTCCTGGACGAGATCGGGGAGATGCCGCCCGCACTGCAGGCCAAGCTCCTGCGTGTGCTCGAGGACGGCAGCTTCCGCGCCGTGGGCAGCGACCAGGAGCAGGCGGTGGACGTGCGTATGGTCGCCGCCACGCACCGGGATATCGAGGCGGCGGTGGCTGAAGGCAGCTTCCGCGAAGACCTGTACTACCGCCTCGAGACCTTTTCGCTGCGGCTGCCGCCGCTGCGCGAGCGCGGCGAGGACTGGCTTGCGCTTTCCCGTTTCTTTCTCGCCCGGCTGCGGCAGGATACCGGCTCGGCGGTGACGGGCTTCAGCCCGGCCGCCCTGGACCTCCTCGCGACCTACCCGTTCCCCGGCAATGTGCGCGAGCTGCAGAACATCCTCGAGCGGGCCGTGGCCTTTTGCGATGGCCGGCAGATCGAGCCCGCGCACCTGCCGTCGCGGGTGCGGGAGCGGGAAGGCGCTGTGGAGAGCGGACCGGCGCCCGGCGGCCCCTGGGACGACTGGCCGACCCTGGACACGCTGCAGCAGCGCTATGTCCATCGAGTGCTCGAGCACGTCGCCGGCAACAAGCAGCAGGCGGCGCGTATCCTCGGCGTCACCCGGCGCACGCTTTATCGCTGGCTTGAGGACCGCGGGCCGGCGGGCTGAGTGCGGCCGTCCCGGGTCTCAGTGAAAGTCCCGGGACGCAACCCCGAGCCCTGCGAGCGCGTCGCTGCAGTCGAACAGCGCCCCGGCCATTACATGGATCACCCCGTCGCGCGCCTCCACCGTGCCCTTCACCAGTAACAGCCGCGCGTTCATGAGGGCGGGGCGGAAGCGCTCCTGCACCCGCGGCCAGACCACCACGTTGGCGTTGCCGGTCTCGTCCTCGAGGGTCAGGAAAACGACCCCCGACGCCGTGCCCGGCCGCTGCCGGCAGGTGACCAGGCCGGCGATGCGCACGAAGCGGCCGCTGCCGAGGGCGGCGAGGTCCGCCTGGCGCTTGCAGCGGTCGAAGGGCGTGCGGTCGCGCAGGAGCGCCAGCGGGTGGGCGCGCAGGGTCAGCGACAGGGACCGGTAATCGGCCAGTACCTCCTCGGCGACGCCCGCGGCGGGGAGTGCCACGGCATCATCGAGGGCCGCGACCGGCTCGCCGGCCTCGTAGGCCAGCAGCGGTTTTGCATTTTCCATGGCGAGCACCTGCCACTGCGACTGGCGCCGGTGGCCGCTGATGTTGGCTAGCGCATCGGCGCCGACCAGCGCCTGCAGGTCGCCCTTGTCGAGGCGCGCGCGCCGGCGCAGGTCTGCCATCTGGGTGAAGGGGCCGTCCCGGCGCGCTTCTACCAGCCGCGTGGCGCCGTCGCGCGAGAGGCCCTTCACCAGGCGCAGGCCGAGGCGGATCGGGCCGCGGGCCGGCTGCGGGTCCTGCGCGTCCAGCGGGAGCCGGTGGTCCCAGTCACTCGCGTTCACGTCCACGGGCAGCACCAGTACGCCGTGGCGGCGGGCGTCCTGGATGAGCTGCGACGGCGTATAGAAGCCCATGGGCTGGCTGTTCAGCAGCCCCGTGTAGAAGGCCGCCGGATGGTGGCGCTTGAGCCAGGCGGACACGTAGGCCAGCAGCGCGAAGCTCGCCGAGTGGGACTCGGGGAAGCCGTAGCCGCCGAAGCCCTTGATCTGGTCGAACAGCCGCCGGGCGAAGTCGGCGTCGTAGCCGCGGGCGATCATGCCCGCCGTCAGTTTCTGCTCGAAGGTGAGCAGCTTGCTGTTCTTGCCCCAGTTGGTGATGGCCCGGCGCAGCGAATCCGCCTCGCCGCCGGAGAAGCCCGCGGCGACCATGGCCAGGCGGATCACCTGCTCCTGGAAGATCGGCACGCCGAGGGTGCTCTCGAGCACCCCCTTGATGGCGTCATCCGGGTAACTGACCGGCTCCAGCCCCTGCCGGCGGCGCAGGTAGGGGTGCACCATGTCGCCCTGGATCGGCCCCGGGCGGACGATGGCGATCTCGATTACCAGGTCGTAGAAGCAGGCGGGCTTCAGCCGCGGCAGCATGGTCATCTGCGCGCGGGACTCGATCTGGAACACGCCGATGGAGTCCGCCTGTTGCAGCATGCGGTAGGTGGCCGCGTCCTCCCGCGGCACATCGGCGATGCTGCGGAGGCGCGGCTCGTAGCCGTTCACCAGCTCGAGGCTCTTGCGTATCGCCGAGAGCATGCCGAGGGCGAGGATGTCGACCTTCAGCAGGCCCAGGGCCTCGATGTCCTCCTTGTCCCACTGGATGACCGTGCGCTCGGGCATGCTCGCGTTCTCCACGGGCACCAGGTTCGACAGCGGCCCGCGGGAGATGACGAAGCCGCCGACGTGCTGCGACAGGTGCCGGGGAAAGCCGAGCAGCTCCTGCACCAGCGCGTAGAACAGCTGCGCCGTGCGGCCGTGCCCCGCGACGCCCTGTTCCTCGAAGCGCTTTTCCAGGTCGCGGGTCTTGTCCCACCAGGCCAGGGATTTCGCCAGGTCATCGACGAACACCGGGTCCAGCCCCAGCGCCTTGCCGACGTCGCGCACGGCGCTGCGCGCGCGGTAGGTGATTACCGTGGCGGCGAGCGCCGCCCGGCGGCGGCCGTACTTCTCGTAGATGTACTGGATGACCTCTTCGCGGCGCTCGTGCTCGAAGTCCACGTCGATATCCGGCGGCTCGTCGCGCTCCCGGGAGATAAAGCGCTCGAAAAGCAGGGACACCTGCTCCGGCGACACCTCGGTGATGTGCAGGCAGTAGCAGACCACGGAGTTGGCCGCCGAGCCGCGTCCCTGGCAGAGGATGTTCCGCTCCCGGGCGAAGCGCACCACGTCGTGCACGGTGAGAAAGTAGTACTCGTACTCGAGCTCGTGGATGAGCGCGAGCTCGCCGTCGATGCGCTCGCGGATCGCCGCCGGCGTGCCCCGGGGCCAGCGCGACCGCTCGCCGGCGGCCACCAGCTCGCGCAGGGTGCTCGCCGCCGTGTGGCCGGGGGGCACCAGCTCCTCCGGGTACTCGTAGCGCAGCTCGTCGAGGCTGAAGGCGCAGCGCGCGGCGATGCGCTGCGTCTCGGCCAGCAGTTCGTCGGGGTAGAGGGCGTGCAGCTGCTCCAGGCTGCGCAGGTGCTGCTGGGCGTTGGGCAGGCGCCGGCGCCCCAGCCGCTCCACCGAGGTGTTGTGATGGAGCGCCGTCATCACGTCGTGCAGCGGCTTGCGCTGCGCCGTGTGCATGCGCACATCGCCGCAGGCCACCAGCGGCAGGCCGAGCTCGGCCCCCAGCCGGTTGAGGGCGAGGTAGCGCGCCACCTCGCCGTTGCCGAGGAGGTAGTGCACGCCCAGCCACACCCGGCCCGGGCACAGGCGCGCGAGCTGGCGGCCGTAGCCGCGCGTCTCCTCGCCCGAATCCTCCGGCAGCCAGATCAGCAGGCAGCGCTTGAGGTGGAAGATCACGTCCCGGAGCGTCGCCCGGTACTGCCCCTTGGCGCTGCGCCGGCGCGCCAGGCTGATCAGCCCCGACAGCTCGCCGTAGGCCGCCCGCGACGGCGCCAGCGCCACCAGCCGCACGCCCTCTACGAGGTTGAACTCGCTGCCGATGATGAGCGGCAGGCCGCTTGCCTTCGCGGCGACGTGAGCCTTTACTGCGCCTGCCAGCGAGCATTCATCGGTGATTGCCAGGCCGCCGTAGCCCAGCGCCGCCGCGCGCCCCACCAGCTCCTGCGGGTGCGAGGCGCCGCGGAGGAAGCTGTAGCAGGTGAGGCAGTGGAGTTCGACGTAGGGCATGGGGGAGCGGATAACCGCGGCTCAGACCTCGGGGCGAAGGACGAACCGCCGGACCCAGTGCAGGCTGGTCATCTCCATTTTCCCTGCATAGCCGCCATCGCGCAGGTGTCGGCGCAGCTGGTCGAACAGGCGGACAGGGGCCACCGGCACGTTGGGTCGGATGTCGTCCATTGGAGCTTGTAAAATACTGTATAAATATACAGTATAGCTCCAGGCGCGGCCCCGCCAATGTGCTTTTTCAGCGGATGGATGTCAGCGCGGTGAAGGTCGCCGAGACAAGCTATTGAAATTGCGGGAAATTGCTCTAGCCCGCCTGAGCGAATCTGATGTATCGGATAGCCGTGCGGGCAGCGGTGATCTGGCGATGCCATCTTTTGAGTGGCGTAACTGATTGATTTTCGGGGGTGAGACGTGATGACGGGTTTGGTGGGATTGGAGATAACCGGAACGGCGATAGGTAGACCGGTCCGGTTACTTAGCTGTTAGCC
>CAYTJQ010000040.1:0-7525 GCA_964438205.1 uncultured Alteromonadaceae bacterium
GGAAAATCCGCATCCAGGACACGGTGGCGGACAACGCGTCCTGCGGAGTCTACGTTCTCGGGGACACGGAAGTGGACCCGCGGGACTTCGACCTGCCGAACCTGAAGATGCGCATCTTCCACAACGGCGAACTTCACAGCGAGGGCCTTGGCAGTGCTGTGCAGGGCAACCCGCTTACGGCGGTGGCCTGGCTCGCCAATACGCTCGGCGAGTTCGGCATCCCCTTCCGCGCGGGCGAGGTGATCCTCTCCGGCTCCCTGGCGCCGCTGATCCCGGCGGCACCCGGGGACCATTTCTCCCTGGAGCTCGAGGGCATCGGCGGCTGCAGCTGCAGGTTCATCTGAGCCGCGGCGGCTGCAGTCTTCAGCGACAAGAACAGGAACAGGACGAGAGATAGCCATGAGCAAGAAAGTAAAGGCGGCCATCATCGGCCCGGGCAACATCGGCACGGACCTGCTGACCAAGGCCATGCGCAGCGAGGTGATCGAACCGGTGTGGATGGTCGGCGTGGTCCCCGATTCCCCGGGACTGGCCCGGGCGAGGGAACTGGGCCTGAAGACCACCGCCGAGGGCGTGGACGGCCTGGTACCGCACATGAAAGCCGACGGCGTCCAGGTGGTGTTCGACGCCACCAGCGCTTATGTACACGCGGAGAACAGCCGCAAGGTGATCGAGCAGGGCGCGGTCATGATCGACCTGACCCCCGCAGCCATCGGCCCCTTCTGCGTGCCGCCGGTGAACCTGGCGGAAGCGGTGGCGGCGCACACCATGAATGTGAACATGGTGACCTGCGGCGGCCAGGCGACGATCCCCATGGTGGCGGCCGTGAGCCGGGTGCAGCCGGTGGAGTATGCAGAAATCGTCGCGACGGTGAGCTCGAAGTCCGCCGGCCCCGGCACGCGCAAGAACATCGACGAGTTCACGCGCACCACGGCCCACGGCATCGAACAGGTCGGCGGCGCGAAGACCGGCAAGGCCATCATTATCATCAACCCCGCCGAGCCGCCGCTGATCATGCGCGACACGGTGCACTGCCTCACCGAGGGTGCGCCGGATGAGGCCACGATCCGGGAGTCGGTCGCGGCGATGCTGGCGGAGGTACAGCAATATGTGCCTGGCTACACGCTGAAGAACGGGCCTGTCTTCGACGGCAACCGCGTGTCGATCTACCTCGAGGTGGAAGGGCTCGGTGATTTCCTGCCGAAGTACGCGGGCAATCTGGACATCATGACGGCCGCGGGGCTGCGCACCGCGGAAATGTATGCCGAAGAAATCGTCGCCGGCACCTTTACTCCCGGCGCCGACGCGGCCTGATGCAAGAGGACACGACCATGGACCTTTCCGGCAAGAAAATCACTGTCCACGACATGAGCCTGCGCGACGGCATGCACGCCAAGCGCCACCAGATTTCCGTGGACGAGATGGTCACCATCGCAACCGCCATGGACGAGGCCGGCATTCCGATGATCGAGGTGACCCACGGCGATGGGCTGGGTGGCGCTTCCGTGAACTACGGCTTCCCCGCGGCGAGCGACGAGGACTACCTGCGTGCCGTCTGCGGCGCGGTGAAGCGCACGAAGGTCTCCGCCCTGCTCCTGCCCGGCATCGGCACCGTCGACCACCTGGAGATGGCGCTGGACTGCGGCATCTCGACCATCCGCGTGGCCACGCATTGCACCGAGGCCGACGTCTCCGAGCAGCACCTCACCCTGGCGTCGAAGATCGACGGCCTCGACACGGTCGGCTTCCTGATGATGGCGCACATGGCGACGCCGGAGCAGCTGGTCGAGCAGCTGAAGCTCATGGAAGGCTACGGCGCCAACTGCGTGTATATCACGGATTCGGCAGGTTACATGCTGCCGGACGATGTCAGCTCGCGTATCGCCCTGGCCCGTCAAAAGCTGGATCCGGCGACGGAGATCGGTTTCCACGGCCACCACAACCTCGGCATGGGCATCGCCAATTCCCTGGCTGCGGTCGAGGCGGGTGCGACGCGCATCGACGGTTCCCTCGCCGGCCTCGGCGCCGGCGCCGGCAACACGCCGCTTGAGGTGTTCATCGCGGTCTGCGAGCGCATGGGCGTGGAGACCGGCGTCGACCTGTTCAAGGCCATGGATGTCGCCGAGGAGCTCATCGTGCCGCTCATGGAGCACATGGTGCGGGTCGATCGCGATTCGCTGACCCTGGGCTTCGCCGGCGTCTACTCCAGCTTCCTGCTGTTCGCCAAGCGCAGCGCCGAGAAGTATGGCCTCTCCGCCCGCGATATCCTGGTCGAGCTGGGCCGCCGCGGCACCGTCGGCGGCCAGGAAGACATGATCGAGGATCTGGCGCTCGACATGGCCCGCGGGCGCGAGGCCTCGTGAGCAGTGACGGCGCCGGGAACGAGGCGGTCACCGTCGTCGTTTCCCGGCGCGTGCGCCGGGGCATGGAGGCGGACTTCGAGGCGCTGAGCGCGGCGATGACCGAGCGCGCCGCCGCGTTTCCGGGCTACCTGGGCGCAACAATGTTCCGCCCCGCAGCCGCCGAGGACCCGGAATACCGGATCGTGTTCAAGTTCCGCGACCGGGAAACACTGGCGGCCTGGGAGTCCTCCGCAGAACGCAGGGAGCTGCTCGGCGACATTGAAGCGCTGCTGCAGGAGCCCAGCGAACGCGAGGTGCTCTCCGGCATCGTGACCTGGTTCACCCTGCCGGGTCAGAACCCTGTGCAGCCGCCGCCGCGCTACAAGATGACGCTGGTCAGCTGGCTGGCGCTCTACCCCGCGGTCACGCTGGTGTTCCTGCTGTTCGGCGACCTGCTGGCGCGCCTGCCGCTGCCGCTGCGCACCCTGCTGGTGACCGCGGTGGTCATGCTGCTCATGAGCTACGTGCTGATGCCGCGCATGACCCGCTGGTTTGCCTTCTGGCTGTTCCCCCGGGGGCAAAGCGAAGAGCGCTGAGCGCAGCGCCTGAAGGTCTCAGAACCGCCAGCTGTACCCCACCGCCAGGATGTCCTGGTGCATGGTCAGGTCCACCTCGCCGCCGCCGAAGGCCGGCGGGATGGAGCCGTTGCCGCGTACCGTGTTTTCAAGGGCCCGCGTGTAAGCGAACGTCCACTCACCTCCCTCTTCGCCGCGGGGCCGCCAGCTCGCGCCGATGCTTGCGTGCTCCTCGATCACGCCCGGAGCGAGGATGTTGATGAAGGTCTCGTTTGCCGGTATCGGCTGGTCCATGATGCTGTAGCCGGCGCGCAGGGTGAGCGTTTCGCCCACACGGTAGCGCGCGCCCAGCTTCCAGACGTCGCGGTCCTCCCAGCCGAAGCCTGGCCCGTTGTCGGCACCCAGGGGCACGCCGGCGAGCAGCGGCGCCAGCGAATTGGCGACCGCCGGGATATCGCCGTAGCGGATGTGCTGCCAGTCCGCGGCGAGCGTGAGAGCAGGCGTTGCCTGCCAGCTCAGACCCGCACCGTAGTTCTCGGGAACATCGAAGCTGCCGCCGTCGGCGAAGAGTCCCGCGTAATCATCGAACTCGCTCATGGAGACCTTCGAGGACCAGGTCGCGCCGAGCGCCAGGGTCGGCGTGACCTGCCCGTGCCAGCCGATCTTGACGCCCCAGCCGGTGCTCTCGTCGTGGCCGAGGTCGGTGACAGCGCCGGGCCGGCTGCTGAAAACGGGGTTGTCGAAGGGCCCGAGGCCGCGCGCCTCGAAGCGCTGGTAGGCGCCGGTGACCGCCACGCCGACGCTGTGCCGGCCCTGGCGCCAGGCCAGCGAGGGCGTCAGGAAGACCTGGGCCAGGTCGACGCCGGCGGTGCCCGTGCCGCCGTAGGCCGCGAAGGGGTTGCTCTCATAGCCCGTGTTCATGCCGCCGTTGCCGTACAGCGCCACGCCCCAGCTCAGCCCGTTGTCGAGGCGCTGCGTGTAGCCGAGCGCCGGCAGCAGGAACCAGGCGTCGTCGTTGCCGTCGTAGCTGCCGTCGGCGCCGAAGCCGTTGCCGCTGATGCGGGCGCCGCGCTCCGGCCGGAACCAGGTCGCCTCCACGTCGAAGCGGTCGCCGACCAGGGCCGTGCCGGCGGGGTTGGTGGCTGCAGCGAGGGCGTCCTGCGGCAGCGCGATGCTGACCCCGGCCATGCCCTGGGCGCGCAGGCCCACGCCGTGGGTGAAGTAGCCGTTGGTGGCCGAAGCAAGCGGGGCGGCGAGCGCCGGCAGCAGGGCCAGGGCGCGGAGCGGTCGGAACATGGGTGACTCCCGGGTCGATGGTTGAACGCCGGGAGCGAACGCGCCCGGGCACTAGCGGCGCGAAGCCTAACGCGGCGGGGAGCCCGGGGAAAGACGAATTCTTTCTATGCTTATGCGGGCGTTCAGTTGCCCACCGTGAGCAGGTACTCGGCCACCGCCAGGCGCACCTCGGGGTCCAGGTAGTCCTGCGGCGGCATCTCCGGGAAAGAGGGCCGCTTCTTCACCGGGTCGGCGATGTAGGCGGCGATACCCTCCGGGTCGTCCCTGTACATGGCCTGGATCATCTCCACCGGCGGGCCGATGAGGATGCCCTTGTAGCTGTGGCAGCCGGTGCAGATGCCGAGGTAGGTCAGCTTGCCCTGCTCCGAGGGGTCGATGTCCCGCGGCGGCACCGGTTCCGGCAGCAGGTAGTTGGCGATGTTGTCGGTGTTGGCGAAGGCGCAGTCGGCGAAGTCGCCGAGGCCCACGGTGGTGTAGCGGTGCCGGTTGCGGATGCAGCTGTCGCGCACCTCGCCGGCGCGGACGATGTCCGGGGTGCCGCGGGTCATGGTCGCGAGCATGAGGGCGCGGACCTCGTCGATGGTGTCGTAGCCGTTGTTGAGCATCAGGTTGTCGAGGATCGCCACCCGGTCCGGCGCCGGGTCGGCGTCCGGGTCGGCGGTGATATTCGAGGCGTTGGCGTGGTCGACGACGAGGATGCCCGCGGTCTGGTGGTCGCGGATGATGTTGTTCTCGATGACGACCTCGTCCGCGGCCATGATGAGCACCCCGGTGCCCGCAGGAATGCCCGCAACGGTGGAGCCCGGGGCGCCGAAGTTCGGCGTGTTGTTGTCGACGATGAAGTTGTCGCGGATGATCACGTCGTAGGTGGTCTTGATCGGCAGCCCCGGGGTGATGAAGGCGAGGACGCCGCCGGTGTTGTGGTGCACGTAGTTGTTCTCGACGATGGCGTGACGGCTGTTCTCGATCTCGATGCCGGCGACGGAATCGAACACCTCGTTCCCCGCCACGTGGATGTTGTCGCTCATGCCCACGTAGATGGCCGCGTCCTCGATGCCGGAGACCACGTTGTCCTCGACGATGCCGTTCTGCCCGAGCTGCGGGAAGATGCCGTAGACCCCCGTGTCGATGATCAGGTTGTTGCGGATCTCGAAATTGTTCCCCGCCTGCCCCATGATCCCGTTGCCCTTGTAGTTGGTGATCTTGAGGTTCTCCACCACGATATCGTTGCCGGAGTAGAGGATGGCGTCGTTGAGGCGCTTTTCCCCCTCCAGGGTCGGCCAGTTGCCCTGCTCGATCACGCCGATGAGGCGGATGCCGTCCTTGTCGATGTAGACGGTCTCCGTATAGGTGCCCGGGAAGACGCGGATCGTGTCCCCGGGCTCGGCGGCGTTGACCGCGTCCTGGATCGCTTCGCCCTCGCGCACCTGGTGCACCGTGCCGCCGGGGCCGCGGGCGGCGGTGGCCCGCGGCTTCGCGTCCGGCTCGGCGCTGCGGAAGCCGCCGCCGTAGCTGCCGCCGGCGTCGTTGGCCGCGATGATCGTGGTGGACTGCTGCTTGCCGTACCAGAGGCCGCCGCCGAAGGCGACGGCGAGGACCAGCAGCGCGAGCATGAGCTTGCCGATTTTCATGGGGCATCTCCCGTGGGGGTTGGGGCCGCGCGCGCGCTGCGTCCGCCGACCGTGAGGCCGGAGGGTACCTGCTTCGGTACGCGGGGCAGGAATCGTTCATCGGTCAGGGTGCCGAGGAAGGCGACCAGCTGCTCGAGTTCGTGGTCGGCGAGGTCCGGGCTGACGATGTGCCAGTGCAGCTGCAGCGTCTCGCCCTCGGGCACCGCGTGGCCGCGGCCGCCATTGTAGAAGCTGACGACCTCGTCAAGGGTCTCGAAGCGGCCCGAGTGCATGTACGGCGCGGTCCGGGCGATGTTGCGCAGCGTCGGCACCTTGAAGGCGCCGCGCAGCTTCGGGCTGCCGAAGGTGGCCTCGGCGCCGATGTCGCGGGCGAGGCCCGGCGGTTCCGGGCTGCCGATCACCGCCACCTGCTGGTTGGTGAACAGCGGTGGCGTGTGGCACTCGGCGCAGCGCGCGACGAAGGAGCGGAACACGTTGAGGCCGGCGATCTCCTCGGCATCGAGGGCATCGTGGTCGCCGTGAGCATAGCGGTCGTAGCGGCTGTTCAGGGACACCAGGGACGCTTCGAAGGCGGCGAGGGCCGTGGATACCTGTGCCGTGTCGATGGGGCCGCTGTCGTCGCCGAAGGCGGCCCGGAACAGCGACCGGTACGCGTCGTTGCCGCGCAGCGCTGCGAGCAGGTCGGCGGGGTTGTTGCCCATCTCCTCGGGGGCGTAGAGGGGGCCGGTCAGCTGCGCCTCGAGGGAGTCGGCGCGGGCATCCCAGAAAAACTGCTGCAGGAAGGCGCTGTTCCAGAGCGTCGGCGCCCCGCGCGGCAGCGGCTCGCCGTGCAGCCCGGCGCTGCGACCGCGACCGTCGGCGAAGCCCAGGGCCGGGTCGTGGCAGCTGGCGCAGGAAAGGCTGCCGTCGGCGGACAGGAGCGGGTCGAAGAAGAGGTAGCGGCCGAGGTCGATCTGCTGCGCGGTGAACCCGTCGCGGCGGGGCGGCAGGCCCGTGCGCGTGCCGCCGACGCCGCGACCCCGGAGGGAGCCGTACTGGTCGTAGAGGGTGGCGAGGCGGCAGACAGCACCGGACAGCTGTTCGAAGCCCGGCGGGCACTGGTCGCTCAACCGGAAACCCGCGGCGGCGGCCGGCAGCGCAAGCAGCAGTAGCGCGGCGAGCAGCCGCGGCCTGCAAGGCTCCATGGGTACCCCCTGGGCTCGTTATTGTTCTGGGCCGGCCAGCGGCCGGCGCACGCTACTGGTTGGCGGCCTTGTACTCGCGCACCTGCGTGTTGAAGTCGCCGGCCACGGTCTCCTCCGCAGAAACCGCCTTGTTGTACGCCTCAACGGCGGCGGTGTAGGTCTCCGCGGCCGCGTTGCGGGCGTCCTTGGTCTCGGCATCCTTGCCGGCCTGCTTGGCGGCCTCCATGCGGGCTTCCATGCACTTCATATAGTCCATGTTGGCCTCCTGGAAGGACTTGACCGCCTTCTGGCCGGCCAGCATCTCTTCCATGGACGCCCTGGCACCGTCGGGCAGCGTCGGTTGCTCCGGCGCCGTGCAGTCAGCGTGCGCGCCGGCGCTCGCACAGAGCGCCAGCATCAGTGCCCAGGTTGTCTTTTTCATTGCAGGTCCTCCCGGTTATGGCCTCTTGCTCGGCGTCGAGGCCTGTGTTTATTCATTTATTCATTGCTGGATGCAT
>CAYTJQ010000040.1:7625-23637 GCA_964438205.1 uncultured Alteromonadaceae bacterium
GTGGCGAGGTCGGACGCCAGGACCTGCACGCGTGCCTGCAGCTCCCGTGCCGCTGCGCGATCACCCTGCGCCTCCTCGGCCGTCGGGCGCCGCGCGAGCTGTGCCTGCAGGTCCCGGACCTGGGCCTGGAGCTCACTGCGCTCCCTGACGACACCGACACCGCCCAGCGCCAGCAGCGCAAGGGCGAGCGCAGCGACGGCCAGCGATACGATCGGCCAGCGCCGAGGGCCCGCCGCGGGCGTTTCCCGGGCCCGGGCCGGTGCGGCAGCGGCCGCCGTTCCGGGTGGCGCAGCCGGTGCGTCCTCCTCGGGCTCTGTGTCCGCTGCGCTCGATTCATCGTCTTCCGTAGGCAGGTCCCACCCGTCGTCGTCCGAGTCGCCGAGGTAGGGATGCTCGCTGAGTTCGCGCTCCACCACGCGGTTGAAGGCATCCTCGCCGTCACCGGGTGGCGGATCCCAGGCATCTTCCGCGTCCTCCGGCTCTTCCTCCCAGTCGCTGTCCCGGGCCACTGGGGCGTTGTCGCCGGGCAGCTTCCCCGGCGCCGCCGCGGTCGGCGGCCGCGGCGGGTCGACCGGAGGCAGTGGCGGTGAAGGCTCGGCGGCGCTGCCGCTCTCGTCCCGGTTCTCGTCGCCGTCGCCGTCGCCGTCCGCGACCTCCCAGCTGTCCTGCTCCCAATCGTCGTCGCTGTTCCAGGGGGGCGCTGCCTCATCCCAGTCTTCCGCGGACTGCCAGCGCGAAGGCGTTTCGCGCCGGTCCTGGCCGGGCGTCGCCGCCTCCGTTGGCTCGGGCTCGAGCCAGGGGCCCGGTTCGGGATCGTCCTCGTCGCGATCGACCAGGGCGTTGCCGTCTTCGGCCTCCGGGTCGTCGCTGGCATCGGCGGGCGCAGGTCCCCGCCGGGACGGACCGTCCCTGTCGACCATCTTCTGTGGTCTGCCGTCGTCCCGATCTATCCAGCGATCTTCATCGAAGGGCGTCGCGTCGTCATCTCTGTCTGCCATCGGATCATCCACGGGACACTGTGCGCGTTTCGATGTTACCCAGTGGTCCCCGGCGGCGCCAGCATTGCCCACCGGCTTAGCCCACCCGCTTAGCCCACCGGCCGTGAGCGCTGCGGGCAAAGCGGATAGAATGCCGCGATGGACGTAAGCGACATCCTCTCCCCTCTGAACGATGCCCAGCGCGAGGCCGTCGCCGCCGAGAGCCCCAACCTGCTGGTGCTCGCCGGGGCCGGCTCGGGCAAGACGCGGGTGCTGGTGCACCGCATCGCCTGGCTCATTCGCGCCGGAGGTCTCTCGCCGCACGCGATCCTTGCCGTGACCTTCACCAACAAGGCCGCGCGGGAAATGCGCAGCCGTATCGAGCAGATGCTGCAGCTGCCGGTGCACGGGATGTGGGTCGGCACGTTCCACGGTCTCGCCCACCGGCTGCTGAAGATGCACTGGCAGGACGCGGGGCTGCCGCAGAATTTCCAGATCCTCGACAGCGACGACCAGCTGCGCCTGGTCAAGCGCGTGTGCCGGGAGCTGGAGCTGGACGAGGCGCGCTGGCCGCCGCGGCAGGCGCAGTGGTACATCAACGGCCAGAAGGACGAGGGGCGCCGCGCCGCCCACATCGAACCGCCCCCCGGCGACCTCTTCGCGCAGACGATGCTGCGCATCTACCGGGCCTACGAAGTCGCCTGCGAGCGCGGCGGCCTGGTGGACTTCGCCGAGCTGCTCCTGCGCGCGCACGAGCTGTGGTTGAAGAAGCCGGAGGTGCTGGCGCACTACCAGGGCCGCTTCCGGCAGATCCTCGTCGACGAGTTCCAGGACACCAACACCATCCAGTACGCCTGGCTCCGGGTACTCGCCGGCGGTCGCGTCCCGGTGGTCGCCGTCGGCGATGACGACCAGTCCATCTACGGCTGGCGCGGTGCCCGCATCGAGAACATCCAGCGCTTCAGCGACGACTTCGAGCGCGTACAGACGGTGCGCCTCGAGCAGAACTACCGCTCGACCCAGACTATCCTGCGCGCCGCCAACGGGGTGATCGCCCACAACGCGGGTCGCCTGGGCAAGGAGCTCTGGACCGCCGGGGACAGCGGCGAGCCGATCCAGCTCTACGCCGGCTTCAACGAGCACGACGAGGCGCGCTTCATCGTCGACCGGCTCGGGGAGTGGCTCCGGGACGGTCACCCGCGGCGCTCCGTGGCCATCCTCTACCGCTCCAACGCCCAGTCCCGGGTGCTGGAGGAGGCCCTGATCCGCGCCGGCGTGCCCTACCGCATCTACGGCGGCCAGCGCTTCTACGAGCGCATGGAAATCCGCAACGCGCTCGCCTACCTGCGCCTGCTGGTGAACCGCGGCGACGATGCCGCCATGGAGCGCGTGATCAACACCCCGCCCCGGGGTATCGGCGGCAAGACCCTCGACACGCTGCGGGCGATCGCCCGGGAGCGCGGTGTCTCCCTGTGGCAGGCCATGGCGATCGCCGCCGGGGAAAAGCTGCTTGCCGCGCGCGCGCTCTCCGCCCTCGAGGGCTTCCGCGTGCTCATCGACGAACTCGACGGCGGCACCGACAGCATGAGCCTCGAGGAACTGACGGAGACGGTGATCCAGGGCGCGGGGCTCATCGACCTGCACCGCCGGGAGACGGGGGAGCGCGGCCAGGCCCGGGTGGAGAACCTGGAGGAGCTGGTCACCGCCGCGCGGCAGTTCGCGCCGGTGGGCGAGGAACTGTCGCCGCTGCAACAGTTCCTCGACAACGCGGCCCTCGACGCCGGCGACAACCAGGCCGAGGCGCACGAGGACAGCGTGCAGCTCATGACCCTGCACTCGGCCAAGGGGCTGGAGTTCCCCCTGGTGTTCCTCGCGGGCATGGAGGAGAACCTGTTCCCGCACCGCATGTCCGTGGAGGAGCCCGGCCGCCTCGAGGAGGAGCGCCGGCTCTGCTACGTCGGCATTACCCGCGCCATGGAGCGGCTGGTGCTCACCTATGCGGAGACGCGGCGCCTTCACGGCAGCGAGAGCTACAACGCGCCCTCCCGCTTCCTGCGCGAGATTCCCGGCGAGCTGCTGCACGAGGTGCGCCTGCAGAGCAGCGTCAGCCGGCCCCTCGGCTCCCTGGCGCAGCCGTCCATGGCGGACGCGGCCTTCAGCCTCGGCCAGCGGGTCTACCATCCGATCTTTGGCGAGGGGGTCGTGCTAAACTTCGAGGGTCGTGGCGCCAGCGCCCGCGTCGAGGTGAACTTCGAGGGCGAGGGCAGCAAGTGGCTGGTGCTGCAGTACGCGAAGCTCCAGGCGCTCTAGCGACACCACGCACAATAACGACAAGGTCAGGCCGGCATCCGTGAACCCGAGCCCCAGCAAGCTCCAGCCCCTCGTCATCCTCCTGCTCACCGCCGCCCTGGTAGCGGTCGTCGGTTTCTGGGCCGCGGAGCGCGCCGGTGGCGGCCGGGTCCTGGCCGCCGGCCCCGGCACCGGCAGCGGTGAGCGCTTCGCGTGGAAGCTGGTCACGACCTGGCCCAAGAACCTGCCCGGTCTCGGCACGGCGCCGGAGACCTTCGCCCGGCTGGTCGGCGAGCTGAGCGACGGCCGGCTCACGGTGCGGGTCTACGGTGCCGGCGAGATCGTTCCGGCGCTCGGTGTGTTCGACGCGGTGTCCGGCGGCGTGGCCGAGATGGGCCACGGTGCCTCCTATTACTGGAAAGGCAAGATTCCCGCGGCGGTCTTCTTCACGGCCGTGCCCTTCGGCATGACGGCACAGGAAATGAACGGCTGGCTGCACTACGGCGGCGGCGACGCGCTCTGGCGCGAGACCTACGCGCCCTTCGGGGTGGTGCCCTTCGCCGGTGGCAGCACCGGTGTGCAGATGGCCGGCTGGTTCAACCGCGAGATCACTTCGACGGCCGACCTGCGCGGCCTGAAGATGCGCATTCCGGGGCTGGCCGGCGAGGTCTTCACGGCCGCCGGCGGCACGGCGGTCAACATTCCCGGGGGCGACGTCTATACCTCGATGCAGACCGGCGTCATCGACGCGGTCGAGTGGGTCGGCCCCTACAACGACCTGGCCCTGGGCCTGCACGAGGTCGCCGAGTACTACTACTACCCCGGATGGCACGAGCCCGGCGCCATGCTCGAGTTCATCGTCAATGCCGAGGCCCTGGCGGCCCTCCCGGGAGATCTCAGGGCCATCGTCCGCGACGCGGCCCGGGCCACGAACCAGGACATGCTCGACGAGTTCACGGCGCGCAACAACGCCTCCCTGGAGACGCTGCTGGACGAGCACGAGGTGAAGCTGCGGCGGCTGCCGGACGATGTACTCGCGTTGCTCAAGGAGAAAAGCGACGAAGTCATGGCCCGCCTGGTGGCCGGGGACCCGATGGCGCGGAAGGTCTACCGCTCCTACCGCGAGTTCCTGGAGGCGGTGCGCGCCTACCACGGTATTTCCGAGCAGGCCTACATCAATGCCCGCACGGCGGTCCTCGGCGACCCGGTGCCCCGGGCGGAAGAGTGAGGTGCGCTAGCGCTTGATGGTGCGGGTGCGGCGCTTGTCGTCGATGGCGACGAAGATGAACTCGCCCTCGGTCACCTTGATGGGCTCGCCGTCGTGCGGCGAGTCAATCCATACCTCGACCACGATGCGGATGGAACTGCGGCCGATCTCGATCACGTCGCAGTAGCAGGAGACTACCGCGCCCACGTGCACCGGCGTGATGAACGCCATGCCCTCGATGGCCACCGTTGCCACCCGGCCGCCGGCGACCTCGCGCGCGGCGATCGCGCCGGCGAGGTCCATCTGTGACAGCAGCCAGCCGCCGAAGATGTCGCCCTCGGCGTTGGTGTCCTTGGGCATGGCGATGGTCTGCAGCGCCAGTTCGCCCTGGGGCGTCGGAGTGGAATCGATGTCGTTCATGGCTGTTCCCGGGTTGCCAGGGCTAGTCCGAGAGCGCCGCGGGCAGCCAGGTGGCGAGCTCCGGCCATTGCCAGAGAGCGGCGATCACGAGCAGCTGGATCACGATAAAGGGTATCACGCCGCGGTAGATTGCGCCCGTCGGCACCTGGTCGGCCGCGACGCCCCGGAGGTAGAACAGGGCGAAGCCGAAGGGCGGCGTAAGGAACGAGGTCTGCAGGTTGATGGCGATCATGATGCCGAGCCAGACCGGGTCCAGGCCCATCATCAGCAGCACCGGGCCGACGATCGGCACGACCACGAAGGTGATCTCGATGAAGTCGAGAATGAAGCCGAGGAGGAAGATCAGTACCATCACGAACAGGGTCGCACCGAAGACGCCGCCGGGCAGATCCGTGAGGAAGGTGTGGATCAGCTCCTCGCCGCCGAAGCCGCGGAACACCAGCGAGAACACCGCTGCGCCGACCAGGATCATGAAGACCATGGCGGTGATCTCCAGCGTGTTGCGGAGTACCGCGCCCAGCCGGTCCAGGGGCATCTCGCCCTTGGCCAGGGCCAGCAGCCAGGCGCCCACGGCGCCGACACCGGCCGCCTCCGTGGGGGTCGCGGCGCCGGCCAGGATGGAGCCGAGGACCACGGCGATAAGCGCCAGCGGCGGTATCAGTCCGCGGAGGAAGGCGAGCGTGTCCACCGGCTCGCGCCTGCCCGCCGGCATGAGGCCCGGCCGCAGCCAGGCGACCAGCAGCAGGAAGACCATGTACAGCGCCACCAGGAGCAGCCCAGGGATGATCGCGCCCATGAACAGGTCGCCGACGGAAACCGTGTCCGGGCTGAACACGTTCATGCGCAGCTGCGCCTGTTGGTAGGCGCTGGAGAGAATGTCGCCGAGTAGGACGAGCGCGATGGACGGCGGGATGATCTGGCCGAGGGTGCCGGTAGCGCAGATGGTGCCGGTGGCGATGGCCGGGCTGTAGCCCGCGCGGAGCATGCTCGGCAGCGACAGCAGGCCCATGGTCACCACGGTGGCACCGACGATACCGGTACTCGCCGCCAGCAGCATGCCCACGATGACCACGGAGAGGGCGAGGCCCCCGCGCACGCCGCCGAGGAGGTGCGCCATGTTGTCGAGCAGCTCCTCGGCGACCTTCGACTTCTCGAGGATGACCCCCATGAGCACGAACAGCGGTACGGCGATGAGCGTGGTGTTGCTCATGGTGCCGAAGAGCCGGCCGGGCAGGGCGGAGAGGAAGGCCGCGTCGAAGACGCCGGCGATGATTCCGCCGGCGGCGAAGGCCAGCGCGGTGCCGGCGAGCGTGAAGGCCACCGGGTAGCCGAGCATGAGCAGCAGGCAGACGGCCGCGAACAGCCACAGGGCGATGGTCCCGTCCATCAGGGGGTCGTGTCCCCGCACAGCGTCAGCGCGTTGCGCAGGATCTCCGCCACACCCTGCAGGGCGAGGTTTGCCGCCATCAGCGGCAGCAGGGTCTTCAGCAGGAACACGGCGGGAATGCCGCCGGCATCCGCCGAGGTCTCGTGCACGGACCAGGCCTGGGCGACGAAGTCGGCGCTGCCAAGGCCGATGACCGCGCACAGCGGCAGCAGGAAAACGATACCGCCGAGGCTGTCGATCCAGGCCCGGGTGCGCGGCGTGAAGCGCTGGTAGAAGATGTCCACGCGCACGTGGGCGCCGGTTTTCAGGGCGTAGGCGGCGCCGAGCATGAACCCGGTGGCGTGGAGATAGGTGACCGCCTCCTGGGCGGCGATCGACCCCAGCTCGAGGCCGTAGCGCATGAGCACCACCGCGGCCGTGAGAAGCGCCATGGCCGCGACCAGCCAGGCGAGGGCATGGCCGCAGATCCCGGTAAAGGCATCGATGAGCTGCACGAGCCGGCGGACCCGGGTCATGGCGGGGTGATCCTTTTTGATTATTCGCGCGAAGGGTATCATAGCGTGCCGCAGCGCCGCCGGAACCAGAGAGGCTCCCATGCTCACCGTGATCTCGCCCGCGAAGACCCTCGATTTCGAGACTGCTCCAACGACCCGCAGGGCCACCCAGCCGGCGTTCATGGATGCCGCGGCGGAGCTGGTTGAGGACGCCCGCGGCCTCAGCCCGGACGCCCTTCGCGATCTCATGGGCGTGAGCGAGACGATCGCCGAGCTCAACCACGAGCGCTTCATGAACTGGGCGCCGCCCTTCGACCTCGACAACGCCAAGCAGGCGGTCCTCGCTTTCCGCGGCGATGTCTACACGGGCCTGGAGGCCGAGACCCTGGACAGCGCGGGCCTCGCCTTCGCGCAGAAGCACCTGCGCATCCTGTCCGGGCTGTACGGCCTCCTGCGCCCGCTGGACCTGATGCAGCCCTACCGCCTCGAGATGGGCCTCAAGTTCGCCAACCGCGGCGGCGCGAACCTGTATGCGTTCTGGGGCGACCGCATCACCCGCACCCTGGACCGGCAGCTCGGCAGGAGCGGCAGCCGGGTGCTGGTGAACCTCGCCTCCAACGAGTACTTCAAGGCGGTGCAGCCGAAGGCCCTGGACGCAGAGGTGGTGACCCCGGTGTTCAAGGACCTGAAGGGCGGCAAGTACAGGGTCATTTCCTTCTACGCCAAGAAGGCGCGCGGCCAGATGGCCCGCTACATCATCGACAACGAGCTCAACGAGCCGGAAGCGCTCAAGGATTTCGACGTCGCCGGCTATCGCTACAGCCCTGATGAATCGGCCGCACGGGAGCTGGTCTTTACCCGTGATGCCCCGGCCTGATGACTGACGGGAAGGGCCACCAGGTCATCATCATCGGCGCCGGCATGTCCGGCCTGTGCATGGGCATCGTCCTGCTCAAGCGCGGTATCCGCGACTTCGTCATCCTCGAGAAATCCCCCGCCGTCGGCGGCACCTGGTACGACAACAGCTACCCGGGCGCCTGCTGCGACGTGCCCTCGGTGCTGTACAGCTACTCCTTCGCGCCGAAACCGGACTGGACGCGCCTGCACGCACCCCACGAGGAGATCCGCGCCTACTTCGAGGACACGGCCCAGCGCTTCGGCCTGCGCCCGCACCTGCGCCTGTCGACCCCGGTGAAGCGCGCCGCCTTCGGCGACGACGATCGCTGGCACGTGGAGCTCGAGAGCGGCGAGCGACTGTCGGCGCGGGCGCTGGTCAGCGGGCTCGGCCAGCTCAACGTGCCCTTCACCCCCGCGTTCCCGGGCGCCGACCGGTTCCGCGGAGAGACCTTCCATTCCGCGCGCTGGAATCACGACGTGCCGCTGGCCGGCAAGCGGGTGGCGGTGATCGGCACCGCCGCCAGCGCGATCCAGTTCATCCCCCACGTGGCGCGGGAGGCGGCGCAGCTCTACGTCTACCAGCGCAGCCCCAACTACGTGGTGCGCCGCGGCGACCGCGCCTACCACGACTGGGAGAAAGCGCTCTTCGCCCGCTTGCCGCTGGCGCAGAAGCTGGCCCGGCTGCTGGTCTGGCTGCGCGGTGAATGGGTGCTGTACCCGGTACTGCGCAGCAGGAGCCGCATCGCCCGGGCGCTGCTGGAGCGCAAGAGCCGCCAGTACCTCGAGGAGGAGATCGACGACCCGGCCCTGCGCGACAGGCTGACGCCCCGCTATCGCATCGGCTGCAAGCGCATCCTGTTCTCCGACGTTTACTACAGCGCGTTCCGGCGCAGTACCGTGGAGCTGGTGACCTCGCCCATCGAGGGCTTCGATGAGCAGGGGGTGCGCACCGCCGACGGCCGGGCCCGGCCGGTGGACGTGGTCATCTACGGCACCGGTTTCCAGACCCACCCGATGCAGGGCCAGGTCGAGTTCGTCGGCGGCGACGGCCGCTCCCTCGGCGAGGCCTGGGCCGATGGCGAGGAAGCATACCGGGGAGTCTGCACGGCGGGCTTTCCGAATTTCTTCATGCTCTACGGGCCGAACAGCAACCTCGGCAGCAACTCCATCATCTTCATGGTGGAGCGGCAGTGCCGCTACGTGGCCGCCTGCATCGACAAGCTGCTGGTCCACGATCTCCGGCGCCTGGCGGTGAACCCCGGCGTGCAGCGGGCCTACAACGACCGCATGCAGGGCGAACTGGCGCAGACCGTGTGGGCCGCCGACTGCGACAGCTGGTACAAGGATGCCGGGGGCCGCATCAGCAACAACTGGCCCCGGTCCACGGCGGCCTACTGGTGGCACATGCGCGCACCGGACTTCGCCGACTTCGACATGGCCTGAGGTGAGCGTGGTCGAGCTGCCCTTCTCCCAGGCCTGCGAGAACAACCGGGAACCGATCCTGGCGGTGCTCCGGGCCGCCTTCGGTGGCTGCGCGGGGGTGCTCGAGATCGGCGCCGGTACCGGCCAGCACGCCACCGCCTTCGCCCCCGCCATGCCCTGGCTGCGCTGGCAGCCCACCGAGCATCCCGACGCCCTCGCCGTCCTAGAGCCGCGCTGCCTCGCCTTTCCCGCGGCTAACCTCGAGGTCCCGCGCGCCCTGGACGTCTGCGACCGGCCCTGGCCCATGCCCGTAGCGGACGGCGTGTTCACGGCGAACACGCTGCACATCATGCCCTGGGCAGCGACCGAGGCCCTGTTCGAGGCCCTGGCGGGCGCGGCCGCGGGCACGCTGCTGGCGGTCTACGGGCCGTTCAACTATGGCGGGGGCTACACGTCGGAGAGCAACGCGCAGTTCGACCAGTGGCTGGCGGCGCGTTCGCCGCACAGCGCCATCCGTGACTTCGAGGCGGTGGACAAGCTTGCCGCCGGCGCGGGCTTTGCCCTCGAGGCCGATCACACCATGCCCGCGAACAACCGCCTGCTGCTCTGGCGCCGCGGCTGAGCCTCAGCCCGCCTCTTCCGCCCGGAACGGCAACAGCTTCGCCGCCTCCCGCCGGTAGGCCTCCACGTGGTCCAGCTCCTCGCGGGTGAAGGCGGCCACGGCATCGGCCAGTGCGGGCTCGGCGATCCAGTGGCTGGAGCGGGTGTGGATGGGCTCGAAACCGCGCTGGATCTTGTGCTCGCCCTGGGCCCCGGGGTCGAAGCGGCCGATGCCCTCGGCGATGCAGTAGTCGATCCCGCGGTAGTAGCAGGCCTCGAAGTGCAGGCAGTCGAACTCTTCCTCGCAGCCCCAGTAGCGGCCGTAGAGCGTGTCCTCGCCGCGGAAGTAGAGCGCCCCGGCGACGTCGCGGCCGCCCCGGTCGGCGAGCACCATGACCACCTGCTCGCCGAGCCGCGGCGCCACCTCGGTGAAGAAGGCGCGGTTCAGGTAGCCGCCGTGGCCGCTGCGCTTGGCGTAGGTGAGCTGGTAGAAGCGGTGGAAGGTCGCCCAGTCGGCGGGGCGGATCTCGCCCCCGGTGAGGGTGCGCAGCGCGAGCCCCTGCTCCGCCACGCGCCGGCGCTCCCGGCGCAGGGCCTTGCGCTTGCGGCTGGCAAAGGTGGCGAGGAAGTCGTCGAAGTCCCCGTAGCCGCGGTTGAACCAGTGGAACTGCACGGCGTGGCGGGTGGCGAGGCCCAGCCCCGCCAGGAGCGCCGCCGTTGCCGGCTCCGGGAACAGCACGTGCCAGGAGGACAGGCCGCGCCGTTCGGCGAGCTGCTTCACGCCCTCGAGCAGCGCGGCCCAGGCGCCGGCCGGGTCCACGCCGGGGCGGCACAGGAGCCGCGGCCCCGTCGCCGGCGTGAACGGGATGGCCGTGACCAGTTTCGGGTAGTAGGCGAGGCCCATGCGCCGCCAGGCGTCGGCCCAGGCCCAGTCGAAGACGTACTCGCCGTAGGAATGGCCCTTCAGGTAGCCCGGGGCTGCGGCCTCCACCGCGTCACCGTCGCGGAGCACGAGGTGGCAGGGCTGCCAGCCGCTGTCGGCGGTGGTGCAGCCGGTGGTCTCCAGCCCGAGCAGGAAGTCGTGGCGCAGGAAGGGATAGGCCGCCGTGGCGGGGCCGTCCCAGGCCGCGGCGGGGAGGGCCTCCAGGCTGCCCAGGGCCTGCAGCGCGAAGTCAGCCACGGCGGCTCGCGCTCTTCAGCCGGTGAGGGCCGGCAGGGCGTAGTCGGCGGCGATGCCGAGGAAGACCGTGAGGCCCACCCAGCGGTTGTGCAGGAAGGCGTGGAAGCACGCGGCTTCGTCCTGGTGGCGGATGAGGTACAGGTGATAACCGAACAGCCCGGCGGTCACAAGCAGGCTGGCGTTGTAGCAGAGCCCGAGGCCGAAGCGCTCGCCGGCGAGGTAGAGGGCGGCGAGGCAGAGCAGCTGCAGCGCGGCGATGATGGTGCGGTCCGCATCGCCGAAGAGCACCGCCGTGCTCTTGATGCCGACCTGGAGGTCGTCGCGCCGGTCCACCATGGCGTACTTGGTGTCGTAGACCACGGTCCAGAGCACGTTGGCGGTGAACAGGAGCCACAGCGCCGGCGGCAGCTCGCCGCGCTGGGCGGCGAAGGCCATGGGGATGGCGCAGGAGAAAGCGAGGCCGAGGACGATCTGCGGGAAGTGGGTGTAGCGCTTCATGAACGGGTAGGTCGACGCCAGCAGCAGTGCCGGTACGGAGAGCATCACCGTCAGCCGGTTGGTCAGCAGCACCAGGCCGAAGGCGAGCAGGCAGAGCACGCAGAACAGGCCCACCGCCTCGTTCACCGAGACCCGCCCGGTGACCAGGGGCCGCTCCCGGGTCCGCGTGACGCCGCCGTCGAAGTTGCGGTCGGCGAGGTCGTTGATGATGCAGCCGGCGGAGCGCATGAGGAAGGTGCCGACGCTGAAGATCACCAGCAGGTCCAGGTCCGGCAGGCCCTCCGCCGCGATCCACAGGGCCCAGAGCGTCGGCCACAGCAGCAGCAGCGTGCCGATGGGGCGGTCCCAGCGGATCAGCTGCAGGAGCGCGGCGGCCTTGCCGGGCGAGGGTTGGCTCAGAGTCGTCATGGGGACGAAAGCTTACTGCGTTGTGGGCAGGATTGCAGCGCTCACGCGGCGGCGCCAGCCGCGCTCGAGACCCGGCCCGGGCGCCCAGGGGCGGAACGGCGCGAGGAAGACCTCGCTGACCAGCAGCCGCTGGCCATGCAGGCGGAACACGGAGCGCCGGGCCCAGGCCGGGCGGTCCTGGCGCAGCGCGGCCGGCAGGTAGCGGCTGTCACCGTCGAGCAGGGCGACCTGGAAGGGGCTGCGGCGCATGTCCGGGGCGCTGAACAGGATCGCCCCCAGGGAGCTGCCCTGGAGCTTGCGCAGGTGCGCCAGGCGGCCGCAGAGGCTGGCGTAGGGAAACACGCTGCGGGCGAAGACCACCGCCTCGCCGTCGAGGCGGAGGACGACCTCGCGCACCAGGGCCCGCTGCCGCAGGCCCTGCGCCAGGATCCGTTGCTCGCTGGCCCGCGGCGTGGCCCAGCGCTGGCTCAGGCGCTGCACGCGGAAGGCGCCCCCGCTGTCCACCAGGCGCCGGGTCAGCGAGCCGTCGTCGAGGAGCCAGTGGCGCAGGCCGTGAAGCCCGGCGAGACGCGGGTCGTCGGGGCTGCGCCAGGCAGGGTCGGCGGAGCTGTCGGGCAGGACTCGGGTCACGGGGGTTGCTGTACGGGACGAGGCGCGAGGATGCGCCAGAACGCCTGTGCGTGCAAGGTCACGGCTTCGAAGGCGAAGCCCCGTCGCCCTTGCACATTCCCGGCGCCAATTTATAGTGGTCGCTTTTCCGCCCCCGGGGTGGACGGCAGGAGGGTGGCTATGAGCAAGTGGGAATGTATCGTCTGCGGGCTGGTCTACGACGAGGCCAGGGGCTGGCCCGATGATGACATTCCGCCCGGTACGCGCTGGGAGGATGTGCCCGAGGACTGGCTCTGCCCGGACTGCGGTGTCGGCAAGGAGGACTTCGAGCTGCTCGAGGAGTCGCCGGTCGAGGAGACCCCGCACCACCAGGAGGCCGAGGCGGACCGGGAGCACGCGCCGATCGTGATTATCGGCACCGGCCTCGCCGGCTACGGACTCGCCCGGGAGATCCGCCGCTACGACAGCGAGACGCCGGTGATCCTCATCACCGCCGACGACGGCCGCTCCTACTCCAAGCCCATGCTCTCCACGGGCTACACCAAGAACACGGGCGCCGACGATCTCGCCCAGCAGGACGCCGGCGGCATGGGCACGCAGCTCGACGCCAAGGTGTGGACCCATACCAAGGTCAACGAGATCGACACGGAAAAGCAGGTCCTGCACGTGGGCGAGGACGCCACGATGATCCACTACGGCAAGCTGGTGCTGGCCGTGGGCTCTCAGGTCATCGAACCGCCGCTGGCGGGCGACGGCCTCGACTACGTCTACTCCGTGAACGACCTCATGGACTACGCTGATTTCCGCGCGGCCATGGCCGAGAACAACGCCCGGCGCGTGTGCATCATCGGCGGCGGGCTCATCGGCTGCGAGTTCACCAACGACCTCCTGAACGGCGGCTACGACGTCGAGGTGGTCGATCCGCTGGGCTACTGCCTGCCGACGCTGCTGCCGGAAACCGCCGGCAAGGCGGTGCAGGCCGCCCTCGCCGAGCAGGGCGCGGTGTTTCACTTCGGCGCGCTGGCCACGGCGGTGAACAGGGTCGAGGACGGGGTGGAGGTCACCCTGGACAACGGTGAGACGATCGCCGCGGACCTCGTCGTCTCCGCGGTCGGCGTGCGTCCGCGCACGGGGCTCGCCCGGGCCGCGGGGCTCGCCACCAACCGCGGTGTGGTGGTCAACCGCTACCTCGAGACCTCGGCGCCGAACGTCTACGCGCTCGGCGACTGCGCCGAAGTGGAGGGGCACGTGCTGGTGTACGTGGCGCCGCTGATGGCGGCGGCCCGGGCCCTCGGCAAGACCCTCACCGGCGAGCGCACCGCGGCGAGCTACCCGGCAATGCCCGTGACCATCAAGACGCCGACCTGCCCGGTGGTGGTCGCGCCGCCGCCGGCGGGTGCGGCGGGGGAATGGCAGATCGACGCCGACGGCGCCAACGTGCGCTGCGAGTTCCGCGACGGCGCCGGCGAGCTCAAGGGCTTCGCCCTCACCGGCGAGGCCATCCGCGAGAAGATCGCGCTGCAGAAGGCCCTGCCGCCGATCCTGCCCTGAGCGGGCGCCGTGCCGGCGCTCAGACCCCGGCGAAGGCCTGGCGCGTTCCCGTCCAGCGCTCGATGAGCGGCGCGACCCGCTCCGGGTAGCGCTCGGCGAGAGCCCGGGCCTGTGCCTGTACCGCGTCTAGCAGGTCCTCGTGCTCGGGCAGGCGCGCCACGCGGAAATCCATGAGGCCGGTCTGCCGCGTGCCCAGCACCTCGCCGGGGCCGCGCAGTTCCAGGTCCTTGCGCGCGATGAAGAAGCCGTCGTTGCTCGTCCGCAGCGCCTGCAGCCGCTCCCTGCCGTTCGCCGACAGTGGCGACTGGTAGAGCAGCACGCAGTGGCTCTCGGCGCTGCCGCGGCCGACCCGGCCGCGGAGCTGGTGCAGCTGGGCCAGGCCCAGGCGCTCCGGGTTCTCGATCACCATCAGGCTCGCCCGGGGCACGTCCACGCCGACCTCGATCACCGTCGTCGCCACCAGCAGGTCGCAGTCCCCGGCCTTGAAGGCTGCCATGACCTCGGCCTTCCGCGCCGCCGGCAGCTTGCCGTGGATCAGCCCCACCCGCAGCCCGGGGAGGCCGTCGGCCAGCTCCTCGTAGGTCGCCTCCGCGGCCTGCGCCTGCAGCACGTCGCTCTCCTCCACCAGGGTGCAGACCCAGTAGGCCTGGCGGCCCTCGGCGCAGGCGCGGGCGACCCGCTCGATCACCGTGTCCCGGCGGGCGCTGTCCACCAGTACCGTGTTCACCGGCTTGCGCCCCGGGGGCAGCTCGTCGATTACCGAGCAGTCGAGGTCCGCGTAGGCGACCATGGACAGGGTGCGCGGGATCGGCGTGGCGGTCATCACCAACTGGTGCGGCCGCCAGTCGGCGGCCTTGTCCTTGAGGGACAGCCGCTGGTGCACGCCGAAGCGGTGCTGTTCGTCGACGATGAGCAGGCCGAGGCGGGCAAAGGATACGGCGTCCTGGAACAGGGCGTGGGTGCCGACCACCAGGTCCGCGCTGCCGTCGCCGATGGCGGCCAGGGCCTCGCGCCGGGCCGCGCCCTTCACGCGGCCGCTGAGCCAGGCAACAGTGACCGGTTCCTCCGCGAACCAGCCCTCGAAGTTCACCCGGTGCTGCTCGGCGAGGAGCTCCGTGGGCGCCATGATCGCCACCTGGTAGCCCGCGGCGATGGCCTGACGGGCCGCCGCGGCGGCGACCAGCGTTTTCCCGGAGCCGACGTCGCCCTGCACCAGGCGCAGCATCGGCGCCTCGCCGGCGAGGTCCGCGGCGATTTCCGCCATGACCCGCTCCTGGGCGGCGGTGGGGGCAAAGGGCAGCCGCGCCAGGAAGTCGCGCAGCCCCGCGCTGTCGGGCGCCATGGCCGGCGCGCGGTGGGCGCGTTCCCGGGCCCGCAGGTGGCGCAGGGAGAGGTGGTGGGCCAGCAGTTCCTCCCGGGCGAGGCGCAGCTGCGCCGGGTGGCGACCGTCCTGCAGCGCGTCGAGCGCCGCGCCCGCCGACGGCGCGTGCAGGTAGGCGATGGCGTCGGCGAGCGTGAAGCCGTCGTCGTCGACGCCGGCGAGAAGGTCCTCCGGCGGCTGCCGCTTGAGCAGGGCCACGGCCTGGCCGCAGAGCTTGCGCCACTGCTGCTGGCCGATGCCCTCGGTCGTGGGGTAGATCGGCGTCAGCCGGTCCTCTACCGGTGCCGGCGCGGGGCCCAGGGCCCGGTACTCCGGGTGCACGAGTTCCGCGCCGCGCGGGCCGGCCCGCACCTGGCCGAAGCAGCGCAGGCGCACCCCGGGCCGCAGGGCCTGCTTCTGGGCGTGGCTGAAGTGGAAGAAGCGCAGCGTCAGCGTACCGGTGCCGTCCTGGAGCACCACCAGCAGGCTGCGCCGGCGGCCGAAGGTGACGTCGGCGCCGCGCACCTCCCCCTCGACCACCGCTTCGCTGCCCTCGACCAGGCCGCCGATCGGGGTGACGCGGGTGCGGTCCTGGTAGCGCAGCGGCAAGTGGAACAACAGGTCCTCGACCCGCTCGACGCCGTAGGCCTGCAGGCGGGCGGCCAGCTTCGGCCCCACGCCGCGCAAGCCGGTCAGTTCCTGCGCTACTATTG